>CADCFG010000007.1 GCA_902800625.1 uncultured Eubacteriales bacterium | reverse complement strand
ACTTCCTTCTTGTGTGTGTAGCAGCTACAATTAGAAGTCTTCCTTGCTCCTTTTGTCTACCTCGTTTCTGTCAATCCCACAACTTTCCGTGAAGAACCTAAATGATGCGGGGACGACAATGTCGTCCCCGCATCATTGTTTACTCCGACAGCATCTTCACGTCCTCCCCCAGCAGCCTTTCCAGCTCGTGGTAGCTGTCCTGCATGCGCTGGTAAGTGCCGCTGGACATGCCCTCGGGGGGCTCGTCCAGGTACTTCAGGGAGGAGATCGCCTGGATGCTGTCGTCCCGCTTCCAGCAGTAGATGGGCACCACGCCCACGTTCTCGATGCCGAAGCTGCCATCCTGCCGCTCCTGCACGGTGAACTCCAGCAGGATGCCGGAATCAGTGTAGCGCTTGGTCATGTTGTCGATGAAGTTGCCCAGGCTCCAGGCCACCAGGCCCCGGCGCGTCTGGCCGGATTCGGTGGCGACCTCCACGAACTCCACCGGCTGCACCATGTGGGGATGGCTGCCCAGCACCACGTCCACGCCCGCGGCAATCATCTTCCGGCCCTTGTTCACGATATAGGACTGGGGATGGCGCTCGTACTCCACGCCCCAGTGGGGAATGGCGATCACCACGTCCGCCCCGGCGGCGCGCAGCGCGGCCACCTCCGCGGGGATGTCGGCCTTGCGCAGGTAGTTCACGCCGTATTCCTTCACGGCGGAATTGCACCAGTCCTCCATGCCGTTGGTCATCTCGGTGTAGCAGAGGAAGCCCAGCCGGATGCCGTTGACCTCCACGATGTTCAGCCTTTGCTTCTCTTCCGGCGTGCGGTTCGCGCCGCCGAAGTCGAAGCCCCGGGCCTCCACGTTGTCCACGGTCTTGACCATGCCCTCGAAGTAGCGATCCAGCATGTGGTTGTTGGCCAGGGTGAGAAAGTCCACCCCCGCGTCCTTGACGGCGTCCAGCAGGCTCTCCGGCGTGTTGAACATGGGAAAGCCGGAATAGGGCCGGTTCTCATACTGGCCGATGGTGGTCTCCAGGTTGGCGATGGTGTAGTCCGCGTTTCCCAGCGCGTCCGCGATCAGCGCGTACTGGGGGTGGAAGTCGTAGCTGCCGTCGGCCTGCCTGGCGATGGCCAGCTGCTTCTTGTGCACCATCAGGTCCCCCGCCGCGCGGATGCGCGCGCTGCGCAGGGGCGTCGGCGGTTCAAGCGTGGGGTCGGGCGCAAGCCCTTCCGCCAGGACCGCCCAGCCCAGGAGCAGCGCCAGCGCCAACGCCAGCGCCCCCACGCCCTTCAGCGCCCTCTTGTCCATATGTTTCATCCTCATCCCACCAGAAACGGCACACGCTCGTCGATCAGCTTCCTCAGGTCGCCGTAGGCCTGCTTCATGTCCTTCACGGTCTTGGCGTCCATGGCCTCATGCGGGTGCTCCAGGTACTTCTGGGCCGAGACCGTGCAGACCATCTTTTGGGTGTTCCAAATATACAGCGGTATGACGCCCACGTTTTTGACCTGAAAGCCGCCGCCCTGCTTTTCCTGCAGCGTGAAGTCCAGCATCAGGCTTGCGTTGGCGTAGCGCCAGTTCTGGTTGCTCAGGAAATTGCCCATGCTGTAGGCCACCAGGCCCGTGCGCTCCCGGCCGTCCTCGCCCTGCACGGTGAGCATCTGTATGGGCTGGGCCACGTGGGGATGGCTGCCGAGGATCACGTCCACGCCCATGGCGATCATGGCCCTGGCGATCTGCTGTGTCTTTTGGTCGGGCTTGCGCATGTATTCCTCGCCCCAGTGGGGTATGGCGATGATCACATCCACGTTCTCGTCCTTCAGCCGCTGCAGGTCCTCCTGGAACTCCCCGGCCCGCAGGTAGTTGATGGCGTACTCCCGATCCTCCGGCTTCAGGTAGTTCTCCTGGCTGTTGGTGTAGCGGGTCTCGCAGATAAAGCCGATGCGGATGCCGTTCACCTCAGCGATGACCGGCCGCGCCTTCTCCTCCAGCGAGCGATTCGCGCCGCCGTAGTCGAAGCCGTAGGCCTCCACATAGCCCACCGTGTTCAGCACGCCCTCCAGCCGCCTATCCAGCATGTGGTTGTTGGCCAGGGTGAGGAAGTCCACGCCCGCGTCCTTCAGCGCGTCCAGCAGCGCCCGGGGCGAGTTGAAGCTGGGATAGCCGGAGTAGCCCTGTCCGCGGCACTTGCCGATGGTGGTCTCCAGGTTGGCGATGGTATAGTCCGCGTTTCCCAGCGCGTCCGCGATCAGCGACAGCTGGGGATGGAAATCATAGCTGTCGTCCTTCCGCTTGGCGATCTTCAGCTGGTGATCGTGGGCCATCACGTCGCCCACCGCGCGGATGCGCGCGCTGCGCAGGGGCTGCGTTGGCGGCGCCGTGGGATCGGCGGCCTCCTCAGCCCAGCCTGCCAGCGGCAGCAGGGCGCACAGCAGCAGCGCCAGCGCGCACATGATTCTCTCTTTCGTAAACATATCCGTCCCCCGTTACATTCCTTCCACATTCAACAGCCGGAACCGGTTCTTCTCGCTCTCGATCACGCCCTCGCGGCGCAGCTTGCCGATCTCCGCCGACAGGGCGCTTCTGTCCACGCCCAGGTAGTCCGCCAGGCCCTGCCGGTCGAAGGGGATCGTGAACGCCTCCGACCCGGCGGCCTTCGCCTGGCTGTACAGATAGGCCATCAGCTTCTGGCGGGTGGTGCGCCGGGAGGTAATCGCCAGCTTCTCGTTCAGGCGCAGGTTCTTCGCCGCAAGCACCCGCAGCAGGTTCAAAAACACCCGGTCGTTGCCGCCGCCCTCGATGATCCCGTCCAGCCGGATCAGCAGCACCCGGCAGGGCTCCACGGCCTCCACCGACACCGGCAGCCGCTTCACGCCCGCGCAGGCGAACGCCTCGCCGAACAGGTCGCCGGGCGCGAGCGCCGAGAGGATCTCCCGGTTGCCGAGGAAGTCTTCCCGCTGCACCCGGGCCGCGCCGGCGAGCAGTATGCCCACGCGATCCGCCGGGCTGCCCTCCAGGAAGATCAGCTCGCCCGGGCCGAAGCGCGCCGGCTTTGCGCCCATGCGCGCGAGCGCCTCCGCCACGTCCTCCCCGGGCACGCCCTCGAACAGCGGGCAGCGCGCGAGCGCCTCAAAATGTACCTGCATGACCGCCTCCGTGTTGGAAATCCAACATACATGACTTCATTCAGTATAGTAAAATATCCCCGGAAAGTCAAGGAGGAGGATACCCATGAAGCGCAGAATCATTCACATCGACGAGGAGAAATGCAACGGCTGCGGCGCGTGCGCCGAGGCCTGCCACGAGGGCGCCATCCAGATGGTGAACGGCGTGGCGAAGCTGACCCGGGAGGACTATTGCGACGGGCTGGGCGACTGCCTGCCGAATTGCCCCACCGGGGCCATCACCTTCGAGGAGCGGGAGGCTCCCGCCTACGACGAGGCCGCTGTGCGCGCCGCGAAGGCCGCGAAGCTGACGGATAAGATGAACCATGCCCACCATCCCGGCGGCTGCCCTGGCACCATGGCCCGCGACCTGACGAGGGGCCGTCAATCCGCCGCGCCGGAGCAGGCAGGCGCCGCGCCCGTGGCCAGCCAGCTGCGCCAGTGGCCGGTGCAGATCAAGCTGGCCCCGGTGAACGCGCCTTGGTTTGACGGCGCGAAGCTGCTGATCGCCGCGGACTGCACCGCCTATGCCTACGGCAATTTCCACAGCGACTTCATCCGCGGCCGGGTGACGCTGGTGGGCTGCCCGAAGCTGGACGGCGTGGACTACAGCGAAAAGCTGGAGCAGATCATCCGCGAAAACGACATCAAGGACGTGACCATCGCGCGCATGGAGGTGCCCTGCTGCGGCGGATTGGAGCAGGCCGCGAAGCGCGCGCTGCAGAGGAGCGGCAAATCCATTCCCTGGCACGTGGTCACCATCGGCGTGGACGGACGGATCGTGGAAGATTGATCTCCTGCCGCCCCGGTCTGCATTTTTCAGGGATCGGCATGGCCGATCCCTGAAAATTTGTACTTGCCATTTCCCGGCGTTTACGCTACAATAATAGGCAGAAATAATGGCGTGGAATGCGCCTCAGATTCGGGAGGTAGAGCTCATGTATAAGGAGACCATCAAAAACGCCGGCAGCAAGATGGACAAGACCATCGCCACCGTGCAGAACGACCTGGGCAGCCTGCGCGCGGGCCGCGCCAACCCCAAGATCCTGGACAAGATCACCGTGGATTACTACGGCACCCCCACCGCCCTGAACCAGGTGGGCAACGTCTCCTCGCCGGAGCCGCGCCTGCTGGTGATCGCGCCCTGGGAGCCGAAGATGATCGGGCCCATCGAAAAGGCCATCCAGAAGTCCGACCTGGGCATCAACCCCTCCAACGACGGCAAGGTCATCCGCCTGTTGGTGCCGGAGCTGACCGGCGAGCGCCGCAAGGAGCTGTGCAAGCAGGTGAAGAAGATGGTGGATGAGGGCAAGGTTGCCATCCGCAACATCCGCCGCGACGCCATGGAGGCCATCAAGAAGATGAAGAAGGACTCCGCCATCACCGAGGACGACCAGAAGAACGCCGAAAAGGACCTGCAGAAGGTCACTGACAACCACATCGAGGAGCTGGACAGGATCGGCGCGGACAAGGAAAAGGAGATCATGTCCGTGTAACGCCCCGCGTCTGGCGCGCTGTGCGCTTGGCCGCGGGTTTCGGGCGCGTCTTGCGGCACAGCCGCTTGCGCTTGCGCCCTCAGCCCTCGCTCCACTCGGGCGCTCATTGACGCCCCGCGTCTGGCGCGCTGCGCGTTTGGCCGCGGGTTTCGGGCGCGTCTTGCGGCATCGCCGCCTGCGCTTGCGCCCTCAGCCCTCGCTTCTCTCGGGCGCTCATTGACGCCCCGCGTCTGGCGCGTTGCGCGCTTGGCCGCGGGTTTCGGGCGCGTCTTGCGGCACAGCCGCTTGCGCTTGCGCCCTCAGCCCTCGCTTCTCTCGGGCGCTCATTGACGCCCCGCGTCTGGCGCGCTGTGCGCTTGGCCGCGGGTTTCGAGCGCGTCTTGCGGCACAGCCGCCTGCGCTTGCGCCCTCAGCCCTCGCTCCACTCAGGCGCTTATTGACGCCCCGCGTCTGGCGCGCTGCGCGCTTGGCCGCGGGTTTCGGGCGCGTCTTGCGGCACAGCCGCCTGCGCTTGCGCCCTCAGCCCTCGCTTCTCTCGGGCGCTCATTGACGCCCCGCGTCTGGTCGCAGGTTTCATTAGTAACGTCCGATATCAGTAGGGGCGGCATATGCCGCCCCTACAGTGAATTATCGCATATAATCTGCCAGGGGAGGTGCCCGTCATGTTCTTCGACAAGCTCAGCCGCATGCTCAACGACGTGTTTCGCCCGAAGCCCAAGTACATCACGGTGACGCCCGTCACCGACTCCGGCCCCACCCAGATGCTGCCTCCCAGCAAGCTGCCGCGGCACGTGGCCATCATCATGGACGGCAACGGGCGCTGGGCCCAGAGCCGGGGCATGCCCCGCTCCGCCGGGCACGCGGCGGGCACCGAAGCCCTGCGGGACATCATCCGCGCCAGCGACGACTGGGGCATCGAGGCGCTGAGCCTCTACGCCTTCTCCACGGAGAACTGGTCGCGCTCGAAGGAGGAGGTCGCCGCGCTGATGGGGCTGCTGCTCAGGTATTTCAACTCCGAAATCGACGAGCTGGACGCCAAGCACGTAAAGATCACCATCCTGGGCGACGTGGACGGCATGCCCGAGCCCCAGCGCCAGGCCCTCGTCAACGCCATGGAGCGCACCAAGGACAACACCGGCCTGAAGCTGAACATCGCCCTGAACTACGGCGGCCGGGCCGAGCTGGTGCGCGCTGCCCGAGCACTGGCCCAAAAGGTGAAGGACGGGGAAATCGAGCCGGAGGCCATCGACGAGGCCGCCTTCGCAAATGAATTGTACACCGCAGGGCTTCCCGACGTGGACCTGCTGATCCGCACCAGCGGCGAGATGCGCACTTCCAATTTCCTGCCCTGGCAGCTGGTGTACGCCGAAATGGTATTCGACGAGGGCTACTGGCCGGACTTCGACCGGGCGAAATACCTGAAATGCCTGCGCGTCTATGCCGAGCGCGACCGGCGCTTCGGCGGCGTGAACGAGCCGCCTGTGCCCGAAGAAAAGCAGGAAGCGCCGGCTCAGGCCGAAGAAGCCGACAAAACGAAGGCCGCTGCGGAGGATTGACGCCGCAAAGCCAGGCCGCGCCCCACTGACCCACCCACCCGAAGGGAGGCGACGCCGTGTTCAAGCGCGTCATCACCGCTGCGATACTCATTACCATCATGTCCCTGGCCATCTGGTTCCAGGGATGGCCGCTGCGCGCGCTGCTGCTTTTGAGCATGCTGATGAGCACCAGTGAGATGTACCGGGCCTTCCGGCGGATCGGCTACGACCCGGTGCGCTGGTCCGGCTATGCCTACTGCGTGCTGGCCGTGCTGGCCCAGGTATACTACAGCCAACTGACGGAAAAGGTGGGCGTGTTCCAGTCCATCAGTCCGCCCATGTTCGCGCTGATCGCTGGCCTGCTGCTGGCCATGACGGTGATCGTGCTCAAGGGCAAGGTGGCCTTTGACAGCCTGATGAGCACCGTGTTCCCCATGCTGTATCCCGGGCTGTTCTTTTCGCTGATCATCACGCTGCAGGACCTGCCCACCCGGGTGGTGTCCACGCTGGCGCTGATCCTCACGTTCTTTATCGCCTCGGTGAACGACACCTTCGCGCTGTTCGTGGGCATCAAGTTCGGCAGGCACAGGCTGGCCCCGGAAATCAGCCCGAAGAAGAGCTGGGAGGGCTCCATCGCCGGGCTGATCTCAAGCATCGGCTTCGCTGTGCTGGTGCCGTGGATCGCCAAGCACCCCGTCGCCCACGCCTTCCCGGAGGTGGCCCGGCAGCTGGAGATCGCTCCGCTGCCGCCGCTGTGGGCCTTTGCAGTGCTGGGGCTGATCGCCGGAGCGCTCAGCCAGATCGGCGACCTGGTGGCTTCCCTCGTAAAGCGCCACTGCGGCATCAAGGACTTCGGCACCATCTTCCCCGGCCACGGCGGCATGCTGGACCGCATGGACGGCATACTGTTCTGCGGCGTGGCCTGCTATGTATTCTTCAAGATTGCGGGATTATAATATGAAAACGAGAACAATTGCCATACTGGGCGCCACCGGCTCCATCGGCACCCAGGCGCTGGACATCGTGCGGCGCTATCCGGAGCAGTTCCGCGCGGACTGCCTGACGGCCCACGGGTCGGCGGAAAAGCTGTTTGAGCTGTGCCGGGAATTCAGGCCCCGGTTCGCCGCGCTGGTGAACGAGCCGAGGGAGATCCCCGGGGACCTGCGCGGCATCGAATGGTTCTTCGGGGCGGATTCCACGGTGCGGGCGCTGCTGGCCGCCAGGTGCCAGGACGCGCTGTGCGCCATCGTGGGCATCGCGGGGCTGGACGCGGTCTGGCACGCGCTGGACGTGTGCGAGCGGGTGCTGCTGGCCAACAAGGAGGCGCTGGTCACCGGGGGCGACCTGGTAATGAAGAAGGCGGCCAACCTGGGCAAGCCCATGCTGCCCGTGGACAGCGAGCACTCCGCCATCTTCCAGTGCCTGCAGGCACGGCAGGGAAACCCGTTAAAAAGGCTGCTGCTCACCTGCTCCGGCGGGGCGCTGCGGAATTGGAAGAAAGCGGACATGTACGCCGCCACCGTGCGGGACGTGCTGGCCCACCCCACCTGGAACATGGGCGGGAAGATCACCGTGGACTGCGCCACGATGGTGAACAAGGGGCTGGAGGTCATCGAGGCCCACCACCTGTTTGCCATGCCCGCAGAAAAGATCGACGTGGTCATCCATCCCCAGAGCGTGATCCACAGCATGATCGAATTCGAGGACGGCACGGTGCTGGCCCAGCTGGGCATGCCCGACATGCGCGGGCCCATCGGCTATGCCATGGGCTTTCCGAACCGGCTGCCCTACGACGCCAAACCCCTGGACTTCGCGGCCCTGGGCCACTTGGACTTCGCCGCGCCGGACCACGACCGCTTCCCCTGCCTGGGCATGGCGATCCGCGCGCTGAAGGCCGGCGGCAGCGCCCCGGTGGTGCTGAACGGGGCCAACGAGGTGGCCGTGGGGGCGTTCCTGAAGGAGCATATCCCCTTCGGACGCATCGCCGAGGTTATCGACCGTACGCTGCAGAGCGTGCCCGTCTCCCCTATCGCGTCCATCGCGGATGTGTATGAGGCGGATTCGCAGGCGAGGGCGTTCGCGGCGGAAAGTATCAAATTCTGATTTGTCACGCTGAAGCTCGTAAATGAGGAATGAGGAATTCAGGAAGGAATCCTGACGGATTTCTTCGATTGAAAAGGGACAAGCGGTGTTTCAGCACGCTTCCTTCTTCTTTAATCAAAACAAATCCCGCAGGGATTTGCACCTCCACTCCTCATTCCTCATTCCAAATTCCTAATTCAAGCGAAGCGCCAAATCCAAACTTACCAACCTACCCCGGAGGTAATCCATGTTTTCAAACATCCTCTACATTCTCCTCGCCATCGTGTTGCTGGGCATCATCGTGACGGTGCATGAATTCGGCCACTACTGCGTGGGCCGCCTGTGCGGCATCGGCATCGTGGAGTTCTCGGTGGGCTTCGGCCCGCGGCTGCTGGGCTGGGAGCGCAAGGGCATCAAATACTCCCTGCGGGCCATCCCCCTGGGCGGCTACTGCGCCTTCGTGGGCGAGGACGAGCGCAACGACGACCCCCGCGCCATGAACAACCAGCCCGTCTGGAAGCGGTTCATCACCGTGCTGGCCGGGCCGTTCATGAACTTCGTGCTGGCCTTCGTGGTCTGCGCCGTGATGCTCAACGGCTACTTCATCGCCGAGACCTATCCCGTGGTGGACCAGGTGATGGAAGGCATGCCGGCCGAGGCCGCGGGGCTGCAGAAAGGCGATAAAATCCTGGAGGTGAACGGCGTCGAGCTGACCAACGACTCCGCGGGCGTCAGCCTGATGGTGTCCACGATGCAGTCCGGCGACCTGACCCAGCCCATCCAGCTGGCGATCGAGCGGAACGGCGAGCGCATGGACTTCGCCATCAACGCCGTGCCCGTGGAGGAAGGCGAGAGCACCCGCTATCAGATCGGCATCGTGTTCTCCAGCCGCACGTTCACCTTCCTCGAGTCCATCGGCAAGGCGGGCAGCTACATGGTGGAGACCACCGGCATGATGCTGGACAGCCTGAAAAACCTGATCTTCAAGGGCGAGGGCCTGAACGACACCGCCGGCACCGTGGGCATCATCGCCGTGGTGGCCCAGCGCGCCCGGGAGGGCTTTTACGAGGTGCTTTGGCTGGTGTACATCATCAGCCTGAATCTGGGCATCATGAACCTGCTGCCTATCCCGGCGCTGGACGGCGGGCGGCTGCTCTTCCTGATCGTCGAGATGATCCGCCGCAAGCCCATCCCCCCGGAGAAGGAGGGCATGGTGCATGGCATCGGCATGATCCTGCTGCTGGGGCTGTTTGTGGTGCTGACGTACCACGACATCGTGAAGCTGGTGACCGGAGGGTTCAAGTTCTGACTTGAACGGTATTGAACATGACATACGCTATCCAGCACCTTGACCGCGGCAAGTGGAAGGGCGCGCCCCTGTCCCTGTGCTACACATCGGAATATTACTATGACATTGCCGTGAACCGGACGGCGGACGGCTTTTCGATCCCCATCGTGAAACGGCCCTTCCCCACCCCGTTCACCCATGCGCCGGTGGACGGGGACTCTCCCGACGTCCTCTACGCCGACTGGTGGGAGGATGCCGAGGCCTACGGCATCGTGGGCGAGGACGGCGCTCTGCTGGCAGTCATCGAGGTGTGCCCCGAGGGCTGGACGAAGCGGCTGATGGTTACGGAGCTGTTCGTCGCCGAACCCCTGCGCCGACAGGGCCACGGGCGCCGGCTGATCGAGCTGGCCAAGCGGCTGACCGTGGAGGGCGGCTATCGCTGTCTGGTCCTGGAGACCCAGTCCTCCAACGTCAACGCCGTGGACTTCTACCTGAGCCAGGGCTTCACGCTGATCGGCTTCGACAGCTGCTGCTATCACAACGACGACCTGCGGCGCGGGGAGGTCCGCCTCGACATGGGCTGGTTCCCGGAGGAGGCAAATCAATGAAGGCTTCATTACTCAAAGGAGAACTGCTATGACCCGCAAAGTATTCGTTGGCCCCGTAGCCATCGGCGGCGGCGCGCCGGTATCCGTACAGACCATGACCAACACCGACACCCGGGATGTGGAGGCGACGCTTGCCCAGATCCGCGCCATGGCGGCGGCGGGGGCGGACATCGTGCGCGTGAGCGTGTACGACGAGGCCTGCGCCAAGGCCGTGCGCGCTCTGGTGGACGGCAGCCCCGTGCCGCTGGTGGCGGACATCCACTTCAACCACCGCCTGGCCATCCAGTCGGTGGAGAACGGCATCGCCAAGGTGCGCATCAACCCCGGGAACATCGGCGGGGAGGCGCACGTGAAGGAGCTGGCGGACTGCCTGAAGGTGCACCGCGTGCCGGTGCGCATCGGCGTGAATTCTGGCAGCATTGAAAAGGAGATCCTTGAAAAGTACGGCGGTGTGACCCCCGAGGGCATGGTGGAGAGCGGCCTGAATCACGCGCGGATGCTGGAAAAGGCCGGGTACGACGACATCGTGCTCTCCTTCAAGGCCACGGACGTTCAGAAGATGGTGGCGGCCTGCCGGCTGGCGGCGAAGGCCTGCGACTATCCCCAGCACATCGGCGTGACCGAATCCGGCACCGCTGACGTGGGCATCGTAAAGAGCGCCGTGGGCATCGGCACGCTGCTGCTGGAGGGCATCGGCGACACCATCCGCGTGTCCCTTTCCGGCGATCCGGTGCAGGAGGTGCCCGCGGGGCTGGCCATACTGCGCTCATGCGGGCTCAGGCGGGACGGCATCGAGATCATCTCCTGCCCCACCTGCGGCCGCACGGGCATCGACGTGGAGGGCATCGCCCGGCGGGTGCGCGCCGAAACGGCGGACATCAAGGTGCCGTTGAAGGTGGCCGTGATGGGCTGCGTGGTGAACGGCCCCGGCGAGGCCCGGGAGGCCGATCTGGGCGTGGCCGGCGGAAAGGACGGCGCAGGCGTGCTGTTCGTGAAGGACCAGCCGCCCCGGCCCATCAAGGGCGGCGACCTGGCGGCGGAACTGATCGCCGAGATTCGCAGGATGGTCGAGGGAAAATGACGGGCATCATAGGAGATACATTCAACAACCACGCGGTGCGGCTGGAGACGGAGCGGCTCATCCTGCGGGAGCATACCGCCGGGGATTTGGAGCCGCTGCACGCGATCCTGTCCGACCCCGCCGCCACATGGTACCTGCCGGGGATGTACAAGAGGGAGCTGGTGGAGACCGAGGCCTACCTGCGCTCGGTGATGCGGGACGCGGAGAGCCACCACCGGCTGCGCTACAACCTGGCCGTGGAGGACAGGCGGACCGGCGCGCTGCTGGGCAGCGTGGGCCTGCACGTGATCGAGAGCGCGCCTCAGGGCGCCCACTACGGCCTGGGCTATTTCCTGCGCCAGGACGTCTGGAACCGGGGGTATGCCACCGAGGCCGCCCGGGCCGCGCTGGATTTCATATTCCAGGGCAACGCCTGCCGCGTGTCGGCCAGCTGCCTGGCGGAGAACATCGGCTCCCGGCGCGTGGCCGAAAAGTGCGGCATGACCCAGGAGGGCCTGCTGATGGCCCACACCTGGCACGACGGTCAGTGGAAGGATTGCGCGGTTTACAGGCTATTGAAGGAAGAATATTCCCCATACGAAAGGCAACCACATGTCTGAACTCTGGAAAAACCTGATCGCCCAGGAGGACCCGGCGCTGGCGGAGCAGCTGGCGCTGAGCCGGGTGAGCATTTCGAAAAAGACGGGACAGATGCGGGTGAAGCTTCGCAGCCCGAAGCTCCTGAACGATGTCCAGTTTGAGCGCGCGCAGCGGCTGATCGCCGGTGCGTTTCCAGCCGTGGGCGTGAAGGTGCAGCTGGAGTACCCGGACCTGCGGGACGCAGTGCTGAAGGACGTGACGCTGGCCAGCCCGGTGATGAAATCGCTGGTGCGGCACGAGAGCCCCGGCTGCATGCCCTTCATCGACTGGAACGGCAAGGGCTGGGCGCTGAAGGACGGCGTGCTGACGGTGTGCGTGTCCAGCGCGGAGGGCGCGGGCTTCCTGAAGTCCCGTGGTGTGGATAAAATACTGGCTTCGAAGCTGAACGACCTGTTCGGCATCCAGGCCACCGCCCGCATCCAGATCACCGGCGACGAGGAAAAGCGTATCCAGGAGATCGCCGAGGCCCGGGCCAAGGAGGCCGAGCTGATCGCCGCCTCCGCCGCCGTCGCCAAGGACGCGCCCCGGAAGAAGGCCGTCCCCAGCGACGCCCTTTACGGAAAACCCATCCACGACCCTGCCATCCCCATGGGCGAGGTGACCGAGGACGTGGGCCGCTGCACGCTCAAGGGCGAGGTGGTGAGCCTGGACATCAAGGACGCCAAGAACGGCGAGACCAAGATCGTGCTGTTCTCCATGACGGATTACACCGGCTCGGTGAACTGCAAGCTGTTCCTGTCCTCCCGGCGCAGCCGCGAGAACCCCGCCAGCGTGCAGGCCCAGGCCGAGGCGCTGTCCGCGGGGCTGAAGCCCGGCAAGTGGGCGAAGGTGCGGGGCAAGTACAGCTATGACAGCTTTTCCAGCCAGATGGTGCTGATGGTGGACGACATCGTGCCCGCCGACAAGCCCGTGCGCGAGGACACCTCGCCGGACAAGCGGGTGGAGCTGCACCTGCACACCAACTATTCCACCATGGACGCCTGCGCCAGCGCCACCGACCTGATCAAGCAGGCCGCGGCCTGGGGCCACAAGGCCATCGCCATCACCGACCACGGCGTGGTCCAGGCCTTCCCGGAGGCCTTCGGCGCGGCCAAGAAGAACGGCATCAAGCTGATCCCCGGCTGCGAGGGCTATCTGATCGACGACGACGCCTCCATCGTGGAGAACGCCGGCGACGCGAAGCTGGACGGCGCGACATACGTGGTGCTGGACGTGGAGACCACGGGCCTGAACACCCGCACCGACGAGATCATCGAGATCGGCGCCGTGCGCATCGAAAACGGCGTGGAGGTGGCCGAGTTTTCAGAGCTGATCGACCCGGGCCGCCCCGTGCCGGAGCGCGTGGTGGAGATCACAGGCATCACCAGCGCCATGCTGCGGGGCAAGCGCACACTGATGCAGGTCATGCCGGAATTTGCCAAATTCTGCGAGGGCGCCGTGCTGGTGGCCCACAACGCCAGCTTTGACATGTCCTTCTTTAGAAGGGCCTTCAGGCAGGCCGGGCTGCCCTTCCAGTTCCCCATCGTGGACACGCTGGCCCTGGTGCGCAACCAGTATCCCCAGCTGAAGAGCCACAAGCTGGGCAACATGTGCAAGCAGCTGGGCATCAGCCTGCTGAACGCCCACCGCGCCGTGCACGACGCCCGGGCCACGTCGCTGATGCTTCTCAAGGTGCTGAACGAGGTGGTGGCCCAGAAGGGCATCACCCAGCTGGGCCAGCTGAACACCTGCTACCCCACCGACGCCAGCAAGCAGAGCTATCACATCATACTGCTGGCCGCCAGTCAGGACGGCATGACGAACCTTTACCGCCTGGTGAGCGAGGGACACCTCAATTACTTCCACCGCCGCCCCCGCATCCCCCGCAGCCTGATCGCCAAATACCGCAAGGGGCTGATCGTGGGCAGCGCCTGCGAGGCGGGCGAACTGTTCCAGGCCGTGCTGGACGACCGGGACGAGAGTGAGCTTACGCGCATCGCCTCCTTCTACGATTATCTGGAGATCCAGCCCATCGGCAACAACGCCTTTTTGAAGCGGGACGGCACCGTGGCGGACGACGAGGGGCTGCGGGAGCTGAACCGCAGGATCGTGCGCCTGGGCCAGGCCATGAACAAGCCCGTTTGCGCCACTGGCGACGTGCATTTTTTGAACCCCAATGACAGCATTTACCGCGCCATTCTGCTGACGAAGGAGGGCTACAAGGACGCGGACGAGCAGCCGCCGCTGTACTTCCGCACCACGGGCGAAATGCTGGAGGAGTTCAGCTATCTGGGCCGGGACATCGCCCGCCAGGTGGTCATCGAGAATCCCAACAAAATCGCGGACATGATCGGCGATGTGCGCATCTTCATCCCCCACCCCGAGGGCAAGGAGACCTTCCAGCCCTTCTGGCCGGAGGCCGAGGGCGACCTGCGCAAGCTGGTGAACGACAAGGCCCACGAGCTGTACGGCGACCCGCTGCCGGAGATCGTGCAGAAGCGCATCGACAAGGAGCTGGGCGCCATCATCGGCTACGGCTTTTCCACACTGTACATGATCGCCGTGAAGCTGGTGGCCAAGAGCCTGTCCGACGGCTATATCGTGGGCAGCCGAGGCTCGGTGGGCTCGTCGCTGGTGGCGTTCCTCTCCGGCATCACCGAGGTGAACGCCCTGCCCCCGCATTATGCCTGCCCGAATTGCAAGCACACGGAATTCAACCCCGACCCCAATTACACCACCGGCCTGGACCTGCCGCCCAAGGCCTGCCCGGTCTGCGGAGCGCCGATGAACAAGGACGGCTTCAACATCCCCTTCGAGGTGTTCCTGGGCTTCAAGGGCGACAAGGTGCCCGACATCGACCTGAACTTCTCCGGCGAGTACCAGCCCCGGGCCCACGCCTATATCCAGGAGCTGTTCGGCAAGGAGTTCTGCTTCCGCGCCGGCACCATCGGCACCATCGCGGAAAAGACGGCCTACGGCTATGTGCTGAAGTACTGCGAGGAGAAGGGCATCAGCCTGCCCCGGGCGGAGATGGAGCGACTGGCTCGGGGCATCACCGGCGTCAAGCGCACCACGGGCCAGCATCCCGCGGGCATGGTGGTGCTGCCGAAGGAGTATTCCATCTATCAGTTCACGCCCATCCAGCACCCCGCCGACGACATGGACACCCCCACCATCACCACCCACTTTGACTTCAACAGCATGCACGACGTGCTGGTGAAGCTGGACGTGCTGGGCCACGATGACCCGACCATGCTGAGAAAGCTCCAGGATATCACCGGCATCGCGCCCCAGGCGGTGCCGCTGCACGACCCGGAGGTATTTGCAAAGATCATCGGCCTGTTCACCAGCCCCGAGCCCCTGGGCCTGACGGCGGAGGAACTGGGCGTTTCCGAGAGCGGCACGCTGGGCGTTCCCGAGTTCGGCACTTCCTTCGTGCGCGGCATGCTGAAGGAGACCCGGCCCAGCACCATGGAGGAGTTGATCCGCATCTCCGGCCTCAGCCACGGCACGGACGTGTGGCTGGGCAATGCCCAGGACCTGGTGCGCCAGGGCATCCCGCTGAAGGAGTGCTTCTGCACCCGCGACGACATCATGAACGCGCTGATCGCCAGCGGCGTGGAAGCGTCCATGGCCTTCAAGACCATGGAGGCCGTGCGCAAGGGCCGCGGCCTGACCGAGGCCATGGAGGCCGCCATGCGCGAGGCGGGCGTGCCGGAGTGGTATGTGGAAACTTGCAAGAAGATCAAGTACATGTTCCCCAAGGGCCACGCCGTGGCCTACGTCACCATGGCGCTGCGCATCGCCTACTTCAAGGTGTTCTATCCCACGGCCTATTACTGCTGCTACCTGGCGCGCAACGCCGAGAGTTTCGACGCCACGCGCATGACCACCCGGGATGTGGACGTGCTGCGGGGCATGATCGACGACATCAAGGCGCTGGACAAGTCCGAGCGCACGGCCACCAAGGACGATGAGATGACGATCCTGGAGATCCTGATCGAGATGAACCTGCGGGGCGTGCACATCAAACCCATCGACATCTACCGTTCCCAGGCCACGGATTTCATCATCGACGAGGACGGCGAGATCCTGCCGCCCATCAACTCCATGCCCGGCATCGGCGCTTCGGCGGCGGAGGCCTTCGTGGAGGCCCGCAAGGGCGGCCCCTTCATCAGCCAGGACGACATGGTTCGCCGCAAGGTGAGCAAGAGCATGGTGGAACAGCTGAAGCTGGCGGGCTGCCTGAACGACATCCCGGAAACCAGCCAGGTGACGCTGTTTGAGTTTACGATGTAAATTCAGATTTGGCGACGTGCTGCGCCACCAAAAAGCCTTCCCCTCTGGGGAAGGCTATCTTTGGGACCGATGCCATCAACTCGATAAATCAGGTTTTACCCCCAACGAAAAGGAAGGATAATCATGCCGAAACCCGCGCAGGACAAGTTCACCCAGATGACCACCGCCCCCATCCCCGGCCTGGTGGCCCGGCTGGCGGTGCCCACGATCATCAGTATGCTGGTGACCGCCTTTTACAACATGGCGGACACCTTTTTCGTGGGCCAGATTGGCACCAGCGCCTCGGCGGCGGTGGGCGTGGTGTTCTCGGTGATGGCCATCATACAGGCCTGCGGCTTCTTCTTTGGCCACGGCTCGGGCAACTACATCTCCCGCGCCTTAGGCGCCGGAGACGGCGAGGACGCGCGGCGCATGGCCGCCACGGGCTTCTTCTGCGCGCTGATCGCGGGAACCGCGCTGGCGCTGGCGGGCATCGCATTCATACGGCCGCTGGCACGGATGCTGGGCTCCACGGAGACGATCCTTCCCTATGCGGTGGACTACATGCGGGTGATCCTGATTGGCGCGCCGTGGATGATGGCGTCGCTGGTGCTGAACAACCAGCTGCGCTTCCAGGGCAGCGCGTTTTACAGCATGATCGGCATCGCCACTGGCGCGATCATCAACATTGGCCTGGACCCGCTGCTGATCTTCACGTTCCATATGGGCATCGCCGGGGCCGCCTGGGCCACCATCATCAGCCAGTTCGTCAGCTTCTGCCTGCTGCTGGCGGGCACCCGGAAGGGCGGCAACCTGCGCATCCACCCGAAGAACTTCTCCCCCACGCCCAGGTACCTGAAGGCCATCGTCAACGGCGGCATGCCCTCGCTGTGCCGGCAGGGTTTGAACAGCGTGGGCACCATCTGCCTGAACGTGGGCGCGGGCGTCTACGGCGACGCCGCCATCGCCGCCATGAGCATCGTGGGGCGCATCGTGATGTTCGCCAACAGCTGCGTGATCGGCTTCGGCCAGGGCTTCCAGCCGGTGTGCGGCTTCTGCTACGGCGCGAAGAAGTATGACCGGGTAAAGCAGGCCTTCTGGTTCTGCGTCAGGACGGCCACTGCGTTCCTGTGCTGCGCCGCCGTCGTGGCCCTCCTGGCCGCGCCGGGGCTGGTGGCGGTGTTCCGCAAGGGCGACGCGGACGTGGCCGCCATCGGCGCGGCGGCGCTGCGGGCCCAGTGCTGCACCTTCCCCCTGTCGGCCTGGATCGTGATGTGCAACATGATGATGCAGACCATCGGCAAATCCGTGCGGGCGTCCATCCTCGCCATGGCGCGCCAGGGCCTGTTCTTCGTGCCCGCGGTGCTGATCCTGCCCCGGCTGTTCGGCCTTTTCGGCCTGGAAATCAGCCAGGCGGTGGCTGACGTGATCACCTTCGCCGTGGCCATCCCGCTGCAGATCAGCGTCTTTCGGGAGATGGACGCGGAAATGGCGGGCAAAACGGAAAATTTGCAAAAATAGGTATTTACAAACGGCGTGTTCTGTGGTATAATAATTCCTGTCGTCAAGAGATGGGGCATTAGCTCAGTTGGCTAGAGCGCTACACTGGCAGTGTAGAGGTCACGAGTTCGAGTCTCGTATGCTCCACCATATTTCACTCTTGCCGCCGACATGGGGCATTAGCTCAGTTGGCTAGAGCGCTACACTGGCAGTGTAGAGGTCACGAGTTCGAGTCTCGTATGCTCCACCAGTTTTTTTCTGTCCGGAAACACAACTTCCGGACAGTTTTTTTCTATAATATCCTGTATAGGCTTTGGGAGGTGGTGTTGTGAATAGCTCCAGTAACAACCGGCAGTACATCGCCATCGACCTCAAGTCGTTCTATGCCTCGGTGGAGTGCATCGAGCGGGGGCTGGACCCGCTGACCACAAACCTGGTGGTCGCCGACAAGAGCCGCACGGACAAGACCATCTGCCTGGCGGTATCCCCCGGGCTCAAGTCCTTCGGCGTGCCCGGCAGGCCGAGGCTTTTCGAGGTGGTCCAGAAGGTGAAGCAGGTGAACGCCGAGCGCCGGGCGCATGTGCCAGGCCGGAAGCTGGACGGCGTCTCCACCAATACCGCCAAGCTCAACAGCGACCCATCCCTGGCCGTGGACTACCTGGTGGCCAAGCCCCAGATGGCCCACTACATGGCCATTTCCACCGAGATCTTCAACATCTACGCGAAGTACGTCGCCCCGGAGGACATCCACGTCTACTCCGTGGACGAGGTGTTCATGGATGTGACCCACTATCTGAAGAACTATGGCATGACCGCCCACGAGCTGGCCATGACGATGATCCGGGACGTGCTGGGCCAGACGGGCATCACCGCCACCGCCGGCATCGGCTCGAACCTGTACCTGTGCAAGATTGCCATGGACATCGAGGCCAAGCACATGCCAGCCGACGCGGACGGCGTGCGCATCGCGGAGCTGGACGAGATGAGCTATCGCCAAAAGCTATGGACCCACCGTCCGCTGACGGACTTCTGGCGCGTGGGCAAGGGCATCGCGCGCAAGCTGGAGGCCCACAACCTGATGACCATGGGCGACGTGGCCCGCTGCTCGCTGGTGAACGAAGATCTGCTCTACCGGCTGTTCGGCGTGAACGCGGAGCTGCTCATCGACCACGCATGGGGCTGGGAGGACTGCACCATCGCGGACATCAAGGCCTACCAGCCCCAGAGCAGCAGCATCAGCTCCGGCCAGGTGCTCCAGGAACCCTATCCCTTCCATAAGGCCAAGCTGGTGGTGAAGGAGATGACCGACCTGCTGGTGCTGGACCTGGTGGACAAGAAGCTGGTGACGGACCAGATGGTGCTGACCGTGGGCTACGACATCGAGAACCTGTCCGACCCCGAGCGGCGCAAGGCCTACAAGGGGCCCGTCACCGAGGACTGGTACGGCCGGAAGGTGCCCAAGATGGCCCACGGCTCCATCAACCTGGGCGGGTCCACCTCCTCCACCCGGAAGATCACCGAGGCGATCTCAGAGCTGTTCGACCGCATCGTGGACGAAAGCCTGTTGGTGCGGCGGATGTACGTGGTGGCGAACCACGTGGAGGACGAGAGCGCGGCCAGACAGGCGGAGGCCGCCGCGCCGGTGCAGCTGGACATGTTCACCGACTACGCCGCCGAGGCCGAGCGCGCCGCCAGGGAGGAGGCCGCCCTGGAGAAGGAGAAGCGCCAGCAGCAGACGGTGCTGGGCATCAAGAAGAAGTACGGCAAGAACGCCATCCTGCGGGGCATGAACCTGGAGGAAGGGGCCACGGCGAAGGATCGCAACGCCCAGATTGGAGGACACCGTGCCTGACGAGAACCGATACGAGGACATCATCGGCCTGGAGCATCCCACGTCGAAGAAGCATCCTCGGATGTCCCGGCTGAACCGGGCGGCCCAGTTCGCGCCATTCGCGGCGCTGACGGGCTACGGCGACGCCATCGCCGAGGCGGCGCGGCTGACCGAGGACCAGCAGGAGCTGAGCGAGGCGGACCAGCTGGCCCTGGGCGAGAAGCTGGCGCTGCTGCGGGATCACCTGGCCGCCTCCCCCACCGTCACCCTCACCTACTTCAGGCCCGACGCGCGCAAGGCGGGCGGCGAGTACGTCAGCCTCACCGGCGTCGTGCGCAGGGTGCGGGAATACGAGCGGGAGGTCGTGATGGCGGACGGGACGGTCATACCTTTTGACCGGATATTGGACGTGGACGGGGATGTGTTCCCGTGATGATTGGATATACAAAGACCGGGCGTCTCCTTTCGGAGGCGCCCGGTCGGTTTATCGGGAGAACCCGACGGGATTATTCGGTCACAGCCAGCTTGGCGTCCACTTCGGGCTGATAGGTCTCGCAGTCGTAGGCGTAAAGCTGCTCATAGCCAAAGCCGTTCAGCTGCTCAGTCATCTCGTCCCACATGGCCTCGAACTCGTCGTCGGTCTCGCAGAAGATCAGGTTCCAGGTGTAGGTGCACAGCTGGGTGTTCACATCCACGCGCAGGGCGGCGATGTCGTTGTCGTCGGAGCGGGGGGTGAAGTCCACGCTGGGGCTGGCCAGCAGCTGGTTATGCTTCTTCATGTAGTCCACGGAATCCTCGGCGTCGAAGGTCTCCTGCCACTCGCGCTTCATGTCGGTCATGGTCATGTCCTTGTAGGACTGCCAGTACTTCTGGGCGAAGCGCTCGCCAGTGATCTCGTTCACGCACAGGGAGGAGACGATCCACTGGTTGATCTGGTTGTTGCCATCGTTGTAACCGCCCTCGCCGTACTCCTCGGGCACGGGCAGGTTGTCCATCAGGGCATTGTCCTTGTAGGGCACGAACTTGCCGTCCTCGCCGACGGTGTAGTTCAGGCCCTCGATGCCGCAGTGCTGGAAGGTGGCTCCTTCGGGGCTGGCGTACCAGTCGAGGAACTCCATGATGCGGTCATACTTCTCGCCTTCCACCTTGGAACCCACGCCGAACATGCGGTCGGAGCCGAAGTAGCGGTCGGCGTCGGCATAGAAGTACATGTCCTCAACGGGGATGAAGATGAAGCCGGTGCCGGCGTTCAGGCGATCCACGCTGTTCCAGAAGCCGGTCTGCCAGCTGTACCACATCAGGTCGGCGCGGCCGGTGGACAGCTTGTTGGCCACGTCGTCCCAGGGCTGCTCGCCGGACTCGGGATCGACCAGGCCCATCTGATAGGCCTTGTTCAGGAACTTGGTGATCTTGTAGTAGGCGGCGTCGCGGTCATAGACCTTGGTGAAGGTGTTGTCGGGCTTCAGGATGGCGCTCTGCTTCAGCTTTTCGCCGTACCAGGTGGTCAGCTGCACGACATTCGCGATGCCCAGCATGTTGTCGTTGCCGTCCCAGTCACGCCACAGGGTGAAGGGATAGGCGGGGTCGCCATCCTCGTTGGTGGGATGGATGTCGTGGATCGCCTTCAGGCAGTCCAGCAGGTCGTCCAGGTTCTTCAGCTGGGGACGGCCAACCTCGGTGTACAGATCCCAGCGGATCATCGGGGAGGAGTAGATCACGTCGTCGGTGATGGACGTGGGAGAGGTGTCGGTCATCTCAGAGGGGATGCCGTAGTACACGCCGTCCTCGCCGGTCAGGCCCTTGTTGTAGGCGTCGATCTGGACCTTGAACTTCATGATGTTGGCGCACTCGGGCAGCTTGTCGCTGATGTCGCGAACCAGGCCGGCGTCCAGCAGGTCGGACATGTCCTTCTTGTCAACGACGATCAGGTCGCCGAGGTTGCCCGTCTGGGCGCGTGTGGCGAACACTTCGTTGCCCACAACCTGCGGAGCGATGATGTTCAGCTCGATGTTGAAGCGATCCTTGATGACCTTGGCAAACCAGCCGGACTGGGTGCCGTTGTAGTTGGCCGCGGCGTCGTAGACGTCGATGACCAGGGGCGCTTCCTCAGCCAGCGCGCTGAACAGGCCCATGGACAGAACCATGGCGCAGACCAGCAGAACAGACAGTAACCGTTTCATAGTAACCCTCCTTTTTGTGTATGATAAAAGGCATTGGCCTTATATCCCTTCGTGAATACAATCAGGAATCTGGAATTAGGAATGACCGTGCAAATCCCTTCGGGATTTGTTTTATTCAGAAGAAATCCACAAGGATTTCTACAACAATTCCTCATTCCTCATTTCTCATTCCTCATTACCCCTTCACAGCTCCGATCATGATGCCCTTGGTGAAGAACCGCTGGAAGAACGGATAGATCATCATCACGGGCAGCACCACCACGACGGTGACCGTCATGCGCACGGAGGTGGCGGTGGCGGCGCGGGCCAGGGTGGCGGCCAGGTTGCTTGAAGAGGTGGTGGAGCTGATCAGCGCCTTCAGGCTGTTGGCCTGGTTGATGTACTGGAACAGCACGTATTGCAGCGTATTCAGCTTGTCGGTGCTGGTCATCAGCAGCAGGGTATCCTGGAAGGAGTTCCACTGGTTCACCGCCGCGAATATGGCGATGGTGGCCAATATTGGCTTGATGACCGGCAGCATGATGCTGAAGAATATGCGCAGCGTTCCCGCGCCGTCGATCTCCGCCGCGTCCTGCAGCTCCTTGGGCACCGATTCGCAGAAGGTCTTGCACAGGATGATGTAGAAGGGCTGGACGATCGTGGGGAAAATATAGCCCCAGAAGTTGTTGGTCAGGCCCAGCTTGTCCATGGTCAGGTACCAGGGGATGATGCCGGCGTTGAAGTACATGGTCACCACCACGAAGCGGTACCAGAACTTCCGGCGCCACAGCGTCTGCCGGGTGAACATATAGCCCAGGAACCCGGCCACGATCACCGTCAGCACCGTGCCGACCACGGTCCTCAGCACCGAGATCTTCGCCGCGTTCAGCAGGCCGGGGATCTTCGCTACGTTCACGTAGTTCTGGAAGTGAACGTCCATCGGGTAGAAGATGACCTTGCCGCGCTCGGACAGGTTGTTGGCGCTGATGGAATTGATGAAGATATAGTAAAACGGATAGACGCATACGAAGGCGAAGATGGCGTAGATCACATAGGTGAGCACGCTGATCACGCGATCGCCGAAGCTCTTGTCCAGCTGCACGCCGCCCAGGTTCTTCTCTTTGCTCATGTTTGCTCCCTCCCGTCTGCCTTGCCTAGTCAAGCGTTCATTAGATGAAGCCGTCGCCGCGGATCAGCTTGGAGGCGGTGTTGGTGATGGCGAGCAGGATCACGCTGACAATGCTCTTGAGCATGCTGATGGCCGTGGACAGCGGATAATTCTTGATGCTGCTGCGGGCATAGTTGTACACGTACAGATCCAGCACTTCTATGTATTTTCGGTTGAAGTCGTTCTGGAACACGTAGTACTGCTCCATGCCGTTGGACAGGAAGCTGGCGATATTGAGCATGACGATGACGAAATAGGTGGGCAGTATGCTGGGGATGATGATGTGGCGGATGATCTGCATGCGCGTGGCGCCGTCCACCCGCGCGGCCTCGATCATCTGCTCGTCGATGCCGGTGATGGCCGCCAGGTACATGATGGCCGCCCAGCCGGCGTTTTTCCACGTCAGCCACAGCCACATCTTGAACCACAGGTGATCCTTGGATTTCAGGAAGGAGATGGGCTTGTCGATCAGCCCGGCATCCATCAGCACCGAGTTCACCGCGCCGTTGGAGCCGAACACGTTGAAGGCGATGGAGAACACCAGCACCCAGCTGATGAAGTTGGGCAGCGTGGTGACCGTCTGCACGAACTTCTGGTAGGGCCTGCACTTGATCTCGTTGAGGAACACCGCGAAGATCATCGGGAACCAGGAGAACAGCAGCGAAATGCCGCTCATGGCGAAGGTGTTCCGAAGCACGCGCAGCACGTCCGCCGTGCGCACGGGGTTGGATACGATGTACTGGAACCACTTCAGCCCCACGAAGGTCTCCGGTCCAATGGGCTTGGGCGGCTGATAGTCGTGGAAGGCGTAGATCCAGCCGTAGAGCGGGAAGTAGGAAAATATGCCGACCAGCAGTATGAAGGGCAGGATATAGAGAAACTCCTGGTAGGAGCGCCGCTTCTTCGGGTCGAGTTGCATGACCATACCCCCTGTCCTGTCCCGGTGCTGAGCCAGGGACATAGTCCCGCGAAATCGGGTCGAAATAGTCCAGAAACATCATATAATTTTGACAGCCGCTTAACAATACATTTTCCAGCCGATTTAGGGACAAAAGTGGCCTTACCTGCCATTCCCGCCTCTGTAAGATAATTACTGAGTATATTCAGAGCAAGAATTGAGCATAAATGTAAAGATCTCCCTCAATTTCTGCTTGCGCGGCGGTATTCCCGGGGTGAAACGCCCATGCTGCGCCTGAATGCCGTGGAAAAATGTTCGATGGAGGAGAAGCCCACGCGCTCGGCGATCTCGGTGACGGACAGGCTGGTGCCGTTCAAAAACTGGCAGGCCGCGGCCATGCGCGCGTCGGTGAGCTTCTGGGAGAAGGTCTTGCCGAAGCTGTCCTGGAGCAGCCTCTGGGTCTGGCGGGCGCTGAGGTTCAAAAGCCCCGACAGCTCCGACAGCGTCAGCGTGGCATAGCGGTAGAAGAAGGCGTCCTCGATGACGGGCATCAGGCCGTCCCGGGTCAGCGCCGGGGCGGCAGGCTGGCGGCGGGCGCCGGAATCGCTGCGGTACAGCCGGGTGAGCAGGATCACGATCTGGCGGAGCAGCGCCTCGGACATGGCTCCAACGTCCGGCCGGGCCGCCCGGTTCTCCTCGATCAGCTGCTTCAGCAGCGGGAATACGCCGCCGTCCTCCCCCATCCAGAAGGGCGTCTGCGCAAACAGAGCCAGCGGATCCGCCCCGCCCGCGTCCAGGCGGCGGCAGTTCAGGTACAGGCAATACTCCACCACCGGGTCCCGCCCATCGGAGCGCTGGGCGTGGAGCACGCCGGGGCCGGTGACGTACAACAGGCCCGGATAGACCTGGTACACCTGGCCGTCCACCGTCACCGTGCCGCGGCCGCGCTCGGTGTAGTGCACCTCGTAGCTGACGTTGGAGTGGCGGTGGGCCGCGATGACGGGCCGCAGCTGCTCGATGCGCACGTGCACCGGAGAGATCTGCAGCGAGTTCAGTTCAAAGGTCGTGGAAAATTCATAGGTCTCCAAGGCCGAAGCCCCCCTTTCATGGCGCGGTTCAGATAACAAACCTGCGCGAAAGCGACATTATTTACACAAGGTGGTCGGTTTTTTCTCTTATACTTTCCCCGTGCGTTCGGTAGAATGAAGACAGTGGAATAACGCACAGAGGAGGCTGACCCATGGATAAAAAGATTCTCGGCGCCATCCTGCCGGGCAACAGCACCGTTGAACTGAAGGAATTCGACATGCCCAAGCCGGGCCACGGCCAGGTGGTGGTAAAGACCAAGGCCTCCACCATCTGCGGCAGCGACATCCGCTGCATCTACCGCGCCCACGTGGGCAAGGGCCCGGAGGGCTACCAGCCCGGGATGATCGCAGGTCATGAGCCCTGCGGCATCATCGTGGAGGAGGGCGAGGGCCTGAAGCGCTTCAAGAAGGGCGACCGGGTGATCGTGTACCACATCTCCGGCTGCGGCGTGTGCTACGACTGCCGCCGCGGCTACTACATCTCCTGCAAGAGCCCTTACCGCGCGGCCTACGGCTGGCAGCGCAACGGCGGCATGGCCCCCTACATGCTCTGCGACGAGAAGGACCTGATCGCCCTGCCCGACGAGCTTTCCTATGAGGACGGCGCGCAGGTTGCCTGCGGCTTCGGCACCTGTTACGAGGCGCTGATGAAGATCGGCGTGTCCGGCAACGACCGGGTGCTGGTCACGGGCCTGGGCCCGGTGGGCCTGGCGACGCTGATGCTGGCCAAGGCCATGGGCTGCGACAAGACCATCGGCTGCGACATCAACGAGGAGCGCATGAAGCTGGCCAAGGACCTGGGTCTGGCGGACTACGTGTTCAACAGCAAGGACGTGGATGCCTGCGAGAAGGCCATCATGGACGTCACCGACGGCTATGGCTGCGAACGGGCCATCGACTGCTCCGCCAACAACGCCGCCCGGGCCATGGCAATCCGCTGCACCCGCGAGTGGGGCAAGATGGCCATGGTGGGCGAGGGCAACGACGTGACCTTCAATCCCTCCCCGGACATCATGCACGGCCAGAAGAGCATCTACGGCAGCTGGGTCACGAGCCTGTGGCGCATGGAGGAACTGGTGGAGCACCTGGTGCGCTGGGGCATCCATCCCGACAGGCTGATCACCCATCGCTTTGAACTGAAGGACGTGGCCGAAGCCTATCGCCTGATGGCCTCCGGCCAGTGCGGCAAGGTGGCCGTGGTGTACCCGGACTGAACAGAGCATTCAGATTAAAATGCAGCCGTAACGATACCATCGACCGCAGGTTGAGGGCGTTATTCCCTGAACTCTCAACCCTCTTCTGACAGAATGGAGGAATAGCAATGATCGATCCCAGGACCGTGCCGAACTTCAAGCTGAACGGCGGCGCTCCCATCCCCTGCATCGGCATGGGCACCTTCGGCTCCGATCGCGTGTCGCCGGAGGAGGTGGCCGGGGCGGTGGCCGGCGGCATCCGCGCGGGCTGGCGGCTGTTTGACTGCGCCGCCTGTTACGGCAACGAGGACAAGATCGGCCAGGTGTTCAAGGCCGCCTTTGACGAGGGCGTCGTGAAGCGCCGCGACCTGTTCATCATGTCCAAGGTGTGGAACGACATGCACCGGGACGTGGAGAAGGCCGCGATGAAGACCATCCGGGACCTGCAGTGCGACTACCTGGACATGCTGTTCATCCACTGGCCCTTCCCCAACTACCACGCGCCCTTCTGCGACGTGGACTCCCGCAACCCGGACTCCAAGCCCTTCTCGGTGAAGGAATTCGTGGATACCTATCGCCAGATCGAGTCGCTGGTGCACCTGGGGCTGGTGCGGCACATCGGCATTTCCAACATGACCATCCCCAAGCTGGAGGCCGTGCTTGGCAAGCTGCGGGTGCCCCCTGCCGCCTGCGAATCCGAGCTGCACCCCTGCTTCCAGCAGCAGGAGCTGTTCGACTACCTGAACGCCAAGGGCATCCTGCCCATCGGCTATATGCCCCTGGGCTCGCCGCGCCGCCCGGAGCGGGACATCCTGCCCGAGGACATCGCGGACATGGAGCAACCGGAACTGGTGGAGATCGCCAGGGCGCACAACTGCCACCCGGCCATCATCTGCCTGAAGTGGGCCATCCAGCGGGGCCAGCTGCCCATTCCCTTCTCCGTGCACAACTACGAGGCCAACCTGGCCGCGGCGGTGTCCGAGCCGCTGACGGACGCGGAGATGGCCACCATCGCCACCCTGGAGCGGGGCAACCGGCTGGTGAAGGGCCAGGTGTTCCTGTGGCCCGGCGCCAACGACTGGCACGACCTGTGGGACGAGGACGGCACGATCGTCGGCTGCACGGACTGCTGATACGCCAAACGCAGGGGCGGCAGTGCCGCCCCTGCTTCTTATGCGCTTAATTCTGTTTCACGACGCCCTTTTGCAGGATGATGTTGGCGTAGAGGGCCGTCTCACCCGTGGCCACCACGGCGTAGGCCTTGCGGGCCTCGTCGTAGAATTTGAAGCGCTCGATGTGGCCGATCTTCGCTGCGGGCTCCCACTTGGCGATGATCTTCGCGTACTCGTTCCAGATGGGCGTCTCCACCGGGTCGCCGGGGACGACCTCCATCAGGCTCACCGGCGTCTCCACGTAGGGGTCCAGCGGATAGAATTGCAGTATGGCATCCAGCACCTCCGGCACACCGTGGCCGTCCAGGCGCACCAGATGGGCGTCCCTGGCGATGGACGGCGCCGGGAAGTTGCCGTCGCCGATCACCAGCGTGTCGCCGTGGCCCATCTCCATCATGATCTTCAAGAGCTCCGGAGTCAGTATGGCCGGGATTCCCTTCAACATGGCTTTCCCCTCCTATTAATATGGTTCCACGTACAGCGCCTTCCCGGGCGCTGCTTTCGCGTCGTCCAGGCGCACGGTCAGCGCCTCGCCGGTATAGCGCACGGGCAGTGCCCGCTGGCCGCCGTCCTCCTGGATGAAGCGCACCTCCACGTCCATGGGCTGCGGCAGGCGGCCCCGGACCGCGCCAAAGGCCAATTCGCCGCGATCGTCGTCGTAGGCAAGGGGCACGGTCCAGCCCGCATCATCGCCGTCGCCCGCGTCGTCGTACAGCTCAAATCGACCGTCCGCGCCGCGGAACACCCAGATCTCCCGGGTCGCGGCCTCGGCGGCGCACTTTGCGCCCTCCGCCAGCGGCAGTATGGAGCCTGCCCGAACGAACGCCGGGAAGCGCCCCAGCGGCGTGGGAATGGAAACCTCTCTCCCGCCCTCGCGGTACTCCAGCGTAAACAGGTCGTACCAGCCGCCCGCCGGCAGCTGGATGGTCGCCTGCGCGCCGCCCGCTGACAGTGGCTTCGTCACCGGCCTGGCCAGCAGCGCGTCGCCCAGCATGAACTGGTCGTGCATCCCAGCCAGCGCCGCCTCCCGCGGGAAGGCCAGCATCATCGCCCGCAGCATGGGCAGGCCCGTCCGGCAGGACTGCGCCGCGGAGGAATAGATGTAGGGCATCAGCCGGTAGCGCAGCTCGATCATGCCGCGGATGGCCCGGTACTCCGGGCTGTCCTCATTCCCGAAGCGCCAGGGCTCCCGGGGCGTGTCGGTGCCGTGGGAGCGGAACACCGGCAGCATCGCGCCGAACTGGAACCAGCGCACATACAGCTCCCGATAGCCGGGGTCGTCCACGCCGTCCGGGTAGTCGCCCCGCCAGAACCAGGGCTCCTTCCGGCCCACGAAGAACGCGCCGATGTCCAGCGTCCACCAGCACAGGCCGCTCAGCGCCGCCTTGATGCCCTCGGTGACCTGCTTTTCAAGCACCTCCCAGCGGGCGGCCACGTCCCCCGACCAGAGGATCGCGCCCAGGGCGCTGGAGTCGATGCCGCCGCTGCGCGAAAGCAGCACGGGCCGCTTGCCGGGATAGTCCCGCCGCCAGTGTTCCGACAGGCCGCGCAGGTGCTGCGCGCCGTAGTCGTTCATGCGCTCCGGGTCCATGCGCAGCGCGCTGGCCTCGGTGAGCAGCCGCATGCGCTCGTCCTCGTCCCGCTTGTCCGCTCCGCACCAGTCCGGGTCGGTGATGGGCTCGCAGCTGTCGCACCACAGCGCATCCGCGCCGCCGTCCATCCAGTGCCTGCGGCACTGCCGCCAGTACAGCTCCCGGGCGGCGGGCGAGAAGGCATTGTAGATGCGGCTGCCGGGCAGGAAGTGTCCCCCGGCCTCGAACTCGTCGCAGTCCCGCCCCTTGGCGCAGTTGGGCCACACGGACACCATCAGCCTGGCGTCCATTGCGTGCAGCTGCTCCGTGAGCGCCTTCACGTCCGGGAAGCGGGCCGCATCCGGGGTCTTGTCGCCCCAGCAGCCGTCGTTCCAGCTCATCCAGTCCAGCACGATGCAGTCCAGGCCCAGGCCGCGCTCGCGGAACTGCCGCGTCACGTCGATCAGCTCGTCCGAGCAGGTGTAGCGCTCCTTGGACTGTATGTAGCCGTAGGCCCACTTGGGCAGCAGCGCGGGCCTGCCCACCAGCGCCATCAGCTTTTCAAGCACCTCGGCGCAGTCCCCGCCACGGATGACCACATAGCTCAAGCTGTCCACGGCATCCAGCTCGAACACGAAGCCGCCCGGCCTGCCCCTGTAGCGCATGGCGCAGCCCGCCTCGATCAGCAGGCCCCAGCCGGCGCTGGACAACAGGAAGGGTATGGCGATCTTCATGTTGTGCTGGTAGAGGCGCTCCTGGCCATCCGAATAGTCGAACACGCCGTCCTCGTGCTGGCCAAGGCCCGTGAGCACCGCCCCTGCCGGACAGGCAAAGCGCAGCGTGGCGGAGTGGCAGACGCGCAGCAGGTCCGCCTCGCCCTCGTCGAACACCACCACCTCGCCGTTGGCCGTGCGCTTCACCGCGCCGCCCTCCCCCGCCGCCTTCAGCCGGTACACCGGCCGGGGCGCGCAGGCATAGCCCGTCTGGCGCAGGTATTCGCCGAAAGCGTCCGAGAAGGACACGTCCCTGAACAGGGCCGCGTCCTCCGTCTCCAGTGTCACCCGGGTCACGCCCGGGGAAAGCTCAATCCGTCGCATTGGCTGTCACCTTCTCGTGTATTATCCCTTGATCGCGCCCGCCGTCATGCCGGCCACGATGTACTTCTGGCCCAGCAGGTACACCAGTATGACCGGCGCGCTGGTGAGCACGATGTCGGCGCAGACCAGGTTCCAGTCCTTGAAGTACATGCCGAAGAAGTTGTACACCGCCAGCGTCATGGGCCACTTGGTGGAGGAGCCCAGGAAGTACAGCGGCATCACGAACTCGTTCCAGGTGTTCAGGAACGTGAGCACCATCACCGTCACCAGCACCGGCTTCAAAAGCGGCAGCATCACCCGCAAAAACAGGCCCAGGGGAGAAGCGCCGTCGATGGTCGCGGCCTCGTCGATCTCCTCCGGGATCTTGCTGACAAAGCTGTGGATCAAAAACACGTTGAAGGGGATCTGGGTGGCAGTGTAGAGCAGCACGATGCCCGTGCGGGTGTTGATCAGGCGCACAAACTGCATCACCCGCATCAGCGTGACGAAGTTGATGGGCATGGCGATCCCCAGCACGATGAACAGGTACAGCGTCTTATGCAGCCTGCGGTTGTTGCGGCTCATCACGTAGGCCGCCATCGAGGACAGGAGCGTGCACAGCAGCACGCTGCCGACGGAGTAGAGCATGCTGTTCAGAAACGTGATGCCCAGCTTGCCCTTCTCGACGACCACGGAATAGTTGCTCCACTGGGGATTGCCCGGCAGCGCCAGGTTCATGTCGCTGGCGGACACGCTGTCCTTGAAACTGTTCACCAGGATCAGCAGCAGCGGCGCCATCAGTATCAGCGACAGCGCCCAGGCCAGCACGTTCACGCCCACGGCCTGCCAGCGCCTGCGGTTCCTCATGCGGCTGTTCATGCCTCGCCGCCCCCTCCCTGCACCATGTGCTTGATCATGAAGTAGCCCACGATGAGCATCACCACGGTCATGATGGACGACAGCGTGGTGCCCACGGCGTAGCGGCCCAGGCCGAATTCCTTGTACACACCGGTGTACAGCACCTCGGTGGCGTAGCCGGGGCCGCCGTTGGTCAGCGCGTAGACGGTGTCGAACACCTTGAGCCCGTAGATCACGTTCAGCACGGTGGTCACGGTCAGCGTGGGCGTCAGAAGCGGCAGCGTGATGTGCCGGAAGCACTGCCAGGCGTTGCCGCCGTCGATTTCAGCCGCCTCGTAGTAGGTGGGAGATATGGACATGATGCCGGCGATGAGTATAGTCATAATGTAGCCCATGCCCTTCCAAATGTCAACCGCCATCACGGAATTGAAGGCGATTTTTGAATCCGTGAGCCAGTTCTTCGCCAGGGCGTCCAACCCGATGGCCCGCAGCGCCGTGTTCAGAAGGCCGATCTTCGGATTCAGCACCGCCTTGAAGATCATGCCCACGATCAGCGCCGACAGCACGCAGGGCAGGTACATCACCGCCCGGTGGAAGTTCAGCAGCTTCACTTTCTTGGTCAGCAGCACCGCCAGCGCCAGGCCGATCACGTTCTTCGCCAGCGTGGTGACGATGGTGAACAGGAAGGTGTTGCCCAGCATGCGATTGTAGTTGTAATCGGCGGAGAACACGGTCTGGAAGTTCTTCAGTCCCACGAAGTGGACATCCTGGGAATACACCGACCAGTCCGTGAAAGAATAGCCGATGCCCATCACAGACGGCAGCACGTACAATACCACGTACAGCAGCAGCGCGCCGAAGATGAACCAGGTGGGATACATTCGGTTCTTGTTCATGGCAGCCTCCCGGGAGAATCGGGTTTACAATGGGTGATACGGAAAAGCGGAGGGAACCGCGGATCGGCGGTCCCCTCCGCAAAGCGTCAGGTCAATCTGTCAGGTTTCCCCTCAGTTCCAGGCGGGGTCCTGGGCCGCGGCAGCCTGGTCGGCACGGTTGCGGTCGATGTTCTTCAGCATCTGCTCGGTGGTCTCGTCGCCCAGCAGCACGGCGGTCAGCTCCTTGCCGATCTCCATCCACTGGGGATTGACGTACTTCACGCTGGTCTGGTACACGGTGCCGTGGTCCGGATAGGCGGCATAGAAGCCGGAGATCTCGTCGGAGTAGGCGTCGGTGACGGTGGTGAAGGGCAGCGTGTTGAACTTCGGCACGTTGTCGATCAGGTACTGCAGGTTCTCGGGCTCGGCGATGAAGGCCAGGTACTGCTTGGCTGCGTCGATGTTGGCGGAACCGGAATAGATGAAGCGGGTCGGGCCGACGGGGTTCATGTTCAGCACCTGGTTGTCGCACAGGGGCATCACGAAGAAGCCGATGTCCTCAGCTGGGAAATCCGGGAAGGCGGCGTTGATCTCGGTGGGGAAGCCCTGGTTGGCCACGGTCATGGCGCACTCGCCGCTGGCGATGGCCTTGGCCGCGTTGGCGTACTCGTTGGACATGTAGTCGTCGCCCCAGTAGCCCAGGTCCACCATTTCCTTGATCTGGTCCACCAGCTGTGCGGCGGTGGCGCTGTCGGCAAAGCCCATCTCGTTGTTGTTCAGCTTCTCGGCGGTACCGGGCTCGGCATGCTCGATGGCCACGCCCAGCTCGCAGAACCACAGCTGGTGGTGCCAGCCGTCGGAAACGGCCTCGTAGATGGGGGTCATGCCGTCGGCCTTGATGGCTTCGCAGACGGCCTTGAACTCCTCGTAGTTCGTGGGCACGGACAAGCCCAACTTGTCAAACACCTGCTTGTTGTAGGCCACGGCCCACACGGCGGACACGTCCTGCACGGGCTGACCGTACAGCTTGCCGTCCACGCTGGTCTCGGCAAAGGCCAGGGGATCGACGGTTTCCGCCCAGGCTTCACCGGACAGGTCCACGGCGTTCTTCTCCACATTCAGCTGGGTGACGATGTCGAACTGGCCCGCCTGGGAGCCGAAGATGTCGGTGCACTCGCCGCTGTTCAGCTTGTTCATCAGCATGTTGTTGTACTGGTCGGAGGGGATGATCTGGTAGTCCACATGGATGCCGGTCTCCTGCTCAAACTTCTCGCCCAGTTCCATCTCGGCGTCCTGCACCCAGTCCTGACTGGCCATGTAGGTGATGGTCGTGCCCTCGGCCACGGCGGCCGTACCCAGCAGCAGCGCCGCCAGCAAGCAAGCAAGGATCCTCTTCATGTTAATGCCTCCTTTTGATGTTATTGACATTTCTTTACCCACCCTGTACAATAGAGGTGCATTTGGTATGGTTCCATTATAAGTATTGCTGTTTTGAAATGGAATGGTTAATTTTATCCAGTTCCATGTATATTCTTTACCGGTGCGGAGGTTTGCCATGAAAAAGAGAACCGTTCGCGGCACGCTGTTCGGCACCTATACCATCATCATACTTTCCTCCATATTCGCGCTGGCCGTGGCTCTGATCGCCATGCAGGCCGCCCGCGTGCGCAGCCAGACGCTCACCGCCCTGCGCCAGCAGACCCGATCCGCCGCCCTGAACGTGGACCGGGAGGTGGAGCAGATGCGCACCATGGCCATGAACATCAGCTACACCACCCGCATGCAGGACCGGTTCTTCCTGCGGCCCACCGGCAGCGACGAGGGCGGCGAGGCGGAGAAGCTGTCCATGATGCTGTCGCTGATCATCCTCCCCAACCGCCCCGTCGACCAGATCAACCTCTACACCCGGGACGGCAAGCGGGTGTCCACCGGCCTGAACAACGAGGTGGTACCGGATACCCCGGAAGGCGCGCCCTGGTACGAATCCCTGGCCGAGAAGGACGTGCGCCAGCGGGCGTTCTTCTCCGGCGCGGACGAAGCGCTGTCGAAGTACACCACCGACGCCTATGGGCGGATGTTCATGACCCTGGCCATGGAGAACTTCGACAACTTCGGCAATCCCTGCGGCTATATCGAGATCAAGCAGCGGGTGAGCCGCGTGGTGTCTGGCATCGCCGCCTATGGCTCCGGCTACGGCGAACGCACGCTGTTTTTCGACGCGGACGGGCGGCTGATCTATCCGCTGAAGGCCGACGCCGAGGGCCTGTTCGATGCCGCCCGGGCCATGGGCTTCCCCGAGGAGTTCCGCCGGGCGAGTGCCTGGCGGGGCGACGCGCTGATCTGCTGCGCGCCATCAGACGGCGGCAACTTCTACACCGTGACGGTTATCGACGCTGGGAACCTGCTCCGGCCTGCGCTGCAGCAGATCGCCACCGCCTTTGTGATCACGCTGGTGGTGCTGGCGCTGGCCATACTGCTCTCCCACCTGGCGGCCCGCCGCATCACCGCGCCCATCGACCAGATGTGCCAGCAGCTGGGCAGCTTCGACATCGAGCGCCCCACCGCCCTGCCGCCCCTTGAGACCGACCTGACGGAGATGCAGACGCTCCACGGCGCGTTCACCCAGATGCAGGGCACGCTGTCCGAACACGTGGGCAAGCTGCTGGAGCTTCAAAACCAGGAGATGCAGTCGCGGATGCTGGCGCTGCAGGCCCAGATGAACCCCCACTTCCTCTACAACAGCCTCCAGGCGCTGCAGGCCATGGCCGACGAGGGCATGAACGACGAGATCGCCGTGATGTGCCAGTCCATGGCCGACATCCTGCGCTATATCTCCTCCGACTCCGCCCAGCAGGTGCCGCTGGCGGACGAGCTGAAGCACACTCGCAACTACCTGCGCTGCATGGAGATCCGCTACCAGGGCGATCTGTCCTATGAGATCGACGTGCCCGGGGCGCTGGACGGCGTGTCGGTACCCAAGCTATGCGTGCAGCTGCTGGCGGAGAACGCCATCAAGTTCACCACCACCCGCCGCCCGCCCTACAGGATTGCCATCCGCGGCGAGACGGACGGCGACGGCTACCGACTGAGGATCCTGGACAACGGCCCTGGCTTTGAGGCGGAGACGCTGGCGGCGCTGAAGGCGCAGATGGACGAGATCCGCCGCACCCGCACGCTGCCGTCGCTGAAGATCAACGGCATGGGCATACTGCACGTGTTTATCCGCTTCTGCCTGCTGTACGACAACCAATTCCTGTTTACCCTCGAGAACAACCCCGAAGGCGGGGCCTGCGTCACGATAGGAGCGAGCGCCCATGAATCGGAAGTTTAAGGTCATCGTCGCGGACGACGAGAAGCTGATCGCCCGGAACATCGCCCGGCGTATCCAGGAAGGCAACGCCGCCTTCGAGGTAGTGGCCCAGGCAGGCACGGGGCTTGAGGCGCTGGAGCTGGCCGGACAGCTGATGCCGGACGTGGTGTTCAGCGACATCAAGATGCCGGAAATGGATGGCATCGAGCTGATCTCACGGCTGCGAGAGCAGAACCCATCGGCGCTGTGCGTGATTGTCAGCGGCTACAGCGACTTCGAGTACGCCCGCGCCGCCATCCAGAACAGCGCCGTGGATTACCTGCTCAAGCCGGTGAACCCGGAGGAGCTGACCGCACTGCTTTCCCGGCTGGAGACGATGTTGATGGCCCGGGAGCAGGCCCTCGCCCCCCGGCGGGAGGCCGGCGCCGGCGAAGTGGTGGATAACGTGATGCTGTACCTGCGCCAGAATTACGACCAGCAGATCGACTTCGCCGCCGTGGCCGAGGCCCAGGCCGTGTCCGCGCCTTACCTGAGCAAGCTGTTCCACGAGCGCGCCGGCACCAGTCCCAGCCGGTATCTGACCGACCTGCGCATGCAGAAGGCCAAGAAGCTGCTGCTGGATTCCCAGCTGTCCATCAAAGAAATTGCCGTCCGGGTGGGGTATCCCGACCCGTTCCACTTCAGCAAGAGCTTCAAGAACGCCGTAGGCGTGAGCCCCGCCCAGTACCGGGAGCGCCGGGAGGGAAATTGAACCTTTGGCGGCAAAAAGCAGCCCCGGATCGACCGCTCGGTCGGTTCGGGGCTGTTGTCTATCATTGCTAATTTATACCGTTTCAGATGTCTTTTCCCGGCTCATCAGCCCGAGCACCACTTCCCGGGGATCGCTGCCGCCGTTGACGATGGCGTCCACGGCCTGGGTGATGGGCATCTCCACGCCGTAGCGCGCCGCCAGCTGCTTCGTGGCCGCCAGCGCGTGCAGGCCCTCCACCACCATGCCGATCTGCGCCACGGCCTCGTCGGTGGGCACGCCCTGGCCGATCAGCATGCCGCAGCGGTTGTTGCGGCTGTGGCGGCTGGTGGCGGTGACGATCAGGTCCCCCAGCCCCGCCAGGCCGCTGAAGGTCTGCTCCCGGCAGCCCATCGCCACGCCCAGCCGGGTGATCTCCACGATGCCCCGGGTGATCAGCGCGGCCTTGGCGTTGTCGCCGTAGCCCAGGCCGGTGGAGATGCCCGCCGCCAGGGCGATGATGTTCTTCACCGCGCCGCACAGCTCCACGCCCAGGATGTCCTCGTTGGTGTACACCCGCATGCAGGTGTTCATGAACACATCCTGCACCCGCCGGGCCACGTCCATGTCCGGGCAGGCGGACACGATGGTGGTGGGCAGGTCCAGCGCCACCTCCTCGGCGTGGGTGGGGCCGGAGAGCGCCACCAGACGCGTCCGCGGCGCGCCCTGCTTTTCAAGCTCGTCGGCGATCACCTGGGTCATGGTCATCAGGGTGTCGGGCTCCATGCCCTTGGCCACGTCCACGATGATCTGGCCCTCGGGGATGTATGGCGCGGCGGCTCGGGCCGTGGCGCGCACAAACACCGAGGGCACTGCAAACAGCAGTATGTCCGCGCCGTCGCAGGCCCGGGCAATGTCCGCAGTGAACCGGGTCGCCTCGGGGATCACCGCGCCGGGCAGGTTCTTCTGGCGGCGCGTGGCGGAGAGCTGCTCGATCTCCTCCGGCAGTGCCGACCACACCGTCACGTCGTGCCCGCTGTTGGTCAGCATTCGCGCCAGCGCCACGCCCCAGGTGCCCGCACCAAGTATGCCGATCCTCGCCCGTTCGCCCATATGGTTGTTGTCCATTTCTTCCGCCTCCCGGCTCCATTGCTCTCTCCAGTATACTCCATTTGTCCGCTTTTCGCAATCCCCCGGGCCCGACACAAAGAATCCGCCAATTTTCCCGCCTGCCTTTACAGCGCTCGCCCGCCATGCTAAAATAATAATGGATTTGTTTGTACCCACATCAACAATATGAGGTGATACCATGCGCAAGACCAAGATCATCTGCACCATCGGCCCGGCCAGCCAGTCCGAAGAGGTATTGACCGCGATGTGCCAGGCGGGCATGAACATCGCCCGCATCAACTTCTCCCACGGCACCCACGAGGAGCACCTTCAAAAGATCGAGACCATCCGCGGCGTTCGGGAAAAGCTGGGGCTACCCATCGCCATTATGCTGGACACCAAGGGCCCGGAATACCGCATCAAGACCTTCAAGAACGGCAAAATCAATCTCGTCGAGGGCGAGGAATTCACGCTGTGCGTCAACGACGTGATCGGCGACGAGACGCGGGTGTCCGTGAACTACGAAGGCCTGGCGGACGACCTGGAGCCGGGCGACCGGGTGCTGCTGGCCAACGGCCTGCTGGCGCTGGACGTGGAGCGCATCGAGGGCGGCGAGATCCACTGTCGCGTGGCCATCGGCGGCGAGCTGTCCGACCGCAAGAGCATGTCCTTCCCCGGCAAGGTGCTGAACCAGATCTACCTGTCCGAAGCCGACAAGCGCGATTTGCTGTTCGGCATCCAAAACGGCGTGGACTTCGTGGCCTGCTCCTTCGTGAGCCGCAAGCAGGACCTTCTGGACGTGCGCGAATTCCTGGATGCCAATGGCGGCGGGAAGATCAGCCTGATCGCCAAGCTGGAGAACCAGTCCGGCATCGACAACATCGAGGAGATCTGCACCGCCTGCGAGGGCATCATGATCGGCCGCGGCGACATGGGCGTGGAGATCCCCTATGAGGAGCTGCCCGCCGTGCAGAAGCAGCTGATCACCAAGTGCCGCCTGATCGGCAAGCGGGTGATCACCGCCACGGAGATGCTGGAAAGCATGATCTACAACGCCCGGCCCACCCGCGCCGAGATCTCCGACGTGGCCAACGCCGTGTACGACGGCACCAGCGCCATCATGCTCTCCGGCGAGACCGCCGCGGGCAAGCACCCGGTGGAGGCCGTGGCCGTGATGGCGAAGATCGCCGAGGCCACCGAGAAGAAGATCGACTACGCCCAGCGCTTCCACGACACCCAGTTCGTTACCCACAACACCGTGGACGCCATCAGCCATGCCGTGTGCGCCATGGCCATCGACGTGGGCGCCAAGGCCATCGTGGCCTGCTCCCTGTCCGGCAGGACCGTGCGCATGATCTCCCGCTTCCGCGCCCCGGTGGACATCCTGGGCGTCACCACCAGCGAGGCCGCCATGCGCAAGCTGGCCCTGAGCTGGGGCGTGCTGCCCGCGCTGAGCATCGAATACACCTCCACCGACGTGCTGTTCTTCGTGGCCACCCAGCTGGCCCGGGAAAAGCTGGGCCTCAAGCCCGGCGACAAGATCGTCATCACCGGCGGCGTCACCAACGGCAAGAGCGGAAACACGAACCTGATCAAGGTGGAAGAGATCTGAACATTTAATGTGTTACGGTGCCCATGTTATCCGCTGTAACGGTGTACTGTACAACTTACCTGGACAGACAGCTATGAAGGCCGAAAAGAGGACTTGAAGCTGTACTGCGCACGACTGGCGCGGCGGAACCTTTGACAGCGGCGGCAGGTATGGAATTGTTCCGTGCCTGCCGCGTTTTGTATGAATCCGCCTGTTTATTCTTAACTGGAAAAGCTGGCAGAAATATGCTATACTTATATTGGTTTGTTCTACCCAGCAATCAAAAGGGGTGTAGTGTATGAAGCCAATGATAAAATACCGTGGTGGGAAATCGAAGGAAATTCCTGCCTTTGAACGGTATATTCCTGCTTCATTCGATAGGTATTTTGAGCCATTTTTAGGCGGCGGGGCTGTACTGTTCCATCTTTGCCCTGAAAGAGCTTTGATCAATGACATAAATCCTAACCTTATGTTGTTCTATAGGCAAATCCGCGATAATTACGAAACAGTTAGACGACAGTTAGATGAACTTCAGTCTATCTATGAAGCTAATCAACGTGACTATGCCGCGCTTAAAGCACGTCACCCAGATGACCGAGTAGAAAACAAAAACGAAGCTTTGTACTATGAATTGAGGGATATGTATAACGGCAAAATACCTTCAAAATACTTATATGCTGTTATCTATTTCTTCATCAATAAGACCGCATATTCTGGAATGATTAGGTATAATGCCGCAGGTGAATACAACGTTCCTTTTGGGCGTTATCAAAACTTCAATACTCGACTTATAACCCCACAACATAAAGATTTGCTGCAACGTTCAGAATTGTATGAAGGGGATTACTCTGCCATCTTTGATATGGCTACTGAACGTGACTTCATGTTCCTTGACCCGCCGTATGATTGTGTTTTTCATGATTATGGCAATATTCCGACACAGGGAAATGGTTTTGACGAACAAGACCATAGAAGATTAGCTGCTGATTTTCGTTTGCTAAAGTGTAAAGCCCTTATGATTATAGGCAGAACACCCTTAACAGAAGAATTATACGGGGATTTAATCCGGGGCGAATATGAAAAATCATACGCTGTCAATATTCGTAACCGCTTCAAGTCTGAATCAAAGCATATTATAGTTACCAACTATATCGTGGGGTGAGACTATGGCACGACTGCAAGGAAAAACCTTATTCTTCATAACATCCCCCAGAACACCAATGAAAATGCAACCGGAAATAGAATTGTTTGTTGAGAAGTTTTCCGGCAGAACATGGAACACAAGATGTCAAGAAGAATTTATAGCGTGTTTGGCTACCGATCCCCGATTTGAAGGTGTCGGTTCGGTTTCTGACCCAGCTTTTAGCGCAAGAGATAGAATAAACAGAGGGCCTAAGGCATTAGGGTTTGTTGATATAAAACCAACTATAGCTTTAACTGACGCGGGGCGGAACTTTCTCGATGAAGAATTATGTCAAGAATCGTTGTTGCGTCAAATGCTCAAGTTTCAGCTGCCGTCCCCTTATCATACGGAAACGTCAAATAATAGTGGCTATTTCTGTGTAAAGCCGTATTTAGAGATATTCCGGCTTATCTATACATTAGGGCATATCACGTTTGATGAACTAATGATTTTCGGAATGCAGCTTGTGCGCTATTCTGGTTTTGAAACTATAGTTGAAAAAATACGCCATTTTAGGCAAGCAAAAGAAGATTGCCGCATTAGTTATAGAACGTTCATGGGACAATACCGCGACAACGAATTGATGGAAATCTATGCTGATGAAATACAAGCTGGAAATACAAGAACGCGTGAATCCCGTGACACTTCAATAGCAAAGTTTATCAAAACAAAAGCGAGTAATTTGCGCGACTATACAGATGCTTGTTTTAGGTATTTACGCGCAACAGGAATTGTGTCGCTATCGCAAAAGGGGAAGTCTCTTTCCATACTCCCTGAAAAGGAACGTGAAGTTGAGTTTTTCCTTGCTAACATTGACCGAAAACCTGTATTCATTGACGATGAAGCTCGATATAAACAATACCTTTTTAATGCTGAATTACCCATTCTGTATACTGACAACAGGCAGAACCTTATTGCAGAAGTAACGAGACTCGGCTTGCTGGCGCCGCGAACGATTGAGACAAGCGATATTCCAACTCTGAAAAAAGCATTAAGGCAAGCAACACGGAAGCGCAAGGAAGCGTTAATCAGTCAGCAAGTGGAAACGTTAAAGGACTATCGTGCTTATACTGATGTAATGGAAGTGTTCAGTGAAATCCGGCAGAATGGCTATTATGATGTGCCTTTGATGTTAGAATGGAATACATGGCGTGCAATGACCATGCTGGACGGCGGAAATATTCATGCAAACCTGAAATTTGATGATGAAGGGCAACCACTGTCAACAGCAACCGGGAATATGGCGGATATAATTTGTGATTATGGTGACTTCTCATTGATTGTTGAAGTGACTATGCAAACGGGGCAACGTCAATATGAATCAGAGGGCGAACCTGTTTCACGCCATTTGGCAAAAGTGAAGCGCGAGCAGAGTAAAGAAGCATTCTGTTTCTTTATTGCGCCAACAATAAACCCTTCTTGCATTGCGCATTTCTTTACGCTTCATCTTGCGAATATCGCTTATTATGGCGGAAAATCAGTTATAATCCCGATTGAACTTGAAGTCTTTGAGAAAATGGTAGAACAGTCACATAGAGCAAGCTATATTCCCAACCCGAAGCAAATAAAAGCCTTTTGTGATTATTCTATGCAGATTGCTTCAACCGCACAGAGTGAAACAGAATGGTATGAAGCAATCAAAGCAAAAGCCCTGAATTGGCTTGCAGCCTAACTTGTTTTGTCTCTTAATCCGGATTTCTTCAAGTATCGGTTAGCCATTCAAGCGACAAATCATCTACAAATCATCCTGCAAAACCGCCAACCTCTTGATTTCTCGGGGTTCGGCGGTTTTAATATATTCTTATTCAAACGCGACTTTTGCTCGCCTTTCCCCTTGCGCAATCCCCCATCCTCCCCTATAATATAGGTACACACTTATCACAAGGGAGGGCGCGGCATGGCGTTGATGCGCGGGAGCGCGACCCGGGACATGACCAGCGGTTCGATCATCCGGCAGATCATACTGTTTTCGCTGCCGCTGATGCTGGGCAACGTGTTCCAGATGCTGTACAACACGGTGGACAGCGTGGTGGTGGGCAACTACGTGGGCAAGGAAGCCCTGGCCGCCGTGGGAAGCACCACGATGATCGTGAACATGCTGGTGTTCTTCTTCAACGGCTTTTCGGTGGGCGCGGGCGTGGTGATCGCCCAGCGCTTCGGGGCCAGGGACATGGACCGGCTGCACACCGCCATCGAGACCACCATGGCCATGACCTTCCTGCTCAGCGCGGCGTTCACGGCCATCGGCGTGCTGAGCGTCAAGCCCATGCTGCGGCTGATGAACACGCCGGACGACGTGTTCGAGGGCGCCGTGAGCTACCTGACCATCTACTTCTGGGGCATCTCCGGCCTTTTGATCTACAACATCGGCAGCGGCATCCTGCGCGCCGTGGGCGACACGACGCGGCCGCTGATGTTCCTGATATTGACGAGCTTACTCAACATTGTGCTGGATCTGCTGTTCGTGCTGGGCTTTGGCATGGGCATCGAGGGCGTGGCCTATGCCACGATCCTGTCCCAGCTGGTGTCGGCGGTGCTGACGCTGCGGCTTCTGACCGTGACGAAGGAGATCTACAAGCTGACCTGGCACGACCTGCGCATCGACGGCGGCGTGCTGAAGCGGATCTTCGCCGTGGGCCTGCCCGCTGGCATCCAGAGCGTGATCACGTCTCTTTCCAACGTGTTCGTCCAGGGCTATATCAACACCTTCGGCTCCAGCTGCATGGCCGGGTGGAGCTGCTATAACAAGCTGGACGGCTTCATCATGCTGCCCATGCAGTCCACGGCCATGGCCGCCACCACCTTCGTCAGCCAGAACATCGGCGCGAAACAGTACGACCGGGCCAACCGGGGCACCCGGGACAGCATCCTGCTGGCCGTGGGCATCACGGGGCTGATCGCCGTGGTGCTGGTGGTGTTCGCCGCCCCGGCCATCGGCCTGTTCACCAAGGACGCCTCGGTGATCGAGTTCGGCGTGCTGTTCATGCGGGCAAACACGCTTTTCCTGATCGCCAACGCCGTGAACCACACGCTGGCCGGCGCGCTGCGCGGCCGGGGGGATTCCCGTGCGCCGATGCTGATTATGATCGGCTGCTTCGTGGTGATCCGGCAGATCTACCTGTTCACCGTCACCCGCTTCATCGCCAACACGCCGCTGCTGGTGGGCCTGGGCTATCCCGTGGGCTGGTGCTGCTGCTGCGTGATCGAGGTGAGCTACTACTTCCTCAAGTGGAACAAGAGGATTCAAGCCGAAGCTTGAGCCGGATAAGGAGTGAGTGTCATGTCTGAATACAGCGAAAAGACCCGCCGGGATTTCAAGGCCGGGGACGACATCCGCGACGCGGGGCTGACCACGCCCAACGACGTGGTGCGCTTCGACGACATCCGCTACGGGGACGCTGACCCGCTGCAGGCGCTGGACGTGTACCGGCCCCTGTCCGCCGGGGAGAAGCCGCTGCCGGTGATCGTCAGCGTCCACGGCGGGGCCTGGGTCTATGGCGACAAGGAGCGCTATCAGTACTACTGCATGAGCCTGGCCCAGCGGGGCTTCGCGGTGGTGAACTTCAGCTATCGGCTGGCCCCGGAATGGCAGTATCCCGCCGGGATCGAGGACACCAACGCGGTGTTTGCCTGGATGCTGGCCCACGCGGCGGAATACGGCTTCGATGCCGGGCACGTGTTTGCCGTTGGCGATTCCGCCGGGGCACACATGCTGGCCATCTACTGCTGCATCTGCACCAACCCCGCCTACGCCAAGAAGTACGACTTCGCCCCGCCCGCGGGCTTCGCGCCCACGGCAGTGGGCCTGAACTGCGGGGCCTACGCCTTCCGGGACGACTGGCAGGAGCCGGCCATGGCCGACCTGCTGCCGAAGGGCGGTACGAAGAAGGAGCTGGCGCTGATCACGCCCATGGAGCACATCACCAGCGCCTTCCCGCCCGCCTTCATCATGACCAGCAACGACGACTTCCTCAAGCCCCACGCGCCGAAGCTGGCGGAGAAGCTGATGGCTCTGGACGTGCCCTTCGTGCTCAGGTTCTACGGCGACAGGGATACCCGGCTTGCGCACGTGTTCCACTGCGACATGCGCTCGGTGGAGGGCGCGCGCTGCAACGACGAGGAGTGCACCTGGTTCATGCGGTTTGTGTGAGAAAAAGCCTTCCCTTACGGGAAGGCTTTTTGATTGACATGACAAACATGATACAGCAGGGAGTTGCCTATAGCCATCTATAGAAGCAGATTCTTCGACTGCGGCTGTGCCTCCGCTCAGAATGACGATATGCCATATGGTTGTCATCCTGAGCGGAGCGAAAGCGGAGTCGAAGGATCTTTTTTGGCATTGGGATTATCACCCTGCGCCGGTTCAAGCGCCCGTCACGCCTCGGTGATGGCGCCCGCGCCGGTAGTGTCGGCCTCGGCGGAGTAGCTGTCCACGGTGATGGTGAACTCGCTGTCGCCTTCCACGTACACGGTGCCGTCCGCGCCGACGACGCTCACGCTCTGGCCCGCATCGTCCACGATGCTGCCCGCGCACTCCAGCGCCGTCAGGGTGCTGTCGCCGGTGACGACCCAGGTGGAGCTCTCGTCGATCACCACATGGCAGGCGCCGTCGCCGCCCTCGCCCGCGCAGCTCTCGTCGTCCACGATGGCGCCCACCAGCGTGCTGCCGTCCGTCAGGTACAGATCCAGGTTGCTGATGCTGTCCCACTGGATGTCGCCGTCCATGGTCTGCTGGATGGCGGTGAAGGTGCAGTTCGCGCCGTTTGCCCCGGTGGAGCCCCAGCCGCGCTGGTTGGCGTTGCCGGTGACGCGCAGGAAGTACTCGCTGTCCTCGCTGGCTTCGATCTCAACGCCCCGCAGCACGAAAGTGCTGTCGGTGTTGGTGGTGTAGAACAGGCCGCCGTTCTTGCTGACCAGCTTGCCGCCGTCCATCTCGAAGCTGCCCTCGCCCACCTGGGCGTCGCCGGACATGCTCTGGTAGAGGATGACGGTCCAGGTGTTGTCGTTCTGGTCCTGGTCGGGCATGTCGCCGGTCAGGGTGCAGTTGTACAGCTTCACGCTGTTCAGGCCCTCCAGGCACAGCGCCTCGGAGCCGGTGGCGGTGAGCTCGGCATCGGAAATGGTGATGTCCGCGGTGACGTAGACCGCAGGGGAACCAGAGCCATTGGCGGTATAGCTGCCGCCGTTGACCACCATGGTGCCGCTGCCGCGGTCGCTGCGGATGGCGGCAGAGGAGCCGCCCTGGGTGGTGACGGTCAGGTTCTCGGCGTACAGCGTGCCGCCGCCCGCCACGTGGATGCCGCCGGAGGTGCCCTGGGTGGTCTCAATGGTGGTATCCTTCACATAGACCACGGCGTCGCCGTAGCTGAACACGCCCGCGCCGCCGGCCGCGTCGGTAGTGATGGTGGAATCGGTGACGGTCAGGGTGCCGTCGGTGGCCAGCAGGGCCGCGCCCACGCCGTAGAAGCTGGCGCTGTCGCCGCCGGTGGAGTCGGAGGAGGTGCGGGCGACAGTGGCGTCCGATACGGTGACGCTGCCGCCGGTGACCAGCACCGCGTTCTCGTCCGTGCCGGTGGATTCGATGTCCCCGGTCAGCTCGGCGTCTGCGTCGTAGCTGTTCACGGCGTCGTAGCTGTCCGGCTGGCTGGAGCCGCCGCCCGGGCCGCCCATGCCGCCGGGGCCGCCTTCGCCGGGCATGCCGCCCTCGCCGGGCGCGCCACCCTCGCCGGGTGCGCCACCCTCGGGAGGCTCGCCGGGAAATTCACCGTCGGGCGGGGTCATGCCCTCCGGCATCTCGCCCGAGGGCGGCTCGGGGGGCATATTGTCCGCCAGTGCAGGCGCGCACAGGCTGAGCATCACAACGGTCAGCAGCAGGCTGATGATCTTCTTCAAATTCTTCATGGATAACGCTCCTTTCAATCCTTGGACATTTTCCCGGGATGCGAAGCGGTTTGCACCGTTCCTCTCTCGTTGACAAGGGCATTATAAGGGGCGTAGCTTAAAGGAAGATTGAAGAAAAACAGATTTGCGGACAAATCTGTTTTCACGGATGACAGCGAACACTCCCCTATTCCCTATTGCCTCCCTCGTCCGGATTCACATGCACCATGATGTGCTTGACGCTTGGGAAGGCGCGCTCCACGTCGTCGTGGATCTCCTCGGCGATGGCGTGAGCCCGGGCGAGGGTCAGCGTCTCGTCCAGGGCGATCTCCAGCTCGATATACAGCTTGTTGCCGAACTCCCGGGTGCGCAGAAGGTCGATGCGGCGCACCTCGACGTGCCCTGCCACGCAGGCGCGGATGGCGGCCTCGGTGGCGGCGTCGGCGCTGTGGTCCACCATCTTGTCGATGGCGTCCCGGAAGATGTCGAAGGCGGCCTTGGCGATGAACGCGCAGATCACCACGCTGGCCAGCGGGTCCAGCACCGGCAGTCCCATCCGCGCGCCCGCGATGCCCACCAGCGCGCCCACGGAGCTGAGCGCGTCGCTTCGGTGGTGCCAGGCGTCGGCCATCAGCGCGGAGGAGCCCAGCCGCCGGGCGTGGGCGCGGGTATACCAGAACATGGCCTCCTTCACGGCGATGGACACCACCGCCGCCACCAGCGCCAGCACCCCCGGCACGGGCAGCGGCCCCGCCTGGGCGTCCAGAATGCGCCGGGCGCCCTCCAGGCCGATGAACAGGCCCGTGATCAGCAGCACCACCGCCAGCACGATGGCGGCCACGCACTCCATGCGCTCGTGGCCGTAGGGGTGCTCCCGGTCCGCCGCCTTGCCGGACAGCTTCACGCCGATGATGACGATGACGGTGGAAAATATGTCGGAAGCGGAATGCACCGCGTCGGAGATCATCGCGCCGGAGTGGGCGATCAGGCCCGCCAGCAGCTTGCCCAGCGACAAAAGCAGGTTCACCGCGATGCTCACCAGCGACACCCGCAGGGCCTCCTTGGGTTGATTGTCCATGAAATCGCCTCCTGAATAGAAAAACCGCGGGACTGTCATTGTATGACTGTCCCGCGGACGCCATGCGTTCGCTGTCACCCTCGTGACCCGGCAACTCAATGCCTGTTCAGATTGAGATCATGATAAGGGAAGAACGGGGATTAGTCAAGGGTAAGATGACATCTTGTCCAAATGCTTCCCCACAGGGGGAAGCATTTGGAAACTCACTTACAAATTCCTGACGAACAGGCACCGGATCGCGTTCAGCACGGCCAGGATCATCACGCCCACGTCGGCGGCGATGGCCACCCACATGTTGGCCAGGCCCAGCGCGCTCAGCAGCAGGCAAACCGCCTTCACCCCCAGGGCAAATACGATGTTCTGCTTCACGATGCCCAGGCACTTCTTCGAGATGCGGATGGCCTTGGCGATCTTCAGCGGGTCGTCGTCCATCAGCACGATGTCCGCGGCCTCGATGGCGGCGTCGCTGCCCAGCGCGCCCATGGCGATGCCGATGTCCGCCCGGGACAGCACCGGGGCGTCGTTGATGCCGTCGCCCACGAAGGCCAGCTTCTTCCGCTCGCCGCAGTCCTTCAGCAGCTCCTCCACGCAGGCCACCTTGTCCTGGGGCAGCAGCTCCGCCCGATAGTCAGTCAGCCCCACTTCCCCGGCCACCTGCCTGGCCACGCTGTCGGCGTCGCCTGTGAGCATCACGGTGCGCTCCACGCCGGCGCGCTTCAGCGCCGCCATGGCCTCTCGGGCGTTCTCCTTCAGCTCGTCGGAGATCACAATGTGGCCCGTGTATTCTCCGTTTACGGCCACGTGGATGATGGTGCCGGTGTGGTGGCAGTGCATGAAGGCCACGCCCACCCGGTTCATCAGCTTCTCGTTGCCCACGGCCACGTCCGCGCCGTCCACCTTGGCCAGTATGCCGTGGCCGCCGATCTCGTGCACGTCCGTCACCCGGGCGGGGTCGACGGGCTTCCCCCACGCCTTCTTCAAACTCTGGCTGATGGGATGGGAGGAGTGGCACTCCGCCATGGCCGCGTATTCCAGCACCTTTTTCGCGTCGATTGGGTTGTGGTGCACCGCGGTGACCTCGAAGCTGCCCTTGGTGATGGTGCCGGTCTTGTCAAAGGCCACCGCGCGCACCTTCGACAGCGTCTCCAGGTAGTTGGAGCCCTTGATAAGGATGCCCTGGTTGCTGGCGCCGCCCAGGCCCGCGAAGAAGCTGAGCGGCACGCTGATCACCACCGCGCAGGGGCAGCTGATGACCAGGAACGTGCAGGCGCGCAGCACCCACTCCCGCCACAGCGCGCCGGTGGTGGCGTAGGCGGAAGCGCCGATGCCGGTGATCATGCCGAAAAGCGGCGGCAGTATGGCCAGCGCCAGCGCCGCGTAGCAAACGAAGGGCGTGTAGACGCGGGCGAACTTGGAGATGAAGTTCTCCGACTTCGACTTGCGGGATGCCGCGTTTTCCACCAGGTCCAGGATCTTCGAGGCGGTGGACTCGTCGAACTGGGCCGTGGTGCGCACCTTGATGACGCCGGAGAGGTTGATGCTGCCGGAGAGCACGGTGTCGTCCACGGACACGTCCATGGGCTTGCTCTCGCCGGTGAGGGCGCTGGTGTTCAGCGCCGTCGAGCCTTCCACGATCACGCCGTCGATGGGCACCTTCTCCCCCGGCTCGATCACGATAATGGAGCCCGTTTCCACCTCGTCCGGGTCCACCCGCTCCAGCTCGCCGTCCTCGTTTTCAATGTTGGCGTAGTCCGGGCGGATGTCCATCAGCTCCGATATGTTCCGGCGGCTGCGGCCCACGGCCACGCCCTGGAACAGCTCGCCCACCTGGTAGAGCAGCATGACCGCCACGCCCTCGCCCAGCTCGCCCAGGGCGATTGCGCCGATGGTGGCCACGGTCATCAGGAAGCATTCGTCGAACACCCGGCGGTTCCTGATGCCCAGAACCGCCTTGCGCACGATGTCATATCCCACGGTGAGGTACGGGATCAAAAACAGCCCATACAGCGCCCAGACAGGCAGCTTCACATCGATGATGCCCTCGGAAATCAGGTACAGCGGCACGAAAAACACCGCCGCCACGATGATCCGGATGAGCAGGTTCTTTTGCTTTTTGGTCATAGGGCATATCCCCTTTGTCCTGTTTCGTATGCGTTTTGAGGCAACAGGGAACAGGTATCGTGGCTGCCGCGTTCCCTGGCATTTCCTGTTCCCTATTGCCTTGGCCCTGTTTCCTGAATCAGAGATAGATCTCGCAGTCGCTCTCCACCTTCTTGCAGTTCTTCAGCACGTCCTGCATCACGGCGGCGGGCTCCGCGCCCTCGTCGAATTCCACCTTCATCTTCTGGGTCATGAAGCTGACCACACAGTCCTTGACGCCGGCGGTCTTCTTCGCGGCTTCCTCCATGAGGTTGGCGCAGTTGGCGCAGTCCACTTCGATCTTGTAGCTCTTCTTCATGATGCTCTCTCCTTTGAATATGTAGGGCGGGCTGCCGTGCCCGCAGGGGATTCACTCGTTGATGTGGTCCATGCCCTGGCCGATGATGGTGCGCACATGGTCGTCCGCCAGGAAGTAGAACACCGTCTTGCCCTCCCGGCGCGAGCGCACCAGCTTCGCCTGCTTCAGCACCCGCAACTGGTGGGAGATGGCCGACTGGGACATGCTCAGCAGCTCCGCGATGTCGCACACGCAAAGCTCCGATTCAAACAGCACATACAGTATGCGGATCCGCGTGGTGTCGCCGAACACCTTGAAGAGCTCGACCAGGTCGTACAGGCTCTCCTCGTCCGGCATGTCCAGCTTCACGCTGTCCACCAGCTCCTTGTGGACGTGATGCTCCTCGCAATATTCCGCGCGCACTTCCATGGGCTCAACCTCCAAACGTATGAACAACTGTTCATATGTTATTATAGTCAAACCCCTGGCCGTTGTCAACACCCTTTTCAAAAATAAGCTGGATTTTACCTGACCAATGACGATCACAGGCTTTTTTGATCGGAAATCCTTGAAAACGCCCAAAAATCAATGATTTTTCTTTATTTGGGGACTTGAAAAATATTGTTAATTCTGATATACTAAATTTAACTAATCAGCAGTATTCAGCGATTTGCACTGTTTTCACCACGTCCCAAGGAGGTGAGACTTTGAGAACGATAGACATCGCCCTGCACAGCGCGGAGAACATCAGCGCGCTGGTCAACATCACCAACCGCTTCCCCTTCACCATCCAGCTGCGACAGGGGCGCTACGTCGTGGACGGAAAGTCCATCCTCGGCGTGTGCAGCCTCGAGCACTCAAAGCCCATCGTCCTGGAAGCCTACTCCGACCACACCGACGAGCTGTTTGACGCCCTGCAGCCGCTGTTGTATTAGCGGGCAGGATGTTGGCAAAGTCAACAGACTGCATGCCGTTGAAAAACCCGCAAGGCAAGGAAGCGAACTTGCAAAAAAGGGAGCTTACCCGGAAGTGACCGAATTTTGCGGGTACAGATGACACAGCAAGCAAAACGCCCTCCGACATTTTCTGTCGAAAGGCGTTTTGCATTTGCGGGCCTTATCGGCGGCCGGCTCAGCCGATGATGAACGGCTTGAGTTCCTCCATCAGATCATCGCAATGATCGGCGTACACCTCCAGGGTGATCGGCTTGGACAGGTCCAGGCTGAAGATGCCCAGGATGGACTTGCCGTCCACCACATGGCGGCCGACGCGCAGGTCGATGTCGTAGGGGTAACGATTGGCGATGTTCACGAAGGTCTTGACGTTTTCCGCCAGGCTCAGCTTAATGTTAACGGCTTTCATGCTTTCCGACTCCTCACTTGGTTAATCCAGTTATCCGGGTCAAAACCCGTACTGATGACAGCATAACCCTTTTATATGAAGGTTTCAAGCACAAACAGGGCATTAACGAACATTTAATTCCTTGTGCCGGTTTTGAACGTAAAAAGCAGATGAAGTTACAAAAACGGCTTGACTTTTCTCCACCCAGGAAGTATAATATCTCTTGTCGGTCGGGCACGATCGTGTTCGGACGACGTTGCCGAATTGTGTAAAGGTAGCACGAATGACTCTGACTCATTTAGTCCTGGTTCGAATCCAGGTTCGGCAGCCAAGTATGCCGCCATGGTCAAGCGGTTAAGACGTCGCCCTCTCACGGCGAAAACCGGGGTTCGAGTCCCCGTGGCGGTGCCAAATCCCTGATTCTTCGGAATCAGGGATTTTCTTTGCCCCTCAAGCCCTTCTCTGCCGATCCATCCGGGCCGGGTTCCGGAAATCGCCCTTCGATTTTATCCAACTCTTTACACCGCCGCGCGCCATCCTGTGCTATACTCAATCCAACAAAACAGAAGCGAGGCACCCCCCATGAGCGAACAAAAGACCTGCAAGCTGCTGGTGATCAACCCCGGCTCCACCTCCACGAAGGTGAGCCTGTTCGAAAACGAAAAATCCCTGTTCGAGCACAGCCTGTTCCACGACGCGCCGGTGCTGCTGCAATATCCCCACGTGAACGACCAGATGCCCTTCCGCTACCAGGTGATCCTGGATATGCTGAAGGAGGAGGGCGTGGACCCGGCGGACATCGACGTGTTCGTGGGCCGCGGCGGCAGCGCCTGTACCCAGCCCGGGGGCGTGACGGAGATCGACGAGCGGCTGTACCACGACACCGTGGCCGCCGTGGGCGGCAGCGAGCACCCCGCCAAGCTGGGCGTGATGCTGGCCTGGAAGTTCGCCCAGCATTTCCACAAGCCCGCCTACACCCTGAATCCCACCAACGTGGACGAGTACGGCGAGCTGGCGCGCCTGACGGGCATCAAGGGCGTCTATCGGGTCAGCCACTCCCACGTGCTGAACCAGAAGGCCGTGGCCGAGTACCATGCCGGGAGCATCGGCAGGCGCTATGAGGACTGCAACTTCATCGTGGCCCACATCGACGGCGGCATCACCGTGTCCGCCCACGACCACGGCCGCATGGTGGACGGCAACATGGGTGCCGACGGCGAAGGCGCGTTCACGCCCACCCGCATCGGCAGCGTGCCGGCGCTGGCGCTGATGGACTGGCTGGAGGACCACACCCTGGACGAGGCTCGGCTGCTGTGCGCCCGCTCCGGCGGGTTCGTCAGCCTGTTCGGCACCTCCGACTCCGACGCCATCCACGCGCTTGTGGACGCGGGCGACCGCAAGGCCACGCTGGTGTGGCAGACCATGATCTACCAGGTGTGCAAGATGATCGGCGAGATGAGCGCGGTGCTCTGCGGCCAGGTGGACGGCATACTGCTCACCGGCGGGCTGGTGCGCTTTGGCGACGTAGCCGAGGGCATCCGCAGGCGCTGCGGCTGGATCGCCCCGGTGCACACCTACCCCGGCGAACTGGAGCAGGAGGCGCTGGCCTGGGGCGCGCTGAAGGCCGTGCGCGGCGAAGTGGAGCCGCTGAAGTACACCGGCGTGCCGGTGTGGCAGGGCTTTGGGGACATCGACCTGTAAACAGGCCCCGCGCTTCGCCCGGGATGACAGCGCCGGGGCTCCGGTGTCATTCTGAGCGGAGGCGAAGCCGATCAATCTATAGATATGCCAACCCCGCGCTTCGCCCGGGATGACAACGCCGGGGCTCCGGTGTCATTCTGAGCGGAGGCGAAGCCGGAGTCGAAGAATCTTTCCGACCTATAGGGAGGTACAGCCATGAACATGATGGAGAAGATCTACGCCAAGGCGCGTTCAAATGTGAAGACCATCGCGCTGCCGGAGGGCGACGAGCCCCGCACGGTGAGGGCGGCGGCCGAGGTGGCCCGGCTGGGACTGGCCAGGCCGGTGCTGCTGGGTGATGCGGAGAGAATCGGGGCCGTGGCGCGGGACGCGGGCGTGGCGCTGGCAGGCGTCGCGATCGTCGATCCGGCCAAAAACCCCAAGTCCGCCGACTACGCCGAGGCGCTCTACGAGCTGCGCAAGGCCAAGGGTCTGACCCGGGAGGAGGCCGCGAGGCTGGCCCGCGACGCCATGTACCACGGCGTGCTGATGGTGAAGCTGGGCGACGCCCACGGACTGGTGTCCGGCGCGACCCACACCACCGGCGACATGCTGCGCCCGGCGCTGCAGATCATCAAGACCGCCCCGGGCATGAAGGTGGTTTCCTCCAGCTTCCTGATCCAGTGCCAGAACCGGGCGCTGGGCGAGGACGGTCTGCTGGTGTACGCAGACTGCGTGGTGGTCCCCTGCCCCACCGCCGAGGAGCTGGCCCACATCGCCGTCTCCGCCGCGGAGACCGCCCGGAAGCTGTGCGGCTTCGAGGAGCCGCGGGTGGCGATGCTGTCCTTCTCCACCAAGGGCAGCGCGAAGCACGAGCTGGTGGACAAGGTGAAGAAGGCCGTGGAGATCGCCCACGAGCTGGCGCCCAACCTGATGCTGGACGGCGAGATGCAGCCCGACGCCGCGCTGGTGCCGGAAATCGGCGCGTCGAAGGCCCCCGGCAGCCCCGTGGCGGGCCGGGCCAACGTGCTGATCTTCCCGGACCTGCAGGCGGGCAACATCTGCTACAAGATCACCCAGCGGGTGGCCGGAGCCGAGGCCTTCGCGGTGCTGCAGGGGCTGGCGAAGCCCTGCAACGACCTGTCCCGGGGCTGCTCGGTGGAGGACATCGTGAACACCATCGCCATGACCGCCATGCAGGCGCAGTAGGGGCATCGGCGACGCAAAAGGGTCCTTCCAGGCGGCTATGTCATTGGGACCAAGCCAAAAAGATCCTTCGACTGCGCTTGCGCTCCGCTCAGGATGACACCGGAAGGTGGATTGTCATTCTGAGCGGAGGCGAAGCCAGAGTAGAAGAATCTTCGCTGTTCAAAATATGGCTTTTCCGAGCGGAAGGGCCTTTTTCTTTTGTCAGTCGTCCACTATCAAGCTCTCCAGCGTCTCAAACAGCGCCTCCGGCTGCACGGGCTTGGACAGGTGGGCGTTCAGGCCCGCCTGCATGCTGCGCTGCACGTCCTCGTCGAAGGCATTGGCGGTGAGGGCGATGATGGGGATGGCCTTCGCGTCTGGCCGGTCCATGGCACGGATGGCGCGGGTGGCCTCCAGGCCGTCCATCTCCGGCATGCGCATGTCCATCAGTATGGCGTCGTAGTGATGCTCGGGATGGCTCCCGAACAGCTCCACGGCGATGCGCCCGTTCCCGGCCACATCCACCTGCATGTTCCGCATGCCCAGCACCATCACCATGATCTCCGCGTTCACGGCCACGTCCTCGGCCAGCAGCACGCGCCTGCCGGTCAGGTCGGCCTTGTGGGCGAGCTGGGCCAGGGCACTCTTCTTCTTGCTGACGGAGCGGAACTCGTCCAGCACCGCGGCGGCAAACAGCGGCTTGGCGGCGAAGCTGTCCACGCCCACCTTCCTGGCCTCGTCGATGATGTCGTCCCAGTTGTAGGAGGTGAGGATGATGATGGTGGAATCCTCGCCGATCAGCTCCCGGATGCGCCGGGTGGTCTCCAGGCCGTCCATGTCGGGCATCTTCCAGTCCACCAGGATCAGGTTGTAGGACGCGCGGCGGGCGTGGCGCAGCTCCACCATACCCACGGCCTCCGCGCCGGACAGCGCCGTCTCACAGTTGATGCCGATCTGCCCCAGCACCAGCTTGGCGTGCTCGCAGGCGATGGGGTCGTCGTCGATCACCAGCACGCTCATGTCCTCGACGCGCAGCTCCATGCCGCCACTCTCGCCCTTGCGGCTGGCCTCCATCAGCGTGACTGTCACGGTGAACGTGGTGCCCACGCCCCGCTCGCTGGCCACCTCGATGGTGCCGTTCATCATCTCCACCAGGCTCCTGGTGATGCTCATGCCCAGGCCGGTGCTGCCGAAGCGGTTGGTGGAGGAGGAATCCTCCTGGCTGAAGGCGTCGAACATCTTGGGCAGGAACTCCTTGCTCATGCCGATGCCGGTGTCCGCCATCACCAGCCGCAGCGTCACATTGCCGCCAAAGCGGGCAATCTCCTCCACGGTGAAGGTGACGGTGCCGCCGGCGGGGGTGAACTTCACGGCGTTGCCCAGGATGTTGATCATCACCTGGCGCAGCTTCATGTCGTCGCCGATGTAGTAGTCGTCGATGCGGCCCACCGCGTGGCAGTCGTAGCGCAGGCCCTTGTCCCGGCACTGGCCGCCGATGATGGTGTTCACCTGCTCCAGCGCCCGGGAGAAGGAAAACCCCTCGTTTTTCAGGATCATCCGGCCGGATTCGATGCGGCTCATGTCCAGGATGTCGTTGATGATGTTCAACAGGTGCTGGGCCGAGGCGCCGATCTTGTCCAGGTGCTCCCGCGTCTTCTCCGGCAGGTTCTCGTCGTTCAGGGCGATCTTGTCCAGGCCGATGATGGCGTTCATGGGCGTGCGGATCTCGTGGCTCATGTTGCTGAGGAACGCGGTCTTGGCCTTGTTGGCCTCCTCCGCCGCGGCCAGGGCGGCGCTGAGCACCTGGCTCTGCTCCAGGGCCTTGCGGGTCTCGGCGTCCACGTCGGAGAAGCTCATGCCCACGGCGTGGACGATGTGGTCGTCCCGGTCCTCCGGGTGGCGCACGCCGGCGAAGCGGATCATGGCATAGCGTTCCACCCCGCCGCGCATGATGGTATAGCGGTGGGAGATCACCCGCTGCTTCATCAGCCCCGCCCGAATGGCATCGGGCTGCACGAACCGCATGAACTCCTCCATGCTCTCTTCGGTCACGCGGGCTGCGGCGTAGCCCTTGATGGCATCGCTGTAGCGGAAGTGCCATCCCAGCTTGTAGATGCTGTCGTCCTCGGAATCCTGATAGCAGGTGCCCTCGTCCTTGTCCAGGTCCACGTAATAGACACTCCAGTAGTCCGAGGCCAGGGCGGTGATCAGCTCGTTCTGCTCGGTCTTTTGTTTCTCCTGCTCCAGCAGCTTCTCCTGCAGGGCCAGCTGCTGCTCCAGCTGCTCCTGGCGGGCGTGGGACTCCACCTCGGCGGACTTAATGCGGGTCATCTCCGTCACGTCCACGCACATGCCCAGCGTACAAAGCCGCCCGCTCTCATCGGTGAACTTGGTCTTGGTGGTCTGCAGTTTGCGCATGTTGCCCCTGGCGTCGGGCACGTCCTCGAAGAAGATGTAGGGCTCGTCCATGGACAGGGCCTTTTGGTCGTCCTTGATGAAGTGGTCCGCCGTGGCGGCGTCGAACAGCTCGTGATCCGTCAGCCCCACCACGCCCTCGGGCGTCCGCTTGTGGGCATAGTCGGCAAAGGCCTGGTTGCAGGCCAGGTAGCGGCCCGTCGCCGCGTCCTTGGAGAAGCTCATGGCGGGCATGTTGGTGAGCAGCGAGGCCACCGAGCCCATCAGGTTGGCCAGCTTCTCGGCGGACTGGACCTCCTCCATCAGGCGGCGGTTCTCCTCCCGGGCGCGGCGGGCGTCCTGCAGGGCGCGCTGGATGGCGTGCTCCTGGCGCACCTCGTCGTCCACGTCCTTGAAGCCGCAGACCACGCCCAGCTTGCCGCCGGGCATGTTCACCTTGGCGAATTCGATGCGGAAATATCGCTGGCCGCCGTCCGACATCAGGCGCAGGTAGTTCACATTGAACTGGCTCCGCCCGTCCAGCTGGCGGGTGATGTTCTCAAGGGTCAGCTCCCTGTGCAGGCGCTCCCGGTCGGCGGGGACCACGGTGGTCTCAATGTAATGCTCCTTGGCCTGGGAATACTTCATCCGGCCCAGCGCGTCCTTGATGGGCGCGGCATGGACGGAAGCGCCGCTGGTGTCGCCGCGGTAGAGGGAGAAGGTCTCGTTCTCCACGTCGTTGATGAGCCACACCGTGTGATAGCTCCCGATCAGCGCCTCGATTACCGCCTGGCGCACGGCCATGTCGCTCTCCATGCGCTCCCGCTTGGCGGTGATATCGGAGATGAACACATAGTAGATGCCGCCGTAGGCCTCGGTCTCGGTGTAGTGGCCATAGTCGTCCACCCAGCGCACCGCGCCGTCCCTGCGGATGATGCGATACTCCACATAGTCGAAGTTGTCGTCGCTGGCGGCGATCTGCGCGTTCACCGAATCGGTCACAGCCGCGTAGTCGTCCGGGTGCAGCATCCCCCTGAAGGTGTAGCCGGTGAGGGCCTTGAACTCGTCCAGGTCCGCGCAGCCGAATATGTCCAGCACGGCGCGGTTGGCATAGAGCAGCTCCTCGTTCCCCTCGGCCCGATAGATGAAGAAGCCGCCGGGCATGTGCATACCGATCTGCTCCACGATAGGAAGGGTCTGTTCATTCAGCTGAAAGTGCAATCCAAACATACGGGGGTCCTCCTCTGATGGGTCGGGGGGATCGTCGGGGATATTGGCTCACCCGTGGCGCTTTGAGAGCACCTGGGCCAGGGTCGAAAGCATCTTTTCCACGTCCAGGGGCTTGGCGATGTGCCCGTCCATGCCGGCGTTGCGGGCGGCCTGCACGTCCTCCTGGAACACGTTGGCGGTCATGGCGATGATGGGGATGCCCGCCAGCGCCGGGTCCGGCAGCGCCCGGATGGCCCGGGTGGCCTCATAGCCGTTCATCACCGGCATCTGGATGTCCATCAGGATCGCGTCGTAATCCCCCGGCTGGCTCTGGCTGACGATGTCCAGCGCGGCCTTGCCGTCCTCGGCGGTGTCCAGCATGAAGCCCGCCTGGGTGAGGATCATCTTCGCGATCTCCATGTTGATGGCATTGTCCTCCACCAGCAGAAGCCGCATGGCGGTGAAGTCCACGCCCCCCTCGCTTCCCCGCTCCTCGGGGAACTCCGCGGGGGCCTCGGCGGCGGGCAGCGGCAGGCGGATGATGAACTCGGCGCCCTTTCCGGGCTCGCTGGTCACGGCCACGGTGCCGCTCATCAGCTCCACGATGCTCTTGGTGATGCTCAGGCCCAGGCCGGTGCCCTGGATGCCGGAAACGGTGGAGGTGCGCTCCCGCTCAAACGGCGTGAACACGTTCTCCAGGAAGTCGGCGCTCATGCCGATGCCGCTGTCCTTCACCCGCAGCTCGTAGTCCGCCGGGCCGGTCTCCTCCAGATGTACCGAAACCGCGCCGCCCTTGGGCGTGAACTTGTAGGCGTTGCTCAAGAGGTTCAGCAGGATGCGGTTGAAGCGGTTCCGGTCGCACATCACCCAGGGATGGCGCAGGTCGCTGTCCACCGTGAAGGCCACGCCCTTCTCCTGCATCTGGGTGGCGAACAGGTCCTTGGCCTCCTCCAGCGCCCGGGACAGGCTCATGGGCGCGGGGGTCAGATCCATCTTGCCGTTTTCGATGCGGCTCATGTCCAGCACGTCGTTGATGATGCCCAGCAGCTGCTGGCCGGAGCTTTCGATCTTGCCCAGGTATTCGTCCTTCTCCGCCATCGTCACCCCGGGCTGCTTGGCCAAGTGGGTGAAGCCGATGATGGCATTCATGGGCGTGCGGATGTCATGGGACATGTTGAACAGGAACCGGCTCTTGGCGCGGCTTCCCTCCTCGGCGCGCATCTTCTCCCGCTCCAGGGTCTCATGCTTCTTTTGCAGCAGCACGTGGATGCCCAGCGACACCATAAACAACAGGATGACCACCGCCATGCTGCGCACGTTGGCGCGCCGCAGCTCGTTCATCTCCAGCTCCAGCACCTGCTGGTCCGCCTCGGTGAAGGCGGCGGAGGCGCCGATGTAGTGGGCGCGCACGTCCTCCATGGAGCGCCGCGCGCTGTCCACGGAGAACTGGCTCATCCAGATCAGCGACGTGAACAGCACCAGCAGCAGCAGCGCGATCCACACGATGGTGGAGCGTCCGAACTTGCGGGTGTAGTCCCTGCGCAGGATGCTGATGAAGAACAGGAACCCGAACACCGCCCACATGGTGAACAGGAAGTAGGACTCCCGCTCCATGGCATCCGCAGACAGCAGGTTGAACAGCAACAGATACAGCGCGAAGCCCACCATCAACACCATGCCTGCCAGGCCCGTGGCCCGGTAGAGCCTGTCGCCGCGGGATCGGGCCATCTTCCATGCGGAGGCGGACACGAAGCCGAAGATGATGGTGGCGCCGATGGTGGTCACGTCCACGATCCATCCGATGGCGGCGCGGCCGATGAAGGGCACCAGCGCCGACAGGGCGGCGATCAGCCAAATGGCCTTCGCAGGAATGCCCTTGTCGTTCAAACCGGCAAAGCGCCGGGGGATCACGTCGTCCTTGGCCATGGCGAACAGCAGTCGGCTGAGGGCCACGGTGTTGCCGATGAGGCTGGTGAGGATCAGGGCCAGCTGCACCACGGCCAGGATCGCCACGCCTGTGCCGCCCATGTAGGCCCCGACCGCGCCGAAGGCGGGAAGCTCGCGGATGCGGGAGATGTCGCCGATGCTGCTCACGTAGTCCAGCCAGCTGGCGCAGCCCTCCGGCAGGTAGGACACCGACAGCAGTATGATGGCCACGTACAGCGCCAGCGCCGTCAACACCGCGCCCACCAGCAGCTTCAGCGTTCTCTTGTGCGGGAAGGAAAACTCCTCGGAGAAGTGGGACATGTTCTCAAAGCCGATATAGGCCCAGGAGGAGATGCTGGCGATGCGCAGCACCTGCTGGAATGCGCTCTTGCCCGGCACAAACGGCGGGCGCATGATGCCGGAGAAGCCACCCCGCTTCGCCATGGCAACCGCGAAGCACACCGTTATGCCCGCGATGATGGCGCCTACCATGCCCACCATGGCCCGGGCGGTGAATTTACGGCTGTTGGCGCACAGCAGCGCCGCCAGCAGGATGGCCCCCACGGACAGCAGCGCCTCGCCGAAGTACACCTCGTAGCCGAACAGGTTATAATGGAAGCCGAACTGGAACACGTCGCCCAGGAAGTATTCCACGAACAGGGGCAGCGCCGTGGCGTTGGCCCAGAGCATGGCGATGTAGGTCAGCGCCAGGAACCAGGCACTCAAAAAGCCGTGGTCGTAGCCGAAGGTCTCCTTGGCGAAGGCATAGGCGCCGCCGGCATCGGGGATGCTGTTGATCATGTAGTGGTAATTCCAGCAGATGACCAGCATAATCAGCGCGCCCGCCAGCATGCCCAGTATGCTGCCCAGCGGGCCCGCCTGGGGCAGGTAGGTGGTGCTGGTGATGACCAGCGAACCCCAGCCCACGCTGGTGCCCAGCGCCAGCGCCCAGGCCCCCGCCGGGGACAGGTAGGGGCTCAGCCGCCGGTTCCGATCAAATACGTTTGCCATATCCATATCCTCGATTCAGCCCAAAGGCAGGGTTGACCCGGTCGCAGGCGGAGCCATCCCGTTTGGTTTGCGCATCTCGGCGACTAATACCGGCACGGCCCGCTGTTTCCACTAGAGTGTGTTTCTAAAATGAGACATGTGCAGTTTCGAGTGGATTGGGCTGCATTTCAAGGCGGTTTTCCGCAGGCTTAGTGGCGCTAAGTCAAGGGAAACCAACGCAGAAATGCAGTTCAAGGCGCCGAAAATGCATCTTGGGGAATTTAGAAACACACTCTAAATTATAACAGGAAACAGCCGTCCCGTCTACATTTTCAGGCGCGGTATACCCCTTTGAAGCGGCCATGTCGTTCAGGAAGAAGATCGAAAAAGATCCTTCGACTGCGCTGACGCTCCGCACAGGATGACACACATCGCATGCGTGTCATCCTGAGCGAAGGCGAAGCCGGAGTCGAAGAATCTTTCTTGATTAAATAGCATTGGTTGTAGCGGGGTTTGGGATGTTGGCTGCACCAGGCAGAAAACCGTTGAGAAACCCCGTGCCTTCGCCGTTTGGTCACGCCGCTTCCTTTTCAAAATACCCGGCCAGCTTCTCGATGGGCACGGGTTTGGAGTACTTGTAGCCCTGGAGATAGGAGGCGGACATGTCCTCACACATGGCCTCGTCGTCGGCGGTCTCCACGCCCTCAAACAGCACCGCGTAATCCAGCTGGGCCAGCATGTTGGCCAGGCCGTGCACGATCCGTTGAGAGCGCTCGCTGGCGCCGCAGGCGACCACCAGGGATCGATCGAACTTGATGATATCGAAGGGCAGGCCCATGATGCGCTCCAGGTTGGAATAACCGGTGCCGAAGTCGTCCAGGTAAAACTTGATGCCCTGCTCTCGCAGCTGGCTGATTTTGTCCTTCATCAGGATAAAGTCGCTGTCGGTCATGCTCTCGGTCAGCTCAATGGCGATCTTGTCGCCCGGGATGCCGTTGCGCTTGATGACGCGGGTGATGTCCTCGCAGAAGCGGTCCAGCTTCAGCTCCAGCACCGACACGTTCACCGACACCCGCGTCACGGCGTAGTGCTGCTCCATCAGGAGGTGTATCTGGCGGCAGGTCTTGTTCAGTATGATCTCCGTCAGCACGTGAATATAGCCGTATTCCTCCGCCAGGGGAATGAACCGGTCCGGGAACACCATGCCCGTGCGCTCCAGCTTCAGCCGCATCAGCGCCTCGGCGGTGTCGTACCTGCCGGTGCGGATGTTCAGCACCGGCTGGCAGTAGACCAGCACCCGGGGATCGTTCAGATCCCGCTTTTTATAGATATCCTCCAGCTCGTGGAGCACGTACTCGTTGGAATTGAACCGCTTCACGTCCTCGGGGCCGACGGTGTAGATCGAGTTTTCAGGGATGATGCGGTGGATGTCCCGGATAAAGGAGGCGTACTCGTTCCTGCGGCTCACCTCGTCGATGGACTTGCCCACCACGATCTTGTAGTCGTACTGGAACAGGCGATACTCCACCTGGAAGGCGTCCAGCATGGCCTTGGTGCGCTTTTCATGGTTTCGGTTGCGGGCGATGGGATAGATCAGCATCCAGTGCCCCTTGCCCACCTGGAAAAGCATCGCGCCGCGGAAGAAATCGGTGGCGAAGCGGCGGATGGTGGCCTGCAGGTGAGGGGGCAGGCTCTTGCCCTCCTCGTCAAAGGCGTGCATGTACAGGCTCAGGAAGCCGAATTCCTTCCTGTTTTCCAGGTTGTACTTCACCGTATCCTCCAGGCCCCGGCTGTCGATGGCGCCGATGGCGGCGTCGTAGGGGCTGGCGTGCATGATGTAGAACATGCCAATCATGGGATAGAGGAACGTGGCCGCCGTGAAGGAGGACTGGCCGTGCACGCCCTGCACCAGCAGCACCACGAAGGACATCGCCATCGTGCCGTAGAAGCCCAGCATCACACGGCGGTACAGCCGCTTGCGCACGGCGGTCATCAGCACCAGGATCAACGCCACATAGGCCACATAGCCATAGAAGAACACGCCCCGGCTCTGGAACGACAGCCTGTCGTCCCCCATCACAACGCTGGTGCCACGCACCGTGTCGTACACGTCCACGCCCACCACCACAAGCAGGATCAGCCCGGCGATGAGCGTGTTGCGCAGCCGGCGCTTTTGGTTCAGCTGGGTGACGTCGCCTATGTAGAGCACGAACAGGAAGAATATGGTGAACAGCGAGGCATGGTACACGCACCGCATCACCTTCACAATGGGCAGGAACCGCTCCTTGTGCAGCGTGGCCAGCATATTGAAGACCACGTCCGCGTAACACGCGACAACCAGCGTCGCCACAGTGATCAGGAAGATCTTGAAGCTGCTGGTGCGCCGGTTGTAGGAAAAGAGCATCAATATGAACATCACGAGGCATATGGACACCACCAACAGATCCCCCACCGGGGAATAGCTGGAGGAATAGCTGTAGCGCGGCATGCCTGGTTCACCTCGTGTCCTGCATCGAAACTGGATCCATGGTCGAATGGTAATTTAACGTGATTACAATCCACCACTATCCTATTATAGCACAGAATACCAATTTTGAAAAGGGATTATTATCAGATGTTCTTGATTTATTGTAATTGCATGGACAGGTGCGACCAATTGTGATATACTATCCTTGATCTGCCGATGCCCCCGGAGGGGCTGCCTCGATCGGCGACCATCAAAAAGGAGCTGTTCGCCATGAAGAAGCGCACACCGTCCCGATTTCCCCGCCGCAGGGGGCTTGCCCTTGCGCTGGCGCTGCTGCTGGCGGGGCTGACCATCATACCGGCCCTGGCCGAACAGGAGGAGATGACCACCGTGACCGATACCACCATCCGCGTCAACCAGCTGGGCTTTCTGCCCGGCGCGATCAAGACCGCCGTGCTGCCCGACGCCGAGACCGTCGCGGACAGCTTCCGCGTGGTGAACGTCCAGACCGGCGAGACCGCCTTCGAGGGCCAGTGGTCCGCGCCCGTGGACAACCCCGGCGCGGGCGAGGTGAACCGCGTGGCGGACTTCACCGCCCTGTCCGAACCCGGCCGCTATCGCGTGCTCAGCGGCGACCTGGCCTCCCCCGAGTTCGATGTGGACGAGGGCGTGTACGACGAGCTGTTCACCGCCACCGTCAAGATGCTGTACCTGCAGCGCTGCGGCGTGGAGCTGGACGAGGAACACGCCGGCACCTATGCCCACCCCGTGTGCCACAGCGGCCCGGCCATCGTGTACGGCACGGATGAGAAGATCGACGTGGACGGCGGCTGGCACGACGCGGGCGACTACGGACGCTACGTCGTCTCCGGCGCCAAGACCGTGGTGGACATCCTGCTGACATACGAGGCCTACGGCGTGCGCAGCGACGCCATCGGCATCCCCGAGAGCGGCGACGGCCTGGACGATCTGCTGCAGGAAGTCAAGTTCGAGCTGGACTGGATGCTGAAGATGCAGCGCGCGGACGGCGGCGTGTATCACAAGGTCACCGGCGCAGGCTTCCCCGGCTTCCTGATGCCTGAAAAGGAGATCGGCGACATGATCGTCTGCCCCGTGTCCAACGCCGCCACCGGCGATTTCGCCGCCGTGATGGCCTGGGCGTCCCGGGTCTACGCCGCCGACTGGCCCGAGGAGGCCGCCCACTACCTGGAGGCCGCCGAGCTGGCCTGGACCTACTTGGACGCCCACCGCGGCGACCCGGGCTTCAAAAACCCGCCGGACGTGGTCACCGGCGAATACGGCGACGAGCACGACGCCGACGAGTACTTCTGGGCCGCGGCGGAGCTTTTAAAGGCCACCGGCAAGGACGTCTACCGCCAGGCCGCCAGCGAGTTCATGGAGGACGGCGGCAAGCGGCGCGGCATGGGCTGGGAGGACGTGGGCACCTACGGCATCCTGGCGGTGCTGACGGACGACGGCCTGAGCGAGGACGACGCCCTGCGCCAGGCGGCGAAGGCGGAGCTTCAGGCCACGCTGGACGATGCGCTGAAGCTGATCGAGGCCAATCCCTACGGCGCGGACCGGGACATGACCTATGAGTGGGGCTCCAACATGGGCGTCGCCAACACCGGCGCGCTGCTGACGCTGGGGGCCGGCCTGCTGGGCGACGACAGCCTGAAGGCCCGGGCCCAGCATTCGCTGGACTACCTGCTGGGCCGCAACGCCACCGGTTACTGCTTCGTCACCGGCTTCGGCACCCTCTGCCCCAAGCACCCCCATCACCGGCCCTCCGGCGCGCGGCACCAGGCCATGCCCGGCATGCTGGTGGGCGGCCCGAACAACGGCCTGAACGATCCCACCGCCATGAGCGTGCTGCGCGGCAAGGCCCCCGCCAAGTGCTATGTGGACAACCTGAACAGCTACTCCACCAACGAGATCTGCGTCTATTGGAACAGCCCGCTGACGCTGCTGCTGGCGGGGATCCGGTGACGGAAACGCCCAATGACAGCACAGGGGCGGCGCATTGCGCCGCCCCATAAAAATGCCTTTCCCGCTGGGCAATATCGTCACCTGGCAGGCCGGGCCCCATAAATCGATGACATCACCCCATTGGGGAAGGCCTTGGCGGCAAGGCCGCCCTTGCTTTACAGTATCTTCCTCGCTTCCAGGTAGTACCGCTTGTCCGTGGCCTCGCCCATGGAGAAGGTCTTGCGGGGCAGCACGCCGAAGCGGCGGATGAAGTCGAACAGGCCGGACTTGTCAAAGGCCCGGGGCATGAAGCCCAGGGTGTCCGGGCGGCTGACCAGCGCGCGCAGGGCTTCCTCGCCGTGGATATAGTCGATGGAGGCCTCCGGGTGGCGGGCCAGGTACCCGTCCAGGAATGCCTGCAGCAGCCGAAGCGGGTGCTCGGTGGATTTGAAGCGCCACTCGTTCCCCGTGCCGTCGAAGGCGACCAGGTCGTCCCCCGTGCCCTCGTCCGCGCCGTTTTCCGCAAGATACGCCCGGTACTCCGCCATCATCGCCTCCGGCTGAACGCCGAACAGCGCCCGGTGAATGGGCTCGAACACCAGCGCCGGGCAAGCCAGGTTCACCAGCTCCACCAGCGCGAAGCGGGCGGGATGGCTCTTGCGCTCCTCGGGCGTCAGATTGGCGGAAATCTCCTTCCAGCAGCGCTTGGCCGCCGCCAGGGAGTGATTGCCGTCGCCCACGGCATAGAGCAGCCCGTCGGACTTTTCAAGCAGCGCGTCGACGGCCTCCGACACCTTCGCGGCGTCCGCGCCCTCCACGGCCCAGCCGCGGATGTGCCCGCCGGAGAGCATCAGGTCGAAGTCGTACAGCTGGCGCAGCGCGTCCGTCCTGTCCAGCAGCGGCTCGATCACCGTCATGCCCGGGTCGTCGATCAGCATCATCACGTGGGGCAGCTCCACGCTCGCGCCGGCGCGCACCTTTGCCCGGGGCGGCACCCGCTCCAGCACCGTGCCCTCGGTGGCGCGGATCAGGCCGGGGTTGCCGGACTCGTAGTCGTACTCGTCCAGATCCAGCGCCGCCACCAGCCCGGGCCGCATCCCGGCGGAGGTCTGCCGCTGAACCAGCACGAAGCCGTCCTTCACCGCGCTCACCAGCGTGCCGTCGGACAGATAGCGGTTCATGGCCTCGCGGATGGCGGGGATGCGCTGCTCGCTCTCACCCAGCCACACCTCCGGCAGCACCAGGTTCAGCGCCGACGGGGCGTCGCCCGCCACGGCCTTCGCCCTTTCCCAGTACTCCGGCTGGGCGGTGAACTGGTCGCAGGCGACCACGGCCCACTTGGTCAGGTCGATACCCTGCTTGGGCAACAATATCTCGGCGGTATGCAAAGCGTTGTACATCAACAAAACCTCCACAATGAGGAATGAAAAATGAGGAATGAGGAATGTAGTTTGCGGCTGGCGCGAAATCGCAGCCTCGCACTATCTGTCTATAATTCCTCATTCCTCATTCCCAATTCCTAATTAAGAACTACGGCATCAGCAGGCGCGCGCGATACACGGTGTCCAGCTCCAGCAGCTTTTTGCGCAGCAGGGCGCTGGGCTTGGCATCCACGTCCAGCACGGTATAGGCGTAGGCCCCGCGGGACTGGTTCACCATGTTTTCGATGTTCAGGCCCTCGCCGGAGATAATCTGGGTGATGGCGCCGATGACCTTCGGCACGTTCTTGTGCAGGATAGAGATGCGGGGCATCGTGGGCTTGCCCATGGGGCAGTTGGGATAGTTCACGCTGTTCACGATGGAACCGTATTTGATGTAGTCGTTCAGCTGCTTGGCCACCATGCGCACGCAGTTGTCCTCGCTCTCGGGGGTGGAGGCGCCCAGGTGGGGGGTCAGTATGACACCCTTCGCGCCCACCAGCGCCGCCTCGGGGAAGTCGGTGACATAGCAGCGCAGCTGGCCGTTTTCCAGGGCCTCCTTCACATCCTCCACGTTCACCAGGCCACCGCGGGCGAAGTTCAGCAGCGCCGCGCTGTTCTTCATGTGGGAGATGGCGCCGGCGTCGATCATGCCCTTGTTGGTGTCGGTCAGCGGCACGTGCAGGGTGATGTAGTCGCTCTTCTCGATCACTTCGTCCAGGCTCATGGCGTGGCGCACGGCGCGGGACAGCCGCCAGGCGTTGTCCACGGAGATGTAGGGATCGTAACCCAGCACGTCCATGCCCAGGGCCACGCCCGCGTTGGCCACCTGCAGTCCGATGGCGCCCAGGCCGATGACGCCCAGGGTCTTGCCCGCCAGCTCCGGGCCGACAAACTGCTTCTTGCCGGCCTCCACCTGCTTTTCAACGGTGGTTTCGCCGTCGGTGAGGCCCTGGCACCACTGGATGCCCTGGGCGATCTTGCGGCTGGACAGCAGCAGGCCCGCCAGCACCAGCTCCTTCACGGCGTTGGCGTTGGCGCCGGGGCTGTTGAACACCACCACGCCGTGCTCGGCCATGGCGTCCAGGGGAATGTTGTTCACGCCCGCGCCTGCGCGGCCCACGGCCAGCAGGTTCTCATTGATGGGCATGTCGTGCATGTTGGCGCTGCGGACGATGATGCCGTCCGGATTCTCCACATCGGAGTTCACCAGGAATTCATTGTCGGCCAGGATGCCGTGGTAGACCGGGGAAATGCTGTTGAGCTTTTTGATATTATACATTTTACTTGTTCTCCATCTCAAACTTCTTCATGAACTCGGCCAGCTTCTTCACGCCCTCCATGGGCATGGCGTTGTAGATGCTGGCGCGGATGCCGCCCACCACGCGGTGGCCCTTCAGGTTCACCATGCCGTTGTCGGCGGCGGCCTTCACGAACGCAGCGTCCAGCTCGGGGCTGGGGGTGGTAAAGGTGACGTTCATGCGGCTGCGGGACTCGGCGCTGGCCGTGGGGCGATAGAAATCGCTGTCGTCCAGCAGGTCATACAGCAGCTTCGCCTTTTCGATGTTCACCTTCTCGATGGCCTCCACGCCGCCCTGTGCCTTCAGCCACTTCATGCACAGGCCCGCCATGTAGATGGCGTAGGTGGGCGGGGTGTTCAGCATGCTGCCCTTCTCGTCCATGATCTTCCAGTCCATGATCTTGGGGGTGTTGGGCATGGCCCGGCCCAGCAGGTCGCGCCGGACGATGACGATGGTCAGGCCCGCGGGGCCCACGTTCTTCTGGGCGCCGGCATAGGCCACGCCGAACTTGTTGATGTCGTAGACCTCGCTGAGGATGTTGGAGGACATGTCCGCCACCAGCGGCACGCTGCCAGTGTCGGGCAGCTCATAATAGCGGGTGCCGTAGATGGTGTTGTTGGTGGTAATATAGAAATAATCCGCCTTGGGGTCGAAATCGGCCTTGTTCAGCTTGGGGATATAGGCGTAGTTATCCTCCTTCGAGGAGGCGACCACGTGAACATTGCCGTACTTTTTCGCCTCCACCAGCGCGCCGTGGGCAAAGTTGCCGCTGTCCACATAATCGGCGCTGCCGCTGCCGGTCATCAGGTTCATGGGGATGGCGGCGAACTGGCCGGTGGCGCCGCCCTGGAGGAACAGCACCGCGTAGGTCTCGGGAATGTGCATTAGGTCACGCAGCGTGGCCTCGGTCTCGTCAAAGATGGCCTGGTACTGCTTGGAGCGGTGGCTCATCTCGGCTACGCACATGCCGGTGCCCTGGTAATCCAGCATTTCCCGCGCTGCGGTTTCCAGCACTTCCTGGGGCATCGTGGAGGGACCGGGGGCGAAGTTGTAAACTCGACTCATGCAAATCATCCTTTCGGATTGGTGTCTTCCCGGCGATGGCCGGAAGGGTTCGTGCTTTATTATAGTACTTCAATGTAGAGAAATCGGGTACAGTTCGTTAAATGTGTCTATCGTTGAAAAACATGTGTGCGTGAAGGACGGAATTATCGGTTTCTCCCCAGGGAACAGGGACAAGGGAGCCGGGAACCGGAACAGCATGGACAAATCCGTATTTCACCCTCTGTTCTTAACCCTGCCGTGCTATACTATTTATAATTATGGAATTTGACGCGGGGCGAGCGGCGCAACGCCGCCCCTGCAAGCCGTGGAAGCGGGGTTCCCCTGTCCCCAATCCCCCAATCCCTGAACCGGAGGTGCCGCCCTTGGCACGCACGCAGCGCGTATTCAAGACCACGATGCTGGTCACCGCGGTCATCATATTGAGCAAGATGTTCGGCTTTGTCCGCGACATGGTCCTGGCCAACTACTTTGGCACGGGCATGGACAACGACGCCTATGTCTCGGCCTACAGCCTGTTTTACCTGCCGGTGCTGCTGTTCAACTCCTGCATCTCGGCCACGCTGATCCCCCTGTATGTGGAGCAGCGGGAGCAGCACAGCCTGGAGAAGTCGAACCATTTCGCCAGCAACACCCTGAACCTGTTCGCGCTGGCGGCGCTGGCGATCTCTGCGCTGTTCTATGTGCTCGCCCGGCCGCTGGTGCGGGTGATCTACGTGGGCTTCGACCCAGGCAAGACCGAGCTGACCGTGCGCCTGGTGCGGGTGATGCTGCTTTCGCTGGTGTTCAACATCACGTCCATCAGCCTGGCCAGCCTGCTGAACGCCGCGGAGAAATACGTGGCGGCCCAGCTGACCGGCTTCCCGCTGAGCCTGTGCGTGATGGCGGCGTCGGTTTTCTTCTCCCAGCGCTATGGCATCATGGCCGTTGGCTGGGGCGTGTTCGCAGCGAACATACTGCAATTTCTGGTACTGGTGCCGTTTTTGAACGGCTGGTTCCGCTACTCCCCCGTGCTCGACTTTTCCGACAAGCGCTTTCACAAGCTGGTGAAGCTGGCCGGCCCGGCGATGCTGTCCATGGGCATCAGCGAGCTGAACCACATGATCGACCACGCGCTGGCGTCCGGCCTGAACCCGGGCGACATCTCCGCCATGAGCTACGCCTACCGGCTGATCACGTTCCTGCTGGGCGTGCTGATGGTGCCTCTGACCACGATCATGTTCTCGAAGATGAGCCGCCTGGCCGCCGAGCACGACAGGGACGGCATGCTGGACGTGCTGCGCCGGTGCGTGCTGGTGATCGCGCTGGTGGCGCTGCCCATCGTGGCCGTGGCCGTGGTGATGAGTCTGGACGTGATCAAGTTCGCCTACATGCGCGGCCGGTTCGACCTGCGCTCCGCCCGGGTGACGGCGGGCATCCTGGTGTGCTATGTGGTGGGCGTGCCTGCCTTCGGCCTGCGCGACTTTTTGAGCCGCGTGTTCCACTCCATCCAGGACACAAAGACGCCCTTCCGCGTCAGCTGCCTGGTGGTGGCGCTGAACATCGCGCTGAACCTGGTCCTCAGGATCTTCTTTGGAGCGAACGGCCTGGCGTTGGCCACCTCCATCGCCGGCACCACGGGCATGTGCACGCTGCTGCTGCTCTTGAAAAAGCGCTTCGGGCACCTGGGCTTCGGCGCCATCGTGGTGGAGCTTTTGAAGATCGTGGCCGCCGCGCTGCTGTGTGGCGGGGTGTGCATGCTGATGAACCGGGCGCTGCCCCCTGCCTTCGGCACGGGCCAGGTGTTCCTGCGGCTGGCCGCCTGCGCGGGCGCGTCGCTGATCGTATACGCCGCCGCCTGCTTTGCGCTGCGCGTGAAGACCATCCGCACTTTCGCCGGGGAAGTGCTGCGCCGGCGCTGACAAAATTCGCCCTCATCGGGTTTTCCCGCTGTACAAGCGGCAAAATCTGTGATACAATGAAAATACAATTATAGTGAGGGGGTATTGTCATGAAGAAACTGAGCTTGCTGCTTGCCCTGCTGCTCGTCATCGCGTGCCTGTCCGCCGCTATGGCCGAGCCCCAGACCGACTACGCATTCCCCAACCCCATCGCCATTCAGGACAAGACCGAGGTCTATGGCAACTGGACCTTCACCGGTGCAGGCTTGCTGGGCATATACATGAGTCAGGAGGACATCGGCCTCACCGCTGAGATGAAAATCACCGAAACCGACATGACCCTCACCTTCGGCGAAGACTATGGCGCCTCCTCCTGGGAGATCCTGAGCGACGGCACCCTTCAGTACACCGACCCCGACGGTACCACCGGCATCGTCCTCCTCAACGACGACGGCACCCTGAGCACCGACACCACCACCAATATCGATGGCACGGATTACACCCTGACGCTGTACTTCACCCGGGTTCCCGAGGCCTGATCGAACCGGCTGAGCGGGGCTGTCTTTTGTGGACAGCCCTGTTATCATGCAGGGATATTCAAAGGAGATACCCATGAACGACGAGGAACGGATCATCACCACCGGCTACCGCGAGGAAGAGGACGACGCGGAGCTTTCGCTGCGCCCCCATACGCTGGCGGAATACTACGGCCAGGACAAGCTGAAGGACAGCCTGACGGTCTACATGCAGGCCGCCATCGCGCGCCATGAGCCCCTGGACCACATCCTGCTCTACGGCCCGCCCGGCCTGGGCAAGACCACGCTGGCCGGCATCATCGCCGCGGAGATGGGCCACAACATCCGCGTCACCAGCGGTCCGGCCATCGAGCGCGCGGGCGACCTCGCGTCGATCCTCACCAACCTGAACGCCGGCGACGTGCTGTTCATCGACGAGATCCACCGCCTCTCCCACCAGGTGGAGGAGGTGCTGTATCCCGCCATGGAGGACTACGCGCTGGACATCATGATCGGCAAGGGCCCCGCGGCGAGAAGTATTCGGCTGGACCTGCCCAAGTTCACGCTGATCGGCGCCACCACCCGCGCCGGCATGCTCACCAGCCCCCTGCGGGACCGCTTCGGCATCACCTTCCGCCTGGAGCTTTACCAGCCGGAGCAGCTGGCCGTGATCGTGCGGCGCTCGGCCCAGATCCTCAAGATCGACTGCGACCACGACGGCGCGCTGGAGATCGCCAGCCGCAGCCGCGGCACGCCCCGCATCGCCAACCGGCTGATCCGCCGCGTGCGCGACTTCGCCCAGGTGAAGGGCGACGGGCAGATCACCGTGGACATCGCCCGGGAGGCCCTCAACATGCTGGAGGTGGACGAGCTGGGCCTGGACCACGTGGACCGCACGATGCTCAAAACCATGATGGAAAAGTTCGGCGGCGGGCCGGTGGGCCTGGACACCCTGGCCGCCAGCACCGGCGAGGACGCCTCAACCATCGAGGACGTGTACGAGCCGTACCTTCTGCAGCTGGGCTTTTTGATGCGCACCCCCCGGGGCCGCGTGTGCACCCAGGCCGCCTATGACCACATGGGCCTGCGCATGCCCAGGGGCGCGGCGGGCAGCGGCGACAGCGGCCAGACGAGGATGGATATTTGATGGATTATACCGTTCGGCCCGTCGCCGCCGACGAGATCGACGCCTGCGCGGCTGCCTATGCGGCCGCATACAGCGAAGCGCTGTGGGACGAGGCGTTGAATCCCGGGCAGGTGAACGGCTACATTCGCACCTTCTCGGGCCGGGACGGCTTCTGCGCCTGGCGGCTGTCCGTCGACGGAGAGATTGCCGGCGTGGCCCTGGGCATCGTCGTGCCCTGTGTGGACGCGCCCTTCCTGCGCATCGAGGACTTCTGCGTCGCGCCGAAGTGGCAGCGAAAGGGCCTGGGCGGCGCGTTTCTGGCCGAGATCCAGAAGCATGCCGCCGACATGGGCTGTGACTGCGCGCTGCTGGCCACCCAGCCCGACGTCCCCGCCCGCAGCTTTTATCTGAAGAACGGCTTTCGGGAGATCCCGGCCGCGTATCTGTACAAGGATTACAGATCCTGATTCATATTCTACAAGGAGGATTGTTTCATGGAACACTACGATCCCAGCTGCGCCTATTGCGCCCACGGCGAACCCCTCGCGAAGTTCGGCATCTACATCTGCGACCTCACCCAGACCCGGCTGTACCTGTTCAAGGAACAGAGCCACCCCGGCCGGGTGATCGTGGCCAACAAGGATCACGTGGGCGACATCACCGACCTGTCCGACGAGGAGCGCAATGCCTTCTTTGCCGACGTGGCCCGCGTGTCCAGGGCGCTGAAGGCCGCCTTCCACCCCGACCGCATCAATTACGGCGCTTACAACGACAACGGCGTCCACTTGCACTACCACCTGGTGCCCAAGTATCGGGACGAATTCGAGTGGGGCGGCGTGTTCGCCATGAACCCCGGCCGGGTGACGCGCACCGACGCGGAATACGAGGCGCTGATCGAGAAGATCAAAGCCGCGCTGTAATCCAAATAATGGAATAGGGGACGGTTCCTTATCTCATTTATGGAATAAAAAACCGTCCCCGTACCATTTTCAAATGGGAGAAAGATATGAAGCTTTCCGACTTTATGTACGACCTGCCCGAAGAGCGCATCGCCCAGACGCCGGTGGAGCCCCGGGACCACAGCCGCCTGATGGTGCTGCACCGGGACACCCACGCCATCGAGCACAGGCGCTTTGACGACATCATCGAATACCTGAACCCCGGCGACTGCCTGGTGGTGAACGAGACGAAGGTCATCCCCGCGAGGCTGTACGGGGAGCGGCCCACCGGCGGGGCCTGTGAAGTTCTGCTGCTCAAGCAGCTGGGCCCAAAGCGCTGGGAGACGCTGGTGCGCCCCGGCAAAAAGCTGCGCCCCGGCGCGGAGGTGATCTTCGGCGACGGGCGGCTGAAATGCACCGTCGCCGAAACCACCGAGGGCGGCGGGCGCATCGTGGAATTTGAGTGCGAGGGCAGCTTCGAGGCGGCGCTGGACGCCCTGGGCGAGATGCCCCTGCCCCCCTACATCCACGAAAAGCTGAAGGATCGCAACCGCTATCAGACCGTCTACGCCAAGCAGGACGGCAGCGCCGCCGCGCCCACTGCAGGGCTGCACTTCACGCCCGAACTGCTTCAGCGCATCCGCGAAAAGGGCATCGATATTGTGCCGGTGCTGCTGCACGTGGGCCTGGGCACGTTCCGGCCCGTGAAGGTGGAGAACGTCGAGGAGCACGAGATGCACTCGGAGTACTTCGAGGTCACTGAGGACGCCGCCCGGCGGGTGAATGCCGCCCACGCGCGCGGGAACCGGGTGATCGCCGTGGGCACCACCAGCGTGCGCACGCTGGAATCCGCGGCGGAAGACGGCCGGCTCGTCGCCAGGAGCGGCGACACTTCCATATTCATCAAGCCCGGCTACACCTTCCAACTGGTGGACGCGCTGATCACCAACTTCCACCTGCCCGGCTCCACCCTCATCATGCTGGTCTCCGCCCTGTACGACCGGGAGCACATCCTCGCCGCCTACGAGCAGGCCGTGAAGGACGAGTACCGCTTCTTCTCCTTCGGCGACGCGATGCTGATCGAATGAGCGTCAATGGCCGCCCTTCACGGCCCGTCCGCCAATCATGTACATATCCAATGAATTGGCGCTGCGCGCCATGAATTGCGCTTTGCACATGATTTGCGTATGCACGCATGATTTGAATTGCGCCATTTCATGCCCGAAGGGCAATTCACGCGCCGGTACATACCGGCGCAATTCATTGGGGCTGCCTCATTTTGAGACAGCCCCTTGTATTATCTCCCCAGCGAATAACCATCCTTTTCATACACGGCCAGCCAGCCCTTGAGGCGGGCGAAGAAATCGGCGTTGTCGCTGGTCTTGGCCATCAGCTCGATCAGCTGCTCGTACATCTCCTGCTGGCGGCCGGACAGCATCTTGCGCACCTGGTACTCGCCGTTCATCTCCTCCTCGCTCAGCAGCAGCTCCTCGCGCCGCGTGCCGGATTTCAGCAGGTCGATGGCCGGGAACACGCGCCGGTCGGACAGCTTGCGGTCCAGGTGCAGCTCCATGTTGCCGGTTCCCTTGAATTCCTCGAAGATGATGTCGTCCATGCGGCTGCCGGTGTCCACCAGGGCGGTGGCGATGATGGTCAGGCTGCCGCCATTTTCGATGTTCCGGGCCGCGCCGAAGAAGCGCTTGGGCCGAAACAGCGCCCCCGGGTCCAATCCGCCGGACAGTGACCGGCCCGTGGGGGTGATGGTCAGGTTGTAGGCGCGGGCCAGCCGGGTGATGGAATCCAGCAGCACCACCACGTCCTTGCCCATCTCCACCAGCCGCTGGGCCCTGGCCAGCACCATCTCGCTCACGCGGGTGTGGTGCTCCGGCTCCTCGTCAAAGGTGGAATAGATCACCTCGCCCTGGATGGAGCGCTGCATGTCGGTGACCTCCTCGGGCCGCTCGTCGATCAGCAGCACGATCAGGTGCACGTCCGGGTACTGGTTGGTGATGGCGTTGGCCAGCTTTTTCAGCAGCGTGGTCTTGCCCGCCTTGGGCTGGGACACGATCATGCCCCTCTGCCCCTTGCCTATGGGGGCCAGCATGTCCACCAGCCTGAGCGACAGGTCGCCCCGGCCCTCCCGGGGCTCCAGGCGCAGCCGCTGATCCGGGTAGATGGGCACCAGGTCCTCGAAACGCGGGCGCTCCGCGGCCTTGTCGGGGGTCTCGCCGTTGATCTCGTTGATGTACAGCATGGCGCTGTAGCGGTCGCCCTCCCGCTGGGGGCGCGTCTTGCCCGCCACCAGGTCGCCGTTGCGCAGGTTGAAGCGGCGGATCTGGGCGATGGAGATGTACACGTCGTTCGGCCCGGGCAGGCAGTTCTCCGCCCTCAGGAAGCCGTAGCCGTCCGGCTGGATCTCCAGCACGCCCGCGCCCTCGCCGCACTCGCCGGCGGCCAGCAGCTCCCCGGCCGCGGCGCTGGTGCTTCGATAGTCCTGGACGACGCGGTACTCCTGCCGCGGCTGCTCCGGACGGGGCTGCGCGGGCCGGGCGGGAGTGCGGTTCTGGTAGGTCCGCGCTCCGCTCTCGCCGGGGGTGCTGGCGTTCACCGGGCGATAGCTGGCGTGCTGGGGCATCGGCGCGCGGCCGCGGATCACGGACCGGGACTGCTCCGCCGCAGGGGCCTGGGCGGGCCTCTCCGCTGGCGCTTCCGTCCTGGCAGCAGGCGCTTCGGCGGGATTCTCAAGCTGCGCTGCGCCCTTCTCGGCGGGTTTGTCCGGCTTCACAGCGGTACTTTCGACAGACCTCTCCGGCTGTGCGGTCTTCTGCTTTTCCATAGGCTTCGACGCCGGCCTTTCGACGGGTTTTTCCATCTTCCTGGCCGTCGCTTCCACGGGCATCTCCGCGCCCATCCGCGCCTCGGCGGGCTGCTTGCGGGGGCGTCCGCGCTTCACGGGCGGCCCCGGCTTTTGCCCGGGCTTGTTCTCCACCTTCTCGGCGACCAGCTCAGCCTTTGGCTCGGGCTTCTTCTCCGGCTTTTCAGCGGCCTGTTCCGAATCCAGCAGCATCTGGATCAGCGTCTGCTTGTTGGTGCCCGCGGGGACCTTCACGCCCTGCTGTTTTGCCAGCTGGCGCAGCTCCACTACGGTCTTGATGTGCAGCGATTGATAGTCCATATTGACCTCCAATGGGATCGATAGAAAATGCATTAAAGCGGTTTTTTCGCGATGGCGATGTCCCGGGTGATGGCCTGCTCCACCCAGTGGGCGAAGCCGTCGTAAGCGCCGCCCCGCAGCACTTCAAGCCCCGCCGCCTCCATCAGTCCGCGCACCTTTTCCAGGCTCATGTTCTGGGCGTTGAAGGACACGGCCACGGTGCCGCCGTTTTTCAGCATCGCCTTCCAGCCGGGCAGCGCCTGCGCCAGCAGCGTCTCCAGCCAGTTGCCCCGGCGGTCCGCACCGCGGGCCAGCTGGGCGTCGTGACGCACGCCGTAGGGCAGGTCGCAGGCGATGACGTGAAAGCCGTTCTTCCCCAGGGCCGGTTCAGCCTGGGCGGCGTCCAGGTTGATGAGGCTCAGCGAGCGCCCCTCCCCCGCCTTGAACGCGTCTGCGTCCGGGGCGTAGTCGAAGCGGGTAAGCTGCGCCTGGCCCTTCTTCAGCGTGCGGGACTCGCGGCTCACGGCGTGCTTGAAGCGGTGGTACTCCAGATAGCGCTTGAAGTACTTTTCGGCTTCCTTCAGGTCGTTCCTGTCCACGTCCGCGCCGGTGGCGTCCCAGCCGTAATTGGCGGCGACGAACAGGCTGGTGGCCCGACCGCACATCGGGTCGAGAAGCGCAAGCCGCTCTCCCGCCTTGGGCCAGAAATCCCCGGCATAGAGCGCGACATTGATCAGCAGCTGCAAGAACATCTCGTTGGTCTTGCCCTTGTACTTGAGGATGGCGGGCAGGTCCTCGCCCACCCGCGCGCCTATGCGGCCAGTCACCGGCGAAAGCAGCCCGTCCCGCTGCTCAAACAGGCCATAGAGCAGCGAATGGGCGCGCAGGGCCTCGATCACGGGCGCCTCGGGAGTGTCGGCAAATTTCACTGCCAGCGAGGGCATGGAAAGCCCCGTCTCACGGGAAATGACCGTACCCGGGGCGAGCCGTTCCAGCATCAGCGAAAGCTCCGCCTCGGCCAGGTGGACGGTCTCCGACTGGTAGCGGGCGTTGGCATGGGGCCACAGCAGCATTATATAGCGGGTCATATGCGGTTTTTCTCCAAAAACAGGTGTAATGGGCGCGCGGTCATGCGCGTCGGTCGTTATATAATTATGATGAAATCAGATAGAAAATACATGAGCGGGTCGGACACCCAATGGCGATTAAACTTCCTTAAATCTGAAAACAGCCCCTCCGGGCGACCAGAGGGGCTTTCATTGGCTTAATACTTGCGCTTGCGAGCAGCTTCGGCCTTCTTCTTACGCTTTACGCTGGGCTTTTCGTAGTGTTCCCTTTTCCTAGCTTCTGCGAGAATGCCATCACGAGCAGTCTTGCGCTTGAAACGGCGCAGCGCGCTTTCCAATGATTCATTTTCCCGAATGCGTACCTCGGACATGTGCTTTCCCTCCCCTCGCGATTGAATGGCATTTGCCAATGTAGCATGGGGTTCGCCACAACGAATATTATACCCCATAACTTGTGTACTCGTCAAGCCTTGGAAGCAAATAAATCAAGAATTTCACAAAACTTTGATCGTTCGCCGCCGATTTGACAAACTTATACGCCTTTCCCCTGCGCCAGGCAGCGCGTCGAGAAGGGCTGCAGCGCAAGGAAGCCAGCTTGAAAACGAGGGCGTTTACCGAAATGTAAACAACAGGATTTTCAGGCGCAGCTGACACCGCGACGCGGCCCTTATCGGCGTGCTGTCAGTTCATCTTCTCCGTCAGCTGCACCCCGCCCAGCAGATGCACGTGCAGGTGCTTCACCGACTGGGCGCCGTCGCGGCCGCAGTTGCTGATGACGCGGAAGCCGCTTTCGTCCACGCCCTCCAGCCGGGCCACCTCGCCCACCGCCTCGGTCAGCGCCGCGGCCATGTCGCCGTCGCACTGAAGGATGTTGTCCACGTGCTTCTTCGGCACGATCAGCACGTGCACCGGCGCCTGGGGGTTGATGTCGCGGAAGGCGAACACCTTGTCGTTCTCGTACACCTTGTTGCCGGGGATCTCACCGGCGATGATCTTGCAAAACAGGCAATCCTTCATTGTCTACACTCCTCCTGTGTCATGGTTCCACGATCGTTCCCATTGCCAGTGTGCCGTCGGCCCGCTCCAGCCGCACCCGGGCGATCTGCCCCGGCTCGGCCTTCGCGCGCACCCGCACGTACTGGCCCGTGTAGCCCTCCGCCAGGCCGCCCCCGGCAGACGTCTCAAACAATACCTCCTGCGTCGTTCCCAACAGTTCTGAGACGAAGCGGCGCTCCAATTGGTTCCCCAGCGCGATCAGCCGCCGCGCCCGGTCCTTCTTCACGGCCTCGTCCACCTGGCCGTCCATCCGGTCCGCCACGGTGCCCGTGCGCCGGGAATACGGGAACACGTGGATGCGGGCCAGCTTCGCCTGCTCAGCGAAGGCCAGTGTCTCGGAAAACTCCGCTTCTGTCTCGCCGGGAAAGCCAACGATGATGTCGGTGGTCACGGCGCAGTCGGGCATGTACTTTCGCAGGGTGTCCGCCGCCGCGAGGTACTCCTCCGGGGAGTAGCGCCGGTGCATGCGCTTCAGCACCGCCTCGCTGCCCGATTGCAGCGACAGGTGGAACTGGCGCATCAGCCCCTTGAGCTGCGACACCTCCCGGGCGAAAGTCTCGTCGACAGTCATGGGCTCCAGCGACCCCAGCCGCACCCGCCGCACCCCCGGCGCGGCATGCACCGCGCGGATGGCGGAAAGCAGGTCGTGCTCCGTGCCCCGGCCGTAGCTGGCCAGGTGGATGCCGGTGACCACGATCTCCCTGTAGCCCGCCGCGCCCAGCCGGGCGGCCTCCTTTGCCACCTCGGAAAGCGCCATCGAGCGCACCGGCCCGCGCACGGAGGGGATGATGCAGTAGCTGCAATACCGGTCGCAGCCCTCCTGGATCTTCATCGTCGCCCGGGTCTTGCCCTCGTGGCGGGAGATGAACAGGCTCTCAAAGCCCGCGTCCTTCAGCGGCGCGACGGCGTTGATGGTGGTGTCCTCCCGAAGCGCCCGCTCCAGCAGCTCAACCACCTCGCCCCGGCGCTGCACGCCGATGACCAGGCGCACGTTGTCCATGGCGGCGATCTTCTCCGCCTCCCGCTGGGCCAGGCAGCCGCAGACCACGATGGCGCAGTCCGGGTGCTCCCGGGCGGCGCGGCGGATGGTCTTCAACGACTTCTGGTCGCCGGTGCCGGTGACGGTGCAGGTGTTGATCAGGTACACGTCGGCCGCGTCCTGGAAGGGCACGGCGGCGTAGCCCGCCCGCTCGAAGCTCTCCAGCATGGCCTCGGTGTCGTACTGGTTCACCTTGCAGCCCAGGGTGTAGGTGGCGATGGTGCTCATGGCTTTTCCCGGTTCAGGGACTTTTCGGTCTCGAACCCCTCCGGATAACGCCTTTGCAGCTTTTCGATGTTGCGCATGAGCACCGTCTCCAAATCGCAGCCCAGCGCGTGGGCCGTCTCCGCCAGGTACCAGGCCACGTCGCCCAGCTCGCCGATCAGCGCCTCCCGATCCAGCGCATGTCCCTGGGCCAGATGCTTCTTCACCAGGTCGATGGCCTCCCCCGCCTCGCCGCAGAGGCCCATCACACCGTTGATCAGCACGTCCTTCGGGGAAAGGGACGGGTTCAGCGTCCGCAGGGCCAGGGATTGGTATTCGTTGATCGTCATGACATCCTCCGGATAAATCAGGGATGAGGAATGAGGAATTGTGGATGAAATCCTGAAGGATCTCTTTTATCTATATCGGACAAATCTCACAGGGATTCGGACCGCAATTCCTATTTCCTCATTTCTAATTCCTCATTTTCATAGGTCTCCCCATAATTGCATCGCCAGCGCGGCAGCGACCACCGCGGCAGTCTCGGTGCGCAGGATGCGGGGCCCGAGAGTGACGGTCCGCCCGCCGATTTGAAGCATCGCGTCCACCTCTTCCGGGGACATGCCGCCCTCCGGGCCGATGACGATGCCGATGTCCCGCGCCTCGGGCAATTCCTTGAACACGTCCTTCAGCCGCGTGCCCCGGGCGTCCTCCCAGGGGATCAGCAGCGCGTCGTGCGCCGCCATGACAGTGAGCGCCGCCTTCCAGTCCACGGGCTCCGACACGTCCATCGGCAGGCCCCGCCGGCACTGCTTGGCGGCCTCCCGAGCGATCTTCTGCAGCCGCTCCCGGCGCTTGGCGCCGTCCTTTCCGTCCAGCTTCACCACGCAGCGCTCCATCTTCACCGGCACCAGCCGCGCCGCGCCCAGCTCCGTCAGCTTCTGGGCGATGAAGTCCAGCTTGTCCGCCTTGGGCAGGCCCTCGTACACGGTGATCCGCGCCGCACACTCGTTGGCGGGCAATTCCTCCAGCAGGCGAACGCGGCCTTCCCCGGCCATCTCCGCCCACCAGCGGCGGCCCGCGCCGTCCATGGCGCACACCTCGTCCCCGGGCTTGAGCCGCAGCACTTTGGCCGCGTGTTTGGCCTCCTCGGCGGGCAGGGCGGCCAGATCGCCCTCGGGCGGTTCGATGTAAAAGCTGTGCATATATTCACCATTCCAAGCGATGTGGATTTGCTATTACTCGGCTGTTTTTTCTTGAATCAGTGGAAAAACAGCTGGTTTGAAGGCGCGGCAGCGAATATCCGCGGATATTATCCGCGTTTTCTCGCCGCCATGGCGCACCATTCGCCCTGGGTCAGATCGTCCAGCAGCTCGTAATCCGCCGTCTTCAGCGCGTCCAGCACGTCCTGCCGGCGCTCCACGGAGATGCCGGAGCAGATGAACAGGCCGCCGTCCACGATGCGCGCCTTCACCGGCTCTGCCAGCATCACGATGACGTCGGAGATGATGTTGGCGATCACAACATCGCCGCTCTCCTGGACCACGTCCAGCAAATCGCCGCAGCGCACGTCGATCACACCCTCGAAGCCGTTGATCTTCACGTTCTCCGCCGCCACACGCACGGCCACGGCGTCCAGGTCGGTGGCCAGCACGGGTTTGGCCCCCATGTGGGCCGCGGCGATGGCCAGGATGCCCGTGCCGGTGCCGATGTCGATCACCCGGTCGCCGGGCTTTACGTACTTCTCCACCAGCGTGACGCACATGCCCGTGGTCTCGTGGGTGCCGGTGCCGAAGGCCATGCCTGGGTCGATCTCGATGATGTGGTCGCCGGGCTCGACGGTCACGCTCTCCCAGCTGGGCTTCACCAGCATGTGCCTGCCCAGGCGGAAGGGCTTGAAGGCCGCCTTCCAGCTCTCGGTCCAGTCCTGCTCGGCCACGTCGTGGCGCAGAGTCTCCAGCTTGCCCAGGTCCATGCCCAGGTCCAGACCCTGGATCCGGCGCAGCTCGCCCTCGATGAAGGCCAGCCGATCCGCCAGCTTGCCGTCCACCTCGAAATAGCCCGTCACCTTCACGTCGTCGCCGATGCGCTGGGCGATGGCCTCGTCGATGATGTCCCACTGGCCCTCCGGGCGCTGGTTTGCGGCCACGTCGTTCTTGTCCTCGATCATCGTGCCGGTGCTGCCCGCGTCCAGCAGGATCTGGGAGACCAGCTCGCTGGCCTCGGTGGTGGTGAGTATCGTGTATTCCATCCAGTCCATAATCGCATTTCCTTTCAGTAGACCTTGCCGAACCACAGGCCGACGACGGTCATGTATATGAGCAACAGTATCTCTCCCGCCAGCATGAGCCCGAAGCCCCGCCTGCCCCTGGGGATGCGGGCCAGCAGCGGATAGAGGGCATAGGCGGCGGAGAGGTAGCGCGGCCCGCTCAGAAGCCATGTGGGCACGAAGCAGACGCAGAAGAACACCAGCAGGTAGCCCATGTCCCCCGGGCACTCCCGCTTCCTGCGCCAGAGCACCAGCAGCGGAAGGCCGATCAGCAGCAGCGCCTGCGGCCACCACACGCCCAGCCGATACAGCTTGTCGTCATAGGTCAGGGCGTTCACCAGGCTGTAGCGGAACGTGTTGGCCAGCGTGCCCATCTGCTGGGACCAGTGATCCCGCTGGAACACCATGAACTGCGTGGGGTTGCCGAACAGCCGCCAGTTGCCGAACATATACAGCGCCATCCCCGCCGCCACCGGCAGCACCGCCAGCGCGCAGGTCAGCGCCCGCCTGACGGGTGTGCGGTCGGGATGGCTGTGCCGGTCGCAGCGCAGCAGCTCCCAGTAGATGGGGATCGCCGCCGCCATGCCCACGAGGCGGGTGTTGGCGGCCAGCGCGCCGAACAGCACCGCCAGCGCAAACCGCCGCCTGCGGGCGCACAGCACCGCCAGCAGCGTCATCAGCATAAACATCGACTCCGTGTAGGGAATCGAGTAGAAGTAGGTCATGGGCGTCAAAAACATCAGCCACATGGCCCGCCTGGCCAGCGCTGCGCCGCCCTCGTCCTCGCACAGCCGGAACATCGCCCAGCCGCAGCCGATCAGCGCGGCATTGGAGACGATCTCCGCCGCGGCGAAAGAGGACATGCCCGTCAGCAGATACAGTCCCCGGGCGATGGCCGGATAGAAGGGCAGGAACACGATGTGCAGCCGCACGTCGCCCTCGTTGACGTACCAATTCTCGATGATGCCCAGGTAGTGGTCGGCGTCCCAGGGCAGCAGCTTGCCGCGAAACACCGGCGCAAAGCCCTCAAGCGTGCCCGCGCGCAACCGGTGGCAAACCAGCATCACCAGCACCACCATAAGCCTCGAGGCTGTGAAGGCGATGAATGCCTCCTCCAGCACCCGGGCCGCGGGCAGGCGCGTTTCCGGCAGCTGCCTCGGCTCGGCGGGTTCGATGAGCGCCGCGCGGAAATAGCGGATCAGCTCCGCGATCACCAGCGCCGCGAAGCCCGCCATGATCCCCCGGCCCAGCCAGATCCCCACCGCGTCCAGGTTCATGCCCATGCCCCCTGTCATTGCCATGATTATAACATTATTTGATCTGCGGGACAAGGGCATTGCGTAAAGATAACGGCAAAGGGACTGTCCCAAAACAAATCCGTTTTGAGACAGTCCCGATGAATTGCACCCAGACTGCGCGTAAATTGTCCTGTGGACAAGAATTGCCCTTCGGGCGTGAATTGCGCTGCGGCGCATCAGGAACCATTCAAGCCGTGCGCCTGTGACGCAAATCACAGAGCAAAGCACATTTCTACGCTATGGCCCCGCTCCCCTCACGCCTCCTTGAAGCCCGCGTGGGCCGGATTGTCGTGGGAAGCTTCGCGCCTGGGCGTCATGTAATCCGCGCCGTAGCTGCTCGTCAGCACGTCGTCCCAGCGCGTGGTCACCATCAGTTCCGTGTCCTCAAAGGGCACGCGGGTGTACTCCGCCATGGTCTGCGTCGGCAGGATCACGAACAGACCGTTGTCCGCGTACAGGTCGTTGGACCGGTGGATCAGCGTACGCCTGCCGCGGAGGGCGTGCTTGCCCCAGGCGTTCATCAGCTTCGCCTTGAACTTCACCGGGAAGATCCGGCCCAGCTGGTAGCCCAGGTTCACCAGCACTGCCTTCGCGCCTGTCCTGTGGGATAAGCCCATGCTCTCCTTCGTCTTGGTGAAAGCCAGGAAGAAGGCGCAGCCAAGCAGCTTCAGCTTCCTCGCCAACCGATTTTCGGAGATGTTGTCGTAGATGAACAGATCGATCCACGCCCCGGGCTCGCCGGGCCGTCGCAGCCACATGCGCGGATGCTGGGAGCTGTACTCGGAGAACCGCACGTGCTCCATCAGGGGTCCCTTGCGCGCGGCGTCCCGGAACCTTTCGTAGTTGTCCCGGGTCAGCGTCACGTCCACGTCGTCGTCCCAGGGGATGAAGCCATGCTCACGGATCGCGCCCAGAAGCGTGCCGCCGTGCAGCGAGTAGCGGACGCCGTGTTCTTCGCAGAAGGCGTCGAAGTACTTGAGCAGGTCCAGCATCTGGGCGTGCACGCGCCTAAGCTCCGGCATAGAAGGCATGTCCCGGCCCCCTTTTCGCCGCTACCTGAACAGGCCCTTCAGTGCGTCCAGGAACGACTTTTTCTTCTCATACTGATTGTTGGTGGCAGTGTCCTCAAACTGCCTGAGCAGCTCGCGCTGCTGCTTGGTCAGCTTCTTGGGGATCTCCACCACGGCGGTAACGTACAGATCGCCCCTGCGGTCCTTATCCCGGAGGAATTGGATGCCAGCGCCTCGGATGCGGAACATCTGGCCGGGCTGGGTGCCCTCGGGGAAATCGTAGGAAACCGGCTTTCCCAGCGTGGGCACGTCCAGCTTCGCGCCCAGCGCCGCCTGGGTGAAGGTGAGCGGCATGTCGATGTACAGGTCGTAGCCATCCCGCTTGAACAGCGCGTGAGGCTTTACGTTCACCACGATCTGCAGGTTGCCCGGCGCGCCGCCCTGCTCGCCCGGCTCGCCCTCGCCGCGGATGGTCATCACCTGGCCGTTGTCGATGCCGGCGGGAACCTTCACGGTGCGGCGCTTGCTGACGCGCACCTTTCCGCGCCCATGGCACTTGTCACAGGGCTCGGTGATGATCTTGCCCTCGCCGCGGCAGCGGGAGCAGGTGCGCACGTTCTGGATGCGACCAAAGGGCGTGTTGCTCACCACGCGCTCCTGGCCGGTGCCCTGGCAGTTGGGACAGGTATCCACTTTGGTGCCCGGCTTCGCGCCGGTGCCGTGGCAGGTGGGGCACTCCTCGTCCTTCACCAGCTTGATCTCCTTCTCGCAGCCCAGAGCCGCCTCCTCAAAGGAGATGGAGATGTCCGCGCGCAGGTCGTCTCCCTGGATTGGGCCGCTGCGCCGCGCGCCGCCGCCAAAGCCGCCGAAGCCACCGCCACCGAACACCGAGGAAAAGATGTCCTCAAAGCCGCCGAAGCCGCCAAAGCCGCTGAAATCGCCGTAGCCGCCGCCAAAGCCCGCCTGGGGACCGTCGTGGCCGAACTGGTCGTACTGGGCCCGCTTCTCGGGGTTGGACAGCACCTGATAGGCCTCGTTGACCTCCTTGAACTTCTCCTCGGCGGACTTGTCGCCGGGGTTCACGTCCGGGTGGTACTTCTTCGCCAGCTGGCGATAGGCCTTCTTGATGGTCGCCTCGTCCACGCCCTTTTCGACGCCCAGCACCTCGTAGTAGTCTCGTTTGTTAGCCATAGTCTGTCACCCTCTGTTTCAGGGAACAGGGCCAAGGGGACAGGGAGCAGGAATAGCCGCTGCCGCGTATTCCAATACTGGATACAACAGAAATGGCGGTAGCCGCATTTCCTGTTCCCTGTCCCCTGTTCCCCGTTGCCTCAAAATGGGGCAAGGTACGGGTTGCCCTTGCCCCTCCGATTTCATTCAGCGATTACTTGTCGGTGAACTCGCTGTCCACGGTGCCGTCGTCATTGACGCCGCTGCCGGCATTGCCGGGGTTGTAGCCCGCGGCGTTGGGGTCAAAGCCCGCGCCGGGGTTGCCCTGGCCGCCCGCCTGCTGGTAGACCTTGCCGAAGATGTCCATGGTCTGCTTGCTGAAGCTCTCCATGGCGCTCTTGATCTGCTCCACGTCGTTGCCCTGGCGGGTCTGCTTGAAGGACTCCAGCTCGCTCTCCAACTTGGCCTTGTCGGCGGGATCCAGCTTGTCGCCCAGGTCCTTGATGGTCTTCTCGGTCTGGTAGATCAGCTGGTCGGCCTGGTTGAAGGTCTCGGCCTCTTCCTTCTTCTTCTTGTCCTCAGCGGCGAACTGCTCGGCCTCGTTCACGGCCTTCTTGATCTCCTCCTCGCTCATGTTGGAGGAAGCGGTGATGGCGATGGACTGCTCCTTGCCGGTGCCCAGGTCCTTGGCGGACACGTGCACGATGCCGTTGGCGTCGATATCGAAGGTGACCTCGATCTGCGGCACGCCGCGGGGCGCCGGAGCGATGCCGGTCAGCTGGAAGCGGCCCAGGGTCTTGTTGTAGGCGGCCATTTCGCGCTCGCCCTGCAGCACGTGCACATCCACGCTGGTCTGCCCGTCGGCCGCGGTGGAGAACACCTGGGTCTGCTTGACGGGGATGGTGGTGTTGCGCTCGATCAGGCGGGTGAACACGCCGCCCAGGGTCTCAATGCCCAGGGACAGGGGCGTGACGTCCAGCAGCACGATGTCCTTCACGTCGCCGCCCAGCACGCCGCCCTGGATGGCAGCGCCCACGGCCACGCACTCGTCGGGGTTGATGCCCTTGAAGGGCTCCTTGCCGGTGATGCGCTGCACGGCCTCCTGCACCGCGGGGATGCGGGTGGAGCCGCCCACCAGGATCACCTTGTCGATGTCCTTGGCGGTGACGCCGGCGTCGCGCATGGCCTGGGTCATCGGGCCCACGGTCTTCTCCACCAGGTCGGCGGTCAGCTCGTTGAACTTGGCACGGCTGATGGTCACGTCCAGGTGCTTCGGGCCAGTGGCGTCGGCGGTGATGAAGGGCAGGTTCACGTTGGTGCTCATCAGGCCGGACAGGTCGATCTTGGCCTTCTCAGCGGCCTCCTTCAAGCGCTGCAGGGCCATGCGGTCCTGGCGCAGGTCGATGTTGTTCTCCTTCTTGAACTCGTCGGCGATGTAGTCGATCAGCCGCTGGTCGAAGTCGTCGCCGCCCAGGCGGTTGTTGCCGGCGGTGGCCAGCACCTCGAAGATGCCGTCGCCCACTTCCATCAGGCTGACATCGAAGGTGCCGCCGCCCAGGTCGTAGACCAGGATCTTGTGGGCGTCGCCCTTGTCCAGGCCATAGGCCAGGGCTGCCGCGGTGGGCTCGTTGATGATGCGCTTCACGTCCAGCCCCGCGATGCGGCCGGCATCCTTGGTGGCCTGGCGCTGGGCGTCGGAGAAGTAAGCGGGCACGGTGATGACGGCCTCGGTCACGGTCTCGCCCAGGTAGCTCTCGGCGTCCGCCTTCAGCTTCTGAAGGATCATGGCGCTGATCTCCGGCGGGGTGTAGTTGTGGCCGTCGATGGAGATCTTGCGATCGGTGCCCATGTCGCGCTTGATGGAGATGATGGTGCGGTCGGGGTTGGTGACGGCCTGGCGCTTGGCGACCTGGCCGACCAGGCGCTCGCCATTCTTGGAGAACGCCACGACGGACGGGGTGGTGCGAGCGCCCTCGGCGTTCGCGATGACGACGGGCTCGCCGCCCTCCATGACGGAGACGCAGCTGTTGGTGGTGCCCAGATCGATACCGATAATCTTGCTCATAATGATAACCTCCTATAATTTCGAAAATGTTCGTTGTTGTTGTATATCAAGCTCTTTATCACTTTCGTGAAGCGGGAGCAAAGCCGGCTCCTTGAACTCCCTACGGCCCTTCGGGCCGCCTCCCTCAAAGATGGAGTCTCTGGGAAGGTTCCCTGCCCCGGGGGGGCTGTCAGCGAAGCTGACTGGGGGAAGTTATTCTTCCACCGCCACCTTAACCATGGCGTATCGGATGATCTTGTCCTTGACCTTGTAGCCCTTCTGGAACACCTCCAGCACCTTGCCGGGCTCCTCGCCCGCCTCGCGCATCACGGCGTTGTGCTTCTCGGGGTCAAACTCCTCGCCCAGGGCGGGAACCTCCTCGAACCCAAAGCGCTTCAGGCTTTCAAACAGGGTGTTCAGCGTCATGCTCACGCCCTCGGCCAGCGCCTTCGCGCCGTCGTCGTCGGTCTTTTCCGCGGCGTCCACGGCCCGCTCCAGGTTGTCGATGGCGGGCAGCATGGCCGCGATGGTCTCGCGCACGCCGTCCTCATAGCCGTCCGCGCGGGCGGTCTGGTTGCGGCGCTTGAAGTTCTGGAAATCCGCCTGGGTGCGCAGCAGCGAATCCTTGAGTTCGTCCCGCTGCTTCACGGCCAGCTCCAGCGCGGCCCGCCACTCGTCCACGGTGGCCTCGGGCTGCTCGGTTTCCGGCTGCTCGGCGGGGGTCTCCTGCTCCACGGGCTGCTCCTGCTCGGCTGCGGGCTCGGTCCTGGTCGTCTTGTCCTTCTTCTTCATATTGATATCCTCTCTCATTTATACTGGGAAAGCACGTCGCTCAGCGCCCGGCCCATGAACTCCAGCACCGAGATCACCCGGTTGTAGTTCATGCGCGTGGGACCGATGATGCCCAGCGTGCCGGTGGAATGATCGCCCACGCGATAGCTGGCCGTCACGATGGAGCAGTCGTTCAGCGCGGGCAGCTGGTTCTCCGGGCCGATGCGGATGGAAATCTCCATGCCGCCGTCGCGGCTGAGCAGCTGGCGCAGGGTGTCCCTGGATTCCAGCACCGCCAGGAAGTTCCTGGCCTTGTTCACGTCGCTGTACTCGGGGTATTCCAGCATGTTGGCCGGGCCGCCCACGATCACGTCCGAGGCATCGCCGCCGGCCTCCAGCCGCTTTTCGATCACCTGCAGGGTCTCCCCCAGCAGCCTCCGGTTGTACTCGGCGTTTCGCAGCAGCTCCGCGAAGGCCTGGCGCACCGCCTCCAGCGGCTTGTCGGCCAGCTTCTCGGTCAACATCCGGGAGATGGAGTACAGCTCGTCGGCGTCCATTCCCTCGGGAACGCTGATCACCGCGTCCTTCACGATGCCGGCGTTGGTGACGATCACCATCAGCGCCATGCGCTCGGCCACCGGCACCAGCTGCACGTGCTTGATGCGCAGCGTGCCCAGCTTCGGGGCCACGATCACCGACGTGTACTTCGTCGCGTCCGACAGCACCCCGGCGGCACTTCGGATCACGCCCTCCACCTGCTTCGACTTGGCCAGCAGGTGGTCGTGCATGCGTTCTCGCTCGTCATTGGTGAGCTTCACGGTCTTCATCAGGTGATCCACATACAGGCGGTAGGCCTTGTTGGAAGGCACCCGGCCCGCCGATGTGTGGGGCTGATCGAGGTAGCCCAGCTCCTCCAGGTCGCTCATCTCGTTGCGAATGGTCGCGGGCGAGTAGCCGACGCCGGACTTGCGGGAGATCGTGCGGGAGCCCACCGGCATGGCCGTCATGATGTAGTCGTCGATGATGGCCTGCAGTATCAGATACTTTCGCTCGTCCAACTGCATTTGACGCACTCCCTTTCGATCTTTCCTGCCTGTTAGCACTCAACAAGCACGAGTGCTAACGGCTGAACATAATGTACCACCAACCCCCGGTTTTGTCAATGGGTTTTCGATTTTTGGGTTGTAAAGTTTTGGTGAAGGGGTGAATCAACCTATTTAATATGCGCTTCGCCGGGCGATTTTGCCTACCGACGGTTCCGTTCACCTGGACGGACGGCGATCTCTTCCGGCCTCGCTCCGCTCGGCCACCTGCCGTGGGTCTACTGACCCCATCTTGCTGAAAAATGTCCACTGGATATTTTTCCGGGCGCCCGATGCCCCTGAAGGGGAAGACTGTGCCACACCTGCAACAGCGCGGCAGCCACAATCCCTACTCCCTGCTCCCTGTTCCCTACTCCCTCTTCCCTGCTCCCTGCTCCCTGCTCCCTGCTCCCTCTTCCCTGCTCCCTGTTCTCTACTCCCTGCTCCCTACTCCCCTCAAATGTAAAATCTCCCGCAACCCCTTGCCCTGGCGCATGGGTTGTGTGATTAATCAGATGCCGGTTCCGCCGGAGAGCCGACAGTCCGATTAGAGTGAGGTGAAAACCATGAAGGAGAATATCCATCCGAATTACGGCAAGGCAGTGGTTCGCTGCGTTTGTGGCGAAACCTTCGAGACCGGTTCCGTGAAGAAGGAGATGCGCGTTGATATTTGCTCAAAGTGCCATCCTTTCTACACGGGCAAGCAGAAGCTGGTTGACACCGGCGGACGCGTGGATCGCTTCAAGAAGCGCTACGGCATGTAGGCAAACCGCAAGCATCGGCAAAGCAACCTTTGTCGATGCTTTTGCCGTTTAAATGCGCGTAGAATCCCAAAACCCCTGGCGAATACGCGCCGGGGGTTTGATTTAGTTAGGAATGAGAAATGAGGAGTGAGGAATGAAGATTGTAATCCCTCGGATTTCTTCTCTTTCTCCCAAAATTGCATAAGGCCGTTTCAATTCCTCATTCCTGATTTCCAATTCCCCATTCCAGAGAGGGTGTTCGTATGTCAGATGCAAGGACCATCCACGCCTCCCCCGTGGCGGAGGGCGTGCGCTTCCAGATCGGCAGCGCCACCGCCTTCGCCGTGCGCCGGGAGGGCAAGGACATCTCCCTGCGCATCCGCCGGGAATACCATACCGTCCGAAACGCCATGGAGCGCATCCCCTTCCTGCGCGGCATCCTGCGCCTGGTGAACGGCACGGCGGACTTCATCGACGGCGTGGCGGAGTCGGCCCAGCTGCAGCCCCAGCCAATCGTGAAGGGCAGCCGCTTCGAGCAGCGCTTCGCGGAGCTGTTCCGGGTGAACCCCACCAGCTTCGTGGCCGCGGGCAGCGCCATCGTCATCATCCTCCTGCTGGGCTTGCTGGTAACCGCGGGGCCCTGGGCGCTGGCGAAGTGGGTGTTCCCCATGTGGGAGCTGTCCCGACCCGGCATGAACGCGGCCGCCTGCGCGGCACGGGTGCTGGGCGGGCTGATCTGCGCGGCACTGATCCCCCGACTGCGGGTGGTCAGCCGTTTCTGCATGTACCGCGGCGCGATCAACAAGGTGGAAAACGCCGCCGGGGGCGCGGATCCTGTGCGCCGAGAGGACGCGGAGAAGGCCTCCCGCCTCACCGGCCGCAGCGACGCCGCCTTCACCATACTGGTGCTGCTGATGTCCGTGATCGCCTTCGCGCTGGTGCGCACGTTCACGCTGCCGGTGCAGCTGCTGGTGCGGGTGCTGCTGGTCTTCATCATCGCCGCCGTGGTCAATGAGCCGGTGCGGCTGCTGGAAAACCACCAGCAAAGCGCCGTATGCCGGGTGCTGCTGGCCCCGCTTCGCCTTCTGGAGCGGCTGTTGGTGCGCGAACCCCATCCCCAGATGGTCGAGGTGGCCGTCTGCGCCTACAACGCCGCGCTGGAGAACAGCAAGTGAGGGGAACAGGGATCATTGAGCGGGGAACAGGAAATGCCGCTCCCGCGCGGCAGACGCCTTTCCTGTTCCCTTGAACCTCATTCAACGTCTGAGAGGACATACCGACATGAACATATCCGAATGGCTCGCCCACGCCGCGTCCCAGCTGACCGCCTCGGGCTGTCCCGATCCCCAGATCGACGCCCGCTGGATGGCGGAGGACACGCTGGGCATGAGCCGAACCGAATTGAAGTTTGAGTCCGACCGGGCCGTGCCCCCCGACGTGCTGCCCCGCCTGGAGAACATGCTGGCCCGCCGCTGCGCCGGGGAGCCGGTGCAGTATATCCTGGGCAGCGCGGACTTCATGGGCCTGAAATTCGAGGTAAGCCCTGGGGTGCTGATCCCCCGGCAGGACACCGAAACCCTGGTGGAGGCGGCGCTGATCGCCCTGCAGGGCGCCGGGGAGCGTCCCGACGTGCTTGACCTGTGCACCGGCAGCGGCTGCATCGGATTGAGCCTGGCCTCCCTGGTTCCCCACACAAGGGTGACGCTTTCCGACGCCAGCAGGGAGGCGCTTGAGATCGCGAAAAAGAATATGCACGCCCTGGGCGTGAAGGCAGACCTGAGGCACGGCGACCTGTTCGCCGCCGTGGGCCGGGCGAGGTTCGACCTGATCGCCTCCAACCCGCCCTACATCCCCCGGGGAGAGCTGGCGGAGCTGCAAAGGGAAGTGCAGTATGAGCCGCGGCTGGCGCTGGACGGTGGGCCGGACGGTCTGGACTTCTATCGTCGCATCGCAGAGGAGGCCGGGGCGCACCTGAACCCCGGCGGGTCGATCTACCTGGAGGTGGGCATCGGCCAGGCTCCGGCGGTGCTGGAGCTGCTGAAGGCCCATCTGCCCTGCCTGGAGGCGGGAACGATCCGGGATCTGAACGGCATCGAGCGCGTCGTATTCGCGAAAGTATAAGGAGAACACCATGCAGTCAACATCTTTCAACGAGCAGGAGCGCATCGCGGCCCAGCTGGAGGCCATCCAGGGCCGGTACGAGGAGCTGTCCATCCGAATCACGCTGCCGGAGGTCATCGCGGACACGCCCACCTTCACCAAGCTGATGCGGGAGCACAGCGAGCTGGGCGAGCTGAACGAGGTGGCCGTGGCGTACAGAAAGCTGCTGGACGACATCGACGCCGCCCGGGAGATGCTGGACGATCCGGACATGGCGGAACTGGCGAAGGAGGAACTCCCGGAGCTGGAAAGGCAGCTGGAGGAGGCCACGCAGCAGGCCCGCATCGCGCTGCTGCCCAAGGACCCGGATGACTACAAGAACGCCCTCCTGGAGGTGCGCGCGGGCGCGGGCGGCGACGAGGCCGGCCTGTTCGGCGCACAGCTTCTGCGCATGTACACCCACTACGCCGACAGCCAGGGCTGGAAGGTGGAGATGGTGGAGGACGGCTCCACCGAGCTGGGCGGCCTGAAGGAGAGCGTGATCCTGATCCAGGGCAAGAACGTGTTCCAGAAGCTGAAATTTGAAAGCGGCGTGCACCGGGTGCAGCGCGTGCCCGTCACCGAGTCCTCCGGCCGCATCCACACCTCCACCGCCACAGTGGCCGTGCTGCCCGAGGCGGAAGACGTGGAGGTGGAGATCAACCCGAACGACCTGCGCATCGACACCTACCGGGCTTCCGGCGCGGGCGGCCAGCACGTCAACCGCACCGACTCCGCCGTGCGCATCACCCACATCCCCACCGGCTTGGTGGTCACGTCCCAGGACCAGCGCAGCCAGATCCAGAACCGGGAAAAGGCCATGCGCGTACTGAAATCCCGGCTGTACGAGCTGCAGCGGGAGCAGCAGGAGGGCGAGTACGCCAGCCGCCGCCGCCTGCAGGTGGGCACGGGAGATCGCAGCGAGCGCATCCGCACCTACAACTTCCCCCAGGGGCGCGTCACCGACCACCGCATCGGCCTGACCCTCTACAAGATCGACGAGATCATGGAGGGCCACCTGGACGAAATCATCGACGCGCTGACCCTGGCGGAGCAGACGGCCTTGTTGAACGAAAGCCGTTAAGGTTTCATTCAAATGAAGAATGAGGAAATGGAGATGCCGCGCAGCAGCCGCTATTCATTCCTCATTCATGTTGTCCTTCATATAACAGGAGTGTGTCATATCAATGATTAAAGTCCGACGCGCCACCGAACGCGACATTCCCGCCATCATGGCGCTGCTGGTGCAGGTGAACATGGTGCACCACAACGGCCGGCCCGACCTGTTCAGGGGGCCGACCACCAAGTACACCGAGGAGGAACTCGCGGCCATCCTGTCCAGCGACGACACGCCGGTGTTCGTGGGCGTGGACGAGTCCGGCCGGGTGCTGGGCCATGGCTTCTGCGTGCTGCAGCACGCCGGCGGCCAGCTGATGGAGGCGCACGACACGCTGTACATCGACGACATCTGCGTGGACGAAAGTGCCCGGGGTCTGGGCGTGGGCCGGGCCCTGTACGAGCACATCCTCTCCCACGCCCGAGCGCTGGGCTGCTACAACGTCACGCTGAACGTGTGGAGCTGCAACCCCGGTGCGATGCGGTTCTACGAGAAGCTGGGGATGACGCCGTACAAGGTCGGAATGGAACAGATTCTGTAAGGAAAACGACCTCCCTTTTCACCGAAAGGAGCCTCCCATGATCCGAGAAGCCACCGTCGGCGACCTGGACGCACTGCTTGCGCTGTACCTGGATCTGCACGAGACGCGCCTGCCCGACGCCGATCGCGCGGAGGCGGCCTGGCGGAAGATCCTGGCCGACCCGGACCACCACCTGATCGTGTGCGACCTGGACGGCGAGATCGTGTCCTCCTGTGCCTGTGTCATCGTTCCCAACCTGACGCGAAACGCCCGCCCCTACGCCCTGGTGGAGAACGTGGTCACCCGGGCGGACCGCCGGGGCCGGGGCTATGCCGGTGCCTGCCTTGCGCGCGCCCGGGAGATCGCCCGGGCAGCGGGCTGCTACAAGATCATGCTGCTCACCGGCGCAAAGGACGCAAAGACGCTGGACTTCTACCGCCGCGCGGGCTTTGACGACACAGAAAAGACCGCTTTCGTATTGCGGCTCAACCCGTAGGGGCGGCGATGCGCCGCCCGTCTCTGCAAAAGCAGACGAACCATTCGATCCATACTCTCTCAAAGGAGTAATCACTTTGCAAACCGAACTTCTTCCCGTCTCCCCCGAATCCTTGAAAAAGGCGGGCGAGCTGATCCGCGAAGGCCAGTTGGTGGGCTTTCCCACGGAGACGGTCTACGGCCTGGGAGCCAATGCGCTGGACGCGGGCGCGGTCAGGCGCATCTTCGAGGCAAAGGGCCGCCCGGGCGACAACCCGCTGATCGTGCACATCAGCCATATTGACCAGCTGGCCCCGCTGATCTCCGGGGAGCCCTCCCCCACGGCCCGGGCGCTGATGGACGCCTGGTGGCCGGGGCCGATGACGCTGATCTTCCCCAAGTCCGATCGGGTGCCCATGGAGGTCACCGCGGGGCTTTCCACTGTAGCCGTGCGCTTTCCGGCCCACCCGGCGGCCCGGGCGCTGATCGACGCCGCCCAGAGGCCCATCGCCGCGCCCAGCGCCAACCGCTCCGGCCGGCCCAGCCCCACCACGGCGGTGCACGTCATGGAGGACATGAACGGGCGCATCCCGCTGATATTGGATGGCGGCGCCTGCGAGGTGGGCCTGGAGTCCACCGTAATCGACATGACCGGGAGCGAGCCCCGCATCCTTCGGCCCGGCGGCGTGACGCCGGAGATGATCGCCCAGGTGGCGGGCAGCGCCGGGGTGGACGACGCGGTGATGCGCCCGCTGAAGGAGGGCGAGGTGGCACGCAGCCCGGGCATGAAGTACCGCCACTATGCCCCCACCGGCGCGCTGACCATCGTGCAGGGCTCCGAGACTGACGTCATCCGGAAGATCTCCGGCCTGTACGACGCGGCGCTCAACGAGGGCAAGCGACCTCTGATCCTGGCGCTGGCGGGGCACCTGCCCGCCTATGGAGACCGCAAAGCCCTGTCCCTGGGCGAAGACGCTGCCGGGATGGCCCATGCGCTGTTCGCCCGTCTGCGGGACGCGGACGAGATCGGCGCAGACGCGCTGTTCTCCGAGGCCGTGGCGGCGGACGGCGTGGGGCTGGCCGTGATGAACCGGCTGGGACGGGCCGCTGCGTTTCACATCGTGGATGCGGATGAATAATCGACCAACAGAGAATAATGAGAACCGGGTTACTACAACAAAGGGGGCTGTCTCATACGAGACAGCCCCCTCGTTTGGCTCAACCTATGGTCAGCGTTTCAGGAATTATTCCTGAGCAGCCTTCCAATCGGCGTACTGAGCCTCGACCTCAGCGATGATGTCGGGCATGCCGGCGTCATTCAGAGCGGTCTTCAGAGCCTCGATGCCAGCAGCGGGATCGTCGGGATCCACGGCGCCGCACATCAGAGGATTGGCGTACTCGGTCACAACCGCGTCAACAGCCGCGATCTGATCGGCCACGTTGTCCTTCACGAAGCGGAAGCCCAGGGAAGCGGTGGGGATGGCGTCGTCCGCGTAGGACTGCAGCAGCTCGTTCTTCTGGGGATCCTCGCCCTCGGTGACGTACTGGAGCTTGGTGTTGCCCACGGTCCAGGCGCCGCCGTGCACGCCGTACCAGTTCTGGTCGGTCAGCTTGACGGTGTTCTCGTCGACCTTCTCGTAGTTCACGCCCTCGGCGCCGAACAGCATCAGGTTGACCAGGGTCGCGTCGCTGTGCATGAGGTTCAGATACTTCATGGCAGCTTCGGGATTCTGGGAGGTCACCGGGATGCCGAACATGGAGCCGCCCGCATGGGTGGTCACGACGTACTTGGGCTGCATGGTGATCTCAACGCACTCGAAGTCGGCAGTATGGTTGGCCTGATACATCTCGACGGCCTTGATGCCGTTGCCCTTCAGGGGCTGGGAGAAGGCCAGGAAGTCGCCGCGGCCGAAGGTGCCGTTGTAGTCGAAGGAGGTCAGAGCGGCATCGGGATCGATGTAGCCCTTCTGCGCCCAGTCATACATCAGGCGGATGTGCTCCTCCTGCTCGGGGGTCTCGAAGATGCTGTAAACGGTCTCGTCGAAGTTGCCGTCCTCACCCTGCGCCATCTTCATGGCGACGGAGTTGTTGGTCATGCCGGCCCAGTCGGGGCACCAGGGCTCGTCAGCCCAGCGGCCATTCTGACCATCCATCAGGTAGGGGTACTTGTCGGGGAACATTTCCTTGTACTTCTGCAGCCAGGGCTCCAGATCCGCGGTGGTCTTGATGGAAGGATCGTCAGCGGTGACGTCCCAGCCAATGGCCTCAGCGGCGGTCTTGTTGATGATGAAGCCTTCCGGCACGCACAGCTCCTTGTTGGTGGGGATGCCGTACAGAACGCCGTTCACCTTGACGCCATCCAGGAAGGTCTGGGGCAGGGTCTCGGTGATGCCCTGGCCATACTCGGCCAGCAGGTCGTCCAGGGGCAGCAGCAGGCCGCCGGCAACCTCGACGCCGTAGCCTTCCCAGTCAGCGGTGAAGATGAGGTCCATCTTCTCGCCGGACTGCAGGGCGTTGATGGCCTTGTCGTTCCAGTCGCCCCAGCCGATGATGTGATAGCTGACCTTCGCGCCGATCAGGGGCTCAATGTAAGCATTGACAGCCTCTTCAACGCCCGCACGGACAGCTTCGTTGTCGCCGTTGCCCACCCAGTAGATGTCCAGGGTGTAGGGCTCTTCGGCCACAGCCACGGTCAGCATAGCCAGAACCATAGCCACCGCCAGAAGCAGAGTAACCAGTTTACGCATGTGTTTTCCCTCCTTGGTTGTTATATTTCAAGGGCCGCGTACGCCCTTGAAATCGATGAAAGGGTATCATTGAGGTGTCAGCCAAAGCACACCTCATCAGTCAGCCTGCGGCTGACAGCTTCCCCTCAAGGGGAAGCCTTTTGGACACTTTCCCAGAGCCTTCTCTTCAAGGGGAAGCCTTTTGGGGCACCCCTCAGCCTTCCCCTTGAGGAGGGCCGCAGCGCCCGGAAAACAGTCCTGTGGACTGTTTTCAGCAAGGCCGGGTCGGTTAGACCCCCGTCAGTGGCCCGCGCAGCGGGTCGGATGAGGTGTCTGCTGTCAGCCCTTCACGGCGCCGACGGTCAGGCCCTTGACGAAGTACTTTTGGAAGAAGGGGTACGCCAGGATGATCGGGCCCACCGTGACCACCGCCATGGACATGCGGAACGTCTCAGCCGGCAGGTTCGCCACGTTCACGCCGCCCATTCGGCTGGCGTTCTCCTTGATGAACCGCAGGTTGTTCATGGTCTGGTAGATGGTGTACTGCAGGTTGTAGTACTGTGCGCTGTCGTTGATCAGCAGGCAGTTGCGGAAGTCGTTCCACACGCCGATGGCGCTGAACAGGGCCACTGTCGCAAAGCCCGGCAGGGCCAGCGGGGCCACGATCTGAAGGAGCGTGCGCCACTCGCCGCAGCCGTCGATACGAGCAGACTCGATGATGGCCTCCGGCACCGACGATTGATAGAACGTGCGCATGATGATGACCCAGTAGGCCGAGAAGCTCATAGGCAGGAACAGCGCCCAAACCGTGTCCTTCAGGCCCAGCACCGAACGGGTCATGTTGTAGTAGGAAACCATGCCGCCGCCGAACAGCATCGTGAAGAACGAGAAGAACGTGAAGAACTTCTTGTACTTGAAGTCCGGGCGGCTCAGCGCGTAGGCGTACAGGCCCACGGTGATCACCGAGATGATCGTGCCCGACACGGTGGCGATGATGGTGTTCTGGTAGGCGGTGAGGATGATGGAGCCGCCGCGGAACAGGTACGTGTAGGCCGTCGTGGAGAACTCCAGCGGCCACAGGCGGTAGCCGTAGGTGGTCAGCGCCACCTCGCTGGTGAACGAGGACACCAGGATGATCCACAGCGGGAAGATGGTCAGGATACAGGCCACGATCAGCAGCACGTTGAACGCCGCGTTCGCGCCGCGGGAGATCTGGTTGCGGGCTGCGCTGTGGCGCGCCGCCTCCTTCTCCGCCTTCTTTAATTTCTTGACGTCAATAGCAGTCATCTTTCGCTTCCTCCCTTCATCAGAACAGCGCCATGTCGGGATGGGACTTGCGCACGATGCCGTTGGTCACCAGGATCAGGATGAAGCCGACCACCGACTGGAAGAAGGCGCCCGCGCCGGCATAGCCGAAGGAGTTGCGCAGGTTGCCCTTCTTCAGCATGTCGTACACGTAGGTGTCGATGGTGCTGGTCACCTGGCGCAGCGTGCCGGAGCCGTTGGGCAGGGAGTAGAACATGTCGAAGTCGCCGTTGAAGATGCGGCCCACCGCCAGGATCTGCAGCATCACCACGACGGGCATCAGCTGCGGCAGGGTGATGTACTTGAACTGCTGCCACTTGCTGGCGCCGTCGATGGCGCCGGCCTCGTACAGCTGCTCGTCAAAGCCCGTCAGCGTGGCCAGGTAGATGATGGAGCCCTGGCCGGTGTACTTCCACACGTTGGCGATCAGGAAGATCCACGGCCAGTACTTCTTCTGGGCGTAGAACTTGATGGCTTCCTTGCCCATGGCCGCGTTGATCTGGTTGAAGAAGCCGTTGGCAGCGATCATGGCGTACAGCGCGTACATGACCACGATCCAGCTGACGAAGTAGGGCATGAACAGGATGGTGTGATACACCTTCGCGGTGCGGCGGTTGCGCATCTCGTTGATCAGCACCGCCAGGCCCACCTGCAGCACCACGCCCACCACCATGAACAGCAGGTTGTAGCCCACGGTGTTGCGGATCAGCATCGGCGCGTCCTTCAGCAGGTAGGTGAAGTTGTTGATGCCGTTCCATTCAGAGGAAACCAGGCTGTTCAAAAACACGTTCTTGAAGAACGAGGTCGCCGTCGGCACCGTCATCTGGTACTTTTTGAACGCCAGGATGATGCCGGGCATCGGCAGATAGCAGAATGCCAGCAGGAACAGCGCGCCAGGCAGAACCATGAACAGATATGCCGCCTGCCGCTTGCCCGAATCAGCCAGCGTCCGCTGCTTTTTACCGGTCTGAGTGCTTCCAACGCTCATGCTGGTAAAACCACCTTTCTGTAATTGCCCAGGCCTTCGTCGCTCCTCAGGACGGTTACGCGCACCGTTTCAGCCAAGGGCATTATTTTAAATCCATATGAATTGTAGCACATCTTTTACCTCATTGCAAGTGCATTTTTCACAAAATGGGGGTTTTTATTTTATTATCATTGTTTCATCACAAAAAATAACGAAAAATCTAAATCGTTTTCGCTGAACTGTCACATTGACTGGTTATTTTTGCCCTTCCCGCTGCACAAGATGGAACAATGGACTAAAAAACGGAGGTTTGCGCCATGATGCGAAGATTCGTCGCGCTGCTGATCGCCCTGCTGCTGCTCTCCATCGTCCTGGCCGAGGAGATCGACCTGTCCCCCACCCCCGCGCCTGACGTGCCGGAAGCCGTCAATCTTCCACCCATCTCCGACGCCCCGCTGCTTCAAAGCCCGCCCATGCGCCTGAACTGCGCCGCGGCGCTTTTGCTGGAAGCGGACAGCGGCCAGATCATCTTCGAGATGAACGCCGACAGCCCACGCCCGGTGGCCTCGGTGACGAAGGTGATGACGATCCTGCTGGCGCTGGAGCAGCTGGACGCCGGCCGGGCGTCCGCCGGGGACGTGGTCACCGTGTCCGAGACCGCCGCGGGCATGGGCGGCAGCCAGGTGCTGCTGGACGAGGGCGAAAGGCAGGACGTGGGCACGCTGCTGAAGTGCATGATCGTGGGCAGCGCCAACGACGCCGCCGTGGCCCTGGCCGAGGCCCTGTACGGCAGCGAGGCGCTCTGCGTGGAGGCCATGAACCGCCGCGCGGAGGCGTTGGGCATGACGAACACCCATTTTGTCAACTGCACCGGCCTGCCCGCCGACGGCCAGCACACCACCGCCCGGGACGTGGCCGTGATGAGCCGCCAGATGTTCGCCCACCCCCGCTACTTCGACTATTCCACCGTCTGGATGGAGGACGTCGACCACGGCGACGGGCGGGTGACCCAGCTGGTGAACACCAACAAACTGCTGAAGCTCTATGACGGCTGCGACGGCGGCAAGACCGGCTCCACCAACGAAGCCGGCTACTGCGTCAGCGCCACCGCCAGCCGGGGCGGCATGCGGCTGATCGCCGTGGTGCTGGGCGCGGCCTCCGGCAAGGAACGCTTCGCCATCGCCCGGCAGATGCTGGACTACGGCTTCGCCAACTACCGCCAGTATCCCGTGGCGAAGAAGGGCACCCGGGTGAAGGGCGCGCTGCCCGTCACCGGCGGGGAGAAGGACGGCGTGGCGCTGGTGCTGGACGGGGATTTGACGCTGCTGGTGAACCGGGGCGACGAGCAACGGCTGTCGCTCTCCCCCAGCCTGCCGGAATCCATTGCCGCGCCGGTTCAGGCCGGGCAGGCCGTCGGCCACGTGGACGTGATCGCCGAGGGCCGCACCCTCGCCCGCATCCCCGTCGCCGCCGCGGAGAGCGTTGCAGCCAGAGGACTACCATTTAATAGGATCATACAGAACTGGCCGGGACGATTCTGATGCAAAAAGCGTTTACCTCTTGACACACAATACTATGTGTTATATAATATTATGTGTCAAGGAGGTGATCCCATGGATGTCCAGCTGAAGCGGGGCATGTTGGATGCCTGCGTGCTGACGGTGCTGCGCCGGGGGGATTCCTACGGCTACCAGCTGGTGCGGGACGTGGGCGAAATCATCGCCGTGTCGGAATCCACGCTCTACCCCATCCTGAAGCGCCTGGAGGCGAGCGGACAGGTGACGGTGTATTCCGTGGAGCACAACGGCAGGCTGCGCAAGTACTACAGGATTACAGAGGCCGGCGAACAGCGCATCCACGCGTTTCTGGATGAATGGCGGGAGCTGCTCAGGGCGCTGAGCCGGATCGAAGCGGAGGTTGAGGGAAAATGACGAAGCAGGAATTCCTGAATGAGCTTAGGAACCTGACCGGCGCGCTGAGCGAGGGCGAACGGTCGAAGCTGCTGGAATACTATGAAGAAATGATCGACGACCGCGTGGAGGAGGGCATGCCCGAGGAGGAGGCCGTGGCCGCGATGGGCAGCCCGGCGGACATCGCCGCGGAGTTCGCGCCCGCCGGGAAGCAGGATACCGCCGGGGGCGGTTCCCAGGCCGTGGACGCCCTGCGCTCGCTGCGCGTGAAGGTGGCGAACGCGGACGTGAAGGTCGTCTGCGAGCCGCTGGACAACGGCGCGGCGGCCCAGCTGCGCTTCTCCGACCCGGAGCGCTTCGAATGGCGCATGGACGGGGACGCGTTGGTGGTGCTGGAGCGCCAGATGGAGGGCGGACACCGCGGCCTGGAGTTCGGGCTGCGCTGGCTGAAGCAGATGATCACCGAGCCGGGCTTGCGGGTGACCATCGCGCTGTCGGAGGGGCTGGCGGACGCGCTGGACATCGAGGGCAGCGGCAGCGACCTTCGCCTCGAAGGCGTGTCCTTCGCCAAGGCCCAGCTGGTCACCGCCAGCGGCGACATCACCCTAAAGGGCGTGAACTGCGAGGGCGGCATCGGCATCGACATCCGCACCCACAGCGGCGACGTGACCCTGACGGACGTGCGCAGCGCCAACCTGATCGCCCACGCCGCCAGTGGCGACATCACCGTCCAGGGGCTCAAGCTGTCCGGGCGGCTGCGCCTGCAATCCTCCAGCGGCGACGTCGAGCTGCGCGGCAGCGAGGGCGACGCGTTGAGCATCACCACCGCCTCCGGCGACATCGAGGCCGACCGCTGCCGCTTCGGCGCTGCCGCCGTGCATGCCGCCAGCGGCGACGTGCGCCTGGACGAGCTGGAGACCGACCCGCAGCTGGCCGTAGAGACCGCCAGCGGCGACATCGAGCTGACCCGCTGCATCGCCCGGGAGACCCGGGTCAACACCGCCAGCGGCGACGTGGAACTCCGGCTGGAGCCCCTGCCCTGCGGCTATGACATCGCCGCCAACACCGTCTCCGGCGACATCCAGTTCGGCGAAGGCTGCGTGGGTTCCACCGGCGAGGAAAAGCCGAGGATCGCCGTCAAGACCGTCAGTGGAGACATCGACGCCTTCCTGGCTCGGTAAAAGCCAAAAAGGGGCTGTTTCAAAACGAATCCGTTTCGAGACAGCCCCTTTTTGCACAGCGGCATCCATGCCTTTTTTTATTCGCTCGGGGCGAACTGGCTGTTGTACAGCTCGGCATAGAAGCCGTTTTGCGAAAGCAAACTCTCGTGATTCCCCTGCTCGATCACCTGGCCGTCCCGCATGACCAGGATCACGTCGGCCTCGCGGATGGTGGACAGCCGGTGGGCCACGATAAAGGACGTGCGGCCCTTCATCAGCCGGGCGAACGCGGACTGGATCTTCAGCTCCGTGCGGGTGTCGATGGAGCTGGTCGCCTCGTCCAGGATCAGCATCGGCGGCAGCCTGAGCATCACCCGGGTGATGCAAAGCAGCTGCTTCTGGCCCTGGGACAGCTGGCCGCCATCCTCGCCGATCACGGTATCATAGCCCTGGGGCAACCGCCGGATGAAGGAATGGGCGTGGGCGGCCTTCGCCGCGGCCACGATCTCCTCCTCGGTGGCGTCCGGGCGGCCCATGGCGATGTTTTCGCGTATGGTGGCGTTCTTCAGCCAGGTCTCCTGCAGCACCATGCCGTAGGCGGCTCGCAGGCTCCTGCGGGGGATGCTCCGAATGGGCCGGCCCTCCACGTCGATCTCGCCGGAATCCGTCTCGTAAAAGCGCATCAGCAGGTTGATCAGCGTGGTCTTGCCGCAGCCCGTGGGGCCCACGATGGCCACCCGCTGGCCGGGCTTCACCCGCAGGTTGAAGTTCTCGATCAGCTTTTTCTCCGGCACGTAGGAGAAGTACACGTGCTCGAAGGCCACCTCGCCCTTCACGTCCTCCAGCGGCAGGGCGTCCGGCGCGTCCGGCGCCTGCTCCGGTGCCTCGATCAGCTCGAACAGCCGCGCGGCGCAGGCGATGGCGTTCTGCAGCTCCGTCACCACGCCGGAGATTTCGTTGAAGGGCTTGGTGTACTGGTTGGCATAGCTCAAAAACGCCGTCAGCATGCCCACGGTCATGGCGCTGCCGGGGACCAGCGCCGCCAGTGCCCCGGCCAGGGCCACCAGCGCGTACACCACCGAATTCACGAACCGGGTGCAGGGGTTCGTCAGCGAGGAGAAGAACGTGGCCTTCAGCGAGCAGTCCCGCAGGCGCCCGTTGATCTCATCGAAGCGCGCCGTCTCCGCCGCCTCCCGCCCGAAAGCCTTCACCACCTTCAGACTGCCGATCATCTCGTCGATAAAGGCGGTCTGTTCGCCCCGGGTCTCGGACTGGCGCTTGAACATGGCGTAGGTGCGCATGGCGATGAACCGCGCCACGAACAGCGACAGCGGCGTCACGCACACCACCACCAGTGTGATCAGCGCGTTCTGGGTCAGCATGAACACCAGCGTGAACAGGATCGTCAGCACGCCGCTGAACAGCTGCGTGAAGCCCATCAGCAGGCCGTCGGCAAACTGATCCGCGTCGGCGATCACCCGGCTGACGGTCTCGCCGTGGGGATGGGCGTCGATGTAGGCGAGCGGCAGGCGGCTGATGTGCTCCAGCGCCTCCTCCCGCAGATCCCGCACCACATCGAAGGTGATGCGGTTGTTCACCACGTTCATCACCCAGGTGCCCAGGGCCGTCAGCCCCACGCAAACGCCGATGCGCCACAGCAGTGGCCAGATGATGTCGAAGCGCACCGCGCCCGCGCCGACGATGCCGTCGATGGCCCGGCCCACCAGTATGGGCACCACCAGCGTCAGCACCACCGTGGCCGCCGAAAGGATGAGCGAGGCCAGCACCAGCCAGCGATAGCGGCCGATGTGACGGATGACCTTTTTCAGCGTGTCAACCTGATTTCGGGAGGCCGCCTTCATGCGCTCACCTCCCCACCGAACTGCGAGTTATAGATTTCCCTATAGATGTCGCAATTTTCCAGCAGCTCCGCGTGCCTGCCCTTGCCCACGACCCTGCCGTCGTCCAGCACCAATATCAGGTCGGCCTGCATGATCGAGGCTGCCCGCTGGGAGATGATGAACACCGTGGGATGGTAGTTAAGCGCCGCGATGGCCCGGCGCAGTCGAGCGTCGGTGGCCATGTCCAGGGCGGAGGCGCTGTCGTCCAGGATCAGTATCTCCGGCCTGCGCGCCAGCGCCCGGGCGATGGTCAGCCGCTGCTTCTGGCCGCCGGACAGGTTGCCCCCGTTCTGCTCGATCGCGCCGTCCAGGCCGCCCTTGACCGCCAGCACGTCGCTCGCTTGGGCGATGTCCGCCGCCTCGATCAGCTGTTCGTCCGTGGCGTCGGGATTGCCCCAGCGCAGGTTGTCGCGGATCGTGCCCTTGAAAAGCGACGCCTTCTGGGGCACCACGCCGATCCTGGCACGCAACGCGTCCTGGGGCCAATCGCGCACATCCGTGCCGTTCACCCGCACCGCGCCGGCGGTCACGTCATAGAACCGGGGGATCAGCCGCGCCAGCGAGCTCTTGCCCGCGCCGGTGCCGCCGATGATGCCCACGGTCTGCCCGGGCATGGCGGCAAAGTCGATGTCCTCCAGGGCGGGGCTGCCCGCGCCGGGATAGGTCAGCGTCACGTGGTCGAAGGCCACCGCCGGGGCCGCGGCATCGGCCTGCGCGGCGGTCTGGCCGTCCGCCATCGAGGGCTTTAGCGCCAGCACGTCCGCGATCCGCTTCCAGCTGGCCCAGCCCTTGTTGATGGTGATGGTCAGCGAGGCAAACTTGATCAGCTCCACCAGGATCTGGCTCATGTAGTTGTAAAGCGCCACCACATGGCCCGTGGTCAGCGCGCCGCCGTCCACGCGGATGGCGCCCTGGCGCACCAGCAGGATCACCGCCAGGTTGATGAGCACATAGGTCACGGGATTCAACAACGCCGACACCCGCCCGGCCCGCCGCTGGCGGGAGGTCAGCTCCCGGTTCTTCGCCCGGAAAGCCTGGTACTCCGCGTCCTCCCGGCGAAAGGCCCGGATCACCCGCGCGCCAGTGAGGTTCTGGCGCGTGGCGCCGAGAACCCGCTCCAGCTGCAGCTGCACGCCCTGCATCATGGGGATGTTGGCCGCCATGATGGCCCAGACCACCAGCGACAGCGCCGCGATCACCGCCACGAAAATCAGCGCGCAGCGCACGTCGATGGTGAAGGCCATCACCATGGCCCCCAGCACCACGAACGGCGAGCGCAGCAACAGCCGCAACGCCATGTTCACGCCCGTCTGGGCCTGGTTCACGTCGCTGGTCATGCGGGTGATCATGGCGGAGGTCCCCAGCCGGTCGATGTCCGGAAAGGACAGCGCGGTCAGCTTGCCGAACAGTGCGTGGCGCACGTCCGCGGCAAAGCCCGTGGCGGCTCGGGCGGCGAAGTACTGCGCCGTGATGGCCGCGGCCAGGCCCGCGATGCCCAGGGCGACCAGCAGGCCGCTCATGTGCCAGACGTGCGCCGCGCTGCCCGCGCCAATGCCCTTGTCGATGATCGAAGCCACCACCAGCGGCACGAACAGGTCCAGCAGCGCCTCGAACATCTTGAACAGCGGCGCGCACACGCACTGGGCCCGGTATTTTTTCAGGTATTTCAGCATTTCGGACTCCCTTTGCCTTTTCTTTTGCTCTGAAATCATTATAGCCCATCCACCCCGCCACGCGCAACGGTGTTTTCCAGATATTACCTTTGATTTTGGGGGTGGATATATAGGATAATGGTACAGGTACACAGAACGATATACGCACGGGAGGCCGCGGCCATGTCAGCAGGAAAGAAAGCCCTATTCTCCATTCCCTGGATCGGCCTGTTGCTGTTCGCCCTGCTCTGCCGCGTTAGCCCCGGGCTGGCCGCGCTGCTGCTCGACCGCCTCACCCGCCCGGCGCTGCTGGCGCTGAACCGCTGGGCGGCCCGCATCCCCTTTCCGCTGGCCGAGCCCATCGCGTTCACCGCCGGCGCCGTCGCCCTGGCCGCGCTCGTATGGGCGCTGTCCCAGCACAGGGCCGCGGCGCTGGTCGGCTGGCTGAAGGGCATGGCCGCCGCCTGCATCATCACCCTGTGGGTACTGGCGCTCACCTGGCTTCCGGCGATGGTCCAGCCGGTGGACGCACCGCCCGCGCCGGGCGCAAATCAGCTGGAGTGGCTGTGCGCTCAGCTGATCGACCAGCTGAACGCCGCGCCGCTCAGCTTCCCGGAGCCTTCCGAGGCGTTGCGCCTCGCGCCGGAGGCGGCGGGTCTTTCCGGCTGCGCGGTGAAGGCCGCCCGGTACCCGGAGTGGATGCGCGCCGCGGGAATCTCCGGGCTTTTCGCGCCGCCCACCGGCGAGGCGATCGTGGATGCGGGCGTATCCCCGGCGCTGACCCCGTTCACCGCCGTGCACGAGCTGATGCACCTGGGCGGCATCGCGGGCGAGGGCGCGGCCAACATCGCCGCCTGGGAAAGGTGCCTGGCCGCAGGCGGGGCGTTTGCCGACTCCGCGCGGCTGTGGGCGCTGCGCTACGCCCTGGGGCAACTGAACCGGAGCGATGAAGCCGCGTGGCGGCGGGTCCGGGGCAATATGAAAGACCCGCTTGCGCGGGTCTTTCAGGATTGCGGGAGTGAGGTCATGCCCCGGAACAGGTTTACGCTCGTTCCCGGCTTCGCCCGCATCGGCGGGGACTACGGGGACTTGACCGGGTGGCTGTTGCAATAGCTCCTACCCCTTATTGCACTTCGTCGGGCAGTTCGCGCAGCCGCAGCCGCAGGTGCCCCTGCCCTGCTTTTTGTTGCGGACCAGCTTCATCACCGCCAGCGCGGCGAGGCCCGCCACGGCGGCGATCAGGATGATATCCAAAGCGTTCATACACACACTCCCTATTCCCTGTTGCCTATTCACTATTGCCTTCGGGTCTACCGGCCCCATCGACGGGGGGCTGCCAAACGCGCGCGCCCAATGCTGACGCATCGGGTCCCATCGCGCACGACTGGACCCATCTCGCTGAAAACAGTCCACCGGACTGTTTTCCGGGCGCTCGGTGTCCCTAAAACATCGACCCGATCAGCCGCACCGCCAGGGCGACCACCCAGGCCACGGCGCACTGCCACAGCACCACGCACAGGGCCCACTTGCGGCCCAGCTCCCGGCGAATGGAGGCGATGGCGGCCACGCAGGGGGTGTACAGCAGGCTGAACACCAGCAGCGACGCCGCGCTCAGGCTGCTCATGGTGGCAGCCACGCCGCCCACGTACAGCACCTTCAGCACCGAGACCACGCTCTCCTTGGCCATGAAGCCGGAGATCAGCGCCGTGGCCACGCGCCAGTCGCCCAGGCCGAGGGGCCGCAATACCGGCACCAGCCATCCGGAGACCATCGCCAGGATGCTCTGGGCGGACTCCTCCTCGCCGAGCAGGTTGAACCTGAGATCGAAGCTCTTCAGGAACCAGACCACGATGGTGGCGATCAGGATCACGGAGAAGGCCCGCTGGAGGAAGTCCTTGGCCTTCTCCCACAGCAGCTGGAACACGCTGCGGGGGCTGGGCAGGCGGTAATTGGGCAGCTCCATCACGAACGGCACGGCCTCGCCCTTGAAGAGGGTGTTCTTGAAGCCCAGCGCCATCAGTATGCTCATCACGATGCCCAGCACATACAGTTCCGTCATGACCAGGCCGCCGTGCTTCGGGAAGAATGCCTGCACGAAGAAGGCGTATATGGGCAGCTTGGCGGTGCAGCTCATGAAGGGCGTGAGCAGTATGGTCATCTTGCGGTCGCGCTCGCTGGGCAGGGTGCGGGTGGCCATCACCGCCGGCACCGTGCAGCCGAAGCCGATCAGCATGGGCACGATGCTGCGCCCGGACAGGCCAATCCGGCGCAGCAGCTTGTCCATCACGAAGGCCACGCGGGCGATATAGCCGCTGTCCTCCAGCAGCGAGAGGAAGAAGAACAGCGTGACGATAATGGGCAGGAAGCTCAACACGCTGCCCACGCCCTCGAAGATGCCGCCGATGATGAGCCCGTGGAGGCCGGGGTTCACGTTCCCGGCGGTCAGCGCCGCGTCCACCGCGTCCGTCAGGCGCTCCACGCCCGCGGCCAGCAGGTCCTGCAGGAACGCGCCGATCACATTGAACGTCAGGTAGAACACCAGCGCCATGATGGCGATGAACATGGGAAGGGCCGTGTACTTGCCAGTGAGGATTTTGTCAATGCGCTGGCTGCGCAGGTGCTCCTTGCTCTCCCGGGGGCGCATCACGCAACTGTCGCATACCTTCTGGATGAAGGCGAAGCGCATATCGGCGATGGCGGCGGCCCGGTCCAGGCCACGCTCCCGCTCCATCTGGAGCACGATGTGCTCCAGCGTCTCCTGCTCATTGCCGTCCAGGGCCAGCTGCTCCAGGATCACCTGGTCGCCCTCGATGATCTTGCAGGCGGCAAAGCGCACCGGCAGGCCCGCGGCGGCGGCATGGTCCTCGATCAGGTGCGCCACGGCGTGGATGCAGCGGTGCACCGCGCCGCCGTGGTCGTCACTGTCGCAAAAGTCGTATCTCAGGGGCTTTTCCTGATAGCGGGCGATGTGCACGGCGTGCTTCACCAGCTCGTCCACGCCCTGGTTCTTCGCCGCGCTGATGGGCACCACGGGCACGCCCAGCGCCGCCTCCATGCCGTTGATGTCCACGCTGCCGCCGTTGCCGGTCATCTCGTCCATCATGTTCAGCGCCACGACGGTGGGTATCCCCATCTCCAGCAGCTGCATGGTCAGGTAGAGGTTGCGCTCGATGTTGGTGGCGTCCACGATGTTGATGATGGCCTTTGGCTTCTCCCGCAGCACGAAATCCCGGCTGACCAGCTCCTCGCTGGAATAGGGCGACATGGAGTAGATGCCGGGCAGATCGGTGATGGAGGTGTTCGTCTGGCCGCGGATGGCGCCGTCCTTGCGGTCCACCGTCACGCCGGGGAAGTTGCCCACGTGCTGGTTCGCGCCAGTCAGCTGGTTGAACAGCGTGGTCTTGCCGCTGTTCTGGTTGCCCACCAGCGCAAAGGTCAGCGTCTCGCCCTTGGGCAGGGGGGTGCCGCTGCCCTTGGGATGGAACTTGCCGTCCTCGCCCAGGCCCAGGTGGGGCGCCTCCCGGTCCCGCCTCTCCCCGGCGGCGCGCTCGGTCATGTGGTCGATTGGCGTCGCCTGGATCTTCTCCGCGTCCGCCAGCCGCAGCGTCAGCTCGTAGCCGTGGATGCGCAGCTCCATGGGGTCGCCCATGGGAGCCAGCTTCACCAGCTGTGCCTCGGCCCCGGGTATCACGCCCATGTCCAGGAAGTGCTGGCGCAGCGCGCCTTCGCCGCCCACCGCCTCGATGCGGGCGCACTGGCCCACCTTCAAATCCCGCAAGGTCATATTTCTCGCCCCGTTTCTGTTGAGCATGGCTTTTCGTATGCGCCCCGCCCGGGTTTCATCCCCCGCCGGAGCGTCTATAGTTTATATCCATTAACTAACCGTGTCAAGTTAATATTGTTTAACTTTTGGGTGCTTGCACAGGCTGAAACAAAGAGCCGTTCTTCGGTTCCTCTTCGGAAACTGCTTCGGAAAGGGAACCGAAGAACGGACTTTTTCGGCGGCATGCACAAAAAGAACCGTCCCCCGGTTCCCTTCCGGATACTGTTTCAGAAAGGGAACCGGGAAACGGCACTGCAAATATACTCATGCAGGGGCGGCATTGCGCCTCCCCACAATATCCCATTTACTTGATCACGATCTTCACCCCGGGCTTGGCCCACTTGATGACCATCTTCATGGAGGCTTGGGGGATGGCGACGCAGCCCGCGGTGGACTTCTTCGAGCCGGTGCAGTGCAGGAAGATGCAGCTGCCCTTGCCCGGCGTGCCCTCGGCGTTGTAATCGATGAACATGCAGTAGTTGTACACGCCCTTGTAGTTGATCAGGTACTCGTCGGCGGAGGTGTGCTTGCGGTCCGCCGTGCGCTCGTCCACCAGCTGGTTGTAGTACTTGCTGTTGGACTCGCCGCACCAGTAGTGGTACTTGGTCACCTTGGTGTACTCCATGTTCGCGCCGGGATCGTCCAGGATGCCGAAGGGCGTGGTGAGGTTGAAGGTGCCCACGGGGGTCTTCTTGTCCCCGGCCTTGGTCTTGCCCATGCCGTTGGCGCCCACGTAGGCCTTGCACTGGTACAGCTGCTGCCAGATGCCGTCCTGCTTCTCATAAAGCGTCAGGTTGGCGTTGCTGCCGGTGGTGTGCTCCACCAACACCACCTGGGTGGCGTCGCCCACGCCGTCAAAGGGTGTGGCCTCGGCCTGCGAGGTCGGCGTCTCTGCGGGATTGCCCACCGTCACCGGCACCAGCACCTTCTGCTTGCCATAGCGCACCAGCAGCTGGGTCGTGCCTTCCTTCTTGCCGGTGACGACGCCCTTTTTCGTGACGGAAGCGATCTTCCTGTCCTTCACGGCATAGCGCTCCACGCCGCCTCGGGGCAGGGTGGCCTTCTCCCCCACGGCCAGGTTGAGTTCCTTGGGCAGCACCACCACGCCGCACTTGGCGGCCTTGGCGCTCCCACCGGAGGCAGTGATCACCGCGCGGCCGGTCTGCACGGCGGTCAGCTTGCCGCCCCAGACCTGCAGCACCTGCTCGTCGCTGCTCTCCCAGACGATCTCGTCCTGCGCGATGCCCTTCAGCTTCGGCGTCAGCGTCACCTCGGCCCCCACCGTCATCAGACCCAGCTTCGCCGGGAACTTGATGGTGGGCCTCTTCGCCGCCATCGCGCCGGCGGGCAGCGCCAGCGCCAGTGCCGCCAGCAGCAGCACGCAGATCAAACGCTTCTTCATTATGAATATCCTCCCGCGGGTATGTATACCCAGAGATACATAATTATCCTATCACACAATGTTGACAGGCGTGTAAGCATCCGTGGGCGGGAATGGGAAAAAACCTTGGCATTGCGGCGCGCAGCCGCGGTTAATGTCTCCGAAAACCGGGGTTTTTCTCTTGCATTTTGTCGATTGAAGCGGTATAATTTTATCTTGGTGAATGATATATGGCCCCTGACGCGGGCCATGGAAGGAACATGGAAACGTGAACGGCAATGCGGTTACAAGGGGCGGGAAGCGCCATCAATTCATGTATGTGGCGCTGCTGGCCATCTATACAGCGATGCTGGTGCTGATCTTCCGGATCGGCAAATCCGAAAAAACCATCGCGATTTTCGGCAACGTGACGCGCATCTCGTCGCTGGCCGGCGTCGTCTCGACCCTCGCCAGCCTGTGCGCCTTTTTCATGGTAATCTACTTCAAGCGCCGGGGCTTCATTACCGCCCTCATCATGCTGCTTACCCAGCTGGCGCTGCTGTTCGTCGGCCTGTTCGCCGGGAAGAATCCCACGGCGCTGGCGGGCGTGTTCAGCGTGATGCTGATGATCCTTGCCGCTATATTCCTCTATAGAAGGGAAAAGAAGCTCGACCACTACCAGTCCGTGGAGATGGACGCCCTGCAGGCGCGCAGGAAGGGCGCGGAGCTGCTGTTCGAGCAGACTGCCACGGCGCTGGTGAACGCCATCGAGGCCAAGGACGTCTATTCCCGGGGCCATTCCCTGCGGGTGGCGGAGTACGCCAGGCGCATCGCCGAACATCTGGGCAAGAGCGAAGAGGAGTGCCGCGAGGTGTACTACGCGGGCCTGCTGCATGACGTGGGCAAGATCGGCATCAAGTACACCATCCTGGTCAAGAAGGGCAAGCTGACCCCGGAGGAGTACGAGGCCATCAAGCAGCACACCATCATCGGCAAGCAGATCCTGTCCGGCATCACCGCCTATCCCTACCTGAGCATCGCGGCCAATTCCCACCACGAGCGCTACGACGGCAAGGGCTACCCGGACAAGTGGAAGGGCAACGACATTCCCGAGATCGCGCGGATCATCTCCGTGGCGGACGCCTACGACGCCATGACCTCCAACCGGAGCTATCGGGCCGCCATGCCCCAGCAGCTGGTGCGCGAGGAGATCGTGAAGGGCGCGGGCACCCAGTTCGACCCGGAGATCGCCCGGGCAATGCAGCACCTGATCGACATCGACGTGAATTACGAGATGAAGGAGCGGGAGGAAGTCAAGGAACTGGCTGGCAAGAACGAACTCATCTGCACGGCGTACAGGAACGAGGTGTCCGAGGGCGTGCTGATCATGCCGTTCATCACAAAGATCCGGCTGCGCTCCGTCCCGGAGGAGCAGGCGGACCCCGCCAGGGCCATCCCCACCCTGCTGCTGTTCGACTCCCTGGACGGCCGCGTGCACAGCAACCCGAAGACCGTGAAGGACCTCAACTACTTTGAATACGCCGAGGTCCGCTTCGACGGCAGCGTATCGCTCACCGGCGCGCGCAAGTCGAAGACGGAGACGGTCAGCCATGAGGCATGGGCGCCCTACCTCTCCCAGAAGGCCGAGGGCAGCACCTTCGAGGTCACCCTCGCCAAAGCCAGGGACCACCTGCTGGTGGAGATCGACGACGGCAAAGAGACGAGGCGCGTGACGATCGCCCTGCCCGACAGCACCCGCTACACCTACGTAGCGCTGACCGGCGAGCACTGCCACCTGAAGGACGTGGCCATCGACAAGACGGACGAGATGATCGATGCAGGTGCCATACAGCGCATCGCACCGGAGATCTCCTACATCGACGGCCCGCAGGGCGACGTTCCCAACGTGCAGGTGGACGGCTTCCGGACCGCGGCAACCCAGGGGATCCCCGTCTCCGACGGGCTACGGCTCCGCTTCCACACCATGAGCCTGCCCACCGCGCGGCTGATCTGGCACTGCCCCTTCGTGAGCGTGTTCACGTCGGAGGACGGCGTCCTCAACGGGTCGGCCTTCCGGGAATACGCGCTCGTCCGCCTGGACGGCGAAGTGTGGGAGGACGAGGACGACGGCATCATCAACGAGCTGACCGTCAGCCGCCAGCCGGGCTTTGTGGGCTGGGACGCCTGGAAAGAGGAGAACCGGAAGGGCTACGACTGCACCATCACCTTTAGATGGAAGGGCGACCAGGTGACCATGACCACCGAGAACTTCGGTGTCTACGTGCGCAACACCACCCACGTGGAGCCGGGCAAGGCGGTGTTCGCCGCCCTCACCGGCGACCAGTGCGCATTGACGAACATCCGGATCGAATAATAGAAGCACAGCAAAAAAACAGAGGTGCAAAAGCACCTCTGTTTTTTTGACACAGGGCCAAAAAGATCCTTCGACTTCGCATGCGCTCCGCCCGGATGACCACCCCTTGGATTGTCATTCGGAGCGGAGGCGCAGCCGGAGTCGAAGAATCCTCTTCCTCGGACAGACACCTCTGTCTAATAATGCCCGGTTATTTCGCCAGATGGCCCTTCTTTTCGATCTGCCAGACGACCTCGTCCACATACTTTTCGCAGATCTCGTCGCTGCCGGCCTCCACCATCACGCGGATCACCGGTTCGGTGCCGCTCTCGCGCACCAGGATGCGGCCGTCGTCGCCCAGAGCCTCGGCCACCCGCTTCACGGCGGCCTGCACGTCCGGGTCGTTCTGGGCGTCGGGCTTGCTCTTCACCCGCACATTCTTCAGCACCTGGGGATAGAACACCACGGGCGCCGCCAGCTCGCTCATGGGCTTGCGCTTGGCAAGCATGACCTCCATCAGCTTCAGGCTGGTCAGCAGGCCGTCACCGGTGGTCTCATACTTGGAGAAGATGATGTGACCGGACTGCTCGCCGCCGATGCGGTGGCCGTTGGCGACCATGTTCTCGTAGACGTACTTGTCGCCCACCTTGGTCTTTTCGTAGCCGATGCCCACCTTGTCCAGCGCCTTGTACAGGCCGAAGTTGCTCATCACGGTGGTGACGATGGTGTTGTTCAGCAGCTTGCCGCGCTCCTTCATGTACAGGCCGTAGATGTAGAGGATGTGGTCGCCGGTGATGACGTTGCCCTTCTCGTCCACCGCCAGGCAGCGGTCCGCGTCGCCGTCATAGGCAAAGCCCACGTCCAGCTTCTTGTCCCGCACCAGCTGCTGCAGGTGCTCGATGTGGGTGGAGCCGCAGTCCATGTTGATGTTGTAGCCGTCGGGCTCGGCATTGATCACGTAGGTCTTGGCGCCCAGCGCGTCGAAGATGCCCTTGGCGATCTGCCATGCCGCGCCGTTGGAGCAGTCCAGGCCCACGCGCACGTCCTTGAAGCTGTAGCGGCTCATGGAGATCAGGTGGCCGATGTAGCGGTTGCGGCCCGCCACATAGTCCACGGTGCGGCCGATGTCCTTGCCGTCCGCCACGGGGATCTCCAGCTTGTCGTCGATGTACTCCTCCACCTTCAGGATGGTCTCCTCGTCCATCTTCTCGCCGTTGCCGTTGAGCAGCTTGATGCCGTTGTCGTAGAACGGGTTGTGGGACGCGGAGATCATGATGCCACAGTCGAAGTCGTCCACGCGGGTGATGTAGGCCACGGAAGGCGTGGTGGTGACGTGCATGATGTAGGCGTCCGCGCCAGAGGCCATCAGGCCGGTGCACAGCGCATACTCGAACATGTAGGACGAGCGGCGGGTATCCTTGCCGATGACGATCTGGGCCTTCTTGCCTTGGCGCACGCCGTAGTACCAGCCCAGGAAGCGGCCGATCTTGATGGCGTGCTCAAACGTCAGGACCTTGTTGGCCTCGCCGCGGAAGCCGTCGGTGCCGAAATACTTGCCCATATTACAGCCGCTCCTCCTTCTCGATGTCCAGGAAGTACCTGTAGGCGTCCACGGTCAGCTCGCCGCAGGCCGCCTCGTCGCAGGCGATGATGGCCGCCGGATGCAGCTGCAGTGCCGAGCAGGTCCACTGCTGGCTGACGCCGCCCTGCACGGTGGCCGCCAGGGCGCGGGCCTTGTTGTGGCCGTTGATGAGCACCAGGACTTCCCTGGAATCAGTGACCGTGCCGATGCCCACGGAAAGCGCGTAGGCGGGCACCTTCTCGGGGTCGTTTCCGAAGAAGCGGGAATTCACGATGCGGGTGTCGGTGGTCAGCGCGCGCACGCCGGTGCGGCTGGACAGGCTGGTGAAGGGCTCGTTGAAGGCCAGGTGGCCGTCTACGCCGATGCCGCCCATGAACAGGTCGATGCCGCCGTAGGACGCGATCTTCGCCTCGTAGGCCGCGCACTCGGCCTCGGGGTCGTCGGTCATGCCGTTCAGGATGTTGATGTTCTCCGGCTTCATATCCACCAGGTGATCGAACAGGTTGTCATGCATGAAGTACCAGTAGCTCTGGTCGTGCTCCCGGGGCAGGCCCAGGTACTCGTCCATGTTGAAGGTCACCACGTTGGCGAAGGAGACCTCCCCGGCCTTGTTCATGCGGACCAGCTCCTTGTACACGCCGATGGGCGAGGAGCCGGTGGGCAGGCCCAGCACAAAGGGGCGATCCCCGGGATGCGCGTTGATCTTCGCGGCTATGTAGTCCGCTGCCCACTTACACATCTTCTCATAGTTTTCCTGAATGACAACTCGCATGGTGTTCGCTCTCCTTTTCTGTTATTAACTGTGTCGCAGAATTGAAAAAGCCTGCGGGTTCAAGCCAGGCTCTCCCGCGGCGCGCGCCAACATCCGCTTATTGCTGCTGCCTTCCGGCCCTGACAAGATTCACAGCATGACGCCGCACGGGACCCAACCATCATCACCCACAGACAGTGGGAGTATAGCATATCGAAGGGAAAATTGCAAGTTATTTCTTGTCGCGGGTTGGCAACTTGCGAGCCATTGACAACCATTGACAATCCCCGCCATCCGTGCTAAATTGATGTGCGGAGGTGTAAAGGCAATGTTGAAGCGGTTTGCGGCGCTGCTGTGCGCGCTTCTTCTGGCGGGGATAACGCCTTCGATCGCGGAGGACCCGCGGCAATGCTATGCCGGCTTTTTCGACGAGTACTGGCACGCCCACCCCGCATGCGCCCTGGCGGGCACCGTCGCGCCCATCGACATGGGCGAGGCCGTAGCGCAGGGCAAATATCCCTGCCCGGTATGCGTGGACGACGAAGCGCCCTATGGCGACGTCCAGAGCGTCGTCCGGGGCGGCACGCTGGTGATCCGCGTGCCGGATCGGTGGATGGAAGGGCGCCCCGCCGGGGAGACGGCGGACAACTTCTCCTACCGCTACGACGATTACGCCGAGCCGTTCTTCGGCGGCGCGGGCTTTGCGGAGATGGCGCGGCAGCTGCACGGCGCGAAGTATCGCAAGCTGCTCGCCGCCTGGCAGGTCTACGAAGAGGCGCGCCCGGCCGGCGAATCCGCCGAAGCGATCCGCGCCCTGGCGCCGGAAATCGTCTATGCGCGGGAGCCGGGCGTCGTCCCCGTCGAGGGTGGGCTGCTGATGCACCAGCGGCACATCGGCGGCGCATGGTACCTGGTCTATCGCCCGGGCGAGGCCGGGCGCAATCGCCTCAAAAAGGACGGTCGGCTGGACGTCGACCTGTATTTCACCGTGAACGCGCTGCGGGCCGAGGGCGCCGTCGACGACGGCCGTCCGGGCAAGACCATCCTGGCGCTGGACGTGTTCCCCGGCGGGCTCTGGGAGGACAAGGCATACTCCCTCAAGCCCGTGAAGTCGAAGAACACCACCGATTTCGAGGCCGCCGCGGAGGCGGACGGGGCCAGCCTGACCCTCACCGTGTTCCGGGACATGGACTGCAACATCTGCGTCGTCCACCAGAATCCCACGACCCCGGAGGCGCTGGAGGAAGCGGCGCTGCTGATCGACGGCTCGGACCGCGACATCCGGCTGAGCGGCTATGCCGACGGCTGGTACGGCACGTTTTGCGGCGTATTGACCGACGCGGAACTGGAGGTCCTCATGGGCGGCGCGTCCTTCGAGCTGCGCGCGGCGCGGGAGGCTGGGGAGTAAAGGAGCAAAGAAGCATCCAAAAACAAGGGGCTGTCTCCAAATTTGAGACAGCCCCTTGTTTCTCTTCTCTTACAGCACCCGCCTGCCCCAGCTGTACACCCGGTTGTAGAACCCGGTGGTGAGGTTGCTGACCACCACGCGGTGGCCGCCGGAGGAGGCGTGGATGAAGTAGCCCTCGCCCAGGTAGATGCCCACGTGGTCGCTCAGGTCGCTGTCGGAGATGGTGTTGAAGAACACCAGGTCGCCGCGCCGCAGGCCGGGGACGCCCTCGATCTTGGTGAAGCTCTCGTCATAGCCCTGGGCATAGGCGCTGCGCTTCAGCGCCACGCCCACCGCCTTGAACGCCCAGGTGGTCAGGCCGGAGCAGTCGAACTTGTCCGGGCCGGTGGCGCCGTAGACATAGGGCTTGCCCAGCTTGCCCTGGGCCAGGTAGATCACGTACTCCAGCTTTTCCGCGGCGGAAGCGTGGGAGGGCAGGCTGCCGGTGATGGAAGCCAGGCCGCTGGGCACGCTGTCCAGATAGGAGCTGGAGCTCGTGCTGGTCTTGGTGGAGGAAGCGTCGGCGGCCTTGGTGCCGCTGGGCAGCTTCTTGGCCTCGGTGGAGTACAGCGCCTTCAGGGTGGCGGTGTCCGCCGCGCCGTTGGCGGTGATGCCGCTGGCCGTCTGGAACAGCTTGATGGCGTTGACTGTCGTCGTGCCGTAATCGCCGTCCAGGCTGGTGGTCTTGGTCAGGTAGCCCAGGGCGTACAGCCTCGCCTGCACGCGGCTGACGTTCTCGCCCTTCTCGCCGCTGGCCAGGCCCTTGTACAGCAGCTCGTTCACCGGCGCGTAGCCGCTGAAGAGGATGCGCTGCAGCGCCTGGTCGGCCACGCCGGTCTGCTCCAGGCCGCAGGCGCTCTGGAAGCGCTTGATGGCGGCGATGGCCGCGGCGTTGTAGCTGGTGCCGGGCACGGCGTCGTAATAGCCGCCCGCCAGCAGCGCCTTGAGCAGCGTCTGCAGGGCGCTGCCGTCGCCGTCGATGGTGGTGTAGCTGGCCTTGCTCAGCAGCTTCACCGGGATGAAGCCGTACTGGCCGTCCTGGCTGATGCAGGCCCAGCTGTCGTTGTAGGCGACCACCTTCACCTCCGTGCCCAGCTTGATGGCCGCGCTCTCGGCGCTGGTGCTGACGGAGGCGTAGACCCGGGCATCGGTGCTGATGACGGTGGCGGACACATCGGCCTTCTTGAAGCCGGAGGGCACGCCGGAGTCGTCGGTGGCGACGCCCTTGGCGGAGCAGTAGCCGTAATTGCCCTTGAGTTCGATGTAAGCCCAGCCGTTCTTGGTGCTGATGACGTTCACGATCTGACCCTTTTTCAGGGTGCCCAGCTTCCTGGACTTCTTGCTGGCCTCCTTGTACACGGCCAGAGTCTTGCTGGTGACGGTGCCGCTCTTGCCCGTGGGCGCGAGGGCCTCGGGATCGGGCAGATCGGCGGTGGCGGTGCCCTCCCGCAGGTTGGACAGCTTGCAGAAGCCGTATTTCTTCTTGTATTCGATGCAGGCCCAGCCGTTGCTGCTGGTGGCCTTCACAGTCACCTGCACGCCGGATTTCAGGCTGCCCAGGGCCTTGGCCTTGGTGTTGGGCTTCTTATATACCTTGGTCTTGGCCAGGGTGACGGCCTCAAAGTCGCGCACAGTGACGCCGCTGGCACTGGTGCCCGTGGTGGTGTTCACGGCGGCGTCCGCGGCGGCAGTGTCCCAGTTGTCTCCGGCTTCCACCACCACCTCGGCCTTCACATAGCCGATATAGCCGTTCTTCTCCACCATGGCCCAGTCGCCGGACTTGGCCAGCAGGTACAGCTTCGTGCCCGCGGGGGCCAGCACGCTCTTGCTGGTCTCCTCGGCGGACATGTAGACCGGCGCGGCGGCGTTCAACACGGCCTTCTTCGCCGTCTCGTCCACCCGCTTCAGGTCCTTCACCTTCGCATAACCGGCCTTGCCGTTGTAGGAAATCTTCGCGATGGTGGAGGAATAGCCGGTGATCTGCACCACGGTGTTCTTCGGCAGGCTGCCCAGCGCGGTGCTTAGCGAGGCCTCGCCGTACACCGTCATATCCCCGGCGGTGACGACGGCGTAGAATGTCTCGGCCAGCGCCGGTGCAGCGCATGGCAGCATCAGAAGCACCGCCACAAGGGCCGCGGTCAGTCTCTTCAGTGTCTTTCTATATCCGTTCATCGCTTTTACTCCTCAGGGTCCGGGGCCGCGTTTTCCAGCCCGGTATTTCGCATTTGTCACATGGGCATAGCTATCGCCCGTGCTTATAAAAATTCGACGCCTCCTGCCCTTCTCCTGCCAAAATGAAATTCAAAAAAAATAGGTCTGAATTATGTTTGAAATATGTTTGCAACAATTTTGAAATATCAAATCCAGCCGATTTGACAGGCAGCGTGGACTGTGCTATAGTGGCTATAATACAGATATGACTCTTACGGGAGGCGTGCCCATGGGACTTTTCAACAGCCAGGAGGACTATCAGCGCAAGGCGAACCTGAAGAAGCTGGAGGACAAGCGCGTGGCCATGGCCCAGCGGATGGCCCGGGAGGGCTTCGCGCCGGAGAAAATGCTGTTTGCCCAGATGGAAAACGGCGGCTTCACGGCAATCTGCCGCTTTGACGGCCGGTTCTGGCTGGTCGTCTCCCCCGGCTTTGGCTCGGATGACGAGTACATCTTTGAAAGCTGTGACGCGCCGGATTACACCGTGCAGCAGGTGAACGTGAAGCCCGAGGGCATGGGCGGCATCTTCGGCTTTGGCAAGAAGGGCGAGACGGGCGTGGAGTATATCATCCACCGCGAAAACGGCGAGGACGCGCGCCTGCCGCTGATCGCCGGGCGAAACAACTGGCTGGAGAGCCATCTGGCCAAAAACCCGCTGCTGAAGACCCAGCGACGCCGGGGCAACGCCAACCTGGTGTGGGACTTCAAGCCCCTGGACCTGAGCACCATCGAATATGCCTTGCGGGTGGCGGAGGGGTATTTTGTGGAACAGTGATCCATGTGATTCCCGAGCCAATGCGGCGAAATCCCACATGAAAAAAACGGCCGCGTCCTACCCCGCTTTCAAAGCCAGACGCTGCTTTCCGCGATGAACCCAAAATCAGATATAAAAATGCCTTCCCCTCCGGGGAAGGCATTTTGGGTCTTTCTTTATTCCTGCACCGATTCTCCCCGGTCCAGGGCCATGATCTTCTCCACGCGTCGGGCGTGGCGGCCGCCCTGGAATTCGGTGGTGAGGAAGGTGCGCACGATCTCCTCGGCCATCACGGGGCCGATGGTGCGTGCGCCCATGGCGACGATGTTGGCGTCGTTGTGCTGCCGGGACAGCGCCGTGGAGACGGGCTCGGAGCACAGCGCGCAGCGCACGCCGTGGATCTTGTTGGCGGAGATGGAGATGCCGATGCCGGTGCCGCAGATCAGGATGCCCCTGTCGCACTCGCCGGACACCACGGCCTTGGCCACCCTCTCTGCATAGATGGGATAGTCGGTGCTCTCGGTGGAATCGGTGCCGAAGTTCACGACCTCATAGCCGTTCTCCTTCAGCCAGCCCATGACGTGGTTCTTCATGTCCACGGCGCCGTGGTCATTGCCGATCGCAATCTTCATGGTATAAGTCCTTTCTTCGCGCCGCGCGGCGCGATCGCGTTTCCTGTATTACCGGAACCAGACATGCTGGCAGAACAGCACAAACAGCACCAGCCCCGCGCAGAGCACGCCCACCACCAGCAGGGCCGCCTTCAGCGCGCCCCAGGTGAAGAACCAGCTCTCCTCGCGGGTCAGCGGCGCCTCCCGGCGCTCGGGCCTGGCGCCCGCCTTCTCCGCCTCGCGCCGCAGGGACGCCTCCGCGTTCTCGGGGGCATACCAGGGCATGCCCTCCACGTTCATGCTGACAATGGTGCGGCCGTCGTCGCCCTCAGGCAGGCCCTTTCGGGGATCATTCCTTGCCATAGCCGCTCTCCGGGTCGTAGATGTGGCAGGCGACGGTATGGCCGTTGCCCATGTCCAGTGTGCGGGGCACCTTCTGGCTGCACACCCCGCGGCACTTGCGGCAGCGCGTGTGGAACTTGCAGCCCGAGGGCGGGTTCGCCGGGGAGGGAATGCTGCCCTCCAGGATGATCCGGTTCATCTTCACCGTGGGATCCGGGATCGGGATGGCCGAGAACAGCGCCTGGGTATAGGGATGCAGCGGGTTGGCGAAGATCTCGTCCTTGCTGGCGAACTCCACCATGTTGCCCAGGTACATCACGCCCACGGTGTCGGAGATATGCTGCACCACCGACAGGTCGTGGCTGATGAACAGGTAGGTCAGGTTGAACTGCTTTTGCAGGTCCTCCAGCAGGTTGATGATCTGGGCCTGGATGGACACGTCCAGCGCGGACACCGGCTCGTCGCAGACGATGAAGTCCGGGTTCAGGGCGATGGCGCGGGCAATGCAGATGCGCTGCCGCTGGCCGCCGGAGAACTCGTGGGGATAGCGGTCCTTCTGGTAGTCGTGCAGGCCGCAGGCCTTCATGATGCGGGACACGTAGGCGTCGAACTCATTTTCCGGCACCAGGTGATGCTCGCGCACGGCCTCGCCGATGATCTCGCCCACGGGCAGGCGCGGGGACAGGCTGGAATAGGGATCCTGGAAGATCAGCTGGATCTTCGGCCGGAAGTCCCTCAGGGCGCGGCCCTTCAGCTGGTCCAGGTGGGTATCTCCGTTGAAGACCACCTCGCCGGATGTCTTGGGCGTCAGGTTCAAAAGCGTCTTGCCCACGGTGGTCTTGCCGCAGCCGGACTCGCCCACCAGGCCCATGGTGGTGCCGCGCTTGATGGAGAAGGAAACGTCCTCCACGGCGTGCACCTGGCCCACCACGCGGCCGAACAGACCCGCGCGGATCGGGAAGTACTTGCAGAGGTTGCGCACCTCCACCACGTTTTCATAGGTGGAACTCATTCTTCCGCCCCCCCTTTGTCAAAGTACCGCCAGCAGCTGACGATATGGGTATCCGAGACGTGGATCTCCGGCGGATACTTGCCCTGGCAGCGCTCCACGCACTTTTCGCAGCGGTCGCGGAAATAGCAGTAGTCCGGCATGTTCACCGGGTTGGGCACCGCGCCGGGAATGGAGTACAGCCGATCCACCTTCTTGTTGATGACGGGCTTGGACTCCATCAGGCCGATGGTGTAGGGATGGCGCGGGTCGAGGAACACCTCGCTGGCCAGGCCCTTTTCCACCACGCGTCCCGCGTACATGACCACCACGTAGTCCGCCATCTCGGCGATGACGCCCAGGTCGTGGGTGATCAGCATGATGGAGGCGTTGATGCGGCTCTTCAGGTCGCGCAGCAGCTCCAGGATCTGGGCCTGGATGGTCACGTCCAGGGCCGTGGTGGGCTCGTCCGCGATGATCAGCCTCGGGTTGCAGGCCAGCGCCATGGCGATGACGATGCGCTGGCGCATGCCGCCGGAAAGCTCGTGGGGATAGCGGTTATAGATGCCCTCGGCGTCCGCGATGCCCACCATCTTGATGGCCTCGATGGACCGGGACTTCACCTCGTCCTCGTCCATGTCGGGGTTGTGCAGCGCGATGACCTCGTCCAGCTGGTAGCCAATGCGGAACACCGGGTTCAGCGAGGTCATGGGCTCCTGGAAGATCATGGAGACCACGTTGCCGCGCACCTTCTGCATGGCCTCAATGGGCATCTTCGCCACATCGAAGGCCTTGCCGCCCAGGTTCAGGCGGATGGCGCCCTCCACGATCTGGCCGTTGGGCCGCTGCACCAGCTGCATGAGGCTCAGGCTGGTGACGGACTTGCCGCAGCCGGACTCGCCCACGATGCCCACGGTCTTTCCCACGGGCACGTTGAAGGTGACGCCGTCCACGGCCTTGACCGTGCCCACGTCAGTGAAGAAATAGGTGTGCAGGTTGTCGAACTCCACCACGTTGCCGGGGTCCTTCATCTGCGTCAGGTATTCGCTCTCCGGCACATGCTTGCGGGAGAGGCGCTTGTCCAGCTTCTTGGTGATCTTCTGGTTCTCCCGGCTGATCCGGCGGGATTCCCGGGCGGAGATATAGCTGGTTTCGTTGCTCTTCTTGCTCATGCTTCTGCCCTCCCCGTCAACGCTTCATCTTGGGATCGAAGGCGTCGCGCAGGCCGTCGCCGACGAAGTTGAAGCCCAGCACCGTCAGCACGATCAGCACGCCCGCGGGGATCCAAATGTACCAGAAGTTCGTCATCACGTAGATGTTGCTGGCCGCGTTGATAATGGAGCCCCAGGAGGCCAGCGGGTACTTGATGCCCAGGCCCAGGAAGCTCAGCGTGGCCTCCGTCAGGATGATGCTGCCCAGGCCCATGGTGGCCTGCACGATCAGCAGGGGCATCACGTTGGGCACCAGGTGGCGGAAGATGCGCCGGGACACCCTGACGCCGGTGGCCTCGGTGGCCACCATGAAGTCCTGCTCGCGCAGGGACAGGATCTGGCCGCGCACCACGCGGGCCACGCCCGTCCAGCCCATGATGCCCATGATGGCCATCAGCAGGAAGATGCGCGTGTAGGGGGGCACCTCGAAGGCGTCCATGATCGCGCCGGCAATGATCATCATCGGATAGTAGGGAATGGAGTTGAACAGGTCCACGAAGCGCATCAGCAGCGTGTCCACCCAGCCGCCGAAGTAGCCGGAGATGCCGAAGCCGACCATCAGGGAGATGCGGCCGCCGTACATCAGGCGGGTGAGCACGTCCATGCCGTGGTCGTCGGTGCCCAGCGGGTGGGCCATGCTCGGCGCGGCGTACATGTCGATCAGATAGGTCTGCTGCTCGGTGTAGATGATATAGTTGTTCCCGCGCATGCGGATGGTATGCTTCTCGGTCTCGCCCGCGGCGTTCACATACTCAAACGCCATCTGCTTCTGGGAAATGGCCTCGGCCACGGCGGCCTTGTAGTCCATCTCCAGGGTGGCGCCGGTGGTCATCGGGCTGACGATCACGTTGCTGACAGACGCCATCGCCTCGTCGCTGTTTGCGCGATAGATAACGGCGGAATCATCGCCGTCGCTGTCCAGGCGATAGGCCTCGCCGTCCGCCTCGAAGGTCTGCTCGCCGGAGCGCAGGGCCAGCTCCGCGGCGCGGCGGAAGCCATAGCCCGACACCAGCGCGTCATCCTCGCCGCTGAAGGCGTTGAAGTTGAGCAGGCTGGCGACACCCGCTTCGCTCATGGTGCCCAGGGTGTAGGACTTGGCCTTGCCCTTGGTGAGCATATAGCTCTGCCCGTCCGCCTCGAACTGCAGGCTGCCGCCCTGCACGGCCTTGAGGGCCGCGTCCTTCACGGCGTCGGAGATCTCCTCGCCGGGTTTGGCCTTCACGTCCACGATCTTGCCCAGCATCGTCACGCTGCCAAGCTCCTTGGCGGTGCCGATGGCGTAGAAGTTCTCGCCCAGGCGATGCACGTTCCAGGACGCGCCGTCGGCCTCAAAGGCCACGTCGTCCTCCCCCGCGTCCTTCACCACGCGGCTGAAGTTGGCGCGCACCAGCGTGGAAAGCTGGGCGCCGTCCGGGGTGAAGAAGCGGTACTCGTTGTTGACCACGGCGCTGGCGTATTCCTTGTTGGCGCTGTCAGTCTTGTAGAACACCTGGTCCTGGCGGTAGGGGGAGATCACGCCGCCCAGGAACGAGAATACGAACATGAATGTGAGGATGATGATGCCCGCGATGGCCAGCTTGTTGCGGATGAACCGCTTGAACACCATCATGCCCGGCGACAGCACCTTGACGCGGCGGCCGTCGTCCAGGGCGAGCTGTTCATTGTTGTTGATCCTGTTTTCGCTCATTGGAACGTCCTCCTTTCCGCGTCAGTTCACGCGCACGCGCGGGTCGACCACGGCGTACATGATGTCCGCAAGCATCAGGCTGGCCTGGGTCAACGCCAGCAGGAATACCGAATAGAACATCGTGAACGGCAGGTCGCCCGCCACCATGGCGTCATAGGAAATATAGCCGATGCCCGGGATCTGGTACAGCGTCTCGGTGATCATGGAGCCGGCGAACAGGCTGGGCACCAGGTAGCTCATATAGCTGACCAGTGGGATCAGCGTGTTGCGGAAGGCGTGGCGGTTAATGACCACCCGTTCGGACAGGCCCTTGGCCCGGGCCGTGCGGATGTAGTCCGCGTTCAGCACCTCCAGCATGTTGGTGCGGGTGTAGCGGGTCAGGCCGCCCACGTTCAGCATCGTCAGCGTCAGGGTGGGCAGCACCATGTGCTGCACCATGTCCCAGATCTTGCCGGAGGCGGACAGCTGCTCGTGATAGCGGCCCACGATGCCGTACAGGTCGAACCAGTTCAGCCGCACCGCGAATATATACTTCAAAACCGTTGCCAGGAAGAAGGTGGGCAGCGATATGCAAAGCATGGCAAATACGGTGATGCCGTAGTCGAACCCGCTGTACTGGTGCCGCGCGGCCTGGATGCCCAGCGGGATACAGATCACCACTTCGAGGATCAGGGTAATGATATTGAGAACCACGGAATACCAGATGACCTGGTTGAACTTTTCGACGACCGGGATGCCGTACTTCCAGCTCTCCCCAAAGTCGCCCTTCAAGACGCCTCCCAGCCAGTTGAAATAGCCGGTGAACACGTCGTCGTTCATGTGATAGGCCTCATTCAGCTCCGCCAGCCACTGCTGGTAGCTCTTGCCGCCGGTGCTGGAAGACGCCGCGGCCCTCTGCCGGGCCAGGCCCTCCACAAAGCTGGTGGGCAGGCAGCGCATCACGCCATAGATGATGAACGCGCCCAGGAATATGATGACGAGTGCCAGCGCGGTACGCCGGACGATGAATTTCCACACGGTCGCTTCCTCCCCGAGTTTTAATGAATATCGCTCCACATCCATCGGCATTTGCCGGGGATTCGTACGCGCTTGCAGGCGCGGCGCTGCGCCGCCCGCCCAAAACGGGAAGACCGCTTCCGGCGGACGGCGCAGAGCCGCCCCTGCGGATTTCCCCGCGGAGGACAGATGCCAGGATCGTGGAACAGGGACCGCTGCCAGGCTCAATCCGCGTCCAACGGGGCATCGGATTGAACCCGGTAGAAAAGTCCCAAAGCCGCTCCCTCCCGGGGAGGGAGGGGGCGGCGGGAATGGGTTTACCCTTGCTTGGGAGTGTCGATTACTGGGCGGCCTCGACCATCTTCATGGTCTGGACCTCGCTCAGCCATCCCCAGAAGGTGGTGACATCGCCGGTGACGGTGGGGATGTCCACGCGCTCGGTGCTGGCGATGACGATGTTCTGGCGCTGGTAGGTCGGGACCTCAACAGCCCAGTCGATGATCTCGTCCAGAGCGGCCTTGTAGACCTGCTTGCGGTAATCCTGGTCGTCCGACTGACGAGCGTCCACGATCAGCTGGTCCAGCTCATCGGACTGGATGTGATAGTGGTTGGAATCGGAGCCGCCGCGGCCCACGATGCCGGAGGAGTGATAGACCTGATACATATCGGGATCGATGGTGGCGCCCCAGGCCGCGCACCACATGTTCTGGGTGCCAGCGTCCAGCGCATCCCACAGCACGTTGCTGTCGGCGGGGTCGTTGATCTTCAGCTCGATGCCGATCTTCTCCAGGGCACTCTTGGCGTCGGTCAGCACGGCGAAGGCCGGGTGGTCACCGGTGCCGTCGCCGGGGATGATGGCCTCGTAGGACAGGGCAGCGCCTTCGGGAGCCTCGGTGAACTTGCCGGATTCCTCGTCGAAGGTGTAGCCGGCGGCCTTCAGGAAGCCGATGGCGGCCTGCAGCGCAGCGTCATACTTCTCTTCCTGGGTCATCTCGGCGGTGTAGATGTCGTTGCCGTCCACGTCCACGGAGAAGGCCACCTTGTAGCCCTCGTCGGTGGCCTGCGGGGCCGCCCAGGAGGTGGTGGAGATGGGATAGTTGATGACCGCGGCGGCGTCGCCATAGTAGCTGTCGATGGCGGTGTCGCGATACACGGACAGGATGGTGGCGAAGGCCTTGCGCAGGTTCTTGGAAGCCTCGCTGCCGGGCTCGCCAGCCACGTTCATGGTATCGGCGTTCATGCCGATGTAGCCATAGCCCAGGTTGGCCACGGAGTAGGTGGTCACCACGTTGCCGGTCACTTCGCCGTTGTCGTTGAAGGAGCGCAGCATCTCGAAGTTGGGCTTGGAGCCGGTCATCTCGCCGCCGTCGGCGGTGCCGGTCTGCACGGCGCTGGCCACTTCAGCGGCCTGGGTCTCCTTGTACTGGAAGGACTTGATCTCGGGCTCGCCCAGGTAGTAGTTCTCGTTGGCCTCGTAGTAGGCAACGCGGTTCTCGTACTTGACGAACTTGTAGGGGCCGGCGCCCAAGGGGGCGTCGTTCTTGGACTGCACAATGCTCAGATCGCCGAAGGGATGGCCGAACTGGTTGTTCTCATAGTCATACTGCTCGGGATCGCCATAGTAGTGCAGCGGGGCGATGGCCAGGCCCAGGATGCTGTACACGGCGGGAGCCTCGAAGCCATGGGTCTGCACTTCGACGGTGTAGTCGTCCACGCGCTTGATGCCCTCGATGTTGGGCACGCCAGCGGACATGTCAACGCCCGCGTCCTCGGCGACCTTGGTCATCAAGGCGCTGTTGATCTCATCGGCATTCGCGCCGGTGGCGGACTCGACGGACAGGTAGGTGTCCAGGTCGCCGCCGTACTGGGCGAACACGGAAGCGTACAGGTCGTCGATGGTGGGCTCTTCACCCTCAACGGAGAAGCCCCACATGGCGGCGCCGAAGGCCACCTTCAGAGCGTCGGACTCGCCGATTTCCTCAGCGGTCTTGCCCATCGTCGCCTCGGCATAGTCGGCGGCGTAGTTCTCGTAGACGTAGTCCACGATGCCCTGCAGGTCGGTCTTCCACAGCTCGACGGCAGGCGCGGCGTAGGAGTCAAACTCCTCCTGGGTGAAGGCGTCGCCCTCAGCCACGGTGTACTCGGCGCCATTGGCGGCAAAGGCGGCCTTGATGGCGTCCACGGTCGCGGTGGTCTCTCCCAGGGAGGCCTCGGGGATCTGGGTCCTGTAAGCCTGCAGGCCCACGATGTCATAGCTGCTCAGCGTGTTGGAGCCGTTGTAGGCGGGATCCAGGAACACATAGTAGTTGAAGATGACGTCGTCGATGGTCACGGGCTCTCCGTCGGAGAACTTCAGGTCGTCGCGCATCTTGTAGGTGTAGGTGGTGATGTCGGCGTCCTTGTCGTAGTTCACGGACAGATCGCCGGACCCGTAGTAGGTGTAATCCGTGCCGTTGTAGGCATGGGTCTCACCCTCGATGCCGTTGTAGATGATGCCGCCGGTGCGGTCGGTGGTCATCATGTACAGCTGGGTCCTGTCCACCATTTCCTGATCGTAGGCGGTATCGGCAAAGTACGGGGAGAATTTGCCGGACAGGGTGGAAGTCGCCACAACCAGGGGCGTGCCCAGGGCGGGATCCACTTCAGCGGTCTCTTCCACAGCGGCTTCCGCGGTCTCTTCCACGGCCGCTTCTGCGGTCTCTTCCGCCACCGCGCCGATCACGCTGAAGAGCATGAGCGCCGCCAGCAGCATAGCCAGAAGCTTCTTCATCAAAGGTCTACCTCCTTATTTTCCTTTTGCAGTTGCGCAAAAGATTTCTATTTAACTATACAGCATTGTTTTAAAAAAGTCAACGTGAAGTTGCGCAATTTCTCCAGTCATATTATACTAAATTGAGTTAAAATGAAGTCTTGAAGGCGACAAATATGCATTTGCGGCCCGTTCGTCCTATTCCCCGGCGGGAAAAAACGTGCTATAATGGTCATGTCATTCAGACAGGGAAGCAGATTCTTCGACTTCGTTCCGCCTTTGGCTGCACTCCGCTCAGAATGACGGCGCAGAGCTTCGCCTGTCATCCTGAGCGGATCGGCAGCGGAGTCGAAGGATCTTTCCGTTCCCTGCATGAGAACGCTGTGAACACATGGAGGCTTCCGTGAAAGAGCGAAAATACAAGGATCGATACGAAATCGTCACCAGTGTCGACCCCCGCACCGGCCGGGAGAAGCGCTCCGCCCGCTATGCCGGGGAGTACTACCGCTTCCCGGACGGCACGGCGAAGGCCCGTGCGACGTGGCCCGGGGCGGCGGTGGCGCTGTACTGGCTGCTGGCGCTTGTTTACCTGCGATTCGGGCGCGCCACCAGCCATTGCATCTATGCCCTGCCCCCGTTCCTGATTGGACTGGTGCCCGGGTTCTACGCGCTGATGGGCCTCTTCACGCTGCTGCGCGCGCCGGAGCGCATGACGGTGGTGCAGCGGGAGAACGGGCCGGGGCGGCTGACGCGCTCCTTCCTGGGCTGCGGCGTGTTCGGCGCGCTGGGGGCCGCGGGCGGCGCGGTCTTTCTGACGCTGTCCGGGCAGTGGGCCGCGGGCTGGGTGGACGCGCTGCTCATGGTCAGCGCCGCCGCGTGCGCCTGGTGCGGCTTCGCGGTTTCCCGCAGAATCTATCATTCGATGGAGAAGATCGGCTGACCGGTTTTCGCTTTACATTCCCCCAACCGCCTGATATAATTGAAGAAACAAACCTATTGAATTGGAGGCATTGCCATGAACGAAGTATACGAATTCCTGAAAAAGTGCGGCACCTACTACCTGGCCACCGTGGAGGGCGACCAGCCCCGGGTGCGCCCCTTCGGCACCGTCGACCTGTTCGAGGGCAGGCTCTACATCCAGACCGGCAAGGTGAAGGATGTGTCCAGGCAGCTGCACGCCAACCCGAAGGCCGAGATCTGCGCCTTCATGGACGGCAAGTGGCTGCGCGTGGCGGGCAGGCTGGTTCCGGACGAGCGCGTGGAGGCCAAGAAGCACATGCTGGACAGCTATCCGTCCCTGAAGGCCATGTACGACGCCGAGGACGACAACACCGAGGTGCTGTACTTCGAGGACGCCACCGCCACCTTCTCCAGCTTCACCGAAGCGCCCAGAACCATCAAGTTTTAAGGAGGAAATCCCATGACCGAAAAGATCCCCGGCACCGGCGGCGAGCGCTACGTGCCCTATGCGGAGCGCACCGGCAACGAATCCATCGTCTATTTCACCCGCGACCTGTCCCCGGAGGGGCTGAAGAAGCTCTATCGCCGGGTGAACGGCCGCATCCAGGGCAAGGTGGCCGTGAAGCTGCACACCGGCGAGCAGTACGGCCCGAACATCATCCCCAGCGCCTGGGTGAAGGAATTTCTCGCCAGCGAGATCCCCGGCGCCACCATCGTGGAGACCAACACCTTCTACGAGGGCGACCGGGACACCACCGAGAAGCATCGCGAGACGCTGAAGGTGAACGGCTGGGACTTCTGCCCCGTGGACATCACCGACGAGTTCGGCACGGCAGACCTGCTGGTGCTGGGCGGCAAGTGGTTCGACCACATGAGCGTGGGCCGGGAGCTGCCCAAGTATGACTCCCTCGTCACGCTGACCCACTTCAAGGGCCACACCATGGGCGTTTCGGCGGCAGCAACAAGAACATCGGCATCGGCTGCGCAGACGGCAAGATCGGCAAGCGCATGATCCACGCCCGGAACAGCGCCGATCCCGAGCTGGCCTGGAGCGTGGACATGGAGGAGCTGATGGAGCGCATGACCGAGTCCACCAAGGCCACCGTGGACTTCTTCGGCAAGAAGACCTGCTTCATCAACGTGATGCGCAACATCTCCGTGTCCTGCGACTGCGAGGGCTGCCTGGCCGAGCCGGTGGTGACGCCAGACATCGGCATCCTGGCCTCCAACGACATCCTGGCCGTGGACCAGGCCTGCGTGGATCTGATCTACGCCCTGTCCGACGAGGACGGCGCGGCCATGCGCGAGCGCATCGAGAGCCGCCACGGCCACCGCCAGCTTTCCTACATGGACGAGCTGGGCATGGGCAACCGCAAATATATCCTTCTGGACGTGGACAAGGATGATCTGCGCATCCGGCCCGCCGACGCCGTGGAGGGCGTGGTGCCCTTCGTGGAGGACCCGAAGGTGGCCGAGCGCCGCATGAAGGCCCTGGCCGCCCAGGCCGCCGCGGAAGCCGCAAAGGAATAAGATTAAAGCTGGCCAAAAGCCTTCCCCGCAAGGGGAGGGCTTTTTCATCCGCACGTCGGCTGCCATCCTTCTCCCCCATTCCCTGGCCTGCCCCATCCCGCAGAACAAGTCCACTGTATTATTTCCGGGCACTCGGCATCCCCAATCCCTAATTCCTATTCCCTAATCCCTGATCTCTCTCCCCCATCCCCGCACAATTTACGTCATTCCCCTTGACATTTATCACATCACCACTATAATAGAATAAAATGAATGATCGATAGAGGCGCGGAAGGCATCAGTATCGCCGCGGAGCCCCTCCAAGGGCCATGAAGCGGCGGGAAAGGGCCCTTCGCCGAAATCCGGAACGGTTGGAGCCGGGCCGGGTTGGGGGATCGCGGAACACGCGGTTCACTGTCACAACCCTCGTTGTGGAGCGCTATCTCTGATCCCAGAAATGCAGCTGCACCTTCTGCGACCGGAGCATGGACTTCGGTCGTTTCATTTAATAACACATCAGGAGGCAATACCCATGAAGAGAATCATCGTCACCCTGCTGGCCATCGCCATGCTGCTGAGCGCCTGCGCCTTCGCCGAAGGCACCTTCCGCGTGGGCATGGAGTGCGACTATCCCCCCTTCAACTGGACCCAGGTGGAGGCCGACGAGAACGCGGTGCCCATCGACGGCGGCATGGGCTATGCCGGCGGCTACGACGTAGAGATCGCGAAGAAGATCGCCGAGGGCCTTGACAAGGAGCTGGTGATCTGCAAGATCGAGTGGGACGGCCTGATCCCCGCGCTGAACAGCGACCAGATCGACGCCGTCATCGCCGGCATGTCCCCCACCGCCGAGCGCAAGATCACCGTGGACTTCACCGACGCCTACTACAACAGCGACCTGGTGGTCGTGGTCCGCGCGGACAGCGACTTCGCCAAGGCCGAGACCCTGGCCGACTTCGCCGGCGCGAAGATCACCGCCCAGCTGAACACCTTCCACTACACCGTGCTGGACCAGCTGGAAGGCATCAACCAGATGCCGGCCATGGAAACCTTCCCGGCCATGATCACCGCCCTGAACTCCGGCGCCATCGACGGCTACATCTCCGAGCGTCCCGGCGCGGTTTCCGCCGTGGCGGCCAACGCGGGCCTGGCCTTCGTCACCCCCGGCTTCGAGGCCTCCGAGGAGGACACCTCCATCGCCGTCGCCCTGAAGCAGGGCCAGCCGGAGCTGATCGAGCAGATCAACGGCATCCTGGCCGGCATCAGCGCCGAGGACCGCAACGCCCTGATGGACAACGCCGTGCTAACCCAGCCGGTTTCCGCCGAATAACCCATCGACCACCCTGTAGGGGCGCCGTTGCGGCGCCCGCCCCCGGGGCATCGCCCCGAACCCCGTTTGCTGCCGCGCGGCAAAGCGCATCGCAAGGAGGAACAAGGGCGGGCGGCGATACGCCGCCCCTACATCGTTTCTACTACTACATTTGAGGATGTGATTTCATGCCCACCGCCCAGTCCGGCTTCTTTGAATGGGTATTCTTCTTCCTGAAAACCTACGGCGGCCTGTTTTTGCAGGGCGCGGGCGTCACGCTGCTGATCGCCCTGACGGGCACGCTGACGGGCTTCGTCATCGGCCTGGCCGTGGGCTATGTGCGCGCCAAGCCCGTTGACAGGGAACAGGGTGCCGTGCGCTACTGGCTGCGCAAGGTGGTGCGGGGGCTGCTTGGCGTTTACATCGAAGTGTTCCGCTCCACGCCCATGATCGTGCAGGCCATGGTCATCTTCTACGGTATGTCCGCGGTGTTCCATGTGAACCTGCCTCACCTGCTGGCGGGCTACATCATCGTGTCCATCAACACCGGCGCGTATCTTTCCGAGATCGTGCGCGGCGGCATCCAGTCCGTGGACCCCGGCCAGCAGGAGGCCGCGCTGGCCATCGGCATGACCTACGGCCAGAGCATGCTGCACGTGGTGCTGCCCCAGGCCATCCGCAACATACTGCCCGCCCTGGGCAACGAGTTCGTGGTCAACATCAAGGACACCTCCGTGCTGAACGTCATCAGCGTGACCGAGCTGTTCTTCGTGTCCAAGAGCGCTGCGGGCACCTACTTCAAGTACTACGAGGTGTTCTTCATCACCGCCTGCATCTACTTCGTGATGACCTTCACCGTCACCCGCTTCCTGCGCTGGCTGGAGAAGAAGATGGACGGCCCGGAAAACTACGCCATCCACGGCTCCCAGACCGTGCCGGACGTGGAGCTGATCGCGAAGGGAGGCGAGCAGAATGGCTGAGCGGATTATCGAGGTGCGCCACCTGAACAAGTCCTTCGGCGACCATGAGGTGCTGCGGGACGTGGACTTCTCCGTGCACAAGGGCGAAGTGGTGTCCATCATCGGCTCCAGCGGCTCGGGAAAATCCACGCTGCTGCGCTGCATCAACCTGCTGGAAAAGCCCTCCGGCGGCGAGATCCTGTACCACGGCAAGTCCATCCGCGGCGAGGGCTTCAATTTGCAGATGTACCGCGCCCACGTGGGCATGGTGTTCCAGCAGTTCAACCTGTTTGCCAACATGACGGCGCTGGAGAACTGCGTGGTGGGCCAGATGAAGGTGCTGAAGCGCAGCCGCGCCGAGGCCGAGAAGACCGCCATGGAGTACCTGCGCAAGGTGGGCATGGACGTGTACGTAAAGGCCAAGCCGAGGCAGCTCTCCGGCGGCCAGAAGCAGCGCGTGGCCATCGCCCGGGCGCTGTCCATGAACCCGGACGTGCTGCTGTTCGACGAGCCCACTTCGGCGCTGGATCCGGAGATGGTGGGCGAGGTGCTGTCCGTCATGAAGGACCTGGCCTCCTCTGGCCTGACCATGCTGGTGGTCACCCACGAGATGGGTTTCGCCCGGGACGTGTGCGACCGGGTGGTGTTCATGGACGGCGGCGTGATCGTGGAGAGCGACGTGCCCGAGGCCATCTTCACCCAGCCCAAGCACCCCAGGACCAGGGAGTTCCTGGCGAGGATACTGCAGCAGGAATAGGAGCATGCAAAAAAGGCTGAATGACAGTTGTCATTCAGCCTTTTTTGTTTCCGCTCACTTTGAGATCATGAACATGAATTCACCGGAGGCGCAGACGGCGCCGTCCACGGTGGCCTCGCCCTTGACGACGAAGAGCATGCCCTTGCTGCGCACCAGCTCGGAGTGGACCGTGATGGTGTCGCCGGGGCGCACCGGGCGGCGGAAGCGCACGCTGTTGATGCCCGCGTAGTAGGGCGTGCCGCCGGGGATGGCGTCCTTCATCAGCATGCAGGAGGCCTGGGCGATGATCTCGCACTGAATGACCCCCGGCACCACGGGGTTGCCCGGGAAGTGTCCCCGGAGGAAAAATTCGTCGCCACGCACGTGATAGACGCCCTCGGCGGTGCCGTCCTCCAACAACGCGGCCTCGTCCAGCAGCGCCATGTCGTCGCGGTGGGGCAGGATTTGCGCGATCTGCTCGCGGTTCAGGCGTTCAACAGACATGTGTTACCTCCATTAGATTCGTCGAAGCACTGTCCAAAGGGCTTTCCCTTGATGGGAAGCCTTTGGAAATCAGATTTTCCGCAGCGCGATCACGGCGTTGTGCCCGCCGAAGCCCAGCGACGAGGACAGGGCCAGCTGGATGTCGGCCTTCACCGCCGCGTTGGGCACGTAGTTCAGATCGCACTCGGGATCGGGAGAATCGAGGTGGATGGTGGGCGGCACGATGCCGTGCTTCAGCGCCATGGCGCAGGCGATGGCCTCCACGCCGCCGGCCGCGCCCAGCATGTGCCCGGTCATGGACTTGGTGGATGAGATCAGCGCTTCGCGGGCGCGTTCCTCCCCCAGGGCCTTCTTGATGGCCAGGGTCTCCACCTTGTCGTTCATGGGCGTGCCGGTACCGTGGGCGTTGATGTACAGCTTCTCGCCGTCGTAACCGGCCTCTTCCAGCGCCAGCTTGAAGGCGTTGGCCGCGCCGGTGCCCTCCGCCTGGGGGGCGGTGATGTGGTAGGCGTCGCAGGTATTGCCGTAGCCGACCACCTCGGCGTAGACCTTCGCGCCGCGGGCCATGGCGTGCCCGTATTCCTCCAGCACCAGTATGCCGCTGCCCTCGCCCATCACGAACCCGGCGCGCCGGGTATCGAAGGGCAGGGACGCCGCGCTGGGGTCCTCGCTCTCGCTGAGGGCCTTCATGTTGGAAAAGCCCGCCACCGCCAGGGGGATGATCGTTGCCTCCGCGCCGCCAGCGATGATGGCGTCCGCGTGGCCGTATTTAATGGTGCGGAAGGCCTCGCCGATGGCGTGGCTGCTGGTGGCGCAGGCCGTCACCACGGGCAGGCATGGCCCCTGGGCATTGAAGCGGATGGCGATGTTGCCCGCGGCCATGTTGCCGATCATCATGGGCACGAAGAAGGGCGAGACCCGGCCCGGCCCGCGGTTCAGCAGCTTCTCCGTCTCCTGGACGAAGGTCTGCATGCCGCCGATGCCGCTGCCCACGTAGACGCCGAAGCGCTCCGGGGCGACGGTGCCCTCGATGCCGCTGTCTGAGACGGCCTGGATGGCCGCCGCCATGGCGTACTGGGCGAACAGGTCGGTGCGCTTGGCTTGGGCGCGGTCGATGCCCGCGGCCTCGGCGTCAAAGTCCTTCACCTCACCCGCCACCTTGACCTTGTAGCCCTCGGTGTCGAAGCGGGTGATCGGCCCGATGCCGCACACGCCCTTGGTCAGGTTGTCAAAGAAGGTCTCAGCGCCGCTGCCCACCGGGGAGATGACGCCCATGCCGGTAATTACTACTCGATTCATATATAACCTCACTGTATCGGGGTTTTCCCGCAGGGGCGGCGGCCTCTTCCGTCAGCACCTGCGGTGCTGCCACCTTCCCCTGAAGGGGAAGGCTATGCCGCGCCCATGGCAGTTTACCTCATAAAAAAGCCGCCGTCCACGTTGATGACCGTGCCGGTGATGTAGCCGGCCTCGTCGCTGGCCAGGAACGCCGCCGCGGCGGCCACGTCCTCGGCCTTGCCCATGCGGCGCAGAGGGATGCTCTTCAAGGCTTCCTGGAGCGCGTCCTGGTTCATGGAAGCGGTCATGGGCGTCTCGATGAAGCCGGGGGCGATGGCGTTGCAGGTGATATTCCGGCTGGCCAGCTCCCGGGCGATGGTCTTGGTCAGGCCCACCACGCCCGCCTTGGACGCGGAGTAGTTCGCCTGGCCGGCGTTGCCCATCAGGCCGGAGATGGAGGCGATGTTGATGATGCGGCCCGCACGCTTCTTCATGAAGTCCGCGTACAGCGCCTTGATCATCAAAAACGTGCCCTTCAGGTTCACGGAGAGCACGGCGTCGAAGTCCTCCGGCGTCATGCGCAGGGCCAGCTTGTCGCGGGTGATGCCCGCGTTGTTCACCAGGATGTCCACGCCGCCCAGCGCTTCCTTCACCTGCGCCACGGCGGCGGTCACCTGGTCGTAGTCGGTGATGTCGCAGCGCGCCGCGAAGGCCCGCACGCCCAGTGCGCGCAGCTCCTCGGCGGTCTGCTCGGTCACTTCCAGGCTGCCCGCGTCCAGGATGGCGATGTCCGCGCCCTGGCTGGCCAGCTTCATGGCGATGGCCTTGCCGATGCCCCGCGCACCGCCGGTGACGAGGGCCACTTTACCGTTCAGCATATCAGTATCCTCCGGTTTGTTCAATCAACCCAGCCTCTCCGCCGCGTGGGCGAGTATGGCCTCCGTCTCCCGCATGAGATCGTCCACAATCTCTTTGGCGCTCTGCTCCTTCTTCACCAGCGCGGCGATCTGGCCCGCCAGGAAGGAACCGCCCTGCAGATCGCCGTCCACGGCGGCCTTGCGCACCGCGCCGGTGCCAAAGGCGGAAAGCTCCTCCTCGGAGACGTTGGGGTCGCGCTCCATCTCCGCGAACTTGTTCACGAAGGGATTGCGCAGCGCCCGCACCGGGTGGCCCAGCTTGCGGCCGGTCACCTGGGTGTCGATGTCCCGGGCGGCGATGACCTTTTTCTTGTAATTCTCATGGATGCCGCACTCGTAGGCGGACAGGAAGCGGGTGCCGCACTGCACGCCCTCGGCGCCCAGCATGAACGCCGCCGCCATGCCGCGGCCGTCGGCAATGCCGCCCGCCGCCAGCACGGGGATGCTCACCGCATCCACCACCTGGGGCACCAGGGCCATGGTGGTCAGCTCGCCGATGTGGCCGCCGGACTCGGTGCCCTCGGCGATCACGGCGGTGGCGCCGCTGCGCTCCACCCTGCGGGCGATGGCCACGCTGGGCACCACGGGCACCACCTTGATGCCGGCCTCGATCCAGGCGGGCATGTACTTGCCGGGCAGGCCGGCGCCGGTGGTGACCACGGGCACCTTCTCCTCCACGACCAGCTTCGCCACGGCCTCCACATGGGGGCTCATCAGCATGATGTTCACGCCGAAGGGCTTGTCGGTCAGGCTGCGGCACAGCTGGATCTGGCCGCGCACATAGTTCTCGTCCGCGTTCATGGCCGAGATGATGCCCAGTCCGCCCGCGTTGGAGACCGCCGCCGCCAGCTTGCCGTCGGAGACCCATGCCATGCCGCCCTGGAAGATGGGATAGCGAATGCCGATGGCCTCGCAAACTCTGCTCTTCAGCATCTTAGCCAGCGATCCTTTCGTTGATCAGGTTCACCAGGTCCTGCACGGTGGCGATACCCTCTTCCAGCTCGATGGTGATGCCGAACTCGTCTTCCAGGGTCATGACCATCTCGGCGATGTCCAGGGAATCCACATTCAGGTCCTTGAAGGTGCTCTCCGGCTTCACGGAAGCGGCGTCGATGCCCTTGGCGTCCACGATGGTCTCCACGATCTTCTCAAAAACGTTGTCCATGGTGATTTCCTCCTAAAAGATGTTGATTGGGGTTTTTATGTCATGCCGCTGGCGTTTTTGGAACCGTCACAGCTCCAGATACGCCGTACCCGTGCACAATCCCGCGCCAAAGGCGTTCAGGATCACGCGGCAGCCCGGTTTCAGCTTTCCGGCCCGGTTCAGCTCGTCCAGCAGCAACGGAATGGTGGCCGAGGACGTGTTGCCCGTGCGCTCGATGTTGTGGGGGAAGCGTCCCTCGTCCACCTTCAGGCGGGTACGGACAGCCTCCAGGATGCGCATGTTGGCCTGATGCAGCACATAGAAGTCGATGTCCTCCGGCTGCAGGTCGTGATAGGCCAGCATCTCGCGGATGTCCTTGAAGGAGTGGGACACGGCGAACTTGTACACCTCCTGGCCCTGCATCTTCAGGTACTGGGCCGGGGCGGGATCGACGGCGAAGGGGCTGTTGCCCGGCGGGGTGGACGCGCACAGCACGTCGCGCCGCGGCTCGCTGGCGAAGCGGATGTCCCTGACGCCCTCGCCCTCGCCCACCACCGCTGCACCGGCGGCGTCGCCGAACAGCACGCAGGTGGAGCGGTCGGTCCAGTCTGCAAAGCGGGACAGCGCCTCGGCGCTGACGATCAGTATCTTCTTCGCCCGGCCGGAGGCGATCAGGCCCTCGGCCACGGCCAGCGCCGCGATGAAGCCGGTACAGCCGCCGTTGATGTCCATGCCCATGCACTTCAGGCCGATGGCGTTCTGGATATCGCAGGCCAGCGCGGGGCTCATGGTCTCCGCCTGGACGGTGGAAACCAGCACAAAGTTGATCTCCTCCGGCGCGACGTGCGCGTTTTCCAGGGCGGCCCTTCCCGCCCGCTCAGCCAGGGACTGCAGCGTCTCATCGGAAAGCACCCGGCGCTCCCGGATGCCGGTACGGGTGGAGATCCATTCGTCGTTGGTGTCCAGGAACGCCGCCAGGTCGTCGTTTTTCACGACCTTCTTCGGCAGCGCGCTGCCGGTTCCCAGTATTTTCAAGAGAATTACCTCCCCTGTTTCAATTCATCCTTTTTTTGAGTGAAGAACTCGTTGAGGCCCTTCAATGAGCGGATCAGCACGGCCACGTCCTCGTCCTCCACGCACCGCCGCACAGCGTTGATCATCTTGCGCTGGGCGAACAGGTAGCCGATGTAGGCGTGCATGCCGGAGTCCGTCAGGTGGATGTGCACCTGTCGGCCGTCCTCAAGGCCCCGCTGCTTGGTGACATAGCCCTTCTGCTCCAGCCGCTTGATCATGGCCGTGACCGAGGGCAGCGTGATATCCAGCTCCTGGGAGATCTCAGTGACGGTGCGCCCCCGCTGGCGGCTGACGCCCACGCACTCGATGGCGCGCATCTCCGACAGGCTCAGCTTGCCGTCCGACAGGTCGGCCAGCATCACCTGCTCAATCTTGCCCGCGGCGCGGTAGGTGTCCACCAGCAGCCGGTTCAGCTCGTTTCCCAGCGCGTCCATGCCTCTGCGCCCCCCAATGGTCCGAATGTCACAATGTCGTCGATACTTAGTTAGGCAATCTAATTATACATGCGTAAGCTGATTTGTCAAGTTAACATTGCCGCCGGAATTAACCGAAAAATAAAGCAGGCGTCCAGACGGCGTCAAACGGACCGCAAATCCGGTTGACACGGCCCATCCATTCGTTTATAATTTCATTATAGTGGATTATTGGGGCCATCTGCGTCCCGAAACAATACATCTGACAAGAGGTAATCGCCATGAATATCGCTCTTATCATCGCCGGCGGCCGGGGCATGCGCATGGGGCAGGACATCCCCAAGCAGTTCCTGACCGTATACGACAAGCCCGTCATCGCCTACACCATGGAGGCCTTTGAAAAGCACCCGGACATCGATGTCATCGCCGTGGTCTGCGTGGAGGGCTGGGAATCCATTCTCAGCGCCTACGCCAAGCAGTACCGCATCACCAAGCTCAAGCACATCATCCCCGGCGGCGAAAACGGCCAGGGTTCCATCCGCAACGGCGTGTTCGAGCTGGAAAAGCACTACGCCCCGGAGGACCTGGTGCTGATCCACGACGCCATCCGGCCCATGGTGTCCCAGGACATCATCTCCGGCTGCATCGCCACCGCCCGGGAGCACGGCAGCGCCATCGTCACCGTGCCCTGCCAGGAGGCCATGCTGGAGACCGAGGACTTCCAGACCACCCATTCCTCCTATCCCCGGGAGCACCTGAAGCGCACCCAGACGCCCCAGGCCTTCCCCATCGGCACCATCTGCGACGCTCACCGAAGGGCGCTGGAGCAGGGCATCACCAACTCCGTGGCCAGCTGCACGCTGATGGTGGAGCTGGGCGAGACCATCTGGTTCTGCGCCGGCAGCGAGAAGAACATCAAGCTCACCACGCCGGACGACATGGAGATCTTCAAGGCGCTGTTGGACGTGCGGAGGTAACCGGCTTTGGCTGACAACTATATCACCCCCGCCCAGATGCAGCAGCGGGGGCTGGGAATGCTGAAATTCGTGGACGGGATCTGCCGCAGGGAGAAGCTGACCTATTGGCTCTCCGGCGGCTCTCTGTTGGGGGCCGTGCGCCACAAAGGCTTCATCCCCTGGGACGACGACGTGGACCTGATGATGCCCCGGCCCGACTACGAAAAGCTGGTGGCCATCGCCCAGGGCCTTTCCACGGAAAAATATGAGTTCATGCACCCCCGCTACAGGAAGGACTATGTGATGCCCTGGCTGCGGGTGTATGATCTGGGCACCCAGGTGGACCTGACCCACATGGTGAAGTTCGGCTCGGCGCACCTGTTCGTGGACATCTTCCCCGTGGACGCGCTGCCCGCCAGCCCGAAGCTGAGCAAGCTGCGCTTCAAGCGGGTGCGGCTGCGGGATATCCTGCTGAAGTGCTCCCGCAAGGCGGACCTCTGGCCCAACGAGCGGCTTCAATGGCTGAAAAGAATACTGATGGCCGCCACCTCCATTCACTCCACCAACTACTATGCCCGAAAGCTGGACCGCTTCTGCGGCCGGGGCAATTACGACAGGGCCCGCTATGCCGGGGTGCTGGAGATCACCCACTACAAGGATCGGGAGCGCATGCCCAAGGCGGTGTTCGAGGGCACGGTCTACCTGCCCTTCTGCGACGGCGAGTATCCCGCGCCTGTCGGCTGGGACACCTACCTGAAAAACCTGTACGGCGATTATATGCAGCTGCCGCCGGAGGGCAAGCGCCGCTCCAAGCACAACCTGCGGGCGACCCTCGTGGACTGAAAACGACCGCCTGACAATACAACGCCATCGGAAATACGGAGGAACGCTGCCTTGGGTGAAACCTTCATCGCCCCCGAAAAGATACAGGAGCGGGGGCTGGAAATGCTTAAATTCGTGGACGAGGTCTGCCGCAGGGAGAATCTGACCTACTGGCTCTCCGGCGGCACGCTGCTGGGTGCCGTGCGCCACAAGGGCTTCATCCCTTGGGACGACGACGTGGACCTGATGATGCCCCGGCCCGACTATGAGAAGCTGGTGGCCGCGGCCGAACGGCTGTCCACTGAGCGCTATATCCTGGCCCATCCCCGGCTGCAGGACGATTACGCCATGTCCTGGATGCGAGTGTACGACCTGGGCACCCAGGTTCGTCTGTCCAAGGTCATCAGTCTCGGCCCCGGAAACCTGTTCGTGGACATCTTCCCCGTGGACGCGCTGCCGACGAACAAGCTGCTCAGCGACCTGCACTTCAGGCGTGCGCGGCTGCGCTACATACTGCTCAAATCCTCGCGCCGGACGGGCGTCTGGCCAAACGAGCGGTTGAAGCTGCTCAAAAAAATACTGACCCGCATCACCCACCTGGTGCCCTCCAACCGATATGCCCGCCGGCTGGATCGCTTCTGCAACCGGGGCGATTTCAACAAGGCGCGCTATGCCGGCTGCTGCGTCATCACTCACTATGGCAATCGGGAGCGCATGCCCAAATCAATTTACGAAAGCACGGTCCGCCTGCCCTTCTGCGACGGCAAATTCCCGGCGCCTGTGGGCTGGGACACCTACCTGCGCAACCTGTACGGCGATTATATGCAGCTGCCGCCGGAAAACCAGCGCGTGTCCCAGCACTACCTGCGCGCAACCATCATCGACGGAGAGGGAGAATGAACATGCATCCACTCTATGAAAAAGACCTGTTTGAAGCCTGCGAGGCCCTGGGCGATATCGAAGAGCTGCGCGGCAAGCGCGTGCTGATCACCGGCGTCACCGGAATGGTGGGCGCCTGTCTGGCGGACGCGCTGATGCTGTTGAATGCGCGCCGCGGCTTCGGCATGACGATTTATGGCGTCAGCCGCGATCCCGCCCGATGGCAGGAGCGCTTCCCCGGCGTCAATCTGATCGCCGCGGACCTGACCCGGCCGAACCCGGCGCTGCCGGAAGCGGACTACTTCGTCCACGCCGCGTCCAACGCCCATCCGGCCACCTTCACCGCCGACCCGGTGGGCACCATGCTGTGCAACCTGCGTGGCACGAACGCCCTGCTGGAGCAGTTGCGCGCGGCCGGGCACGGGCGGCTGCTGTTCATCTCCACCGGCGAAATCTACGGGGAAAACCCGGCGATCACCGACGGCTTTTCCGAGACGGACTTCGGCCGGGTGGACCCCATCAACCCCCGTTCCTGCTATCCCGAGAGCAAGCGCGCCTCGGAAACGCTGTGCGCCTGCTACGCCGCCCAGTACGGCGTGGACGCCCTCGCGGCCCGGCTGAGCTACGTCTACGGCCCCACCCAGACCGCCAATGACAGCCGCGCCACCGCCCAGTTCATGCGCAAGGCCCTGGCGGGCGAGGATATCGTGCTCAAGAGCCCCGGCGCGCAGGTGCGCACCTACACCTATGCCCCGGACGCCATCGCGGGCCTGCTGGCGCTGCTGCTGCGCGGGGAAAAGGGCGAGGCCTACAATGTGGCCAGCCGCCTGGGCACCATCTCCATCCGCGGCTATGCCGAGGCCCTGGCCGCCCTGGCGGGCGTCAACGTCCGCTTCGATCTGCCCAGCGACCTGGAACAGCGGGGCTATTCCAAGGTGACCCGCGCCGTGCAGAAGGGCGACAAGCTGGAGGCGCTGGGCTGGATGCCCCGCTGGGACATGGCATCCGGCCTGAAGACCACGTTCCTCGCCCTGAAAGAGGGGTAACGCCCGCATGAACCTGAACCGCATCAAGAAAATCCCGGCGCTGCACCGGCTGTTGAATGCCCTGCGGCGGGAGGGCGGCGGGCGCTATATGCGCCTCGTCCACCGCGTCCACGGCGTGAAGAGGAACCGGGTGTTCTTCTCCAGCTTCATCGGGCGCGACTATTGCGACAGTCCCGCCCGCATCTGCGAGGCGCTGCACGCCCTCCGCCCGGAGGCGGAGCTCGTCTGGCAGCTGAAGCGCCCGGAGGACGCGCCGGATTACGTGCGCGCGGTAAAGCCCCGCTCGCTGGCGGCGCTGCGGGCCATCAGCACGTCCCGCTGCCTGGTGGACAACTTCAACCGCCCCAATTACATGCCGAAGTTCGACGACCAGAAGTACGTTCAGACCTGGCACGGTGACCGGGGCTTCAAGAAGATGCTGTACGACATGGAGGACGGCGGCTTCTTCCCCGACGGCAGTCAGATGGACCTGGGCGTCTCCGGCTCCGATTTCGGGACGAAGAACTACCGCACCGCCTTCCGCTACGAAGGCGAGGTGATGCAGCTGGGCATCCCCCGCAACGACGCGCTTGTGAACCCGGACCCGGCGCAGATCGCCCGGATCCGCAAGGCGCTGGGCATTCCCGACGGAACGCGGGCGCTGCTCTACGCGCCCACCTTCCGGGACGAGACCGTAGGCAGCGAACAGCCGGCGGGCTTTCATCTTGGCCGGGCGCTGGACAGGCTGGAGGCCGCCACCGGCGCGCCATGGATATGCCTGGCGAGGGCCCACAGCCACAACCTGCGCATCCACGGCGACGGGGACGCCCGGGTTCGCGACGTGTCCGCCTGGCCGGAGACGGCGGAGCTGCTGCTGGCGGCGGACATGCTGATCTCCGACTACAGCTCCACCGCCGGGGACTACGTGCTGCTGGATCGGCCGGTGATCCTCTATCAAGCGGATCGGGCCCGGTTCATCCACAGCAACCGGCAGATGTACTTCGACCTGCGAAAGTGCCCCTACGCCTGCGCGGAATCGGAGCAGGAACTGCTTTCCCTGCTGGACGACATCGACGCGCTGATCCCACGCTGCGCCATGGTGCGCGACTTCTACGGCGTCACGGAAACCGGCCGATCCGCCGAGGCGGTGGCCCGCTGGATCGCCAATACCCTTGAATGACGGGAGTGACAGGATTTGAGGACGGGCAAGTTTGACAAGTCGAAGGCCTTCCCCCGGCTGGCGCACATCTATCGCTCCATCATCATCCACGCCACGCGCTTGCTGCGCGGCATCGACGGCAACAAGGTGGTGTTCTCCAGCCTGCTGGGAGAGCACTACAACGACAATCCGCGGCTCATCTCAGAGCGCCTGCACCAGCGCAGGCCCCAGACGGACATCGTATGGGTGCTCAGCCGCACCGCCAGGCGCCGGCTGAAGGATATCCTCCCCGATTACGTGCGCGTGACCATCTATCGCTCGGACGACGCCTTCAGGGAACAGGCCACGGCGCGGGTCTGGGTGGACAACTTCACCAAGCACGACGCCCTGAAGCCCAAGCGGGGCAAGCAGTTCTACATCCAGACCTGGCACGGCGACCGGGCCATCAAGACGATCGGCTACGACGCGGAACTGAACAGGCTCAAGCGCATGGAGGAATACTGCGACCGCGTGGTCACGGGTTCCCGGTTCGGCGAGGATATGTTCCGCACCGCCTTCCGCTACAAGGGTGAATACATCGCCGCGGGCGGCCCCCGCAACGATATCCTGGTGAAGAACGACCCTCAGGACATCCGCCGGGTGCGCGAAAAGCTGGGCATCGACGAGGGCACGAAGCTGCTGCTGTACGCGCCCACCTACCGGGAGAACACCAAGATCCTGCCCAAGTCGGCCCAGATGGACCTGGACCGCACGCTGCGCTGCCTGGAGGAGACCACCGGCGCGCCGTGGAAGTGCCTGTTCCGGGCCCACTACCTGTCCCAGGGCATCGATCTGGAGCCCGTGAAGGATCGCATCGTGGACGTGACCGCCTATGAGGAGATGTCCGAGCTGCTGCTGGCGGCGGACATGGTGCTGACCGACTACTCCTCCTGCGCGCTGGACTTCATCGTGCGGGACCTGCCCGCCCTGTTCTACATCGCGGACTGGGACGAGTACGTGTCCACCCGCAAGGTCTATTTCGACATTCGCCAGACGCCGATGATGACCGCCGCCGACCAGGACAGCCTGGAGGCGCTGATCCGCGGACTGACGCCGGAGAAGGCGCGGCAGAACTGCGCCGAGATCCGCGAATACTTCGGCTATTACGAGACCGGCCACGCCACCGACGCGGTCTGCGACCGCATCATCGAGCTGCTGGACGGAGCGAAGAAAGCATGAGCGCGACGAAAAACGCGGGCGGCATCCGCCTGCTGATGGTGAACACGGTCAAGAGCGAGCTGAACGGCCAGACGCTGATTATCCTCAAGTACCTGCGCGCCATGGATCGGGCGGGCATGACCATCGGCTATGCCTCCAAGGGCGAGCCGGCGCCGGAGATTCGCCAGGCACTGGAGGCGCTGGGCGTGAAGGTGTGGGCGCTGCCGGAGCGGCGGGGGCAGCGTCCCCTGGCCTATGGCCGTGCCCTCGCGCGGATCGTGCGGCGGGAGGGCTATAATATCGTCCACGTCCACGGCAACAGCGCCACCGTGGCCCTGGATCTGCTGGCGGCGCGGCTGGGCGGCGCGGGTGTGCACATCGCCCACAGCCACAACACCACCACCTCCTATCCCCTGGTCAACCAGCTGCTGAAGCCGCTGATGTTCATGAACGCCAACGGGCGCATGGCCTGCGGCCGGGAGGCCGGACAGTGGATGTTCGGGAGCCGGTCCTTCGACGTGATCCCCATTGCCAGCGACGCGGACGAGTACGCCTTCGACGCCGCCCGCCGGGATCAAAAGCGCCGGGAGATGGGCGTCGGGCCGGAGGACATCCTCTTGATGCTGGTGGGGCTGCTGACGCCCCAGAAGAACCACGCCTTCCTGCTGGATGCCTTTGCGGACGCCGTGGCGCGCAATCCCCGGTTGAAGCTGATGCTGGTGGGCGGCGGCGAACTGCGCCAGGCACTGGAGCAGCAGGTAACGCAACTTCGCCTCGGCGATTCGGTGACGTTCACCGGCCCCGTCCGGGACGTGCCCGACCGCATGCGCGCGGCGGACGCCCTGGTACTGCCCTCGCTGTACGAGGGCTTCCCCAACGTGCTGGTGGAGGCGCAGCTGTCGGGCCTTCCGGCGCTGGTGTCGGACAGGGTAACCCGGGACTGCGACATGACCGGCCTGCTCGCCTGGCTGCCCCTGGACAGGGCGGCTTGGGCGGACGCCATGGCCGCGCACAGGCCCATTGACCGGGACGCCGCCAGCCGCGCCGCCCGCGAGGCCATCGCCCGGCGGGGCTTTGACATCCGCGCCGCCGCGGCAAAGCTGCGCATGCGCTATGAGCAACTACTCAACGGCGGACGTTAAGAATTGGAAACGGGGATTGACAAAGCGGATTTGTCGCCTTATAATTTAGCCAACTAAAGCACTGACACACCCGGAGGTACACACCGTGAAGCGCAGCGCGTACAGCTATTACTACTTTTACTTTATCGGCGTTCGCAGATAGAGAGCTTTGCTGTACACCCATTTCAAGCGCGGATCTTGACAACGGCCCTGCAGTAAAACTCGCTGCGGGGCCGTGTTTTTTAGCCGCCGGAACGAAAGGAAGGAACCGCCATGATTATTCTTCTGAAGGACAAGGTGAACGAAAAGCAGGTGAAGAACCTGACAAACTGGCTGGAGGGCATCGGCTTCGACCTGCACATCTCCAAGGGCCAGCACCAGACCATCATCGGCCTGATCGGCGATACCAGCCGCGTGGACATCGACCTGATCAGCTCGCTGGACATTGTAGAGAGCGTCAAGCGCATCCAGGAGCCCTTCAAGAGCGCCAACCGCAAGTTCCACGAGGACGATTCCGTGGTCGACTGCGGCGGGGTGCCCATCGGCGGCGGGCATTTCCAGATCATCGCCGGGCCGTGCTCGGTGGAGACCCGGGAGCAGATCATCTCCGTGGCCCAGTCGGTGAAGAAGAGCGGCGCGGGCATGCTGCGCGGCGGCGCGTTCAAGCCCCGCACGTCCCCCTACGCCTTCCAGGGCCTGCACGAAAAGGGCCTGGAGCTGCTGAAGGAGGCCAAGAAGGCCACGGGCCTGCCCATCGTCACCGAGATCATGGAGGCGGCGCACCTTAAGCTGTTCGAGGACGTGGACGTGGTGCAGGTGGGCGCGCGGAACATGCAGAACTTCGAGCTGCTGAAGGAGCTGGGCCAGACACGCAAGACCATCCTCCTGAAGCGCGGCCTGGCCAACACGCTGGAGGAGCTGCTGATGAGCGCCGAGTACATCATGGCCGGCGGCAACAACAACGTGATCCTCTGCGAGCGGGGCATCCGCACCTTCGAGACCTACACCCGAAACACCCTGGACCTGTCCGCCGTGCCGGTGCTGCGCAGGCTGACCCACCTGCCGGTGGTGGTGGACCCCAGCCACGGCACGGGCCACGCCTACCTGGTGAAGTCCATGGCCATGGCCGCCACGGTGGCCGGGGCCGACGGCCTGATCATCGAGGTGCACAACGACCCGCCCCACGCTCTGTGCGACGGCAAGCAGAGCCTGACGCCGGAACAGTTCGACGAACTGGCCCAGGGGATCCGCAACGTGCTGCCGTATCGGGTGCGGTGAGACAGGGAGCAGGGATTAGGGAGTAGGGAGTAGGAAATGCCTGAGAACGTGGCCACTTTCCCTACTGCCTGCTCCCTACCGCCTACTCCCTACTGTCTACTTCCTCATTCTCCCTCCAAGAAAGGAGCATAACCATGAAAATCGCCATCATCGGCCTGGGCCTGATCGGCGGCTCGCTGGCCATGAGCATCCGCCGCCACACCGACCACACCGTGTTCGGCTATGACATCAACCCGGAGGTCATGCTGCGGGCCAAGGCCGTGGAAGCCATCCACGACGAGCTGACCGAGGACATGCTGCCCGGCTGCGACGTCGTGCTGGTGAGCCTGTTCCCCCAGCTTTGCGCGGACTGGATCGCGGAGCACGCGGACCGCTTCGGCAAGGGCGCGCTGGTGGTGGACTGCGCGGGCGTGAAGCGCTGCGTGTTCGACCAGGCGGCCCCGCTGGCGGAGGGCCGCGGCTGGCACTACATCGGCGGGCACCCCATGGCGGGCCGGGAGTTCTCCGGCTTTGCCGCCGCCCGGGCCGACCTGTTCGACAACGCCTCCATGATCCTCTGCCCCCCGGCCGACGTGCCCATCGAGGTCCGGGAGGCGGCCAAGGCCTTCTTCCTGGAGGCGGGCTTCAAGCTGGTGCGCTTCTGCACCCCCGAGGCCCACGACCAGATGATCGCCTACACCAGCCAGCTGGCCCACATCGTCTCCGGCGCGTATGTCAAGAACCCGCTGTCGAAGGATCACAAGGGCTTCTCCGCCGGCAGTTTCCTGGACATGACCCGCGTCGCCCGGATGAACGAGGTGATGTGGACGGAACTGTTCCTGGAGAACAACGACCTGCTGCTTCCCGCGCTGGACGACCTGATCATGCGGCTGAACGAGTACCGCGACGCCCTGGCCGCCGCCGACCCGGACGGGCTGCTGCCCGTGCTGCGGGAGGGCAGGATCGCCAAGGAGGCGCTGGATTAGAGAGTTTAGAGTTGATTGGCTTGGTCAGACCGTACGCGTTCTCAGGCACTCTTATCTAAACTCTGAACACTAAACTCTGAACTCTTCCTCACCAAGGCCAAAAGGAGGTCTCCCCCATGGCTCAAATCATCGTTCGCCCCGCGAAGCGGGAAGAATTGGAGCGCGTGAACGAATTGCGCAGGATGGTAAACGATGTGCACGTCGCCGGCCGCCCGGCCCACTTTCGCCCCGGCTTCAACGAATCCCTGCGCAGCCACGTCTACGAGCAGTTCGACCAGCCCGAGCGCTTCGGCGTGCTGGTGGGCCTGGTGGACGGCGAGGTGGCCGGGTTCGCCACGGTGCAGTATGTTCACCGGCCCGAAGGTCCCTACACCCATGCGCTGGACTTCTACCACGTGGAGGAGTTCGGCGTGGACGCGGCCTTCCGCCGCCGGGGCGTGGCCAGCGCACTGGTTCGGTACATGAAGGACGACGCGAAGGCGCGCGGCCTTGGCCGCATCGACCTGGACGTGTGGGGCTTCAACGGCGACGCCCTGGCGTTCTACGAGGCCGCGGGGTTCACGACTTACCGCAGGTACATGGAACTGGAGGTATAGACGATGCGCAGGATCCACATCACCGCCTCGAAATCCTACGACGTGCTGATCGGCGAGGGGCTGCTGGACAAGTGTGGCGAGCTGACCGCGAAGGTGGTCAAGCCCTGCAAGTGCGTGATCGTGTCCGACGACACCGTGGACGAGCTCTACGGCGACCGGGCGCAGATCAGCTTCAGCTACGCCGGCTTTGACGTGACCCGCTTCGCCTTCCCCGCCGGGGAGGCCAGTAAGAACCTCGCGACCCTCACCGACATACTGAACGCCCTGGGCGAGGAGGGTCTTTCCCGCAGCGACCTGGTGGTGGCGCTGGGCGGCGGCGTGACCGGGGACATGGCGGGCTTTGCCGCGGCCATCTACACCCGAGGCATCCGCTTCGTGCAGATCCCCACCACGCTGCTGGCGGCGGTGGATTCCTCCGTGGGCGGCAAGACCGCCGTGGACATGCCCTTCGGCAAGAACATGGTGGGCGCGTTCCACCAGCCCAGCCTGGTCATCACGGACACGGACGTGCTGCGCGACCTGCCCGCCGAGCAGCTGTCCAACGGCTGCGCGGAGGCCGTCAAGTGCGGCGTGCTGAACGACCCTGCGCTGTTTGAACTACTCTCCGGCGGCGACTGGCTGGATGAGATCGACGAGGTGGTGGAGCGCTGCGTGACCTACAAGCGGGACGTGGTGGCCGGGGATGAGTTCGACACCGGCAGCCGGGCGTTCCTCAATCTGGGCCATACCTTCGGCCACGCCATCGAACACCTCTCCGGCTACCGGCTGCTCCACGGACAGTGCGTGGGCATCGGCATGCTGATGGCCGCCGCCGCGGCGAAGTGCCCGGAGAAAATGATCCTGAAGATCGCGGACTGCCTGCGCAAGAACGGCCTGCCCACCCGCTGCGACTATCCCGCGGCGGCGCTGGCAAAGGCCGCGCTGAACGACAAGAAGCGCGCGGGCGGCTCCATCACGCTGGTGCTGCCGGAGGCCATCGGCAAGTGCCGGCTGGAGAAGGTGCCCGTTTCCGAATTGCCCCGCTGCTTTGAGGCGGCGCTGGAGTCCCAGGAGGCGCTGGGCCTATGAACGTCCTCATCACGCCGGGAAGGCTTTCCGGGAGCGTGCGCGTGCCCGCGTCCAAGTCCGCCGCCCACCGGGCGCTGATCTGCGCCGCGCTGGCGGATCGGCCCACCCGGGTGCGCATCAGCGCCCTGAACCGGGACATCGAGGCCACGCTCGCGTGCCTCACGGCACTGGGGGCAAAAATCCGCCGGGACGGAGATGTGATCGAGGTCTCCCCCATCGCCCATGTTCCAAAGGACATCCTGCTGGACTGCGGCGAGAGCGGCTCCACGCTGCGCTTCCTGCTGCCGGTGGCCTGCGCGCTGGGCGTGCGGGCGACGGTCGTCGGCCACGGGCGGCTGCCCCAGCGGCCCAACGCGGCGCTGACGGACGCCCTGCGCCAGCACGGTGCGTCCATCGACAACGGCCTCCTGCCCATGCGCCTCTCCGGGCCCATCGCGGGCGGCCGGTGGGCGCTGCCGGGGGACGTGTCCAGCCAATACGTCACCGGGCTGCTGCTGGCGCTGCCGTTGCTGAAGGAGGACAGCGCGATCGTCCTCACCACGAAGCTGGCCTCCGCTGCCTACGTGACCATGACGCTCCAGGCGCTTGCGGCATTCGGCATCGAAATCATCCCCACAGACACCGGCTGGCGCGTTCCCGGTGGCCAGAAATACCGCTCCCCGGGAGACCTCGAGGTGGAAGGCGACTGGTCGGCGGCGGCGTTCTGGCACGGGGCCAATGCCCTTGGCGCGGACATCCGCGTGGAAGGGCTGAGGGACGACAGCGTCCAGGGGGACCGGACGATCGTTTCCCTGCTGGGCAGGGCCGAAATCGATGCCGAAAACGTGCCTGACCTGGTGCCGATCCTGGCCGCCGCGGCGGCGAGCCTGCCCCAGACCACGGTCATCACCGGCGCGGCGCGGCTGCGGCTGAAGGAGAGCGACCGCCTCGCCACCACCGCCGCCATGCTGCGTGTGCTGGGCCACGGGTGCGAAATCACCCCGGACGGGCTGGTCATCCATGGCGGCAGGCCCGCCCCCTGCGCCGAGGGCGTGCGCACCGTGGACGGCGCCAACGACCACCGCATCGTGATGGCCGCTGCCGTGGCCGCGGCGCTTGCCGACGCGCCGGTGCGCATCACCGGGGCCGAGGCCGTCGAAAAATCCTACCCGGACTTCTTCCGGGACTACCAAGCGTTGGGAGGGATCGTCCATGTCGAACACCCTGGGCAGTAAATACCGCGTGACCATCTTCGGCCAGAGCCATTCGCCGATGATCGGCGCGGTGATCGAGGGTATCCCCGCGGGCGTCGTGCCGGATATGGCGGCCATATCGGCGTTCATGGCGCGGCGGGCCCCCGGCAACGGCGACCTGTCCACGCCGCGAAAGGAAGCCGACGCAGTGCGCATCGTCGCCGGACTGAATGACCGGGGCGAGACCTGCGGCGCGCCGCTGACCGCCGTGATCGACAACACCAACACCCGCAGCCAGGACTACGCCGCCCTGCGGGACGTGCCCCGGCCCGGTCACGCCGACTTCGCCGCCGCGGTGAAGTACGCCGGTCACAACGACATCCGCGGCGGCGGGCAGTTCTCCGGGCGGCTCACCGCGCCGCTGTGCTTCGCCGGGGCGCTGGCCCTGCAGCTGCTGGCGGAGCGGGGCATCCGGGTGAAGGCGCGCATCCGCAGCGTCGCGGGCATACCGGACGCGGATGTGGATTTCGCCCGTCCCGACCTGGACGCCATCGCGGAAGAAGGCCTGCCCTGCGCGGATGCCGGGGCCGCCGCGCGCATGGCGGGCGCCATCCGCCAGGCGAGGGCCGAGGGCGACTCCGTGGGCGGCGTGGTGGAGTGCTTCGCCACGGGCCTGCCCGCCGGGCTGGGCGACGGCATGTTCGACGGCGTGGAGAACCGGATCGCCCGGGCGCTGTTCGGCATCCCCGCCGTGAAGGGCGTGGAATTCGGCGCGGGCTTCGCCGCCGCCGACATGCGCGGCAGCGCCCACAACGACCCCTTCCGCGTGGAGGGCGGCCGCGTGGTCACCGAGACGAACCGCCACGGCGGCGCGCTGGGCGGCATCACCACCGGCATGCCCCTGGTGGTGCGTGCGGCGTTCAAGCCCACGCCGTCCATCGCGTTGGAGCAGAAGTCCGTGTCCCTCTCCCGAAACGAGAACGCCCCCCTGACCGTGCAGGGCCGCCACGACCCCTGCGTGGTGCCCCGGGCCGTGCCCGTGGTGGAGGCGGTTGTGGCGTGCGTGGTACTGGATATGATGTTGGATGAGGTGAGACCATGGAGCTGAAGGAGATTCGCCAGAATATCGATGCCATCGACGAGGAGCTGGTCCAGCTGTTCGCCCGGCGCATGGACTGTGCCCGGGCCGTGGCCGAGGCCAAGCGGCAGACCGGCAAGCCCATCCGCGACCACGCCCGGGAGCGGGAGATCGTCAATCGGCTCACCGCCCGGACCGGCGGGGACTACGCGTCCTACGTTCGGGCGCTGTACGGCCAGATCTTCGACCTGTCCCGGGGCTATCAGTCCTCGCTGTGGGGCCGCCAGAGCCCGGTGGAGGCGCTGGTGACGAAGGCCATCGCCGAAACCGAAGGCAAGCGGCTGCCAGAGCACGCGCTGGTGGCCTGCCAGGGCACGGAGGGCGCCTACGCCCAACAGGCCTGCGAGCGCCTGTTCCCCTACCCCGACATCCTCTACTTCGACAGCTTCGACGGCGTGTTCAGCGCCGTGGAAAAGGGCATGTGCCGCTACGGCGTGCTGCCCATCGAGAACAGCACTGCCGGCTCCGTCACCCAGGTGTACGACCTGATGGAGAAGCACCACTTCTACATCGTGGGCGCCCACCGGCTGCGCATCGACCACCGCCTGATGCGCAAAAACGGCGCGTCGACCACACCCATCACCGAAGTGGTCTCCCATGAGCAGGCCCTGCGCCAGTGCTCCCGGTTCTTCGCCAATCACCCCGAAATCGCCGCCACCCCCATGGCCAACACCGCCGTGGCCGCCGAGTACGTGGCGAAGAGCGACCGGAACGATCTGGCCGTGATCGCCAGCCGCGCCTGCGCGGAGTTGTACGGGCTGGACATCGTGGAGGGCGACGTGAGCGACCAGGCCAGCAACTTCACCCGGTTCATCTGCATCTCCCGCAAGCCGGAGATCTATCCCCAGGCGCGGAAGATCTCGCTGATGCTGAACCTGGCCCACGAGCCGGGCTCGCTGAACACGGTGGTGTCCCGGCTGGCCATCGCCGGGGTGAACCTGCTGAAGCTGGAGAGCCGTCCACTGCCCGGGCGGGAATTCGAGTTCCGCTTCTTCTTCGACATGGCCGCCGACGCCCACGACGCGGACGTGGTGCGGCTGCTGGGCGAGCTGGAGGCCCACTGCGAGCACTTCACCTTCCTGGGCTGCTACGACGAGCAATAATTTTCGGTTAAAGCTTCCGGCGAAGCTGGCGCTGACCGGCGGGATGTTTTATAATGAAGGTTGTGCATCCCCACTTACATCGGAAGAGGTTGAGTTCTATGCCGACTACAAAGGGTCGCCACGCTCAAAAAACCGGCGGCCAGCATAAACGACCTGTGATTCGCGGACCGCGGCCCGCCTGGGTGCTGGCCGTGGCCCACGCGCTGGCGCTGGGCATCGCCCTGGTGCTGTATGCCCTGCCCCACCACGTGATCCCCAGCGTGCAGGAGTCCACGGGCGTGGTCTCCAGCCGCCAGAGCATCCAGCGCACCGCCGCGCCAATCGTCACTCCCGAGGCCACGCCCGAACCCGTGCAGATGGCAGCGGAGCCAGCCGCCGACGCGGAAGCCGAGGCCACGCCCGAGCCCACCCCCGCGCCTACGGAGGAGCCGGTGGGCAGCTTCCGCAACAAGTTCGCGGACAAGTTTACCGACGGCGAGGTCATCCGCACCCACAGCGAGTATCGCAGTGCCAACCTGTACGTCACCTTCCAGAAGAAGTACTTTGACGAGCTGCTGTCCCGGGTCTACTTCGTGGACATCTACGTGGCGGACATCACCTGCCTGCGCTCGGCGCTGGCCCAGGACAAGTACGGCCGGGGCATCAAGGAGTGGGTCACCAAGGCCGCCAAGCGCCACAAGGCCGTCGCCACCATGAACGGCGACTACTTCGGCTCCCGGGACTTCGGCGTGGTGGTGCGCAACGGCACGCTGTACCGCGAGAAGAAGAACATTCGCGACGTGGCCGTGCTGTACTGGGACGGCCGGTTCGAGATCATCCCGCCGGAGGATTTCGACGCCATGACCGTCATGGAAAACGGCGCCTATCAGTGCTGGCACTTCGGGCCCAGGCTGCTGGACGACGAGGGCCACGCCATGACCAGGTTCAACGCCGACAGCCGCATGCTCAAGACCCACCCCCGCTCCGCCTTCGGCTATTTCGAGCCGGGCCACTACTGCTTCGTGGTGGTGGACGGACGGCACGAGGAGAGCCGGGGCGTGGACATGGTCAAGCTCTCCGCGCTGATGGAAAAGCTGGGCTGCACGGCCGCCTACAACCTGGACGGCGGGCAGACCTCGCTGCTGGCCCGGTACGACACGCTGTGGAACCGGCCCTCCGGCGGCGGCAAGAGCACCAGCGACTTCATCATGGTCGTGGACGACGTGGTGAATTAGGGGGTGGCGCGCATGTGGAAGAAAATCCGACCGATGCTGCCCCACGCGGGGATACTGCTGGGCAACGTGATGGTAGTGCTGTTCACGCTGGAACAGATCAACCCCTCCATGAACTTCATCGACAACGGCCTGACCAAGGGCCTGCTGGTCCTGATGACGCTGGCGGCCGCGCTGATCTGGCGCGAGCGCCGCAGGGCGAAGGCCCGAAAAGCCAGGAGGCGCGATTTCACCCGGATCCTGGCCGCCGCGGCCACGGGGCTGTGCGGCTTGTGCGTCGTCCTGATCCCGCTGGATAGGGTCTTTCCGGCTTGGAACCTGTTTCTGAAGCCGCCGGTCCAGTGGCTGATCGCCCTGGGCGCGGTGGCGCTGATTGCCGCCGGAGGCGCGCTGGCCAGCCGGGACCGCAGGCTGCTGCGCCGCAAGCTGCGCAGGCAAAGGGGATAAACTATGGAATACGGACTGATCGGCGCGAAGCTGGGCCACAGCTATTCCGTGCCCATCCATGCCCAGCTGGGCGACTACGACTACCGGCTGTATGAGCGCACGGAGGCGGAGTTCATCGAGCTGATGCGCCGCCGCGACTTCAGGGGGCTGAACGTGACCATTCCCTACAAGAAGCTGGCGCTGGAGCTGTGCGACGCGCTTTCAGACACCGCTCGCGAGGTGGGCAGCGTAAACACCGTCGTGCGCCGCCCGGACGGCAGCCTGTACGGCCACAACACCGACATCGGCGGGTTCATCGGTCTGGCAAGGAAGGCCGGCGTGGAGATCGCCGGGAAGAAGGCCGTGATCCTCGGAAGCGGCGGCACGTCGCTCACCGCCCAAGCCGCCTGCCGACACCTGGGTGCGCGAGAGATCGTGGTGGTGTCCCGGAAGGGGCCGGTGGACTACGAGGCACTGTACCGGGACCACGCGGACACCCAGGTGCTGATCAACACCACGCCGGTGGGCATGTACCCGAACAACGGCAAGAGCGCGGCGGACATCGAACGCCTCCCGAAGCTGACGGGCGTGCTGGACGTGATCTACAACCCGGACAAAACCGCCCTGATCCTGGATGCCCAGGCCCGGGGCCTTCCCTGCGCGGGCGGGCTTTACATGCTGGTGGGCCAGGCCCGGGAGGCGGCGGAGCTGTTCACCGGGCGGGCGATCCCGGAATCAGAGACGGAGCGCATCCACGCGCTGCTGCGGGGCGAGGCGCTGAACGCCGTCCTCGTCGGCATGCCCGGGTGCGGCAAGAGCAGCGTAGGCAAGGCGCTGTCCGAGCGCATGGGCAGGCCCTTCGTGGACTGCGACGGGGAGATCGCCAAGCGCGCCGGCAAGCCCATCCCGGAGATCTTCGCCCAGGACGGCGAGGCGGCGTTCCGGGCGCTGGAGGCCGCGGTCATCGCCGACGTGTGCCGGGAAAAGGGGCAGGTCGTCGCCACCGGCGGCGGCGCGGTGCTGCGGGAGGACAACGTGCGCGCCATGCGGCAAAACGGCGCGGTGCTGCTGCTTGAGCGGGACCTTGCTGCCCTATCCATGGACGGGCGGCCGCTGTCCACGTCCCGCCAGGCGCTGGAGCAGATGCGCAAGGCGCGCCAGCCAAAGTATGCCGCGGCGGCGGACGCCGTCATCGACAACAACGCCGCGCTCGAAGGCGCGGTGGAGCGGGCAAGGGGGGCCTTTTATGAAGCTGCTGGTCGTTAACGGTCCGAACCTGAACATGCTGGGCATCCGGGAGAGGCACATCTACGGCGACAGGGACTATGACGCCCTGTGCCGCTACATCCAGGGCGAGGCCGTGAAGCTGGGCTGCGAGGTGGAGATCTTCCAGTCCAACCACGAGGGCACCATCGTCGACCGCATCCAGGCGGCCTATTCCGACGGCACGCAGGGCATCGTCATCAACCCCGCCGCCTACACTCACACGTCCGTGGCCATCCTCGACGCGCTGAAGGCTGTGCAGCTGCCCGCCGTGGAGGTGCATATCTCCGACGTGAACCAGCGCGAGGCCTTCCGCCACGTGTCCTATGCCGGCATGGCCTGCGAGGCCCACTTCATCGGCCTGGGCTTCGAGGGGTACGGAAAGGCGATGGCGTATCTTTGCGGCAAATGAGCGTGAAAGGCTTTGTGGACGATTTGGATGGCCCGCAGGTTGAACCTGCGGGCCATCATCCTTATACCTCCAGCAATCCCCCGCTGCTCAGCAGGCACAGCGCGCGCTGCTTTACTGGCAGGCCGGTGACGCGCTCCAGGGCGAGGGCATAGACCTTCAGCTGCTTTTCGTAGTGAGCGCGCAGGGCGTCCATGTCGTCGGTCCTGTCGGTCTTGTAGTCCAGCAGCACCCACGCGCCGTCCTCGATGAAGCAGCAGTCGATGGTGCCCTGCACCAGCAGGTCGCCGCCGCCGAAGCGCTCGGCCTCCTCGGGGGCGAGGGCGTCCTCAGCCGGAAGGGTGACATTGAAGGGCCACTCGCGGCGAATCTCCCTTGCCCCGCGCAGCCGAAGGCCCATGTCGCTCGAAAGGAACCTGGCCAGCTTCGCCGGGGAGACGGCTTCCCGCTGGGCGTCCATCAGCAGCCGCCGGTCCGCGCAGTCGTCCAGCTGCCGGGCGACGGCATCCGTCAGCGTCCTGCCGGACAACCCGTGAAGCGCCGCAAGGTCCAGAAGCTGCATACACCGGTGATAGGCCGTGCCGCGCTCCGCTCCGGTCATGCGCCGCGCGTCCTCCGACAGGAAGGCGGGCCGCTCCATCAAGGGCGGCAGCTCCTCCGGCCCCTCCAGCTCTCTAAGCAGCCCCGAAGCCGTCAGCTTCAGGGGCTTTTTCGCGTCCTCCGGGTGGGGATAGCGCCAGGCGAGCTGCTTGTCCAGCTCGGCATCGGCGTAGTCGGCGGGGTTTTCCATGATGGCCTCGAACAGCTTCCGGGCCTCCCCCGCCCCCTCGCCCTCTCCGGCTTTCAGGTCCCCGACGGGCACGACCGTCAGATCGGAGTGCAGCGGCAGGCCGTCCGCCTCCGCGGCGCACCGGGCCGCCATAATCAGGTCGAGATGGCTCTTGGCGGCAAAGGGCGCGGCGCCCAGGGCCTGCCAGCGCTTCATCGCCTTTTCCGCGCCGGCCACCGTGCCCACCAGGATCAGCTTCTGCTGGGCGCGGGTCAGCATCACGTAGAGTATGCGCATCTCCTCGGCGGCGTCCTCCCGGCGCTGGCGGGCCATGATGGCCGCCTGGGGCAGCGTCAGCCGCCGGGTGCGCAGCTCGGGGTCGAAGTAACTCATGCCCACGCCCAGGTCCCGGTGGGTCACCAGCTGCGTGCTGCTCTTCTCCACGCGGTATTTCTTCGCCAGCTGCGCCCCGAACACTACCCTGAACTCCAGGCCCTTGCTCTTGTGCACGGACATCAGCCGCACCACGTTGTCGTTCTCGCCCAGCAGGTGGGCCGCGTCGCCGTCGCCCTTCTGGCGCAGGTGCTCGGTATAGGCCAGGAAACGGGTCAGCGAGCCGGAGAACGCGTCGTCAAAGGCCGCGGCGCTGGCCACGAACTGGTCCAGGTTGGCCTGCCGCTGGCCGCCCCCGGGCAGGGCTCCGGCATAGGTGTAAAAGCCGCTCTCGTCCAGCACCAGCCGCGTCAGGTCGCCCAGGCTAAAGCTGCCGGACTTCAGCCGCCAGGCGGAGAGCTGGTCAAAGAACGCCCGCAGCTTCCCGGCGAGTTCGTCGTCCTGTTCCTCGGCATAGGCCCTGGCGGCGTCCACATAGGCGGTGTTGCGGCTGGCGATGCGGATGCGGGCCAGCTCGTCCGGCGTCAGGCCCACCGCCGGGGACCGCAGTATGGCGATCAGCTCCACGTCGCTGCGGCCGTTCTCGATCAGCCTCAGCATGGACGTGAGCCAGCTGATCTCCACGCTGTCGAAATAGCCCGTCTGGCCGTCGGCATAGGCGGGGATCCCCTGGGCGAGCAGCACCGGCATCATGGCCGTGAAGGCCGTGCTCTTGCTGCGGGTGAGTATGGCAAAATCCCGGAATTTGAGGGACGGATCCTCCGCCATCATCCGGCGGATCTCCCCGGCGATCAGCGCGCCCTCCCGCTCCATGGACTGCAGCCGGGCCATCTCGCCGTCGGCGTCGCCTTCGACCTCCTCCGGCTCGGCCCCGTCGTCGATCAGCCGGATGGACACGTCCGGCACGTCGCCCTCCGCCGCCTCCGCATCTCCGGGGTTCAGCCGGGCCATGGCGTCGTAGGTGATCTCGGAATCCCCGCCGGTCATGGCCCGCTCGAACACAAGGTTCACGAAGTCCAGTATCCCCCGATGGGATCGGAAGTTGCGGGTCAGCGGCAGCAGCAGGCCACCCTCGCCCCGGCCGTAGGCGTCGTATTTCTCCAGGAACAGGCGCGGCTCGGCCAGGCGGAAGCGGTAGATGGACTGCTTCACGTCACCCACCATGAACAGGTTGTCGCTGCGGCAGATGGCCTGTACCAGCGCCTCCTGCATGTCGGAGGTGTCCTGGTACTCGTCCACGAAGATATAGTCATAGCGCGCCCGCATGCCCCGGGCCACGTCGTCGTTCCGGAAGGCCCGAAGCGTGAAGCGCTCCAAGTCGCCATAGGTCAGGCCGGACTGCTCCGCCTTGCCCGCCTCATACAGCTCCATCGCCCGCAGCGCTATGGCCGACAGCGTCTCGATCTGCCCGCCCAGCGCCCTGGCATCCGACCGGGCCACAAACAGGTTCAGCTGGGTCAGCGCCACCTTGTCCACCACGTCCTTGGCGGACTTGCGCAGCTGCTTCACCGCCGCCAGCGCCTCCTCGTCCACCACGCCGTCCCGCTTGCTGACCCGGGCGGAGGTCTGCCTGTAATCGGTGATCGCCCGGTAGAGCTGGTCATAATCGGGCAGCTCCAGCATGCCGTTCAGCGTCTCGATGTCCGCGCGGATGGCGGCCTCGTAGCTGACGGGGCGGCCCGGCAGGGACAGGGCGTGATACAGGTGCACCAGCCCCGTGCGGATGGCCCGGCGGGCGTCCTCCTTCAATTCATCCTGCCAGCGCGCCAGCGCTTCCTCGTCCACCCGGGCCACGCGGCGCAGCCAAGCCTCGGGATCGGGCCGGTCCTCCATGCGGCGCAGAAGGCCCTCGGCCGCCTCGCGCACACCCTTCGGGCCGCGCCCGTAGTCCAGGGACATCAGTGCCTCTCCCCCTGCCTGGTAGGCCTCCTCCATGGCCTGGGTCATGGCCTCGTCCAGCAGCCGCTCATTCACGGCGTCGTCCAGGATGCGGAAGGCCGGGTCCACCCCGGCGGCCTCGAAGTTCACCCGCAGGAAATCCGCGCAGAAGGCGTGCAGCGTGGAGATGGAGGCCCGGTCCAGCTTCAAAAGCTGGTCCCGGCAGCGCTCGTCCCCCGCCGCGGCCCGCTCGTTCAGCTGGCGGGACAGCTTCATCCGCATATCCGAGGCCGCCGCCCGGGTGAACGTGACCACCAGCATGCGGTCCACGTCCGCGCCCTCGTCCGCGATCAGCCGCAGCACGCGCTCCACCAGCACGGTTGTCTTGCCGGAGCCTGCCGCTGCGCTGAGGAGTATATTGCTGCCCCGCGCCTGGATGGCGCGGAGCTGTTCGGCTGTCCAGTTGGGCATGGGGAAACCTCCTTTGCGTTCACGGGCGAAGCGGCGTCGCGTCTGCCTACGATTTCAGCGAATCCAGCGGCTCAAAATCCGAGCCAGTCTTCTGGTGCTCCAGGATCTTGGCGTCCACCAGCGTGCGGTACCAGCAGTGGTACATATAGTGATACAGGAAGCCCTCCCGGCCGTCCAGGAAGCCGCCCCGGAGGATATACTTGTACAGGAACAGCAGCTTGCAGCGCAGGAACATGGGCAGCCGATAGTACAGGCCGAACTTCCGCTTGCGCATGCCCTGGTTCACCGCCTCCAGCGCCACGTCCTCATCGCCGCCCTGCAGGTGGGCGAAGTAATCCCGCACCTCGCGCCCGGCATACCAGTTCAGCTTTGCGATATAGTGGTTCATGTCCTTGTAGTCGTAGTGCAAAAAGCGTTCCTTCGTCTCCACGGTGCGGCCGCTGAGAAGCACGGTGTGCTCGTCGATGTTGCGGTCCTCGCTGCGGGCCAGGCCGGTCTTGAACACCATCAGCTTGCGCTTCATGTTCTTCACGTGGCTCAGCCTGCGGCCCATGAAATACAGCCAGGCCGTCATCACGATGCCGTTCACGTCATCGTCGCTGTGCTCCGCCGTCAGCGCCGCCAGCTCGTCCCGCAGCGCCGGGGTCAGCCGCTCGTCCGCGTCCAGGCGCAGGCACCAGGCCGTCTTTATGTCCCCGTTGTCCAGCGCCCAGTTGAACTGTCGGGCGTGGGTCTCGAAGGGATGCACCAGCACGTCCGCCCCGGCGTCGCGGGCGATCTGCACGGTGGCGTCGGTGCTCTCGCTGTCCACCACCAGCACCCGGCTGGCAAAACTCTCCAGCGAGCGCAGGCAGTCGGGCAGGTTCTTTTCCTCGTTTTTCGTCAGCACGATGGCGGTGATGTCCGGCATGGGCGACACTTCCTTTCGGAGGGGCGTTGGGCTTGACTGCATGGAATCCATGAAAGCTACTGCTTCCGCTTCTCCATCTCCGCCTTGCGCTTGCGCAGGCCCTGGATGGTATAGGTGACCCACGGCCAGGGGTCGCGGGGATTGAAAACCTGGTCGGTGGTGTGGCGGAAGTCGAACCAGCTGGGCTTCGTTTTGAACCGGTTGGGCGACTGCAGGAACCACAGCAGGTCCGTGTGCATATAGCGCAGTCGCACGCCCGCGCGATAATCGGAGTATTCGGTCACGGGCCGCCCCGTGCCCAGCTCCACGATCTGGCGGGCGAAGTCCACCCCGGCCGCCAGGCAGATCTTCACGCCGGCGGTGATGCGGGGATTGACCTCCAGCACCCGGCAGACGCCGTCCCGGGGGTCCTCGATCAGGTCCACGTCGCCATAGCCCCGCCAGCCCATGTGCTGCAGAAGCCGCACGCAGTTTTCGGCGATGTCGGGCCGGTGCACGCTGGTGGCGCAGCAGTTGCTGCCGCCGTTCACGGGATACCACCGGGCCTTGTCGAACACGCAGGCGCTCTTCGCCCGGCCCTCCCCGTCCAGGAACACCTCGCACTGGTACTGGATGGCCGTCTGGGGCACGTAGTCCTGCACCACCATGGGCCCGAAGCGCCGGACGGCACCGTCGAACACGCGCCGCAGCTGCTCCTCGTCCCGGATCACGTGAAAGCCGATGGCGCCGTAGCTCACCCGGGGCTTGATGACGAACGGGAAGACCATGCCCGCGGACAGGATGTCATCGGCGCTCGTCATGTCATAGAGGGTGCGCGGGCAGGGCACGCCGGCTTCCTCGCAGGCGCGCATGGTCTCCTGCTTGTCGATGGCGCGCCGGAACACCTCCGGCTCGTTCACCGCCGGCCAGGCCAGGGGCCGCACCTCCTCAATGTGCTCGGACAGCAGCGTGGCGGAGAAATCCGTCATGGGGATCACCACGTCGTACCTGTCCGCACGCAGCACTTCCATCAGCGCGGAAAAGGAGGCGTCGGCATCCTCCCGGTCCCAGAATTTCAGCAGCTTCACGTCCGGGTATCTCGAGGCATAGCCCACGTCCAGGCGGCTGGCGTTGTAGGTGGTCAGATGGCAGCCCAGGGCCTTCAGCGCGGGCATCATCGCCATGGTCTGGCGGGCAAAGCCCTCCACCAGCAGCACCCGCACGCCCCGCAGATCCGACGGGCGGTTATCGTTGGTATGCATACATCAACCTCCATTGTAATTATACCACAGTTGTCCCACGGATTCAATTGCGGCGCACAATAATCGGCGGGCCGCCTGCGCAAGGCGACCCGCCGAAAGAAGCGTCAATGTTCCGGGAATCGATCAATAGTAGATAAAGTCGTACAGCTTGGTGGCGTTGGCCGCGAAATCGCAGTCATAGAGCAGGCTGTTGTTGTTGCGGTTCTCCTCCTTATAGGTTCCCTGCACGGGAATGCGGAAAGTCTTGATATCGGAGGATATGCCGTTGCCCACCACCAACATGGCCAGGCTGGCAATGTCGTTCAGCGGCAGGTTGGTCTTCACCTGGCCGATCATCTCGGTGGCCAGGGTGGTGATCTCCAGCGCGCTCAGGTTCTTGGCCTTCTTCAGCAGCTTGTTCAGCACGGTCTGCTGGCGGGTTGTGCGCATGTAGTCGCCGCCGTCCAGATGGCGGATGCGGGCATAGGCCAGGGTCTGGTTGCCGTTCAGGTGCACGTTCTCGCCGTAGCTCTCCACGAACACCTGCTCCGGGTCGAAGTCGGTGACGCCCGAGCGATAGGCCATCTTGAACTGACTGACAATGTCGTGGTTGATGATGTTCATCTCCTGCTCGGTGATGTCCACCTCGATGCCGCCCAGGCGCTGGGCGATCTTGCCGAAGCCGAAGAAGTTGACCATCACGTAGTACTGGCAGTTCATGTTGAACTTCTCGTTTACCGTGCGCATGGCCAGCTTCGGGCCGCCAAAGTAGTTGGCGGCGTTGATGCCATAGGTGCCGTTGTACTTGCCGATATCGGTGAACTCAATGGCCAGGTCGCGCATGATGGAGGACAGCTTCACCTCGCCGGTCTTGCGGTTGATGGAGCAGATCATGATGGCGTCGGTGCGGGCGCTGTCGCTGAGGGTGCGCTCGTCCGTTCCCAGCAGCAGCACGTTCATCCAATCCTCGGGCAGGCTGGTGTTGATGCGCAGGTCGCTGACGGTGGCCATCTCCTCGGCGGACAGGCTCTGCATCTCGGCATCGGAGTCCGCCAGCTGTTCCTGGAGGCTGCCGTACTGCGGCGCGCTCTCCGTGCCGTCGTCCGCCGCCGCAATCTCGGGCGGCAGGGTGACCTGGACCACCGGGTTGGACGCCGGCTGGACGGAGCCGTCCGTCACCGGATCGCCCTTGTGGCGGCCGAAGGGCTTGGCGATGATCAGCACCAGCGCGATCAGCAGCACCACGGCCAGCGCCGCGATGATCTGCGGGCCGCGGTTGGGCTGCTTGCGTCGGCTGCCGCTGGGGCGGCGGCTCTGGGAACCGGAGGAGCGCTGAGGCGGCCTCTGGGCGGAGCGCTGGCCGGACGGCCGGGCGCTGGAATAGCCCTGGCGGCTGGAGCCGCTGCGGGACGCGCCGGTCCTGGGGGCGGAGCTCCTGGAAGCGGAGCCGCTGCGGGGCGCGGAACCAGACCGGCCGGAGCGGCTGATGCCCGGCTCCACGCGGCCGCGGTTGTCATAATCCGATGGATATCTGCTGGCCAATTGAGTGTACCTGCCTTCCTGAATGGTATAAAAACACACGATTACATTTTGTCATTATACCGTTCACAGGCGTATTCTGCAACCGCAAACTCCCGCAAAGCGGGGCTAAAATGTGACAATATATTGACATTCACGCTATTTGTTGCGATTCGTGTCATCCCTTGCGCCCATACCGCCCTTACATATTAATATCGTGAAAAAACGCGCCTTTTCCCCGTTGACAACCCCGCCGGGTTGATGTATAATAGCCAAGGTCCGAATAAGCAGACACTGTCGCGATGGGCGGCAGGGTCTTTTTATTCGGCTAAATTCGTATATCGAACACCCCGCAAGAGGACAAACCCAGGAGGCATATCATCATGGCAGACAGTCGGATTCTCACATTTACAGATAAGAAGAAGCTGGAAGAACAGCTGGCCGCACTGAACGAGGAAAAGAAGCGCGTGGCCGAGGAGATCCAGGTGGCCCGCGGCTTCGGCGATCTCAGCGAGAACGCCGAGTATGACGCCGCCAAGGCCAAGGAGGCCGAGGTCTACGGCAACATCGCCCGCATTGAAGCCGAGCTGCGCACCGCCACCTTCGTGGACGACAGCGTGGTGGACACCACCACCGCCGCCCTGGGCACCGTCGTGCGCGTGCTGGACATGGAGTATGACGAGGAGGACGAGTACACCCTGGTGGGCTTCACCGAGGCCGACCCGGCGAAGCTGTTCATCTCCAACGAATCCCCCATCGGCATCGCCCTGTGCGACACCGACGGCAAGGGCACCGGCGCCAAGGTGGGCGACATCGTCGAGGCCAACACCCCCGGCGGCATCGTCAAGCTGAAGGTGCTGTCCATCCGCAAGCGCTGATCGGCAACCGCCGGAAAAAGCAATCCGCGCAGTGCAGGGCGGCGTTGCGCCGCACGCCGGGAAGTACGATGCGTTTCGTACAGGGCGCACGCCGAAACGGCATCCCTGCAGATTCCCTATTCATTCCATACATTCGGAGAGGAGCACATCGACATGGCCCACGTCTACCAGGTTCCCGATGGGTTTACCGAACAGGACACCATTCGCCTGAACAAGCTGAACGCGCTGATCGAGCAGGGCCGCAACCCCTACGAGATCACCACCTATGACCGCACCCACACCTCCGGCCAGATCCGCGAGGGCTACGATGCCCTGGAGGACCAGACCGTGCGCATCGCCGGCCGCATATTGGGCAAGCACATCATGGGCAAGGCCAGCTTCGCCCGCATCCAGGACCCGGACGGCACCATGCAGATCTATGTCAAGCGCGACGACGTGGGCGAGGAGCCGTACAAGGACTTCAAGGCGCTGGACATCGGCGACATCATCGGCGTTCAGGGCCGCGTGTTCAAGACCAAGACTGGCGAAATCTCCGTGCACACGGAAAAGCTGGAGCTGCTCACCAAGAGCCTGCATCCCCTGCCGGAGAAGTTCCACGGGCTGACCGATACCGACACCCGCTATCGCCAGCGCTATGTGGACCTGATCGTAAACCCCGAGGTGAAGGACACGTTCATCAAGCGCAGCCTGATCCTGCGCGAGCTGCGCGCCTTCCTGGACGGCCGGGGCTACCTGGAGGTGGACACCCCCATCCTCACGCCCTTTGAGATCGGCGCGGCGGCCAAGCCCTTCTACACCCACCACAACACCCTGGACATGGACATGGTGCTGCGCATCGAGACGGAGCTTTACCTGAAGCGCCTGATCGTGGGCGGGTTGGACCGGGTCTACGAGGTGGGCCGCATCTTCCGCAACGAGGGCATGGACACCAAGCACAACCCCGAATTTACCACCATCGAGCTGTACGAGGCCTACACCGACTTCCACGGCATGATGGATTTGGTGGAGGACATGATGAAGACCGTCACCCGGAAGGTGTGCGGCGGCCTGGTGATCCCCTACCAGGGCCACGAGATCGACATCGGCCACTGGGAGCGGCTGACGATGATCGAGGCCGTGAAGAAGTACAGCGGCGTGGATTTTGGCGACTGGCAGACCGACGAGGACGCCATCGCCTGCGCCAAGGCTCATCACGTGGAGCTGCCCGAGGTGCCCACCAAAGGCGCGATCCTGGCGGAGTTCTTCGACGCCTTCGTGGAGGACAAGCTGATCCAGCCCACCTTCATCTACGACTATCCCGTGGAGATCAGCCCCCTGGCCAAGCGCAAGCCCGACGACCCGGCCTTCACCGAGCGCTTTGAGTACTTCATCAACGCCACCGAGTTCGGCAACGCCTTCTCCGAGCTGAACGACCCGCTGGACCAGCGGGAGCGCTTCGAGAAGCAGGTGGCCGAGCGCAAGGCCCTGGACCCCAACAGCGGCGCGCAGGTGGATTACGACTACGTGAACGCCCTGGAGTACGGCATGCCCCCCACGGGCGGCCTGGGCTTCGGCGTGGATCGCCTGGTGATGCTGCTCACCAACAGCGATTCCATCCGCGATGTGCTCCTCTTCCCGACCATGAAGCCCCTGGAAGGTTGATTACACAATATATAGTGGTTTTATCTACTGTATAGATACTATATATTGTGGTTTGGACAAATTCTCAAAAACCTTTTGAGAATTGTTTGAGAAAAGAATACACCAACATTCGGATGAATGCTGGTGTATTTTTGTACCCTATTCCCCGTCAAGGAATGCCATGATTTCTTCCGGGGTACGCTTGCTGGATTTCAGCTTTTCCTGAATATCCTTGTTGACACTTGCCAGTTCTTTCTCACGCTTGAGGGCTTCGACATGTGCCAGTGCTTCATCGTATTTGGCTTTGGCTGATACCACTTTTTCCTCATGCAGCTTGTATTTGCCAATGGGCAGCATTTCAATGTAATGCGGCTCCTTGCCGGAAGTCCAGGTCTCGATGACCTCGCCATTTTCCGTGGAAAGGGTCAGCTTCGCGCCTTCCAGCTCATTGCCTGCGATGTCCTGCTTGGAAATCTTCAGCTTGGTGATGTCATCCTTCATCTCGATGGGCTGCACTTCGCTGGTGTCCGCAATGGTAAACTCGATGGTTTCCGCGGTCACGTACCCGTCTGCCGGCAGCGTCTCAACCAGCTGATATGTTTTCCCGACCACGAGCCCTGTGATCTTGTGCGGCTCCTTCTCAGACGTCCAGCTGTCCACCACATTCCCCTCGGAATCCGTGACCTGGAGCTTTGCGCCTTCCAGCTCTTCGCCCGTAGTCAGAATGGATTTGGTAATTTCCACCTCGGTGGGCTTGTCAATGAAGGTGAACTCACGGAAGATGGTCACTTCATCGATATAAGCGGAAGATCAAGGTTGAAGGAGGCGGTGCCGGTCACATCTGTTTCGGCGCTGGCCAGGTATGTTCCAGCAGAGACAATCACGGTCCCACCCGCGGTAATGTCTTCGCCTGCATACAGACCAAGCTGGTGTCAATGTCAAGGTCATTCAGGATGCGTTAGGCCATACCGACATCTCCACGACACTGAATATCTACGCAGATGTAACTCGTGAACTCCGAAAGTCGGAGTTTGATGGATTAGAGACGTTCTTCACAAAAAAGCAATAAAGCCTCGTAAAAACAGGCGAAATTGTTTAAGCCAGCGGCATTACATGACGTCGCGTATAGTGACGCTGATCGACTTGTAAAACAGTGAAGATTGTTTCCGAATTAGGGCTTAAGCCATTTAAGCCAATGCGTGGGCCAGGTGCAACAGGTCAGGCGTAGATTTGTGTAGAGTTACCTCGACACATAGTTCTCTAAAATGCCCAAAACACAAGGCTTTTGGAGGTTTTTGGAGGTTTACGTGATTATGAGGTTTGAGCTCCCGACCATGAAACCTCTGGACTGAGAAAACACTCAAGGGACTGCCCGTTTGGGGCAGTCCCTTTTTGTTGCGCCTGCGCGGCAGTGCAGGCAGGCGATTCATTGCCGTTGACGCTTTGTGTCAAGGGAACCATTCCCGCGACACATTCATCATCGGATGGCTCAATCGCTAAATACCGTTGTTCCAGTAAGACAGCTCCGTGACGGCGCCACTCTCGTTGCGCTCGACGCTGAAGGTTTGATAGGCGCCATCCTCCCGCCAATACTCCCTTCTGTAGCCTTCAACATCGCCGCTTTCTCCGTAGACCTCTTCATCATACTCGTCGGCATTCCAGCCCATGGCTTCCAGCTTCGCATTTACATCGGCAAATTTCATGCCGACGCTCAGCCCCTTGTAGTTCCGGCCGTTGGCCTTGTAGAGGGTGACGCCAGCGATGGCCAGCTTGTCCAGCTTGCTGCCGCTGCCGTTGGTGTGGAAGACAATGCCGTCACCTTCCAGCACGGTGGTCTTCCAGTCCTTGGTGTTCACCTTCAGCTTGAACACCTTGTTGACGGTGCTGGCCTTCTGGCCGATGTAGGTGGATACATCGGGGGCGACTCCCGCGGCCTTCGTCACCTTGATGGTGATGGTGGCCTTGGCCTTCTTGTTGCTCTTGCTGGTCACGGTGATCTTCGCCGTGCCCTTCTTGACGGCGGTCACCTTGCCGTTGGCGTCCACGGTGGCCACAGACTTCTTGCTGCTCTTGTAGGTCAGGTCGTTCCGCGCCGTGGACGGGGTCAGCGTGGTGGTGAGCTGCAGGCTGCTGCCCGCGGTCAGGGTCTGCTTC
>CADCFG010000006.1 GCA_902800625.1 uncultured Eubacteriales bacterium | reverse complement strand
GGATAAGGTGAAAGCCAGCGCCTTGAGACGCTGGCCGGTATTCCTTGGGCTTTTAGCCCTTGTGCAAACCACCCGTTTTACGGGTGGTCATGGTTTTGGCTCTTTACGCAAAGAGGGGGCTCATTCCCATATTAGTTGCCTGCGGTGACAGCTTCCCCCTGGGGCAATACTGTCACTGCAGGCTGGCTGATGAGGGGGAAATCCCACAACTTTGCGTGAAGAGCCCTTTTTGTAACATATCACTTGCAATAAATGGTTACATGTGATATATTAGAATCAGGTAATTAATGAGTGCTTGACATTGTAAAACGAACGACCGACATGGAATCTGAGCAAAAAGGAAGGGGAATTGCTGTGAAGAGAAGGTTTGTGTTTGCGCTTCTGCTGGCGTTGCTGGCAGCACTGTTTGTGGTGGGCCCGACCGCGCTGGCCGAAGATTCGGAGGAAGAGTACCTCGACGTGCAGGCTGTCGATGTGACCCTGGACGAGGAGTTCACGGTGAACGTGCCTGCTGACACGGAAGAATGCGCGTTTATCAGGTTCACGCCTGACCAAGATGGGTTTTATGTTTTCTCCTTGACGGTTGAAAACGAAGATGATCCCATGGACTGGCTTTATTACTGTTGCTTCAAGGACCATGTCAATAAGAACCGCGACAACTGGTTCCGCGGCGCTTATCACCGCGACGAGATCCAATTGGAAGCCGGTAATACTTATTATTTCAGCCTGAGTCGCACATATGAAGGGGGATCGGGTTCGGTAAACCTGAAGCTGAGTATGCACAAGGGCCTGGTTCGCGCTGACGCCATTGGCGAGACAAGCCTGTCTGTGGCGCCAAACAGCACCGTGCCGCTGCAGGTGAATGTCCAAACCAATGACGAAGAGACTGAGTTGACCTACAGATGGAACGCGTCCTACGGCTATTACGATGATAACGGGGACTGGCAGTGGGAGAGCAAGTCGTTCAATGAGGCGACCGGCCCCAGCCTTACCACCGAGCCGATTACCCGTGAAATACAGTACGAATGCCTTATCAGCGATGGAGATGCTGAATGCATAGTAGATTGGTTGTTTTCGGTGGACAACCAGCTGACCATTGAGCGCGTGAACGATTGTGATGAATATGGCAATGTCGCCAATGTGATCTACAATCAGCCTGCGACGCTCGAGGTGACGGGAACCTGCAGTGACGGAGAAATCCAATACCAGTGGTACGAGAAGAAGGAAACCGACGAGGGAAACATCTGGGCACCCATCGAGGGCGCCACGGGGACTTCCTATATGACAGCCCCGGTGGTGAGCCGCGCCGGATATAAGGTGGTAGCGCGCGACGATTACGGCTCGGAGGAGGAACTATGGTTCGGAGTGAGCGTGGAAAGCGAAGTCCGGGCGGAATATGCTGAAGGACAGCAGTACACTATGACGGTTCCAAAGGACGAACCGGTGACTTTGAAGGTTCTGGCCACGAGTTCGATCGGCGCCGATTTGACTTATCAATGGTACAGATGGTCCATCCTGGGCTACGACGCAGGCGAGGAGCTATGGGAGTTTGGTGAAAGGGAGGAAATCGAAGGGGCGACCGCTTCGGAATACACGGTGGAACAGGTAACGGGAGCTGTGAACTACTATTGCGAAGTCAGTGATGGCTTTAACGATAACAGTCTGAGCTTTATGCTGTATCCCGATACCAATCTTCAGGCCACTGTGAAAGACAGCGAGGATAACTGGACCGATATCAAAGTGCCGCTGAATAATACGGCAACGCTGGAGGTGAACGCCAGGTGTGACGAAGAGATTACCTACCAGTGGTTTGTCCAGCGTGCGGAATACAATGATGACGGCAGTTACAGCTATGGCGAGGCCGAGCCCATTCCGGGCGTAGACGGCCCGACCCTGACGACGGAGCAGGTTGAAGATCGCTGCTATTATCGCTGCGCCGTCAGCGACCCGTATGAAAACCATGTAATGGTTTGCTTTGAAGTGTTCCCGGAGACCCACCTGTCCGCAACCACGGAGACTGGCGAGAATGAACAGGATCTGTATGTCGAGCCGAATGCCACCCCGACGCTTACCGTGGTGGCCAGCTGCGATGATGACAATCTGTTTTATACCTGGTACATAGAGAAGTATACTATCGATGAAAACGGCGAGTGGCAAATGATCGAAATGGGTGCCATCGAGCAACAGACGGGCCCAACCTATACGCTGCCACCGGTGGATGGCTACTGCAATTACCGGTGCATCGTGCGGGATCGCTTTGGTGATAGCCAGGATGTCTACTTCCATGTTCACGTGAAAAATGTTATAACGATTGAACGCGTGGGCGAGGATGAGATCTCTGTCACGAAGGGCGAAGCCGCGACACTGGAGGTTGAAGTTACCAGCGAAAAAGATGTGGACCTGCAGTACAGGTGGTATGTACTCAAGGATACGACAGACGAATACGGCAATATATGGGCTGAACCAGTGATCATTCCAGGCGCTACCGATACCAGTTATACAACGGACGCGCTGGATGCGGCCGCGACTTATCGGTTCCTGGCGTGGGATATCTACGGTAACTCCGCTGAATTATCCTTTACCGTTAGCATTGATACCCACCTTCAGGCCACCGCGAAGGGCAGCGAGGAAAGATTTGCACGCATTAATGTGTCGCTGAATGAGATGGCCACGCTGGAGGTGGACGCCAGCTGTGAAGAAAAGATTACCTACCAGTGGTTTGTCCAGCGAGCGGAATACTATGATGACGGCAGTTACAGCTATGGCGAGGCCGAGCCCGTTCCGGGCGTAGACGGCCCGACCCTGACGACGCCGCAGGTTGAAGATCGCTACAACTATTTCTGCACCGTCAGCGACCCGTATGGCAACAATGTACAGGTTTTCTTTGAAGTGGTCCCGGAGGCTCACCTGTCCGCGATCACGGAGACTGGCGAGGATGAGCAGAATCTGTATGTCGAGCCGGGTGCCACCCCGACGCTTACCGTGGTGGCCAGCAGCGACGTGGGCGACGTGACCTACAGCTGGACCGTCGATACGTTCTCAATGGGTGAAAATGGTGAGTACGACTGGACCGGCCCTGTGGAAGTGGAAGGTCAGATTGGCTCCACCATTACGCTGCCGCCTGTGAATCTCCCGGTCAGTTATCGCTGCGATGTGCGGGATCGCCTTGGGAACGAAGCTCATGTCTACTTCAACGTTTCCGTTGAAAACGTGATCGAAGTGGAGCCTTTGAATGGGTCTGCAGAGACCTATGTCACGAAGGGCGACACCGCGACCCTGCAGGTCAAGGTGACCAGCACAAGGGATGTTGCGCTGCAATACAGTTGGTATCAGGAGATCGAGACAACCGATGAAGACGGCGAAAGCGTAACGATGCCCGTGCCCATCACCGGCGCGAATGAGACCAGCTATACCACGGAACTGGTGGAAAAACCCGAATATTTCATCTTCTTCGCGCATGATGCCTACGGCAACGTTTCTTCCCAGAGATTCTACGTCGGCCTCGAGAACCATCTCGAAGCGGAAGCGGAACAGGAAAAAGTGCGCGTAGCTCCTGACAGCGCGGCGACGTTGAAGGTAATCGCCAGCTGTGACGACAACTCCCAGACCTATCAGTGGTATGTGGAGGAGGAAGAGGAAGACGAGGACGGTGAAACGTATTCCCGTAACAAAAAGATCGAAGGCGAGACCTCTGACACCTACACCGTGGATCATGTGACGGGCAAACGCACCTATGCGTGTGCTGTCAGTGATTCCCTGGGCAACCATATGTGGGTCTACTTCTACGTTGAAACCAACGTTGAATTGAACGTTGAGTATGTGAGTGACCGCACAATCACCCTGAAGGCGGGGGAGGGGCTGGAGCTGGAGGTATATGCCGAAAACGGCTTGGACACGTCCACCTTCAAGTATCAGTGGCGCTATGACGAGGAGGACATCGAGGATGCGACCGGCGCCAAATTCACCACAGATCAGCCCCGAGCCGGCGAATACGAATGCCAGATTACTGACGAGTACGACAACGTTGCGCATCTCGACTTTTATGTTAAGATTGACAATGAACTCATGGTGAGCAGGGTCGGAAGCATCAAGGTGCCCGTAGACGAAGACGGCGGGGCGACGCTGGCCGTGACAGCCAGTTGTCTCAAGGGCAATTTGACCTATGAGTGGCGTGACGACGATTATGATACCATGGAAGGCGAGACCGGCAGCACTCTGGAGTTGACGGGTGTTGAAAAGTGCGGCGAATATACTTGCGTTGTAAGGGACGATTACGGCAATTCCCGGTATACCAGCTTCGATGTGGTCGTCAACGGCTTCAGCGTGAGGCGCGTCGGCCCGAGGGATATCTGGGTGAAGAAAAACGACAGTTTGAATCTGGAAGTCAGGGCGCGCTGTGACGATGGCGATCTGGAGTACACCTGGTACACCTCGAGTGAAGACGATGAAGGCGAGTGGACCGATACTGAAATCGAAGGCGCGACCGGGCCTATTCTGGAATTGGTCAACGTTACCGGAAGCCGCGACTATTACTGCCGCGTGCGCGATACGCACGGCAATGAGGACACTGCGGTATTCTGCGTCAATGTCGAATCCAACCTGGTCGTCGATCGCGTGTCGCCCAGGACCCAGGTTGCCAAGACTGGCGATCAGGTGACCTTTGAGGCGTACGTCGATTCCCCGAACGATGACCTGGAGCTGCTTTGGTACTACGAGGACGCTGACGGCGAAACTGTGGCGATCGAAGGCGCGACGGGCACGACCTACAGCTTCACGGTCGCAGCGGACAGCCCGAAGTATTATACATTCGATGTATACGATCCCGAGGATGAACGCAGCGAAGCCGTCACCTTTACCCTGCTCCGCAATGACTCTGTCCAGATGTTGGAGCTGGATGTCCCGGCGGAAGCGACGATCGAGCATCGTGGCGGCAGTGTGTGCTTCTCATTCACGCCGACGCAGACCGGGACATATACCATCGTTTCCAGGGCGAAGGGGACCGAAACGGATACATGTGTGACGCTGTACAACAGCAACTGGGAAGAGTTGGCTTATAACGACGACGGCCCGAAGGACGTCAACTTCAGCCTGACCTATATGCTGGAAGCGGACGAGACCTATTACTACATGGCGTCCTGGCTGAGCGATTCGAATACCGGCGCGTTCCCGGTGGTGCTCTCGGAGGGCGGTACCGTGGAACCTGACGTGCAGTCGACACTCACCCTGACGGCTGGCAGCTCCACTGTCAGGACGGGCGAGGACCTGGAACTGACGATTGAAAAAACCGGGTACTTCTGGAGCGTCGACCTGGTTCTGGCCGATGATAGCGACGCCATGTATGTGCTGGATGAGTGGGTCGAGCCCGAGGATAGGACCGCCATGGAGTACTATGACGCGTTTGACGAGCCGCAGGAGATGACGTTCTATGCCGTTGGCTGGAGCAATGGAGAGGAAGTTCGGAGCGAACCGGTGACTGTACAGGTGGTCGCCGACGGCGGCGAGCTGGCGAAGCCGACGCTTAAGGTCGTCCCCGATGGCAACGGCATGAAGGTGGATTACACGATGCCCGAGCACGCCGCCAACATGCGCATCCGCGTGAACGTGGACGGCAAGCTGTATGATCGCTGGACGACCGCGTCCGGCAGCTGGGTGGTAGCCATTCCGCAGCTGTCAGGCTCCGATATGGTCATCGTTTCCGCGGAGGCGGATGCCAGCGCTGTCGGCTATGTGCCTTCCACAGCGGTGGCGAACGCGATCATCGGCGGCGAGGCCACCGATGTGCTGACGCTGCCGACCGGCCTGAAGGAGATTGGAGAAGAGGCATTTGTGAACATGGCGGCCGAAGCGATCATGGTTCCCGATGGCTGCCTGTCCATCGGCAAGCGCGCTTTCGCCGACTGCGACGGCCTGAGGATGGTCTATTTGCCCGACAGCGTTGAGTCCATCGCTGTGGATGCGTTCAGCGGCAGCGGGCAAGTCACCATCTACTGTGCAAGCGACAATGCCGCGGCGGAATTCGCCAGGGCAAACGGCATACCCTATGTGATTCAGTAACGGACGGCCCGGAAGCTGAAACCGCGATTGCGCGGGCAGAACGCTCCGGCAAGCCGGGCTGAGCAGCAGGTATGAGGTCCGTCACGCTTTCTTGTGGGATTTGTGGCAGGCCATTCAGTCACACTTTGCGTGCCAGTGCCCTCAGAGAAACCAACCATGAAAAGTCAACCCCTTCGAAGGGGTTGACTTTTCATAGTTGGTCTTTTCAGAGGAAGCTGACTGATGGAGTTTTTCGTCATTCCCGGGAAAACGTATAGGACCCCCAATAACGACCTGAATGGCCGCAGAAGCGTTGCGATCCAGAGCGTACTTAACACTGAATTCCATCTGATCCATGCACAACAGCGGGCGTCTTCTCCGTACTGGCTTAGCGTTGCTTCGGTTAACGATACTATGGCATCGCCTCCCTCCGCTCCGCGTTGCCAGAACGAACAAACCACTCCGCATTTGTATATGTTTTGGAAGGAATTAAGTATAAATCGGCATCCCACTGAGTGGGTACACCATGAATGAAACACACTATAGGATTCGCTATCTGTACAAGATACAATGGTTTACCGTATCCAGGCAGTACGCCTGGGTGGCCTCATCCCTCCAATATGCGTCGAAATCCGAGACGTCATCCTGCACGTATATTTCAAAATTGGTATCCTGCGTCATATATCTCATCATATAAAATGTATAGTTCGCGACATTGTGCGAAGCGTCCACGCGTACCAGACAGTCTCCCTCCGGCTGGGATTTCAATTCATCCAGCATGGCCTGAAGCTCAAGCTTGACTGGTGTATGCTCCATATAGTACAGATGGGCGTGTACAGTGGGGTTCAGGTCCTCAAGGTGTATGCGTGGATAGAGGGCCACCCCCAGAAGAACGGCGGTCACGAGAGCGCACAGGGCGGTGACGTGCCTGTTGTTCAAGCAGTCCAGCGTACAACAAACATAGCAGATCAGGCCTGCAGACAGGAATATATCCAGTGTACCATTGTATCGCAGGTAATCGTCCCCGTTTTGATAAAGAATCTCTTTGTGGGGCATGCTGAACAGGTACATGGCCAGTGTGCCGATCTCATAGATTATCGAGAAGACAAGAAAGAACAAAAGGTATTTGGCGGCGGATTTGACGCGGTCGTTCGCCTTGCCATTCAGCACAAATAACGGAATGCTGCAGATGATGGCGCCCAGCCACAATATGAGGGTGCGATTACTCCTCGGATTGGTGATGCAGCCGCTGATCAGTCTGAGCTCGATTGATATCTCCTCCCAGGTTTTCTGCGAAATGACGCCTTTGGCGTGTGCCACCGTCATCGTGTGCTTCGCATCCAGACCGGCCGGAAAAACCAGCTGAACATGCCGCTGCCAGATGTAGATTACAGCGATGGGCACCAGCATCCAGGCAAGATCCCGGAGGCTCGTCTTGAACCGGCGCTGTTTGATGGCTAGGCATATGATGGCCGCAAAAGACATGGCATAAAAGAAGATGCCGCTGTTCTTGATCATGACGCAGGCAGTGGCGCCGAGGACAGGCATCAGCATTTGAAATCTGTCCTTGCCGATTTGACTTGCGAAGGCGGAGACCAAACAGAAAACACCGCAGCTCGCCAGAACCTGGTCGACGCCCAGACACAGGGATGTGACATTGTATATGGACAGCAACAGAATCCCGACAGAGAGGATGCCATAAGCAAGGATCTTGTTGAGCCGACATTTCTCGCCGATGAAGTACAGGGATGACAGGAAGCACAGCTTTGAAAAGTAGTGTATGAAAACCATGCCTGCCTCTCCGAGGCCGACAATTTTCGTGAAATAATAGAGAAGCAGCCCCGTGGCAGGAGGATAGGATTGAAACATGATCTGGGTATCGGTTGAAATCGGCAGGCGATCGTTCACCAGCATGCATTTTGCGAACGTCCCCCAATGGCTGAAATCGTCATAGGCCACCAGGCATGTCCCCCTGAAGCGGATGAGCGCCAGCAGCCCAATCAGGGACAGAAACCAGAACGGATAATGGCGTAAAACCTGCCGCCCCTGTTCCCTATGTCTCACGAGATGGATCGTGGAATAGCAAAACAGCCCAAGTCCGCTCAGGAATATGAGCACAGTTATCAAGGGCAGCATATTCAATATGCCTGCGGTGTATTCCAGACACATGATTGTCGCAATGGTCAGACCAGGCGTGAGCGATTTATTGATACCTTTGATGGAAAAAAAGAATGTGTAGCCGCAAAAAGAAAGCACAAACAGGGCGAGCATGAACCCCTTACCGGCCAATGTCTGCTGTAGACAGGACAAAACGTACATTTATTCTCCTCCGAATCATCATGACGCTGGATTCCATTTAACCGCTACCGCGCAGCTTTCGCAGCTTGGCGCATACCTGTGCCCACGTTTGGCAAACGATCTCATCCCTGCGCCAAAGCATGAACAGGGCGTATGCACCGAAGAAGCATGCCGCTGAGACGACCAGGGACGCGAACGAACCGAGGGACAGGTATTTGACCCAATATCCCGCCGCGGCGGCGACCGCCAGGCCGACGACGAGCCTCCCCCATGCATAGGTCCTGAAGAAAGCACCGACCTCGCCCCGCAAGGCGCGGTATTGCACGGCCAGCACCGCGGCCTCGGCAACCAGGGTGCCGATGGCGGCGCCGGTGGCCCTGAAGCGAGGGATCAGCAGGGCGTTCAGGATGAGGTCGACGATGACGCCGGCGACTTCGGACTTCAACACCAGCCTTTCGTGGCCCAGAGGCACCAGGATCTGCATGCCGAGGACGTTGGAGAGGCCGATGAAAAGCACCGTAGGCATGATGAAGCGCATGGGTTCGATGGAACCCATGAAGGCGTCGCCGGAGAGGAACAGGATGCACTCCGGCGCGTAGAGCGCGAAGTACACAGACAGCGCCGAGGCGAACACCAGCACAAATCGCAGCGCCTTCTGCGCCATGCGGCGGAACTCGTCCATCTGGCCGTGCTCCACGTAATAGCTGAACCGCGGCAGCAGCACCGCACCCAGCGCCGTGACGACGCTGACCAGAATATTCTTGATCTTGACGGCCGCGTTGTAATAGCCCACGTCCACGTCCGTGGTCATGAAGCCCAGCATCAGCGCGTCCAGGTTGGTGTAGACCGTTGCGGCGCAGGACATGCCGAAGAAGATCATCACCGGCTTCACGTGCCGCCGCCAGTCGCAGCCCCGGGGCCGGCGCAGGTCGATGTAGCGCCGGGCGTTGGCGAAGTTCAACAGGTTCGAGGCCGAAGCCGCGAAGATGGAGATGCCGCCGTAGATGACGTAGTCCCCCTCGGCGTGGATCAGCAGGAACATCGCCGCCAGCGCCACCAGCTTGAAGGCGATGGAGCGCACGGTGATGTAGGTGTACTGCTCCAGCGCCTTGTAGAGCCACTCCATGCCGATGGAGTTGAGCAGCACCGTAGCGCTGATAATGACGATCAGCGTCCGGTCCGCCGCCAGCCGGGGCACGACGAGCAGGGCCAGCGCCAGCAGCAGGTAGGACAGTGCATCCATGGCCAGGTTGATGCCCAGCAGCTCGTGGGCCGTGCGCGTCAGCGCTTCCCGGTCGTCGCGCACCTTCGCGCAGGCGCGGATGCCATAGGTGGGGATGCCCAGCTGGGCAAACATAGAGAAATAGGCGATGACGGACGTGGCAAAGCTCACCCGGCCCGTACCCGCGGGGCCAAGCACCCGCGATACGTAGGGGAAGGTGATGATCGGGAACACGAAGCTGGACATTGCCAGCAGCGCATTCATCATAAAGTTTTTCCTGACGGACTTGCCCCTTGCGGCATCGCCCGCGTTTCCAGTCGTTCGCATATCGCCTTTGTCCTCTTATGAACGCAGCAGCGCCTCTGCCCGCGTGAGCGCGCGGGTCAGGTACGCGCCCTCGCGCACTTCGCTGCCGATCCTCGCCGCGTTGCGGCGCATCCGTTCATATTGTTCATCTGAAATACCTTGGATAGTATTTGAAAGGTCGTCCAGCTTTTCAATCGCGATTCCAACTCCGTTATCCCTTGCAAAATCTGCCAGCGCGGCTTTCCCCCAAAGCGCCACGGGAAGTGCCGCCGCCATGTACAGTGAGAATTTGTGGGGATTGTTCCAGCGCAAATACTCACCGGATTTCCCGGCGCAGGCAGACGCTGAGGGTCCGTCCCACACCAGTCCGAAGCCGCCCGCCAGTTCACCGGGCAAGGCTTCCGGTGGAAATGCGCCATGAAGATGGACGTTCTCCGGCAAATTCACGGCTTCCAGCCCCTTGCCGTAGAGGTGAAGGCTCAGCCCCATGTCGACCAACTCGCGCACATAGCCGCACTTTTCGGGCGACAGGTTCCCGGCCACGGCGATGCCATCTGTCTGTCGATGCTCCTCGCCTTCCGATCCGGTCAGATAATCGAAGATGCCAAGCTCCACCAGCTTGCCGCCGGGGATCCCCTGTTGGCGAAGGTACTCCGCCATGCGCCCGTTGTGGCAGATGACGGCGTCGAAAAGCGGCAGCAGCTTCCGATCGCTGTAGGCCGCCGCGCTGCCATGCAGCCCCCGCAGGCTGTCCAGGTCGTGAATGAGCGCGATGAACCGCAGGCCCTTGCGTTGCGCCCGCGGCAGCATCCAACGGGCGAGCAGGGCGGACTTCATCGGGTAGTGGGGGTACTGGATCAGCACAAAGCTGCCCGGCTCGGCCTCGCGAATCAGCCGTCGCCAGTTCCTGAGCCCATCCAGCGCCAGCCGGACCGCGCCAAGGATGGAGCCGCCCGCAGTCCTCGCGCCGTGAAACTCAAACGGCGCGTAGCTCAGCCGCAGCGCAATGGCGTCCGCGTCCCGACGGGCCTTGGAGGCGGCGTTGAAGGCCTCGCCTTCACCCGTGCGTATAATGTACTTCTTCATTTTTCAAACCCCGACGGCGCGGGCAGGATGGCCTCAAAGGCCTCTTTGAGCCGCTTTTGTGCCGCCTCGAAGGCCTCCAGCGCCAGTTCGCCGTCGTTGATGCAGATCATCCGAACGGACTGGCGGCGGATCGTTTCAACTGCGCCAGCCGCGTCCACGTCCAGGTCGAACACCCGGCCCACCTTCGGCGAGCGCGGCATGAATCGGCCCTCGGCCAGCTGCCTCTGGCGGATCAGCCACTGGTTCACGTCTCGGTCGTGGCGGATAGGGTGGCGGGAGGTGGCGTCCAGCGCGTCGAAGTCCTGCTGCCAGGCAGCCTCGAAGGATGATTTCAGGAACGCCTGCGGCATATGCGGCTCGTCGAAGCCCACGAACCGCGGCCAGGCCATAAGCGTCAGGTTGCGCAGCAGGCTTTTGCCGTAGCGCGGGTTCAGCCACTTCCACGGGTGCGCCTTCACGCAAGCCCTGAAGTCATAGTCCCGGTTGACGTACTCCACATCGTTCAGCGGGATCGTGAACACGGTGGCGTCCTTCCCGCGGCCGCGCAGGTCGGTGGTGGGCACGGGGTTCAAAAGCGCCGCGTCCCGGGGCAGGCCGTTTCTAAAGAAATCTGCCTCCGCCATGGGCTTCAACAGGTACATGTCGTCGTTGAAGAACACGAAGCGTTCGGCAAGACCAGAGACGCGATGCATATTCAATTCGATGGGATGGCTGCTGAACGCAGGCCGGTACTCGGCGGGCAGATATTCCTCATGGCGCACGACTTCCAGCTTTGGATGGGCCGCGTTCAGCCAGGCGGGCGGCTGCTGGTCGCAGACAAACCAGACCTTCCGCACCCAGGGCGCGAAGGTTTCCACGCCGCGGAACCAGTACCTCAGCAGGTCCCAGTCCCGATAGCGCTGCGCGCGATCGTCCGACAGCGGATGCCCCAGGCAGGCCGCCTTGCGTCGCTGCCAGTCGGGGTCGCTGCCGTCCACCCATGCGATGACAAAATCAATATCCGGCATCAATGTCTCTCCCAAGTCAAGTCTTATTCTGACGGCGCGCGTTCTGCGCCTGGCGCAGCTTCACCGCGGCCCACACCGCCGCATACAGCCGCGCTTTCAGGCACGCAAGCACCGCGCGCTTCGCAAGGCCCACATCCCGCAAATCTGCCCGATGGAAGGCCTCCGCAAAGATCGGCAGTTCCCGCAGCCGCTTTACTTCCCGGAACCGCGCCCCAATCGCAGCGGGGTTGGCCGGGTGGAAGGTATCATGCGTCAGGATCAACAGGAGCGTCGTCAGCACATACAGCGGCCAATTCCTTTCCCCGCTCACCGGGGTCGAGCCGATCTCATCCAGCATATCCAGGTAGGCTTTGGTCTGTCCGGGCTTCCAGCGGTGGATGGTCGACTCCTCGGACAGGGTGTAGCGGTATACCGGCGCGCTGACAAAGCAGGCGCCCCGACAGGCTGACAGATAGCGCAATACCCAATCGCTGTCCTCGCCCAGCCACAGCTTCGGCTTGAACCAAATGCCGCGCTCCAGGCACACGCTCCGCCGGAACACCCAGCCGTGGATCGTCAGTCTGTCCGTTGGCTCGGCCAGCACGTAGTTCATAAGATCATGTCCGTCCGTCTTGAGAATCGCAGGCGCGGCTTCCGGTCTCGCTGCCTCCGTCCCCCGGATGATCCGCCCACAGCAGGCGTCCGCGCGCGCGTCACAGCCCGCGCAGAGCGCCTGGATCGCGCCTTCGCACAGGGCGTCGTCGGCGTCCAGGAAGAGGATCCACTCGCCGCACGCCTCCCGGATTCCCAGGTTCCTGGCTTCGGAAACGCCGGCATGGGATTGCCGCAGGCAGCGCACGGCGGGATATTTTACGCCAAGCGTTTCCGCGCTTTCGAGGGTGCCGTCCGTCGAGCCGTCATCAATCAGCAGCACTTCCAGGGATTCGTCCCCGGAGGCGACGCAAGATTCCACGCAGCGCTCAATCGTATTCGCGGCGTTGAACATGGGGACGATTACTGATATCTTCATGGTGATCACACTCGCGCTTACGCCACCCGCCGCCAGGCGATTTCATCCACATAGAGGGTCACGCCCTCCGCGGCAATGACGCGGTATTCCATTCGGGGAACGAACGGGCAGAAATAGGGAATGGTGGTCACATAGCGCCCATTCTCATCGAAATCGGAACGATGAACCACCTGTTCCAGGAGGATTTCCTCGCCCGCATACCCCATGACATACAGCGTGCAGACGGTGTCCCCGAATTCGGGCAGTGCATCTTTATCTATGCTCAGAGCAAACCTGACCTCATAGCGTGTCCTGACTTGGTCGATGTATCTGTTTTCGGCCAACGAATGGTTCGGGCCCTCCAACACGAGACTGCCGTTTTCAGTCAGTTTCAGATGATTAAGTTCAGCCAGATCCCGCAGATCACAGGTGCGCTCTGAATTATAGTATTCCGACCATTCGTAACCGGCGGCCGTCATCGCGTTGATCACGGAGGGATCGAAGGAATACACACCGCTGTCCTCGGAAAACTGGAGATACTTCGCGCCCATATACGCGACCCAAATGAGTTCCCGAGACTTGTCCGTCAAAATAGTGCCTCTTTTATCTCGGCACAAATCTTCCACAGTCATGGTGCGTTCATCAATCGCGCAGAGGCTTCGACGGTAAAGCTCCGCCCGTTCCATCGCGTAAACCGGTTCTTCTGCATTGTCCAGAATGGTCTGGACTGCTTTCATTTCTGCGTCCAGACTGTCTCTGGTGGCATGCAGACCGTCGTCAATTGCGCGATTTGCCGCGAATATGCCGCAAGCCAGCACGATTGTGATCGCAGCCAGGGCTGTCAGCATCATCACGCTGCGCCTGTGGCGATAGGAAACCATAGCCTTCCACATTCCGTATACAGACAGGACGATACCAATGCAGAACACGAGAGCCAGCAGGGTCCGCTGTCCCACGTTCCACTGGTTGAGGTAGAACAGAGTCCGTAGCCAGGACAAACCCCTTGGGAGGATAAGGAAGCCTGCAGTGGCGCAAACAATCGCAGTCACACAGGCAAACCAGTTGATTCCGCCAGCTGCCTTCGTGATTTCGCCGTCCGGGGCGTTCGCATGTTCTTTTCCGACGATGCCCTGTGACATGGCGCAGAAGGGCATCAGGAGCAGAAGGTTGTAGCTGACGTTGACAAGCTGACATTCTGACAGAGCGTAGATTGCGATTATTGCCATCGAGTAGGCGACGGGCCGCTTTTCACTTTTTAATGCCCGAACTGCCGTGCGAATCCAGAGAGCGGAGAGAATCAGTGTAATCAGGAGACCGAATCGAAGCAGCATGTAGGCAAATCCACTGTCAAGGAAATCGTACACGCGACCGTTTCGCAGCACTGAGCCGCCGTTGCCGTGCATGGTGAACAGTGCACCGAACAGGTTTATTCCGTGGGACTGATAGGTTGTCCACATCGGCTCGATTCGCCCAGAGAGCAGGGTGGCATCCAGCTTCATGACCCAGGGGACGCCCTTTCCGTACAGATAGACGACGACTGTCAAGCATAAAAACGACATGGGATAGGCAACCAGCGCCAGCGCGTCCGGCACCTTTGACAGGAACTTTGCTGCATTACCCTTAATGGAAAGGCGCGCTCCCAGGCAGTCCCACAAGCAAGCCATTGACATCATAACGCAGCAAATCAGCGTTGTTCGGCTCTTTGTCAAGTAAAACAGATATACGCCGGTAAGCATTGCAGAGACGGCGAAAAGGAGAACAGCAAACCGACTCAGATGCTTCTGGCTGCACCAATAAAACAGAAGAAGGAACAGGAAGTAAGCGGCAAAGTCAGTCCCGTTGATGATACCATAGGCTTCTTTGAAGCGGTCCCTGTAGATGCTGTTGATGTTCTGGATCGCCCCCGCCAGGCAGCACAGCACCGTCGCGGCCAAAAGGACCCCGACCACCCGCACATACCACCTGAAGACGAGTTCGGCCTGCAAATCATACAGGCACATCCAGCAGATGGGAATGAAGATGAGGAACTTATAGTCGTGGAGGTAGGCGACGATAAAGAAGGGCACGGCGAGAACGCAGACGCCGACGAACTTGAGGAAGCGTCGGATCTGCGCCTTTTCATCGGCATCGGTCCAGAGCTTGCGGGCAAAGAGGTAGGCAAAGCGCAAGCCGCCGAAGACGATCAGCGCCAGGAAGGTAGCCGTCTTATAGCGTTCGGAATAGATGAGAGGGAACATGGTGGACTGGAGGAAGCGATAGCCCACATACTGCATCACCGCAGCCAGGGACAGCGCGTCCATGCACTGCTCCAACCGCCTTTTTGCAACCGGGTGCCTGTCGTCCCAATCCTCATAGAACCACTTTTTGCAGAGCGTGTTCAGTTTCGGCAGAAGCAGCGCCGCGGCGAGACCCAGCGCCACGCCGACCAGGTCGATCAATGTGTCCTGCCAGCGCCCGTAGCGTCCGGCGAGGCTCTGGTGGATCTCATCCAGCACGCCGTAGAGATACCCTGCACCCACGGCGATGACCAGTCGGCGTTTCACGTCCGCCAGCGCCTGGTAGACGCAGAAGCCCAGCGCGGCAAAGAGGAAGATGTGGGCCAGCTTGCGCAGCGTCAGGCCGAAGAAGATCGACTGGTTGGAGACCCGCGTCTGCAGGTCCTTCTGCTCCATGTTCATCAGCTCGGCAAGGGCGTCGCTGGCCTCCTCAGAAGCGAAGGACGCCTGGGACGAGAACGCAAAGATCATCGCCATCACCAGCACCGCTGCGATGGCCCACAGGATCCTCTTCTGTGTCTTCGCGCTCATGTTCTTCAACGCTGTCGGCGTCTTCATTTTCCCTTCACTTTCCGCAGCAGGAACGCCCCGCCCTTTTTCAGCCAATTGGTCTTTTCTGTGTGATAAACGGGCAGCTCCCGGTAATCCACGCCCTCCGTCTCGATCCAGGCGTCCAGCAACCGCTCCGCCAGGAAACCCATCATCCGGGGTTGCGGCGAAGCCAGCCGCCTCTCCGTCTCAAACAGTATCCCGAACAGCCAGTCGCAGTAGGCGTCCAGCTGCTCCCTTCGCATGACGAGCATGTTGAACCGGTGGCCCTTCGTGCGGGCCATGCTGGCGTCGAAGGCGGGAAGATACTTGGGCTGCCTCTCCCGCAGCACCGAGCGCAGCGCGTCCAGCGGCGCCTGGCCGTGGGCGTGCACAAACTGGCTCTCGCCGGTCTCAATGAAGTAATCCCGCCGCTTCGGCAGCAGCACCGGTGCCTCTTCGAGCAGCTTCTCCAGCGTCTCCCAGCGGGCGGGCCGCTTCTGGCCGGGCTCCTTGAAGTAACGCCGGTAGTGGCAGAGACCGACTGCGTCCGCGGGCAGGTTCTTCCACGCCCAATAAAGGGCCGTCAGCTCGCAATACTGGCTGTTGCGCGCGCTGATGTTGTCCCCGCTGTCGTCCCCGGTGTAATCCAGCCGCTCGTTCAGCGCCGCGCCTGCCTGTACCGGCAGATATGCCGCGTCGACGGGCATCTCATAGGCCTTGTGGGTCGCCACAACGATCCTGATCTCCACCGCTACACCAGCTTTTCCGAGTTTTTCATGCCGCCGAAGGCCGTCTTCAGCAGGATGCGAAGATCCAGCCCCAGGCTCCAGTTCTGGATGTACCAGATGTCGTAATCCACGCGATCCTCGATGGATGTGTCGCCGCGCAGGCCGTTCACCTGTGCCCAGCCGGTCATGCCGGGGCGCACCTGCTGGCGCACCAGGTAAAGCGGCACCTCTTCCTTGAAACGCGCCACGTATACCGGCAGCTCCGGCCGCGGTCCCACCAGGCTCATCTGTCCGATGAATACGTTGAACAGCTGGGGCAGCTCGTCCAGGCTGAACTTGCGGATAAAGCTGCCAAAGCGGGTTTTGCGGGAATCCTGATCCGTCGTCCACCCATTGTGGTCGATATCCGTGCGCATGCTGCGGAACTTCAGCATCACAAATGGCTTTTTATTCTTGCCGATGCGCTCCTGCTTGAACAGCACCGGGCCTGGCCCTGACAGCTTCACGCCGATGGCGATGGCGATCATCAGCGGCGACAGCACCACCAGCAGCACCGCCGAGCCCAGTACGTCCGCCGCCCGCTTCACCGAAGCCAGCGCGATGTTGTCCAGCGGCGTGGCCCGCAGGTCCACCAGCTTGGTGTTGCCGACGGATTCGATGGTGGGATGGGTGGGATAGTACTCGTTGTACATAGGGATCATCTCCACCCGGGTGCCCTCCTTCTCCGCCGCCTTCAAAATCAGGGGCATGAAGGAGATCTCGTGGGGCTCAAGCGCCACCACCAGTTCGTCGTAATTGCCCTTTTCCAGGATCTCGCCGATCTGCTCATAGCTGCCCAAGTTCTCGCCCAGACCATCCTTGGCCATGGCGCTGACATAACCTTCCACCTTGATGCCCAGCTCCGGGCGTCGCCGGGTCTCTTCGATATATTCTTTCGCACTCTTGCCGTTGCCCACCACGATCACGTGGCGCAGGAAGCGCTCCTGTCGGCGCATGGCCTTGCGCAGCTGCTCCACCAGCGCCATCTTGAGCGTCACGAGCAGCGTGGAGACGCCCCAGAAAATGACGATGGTCCAGCGGGAGATGTCGATCAAACGGAAAGTGAACAGCAGGGCCATCAGCGCCAGCGCGCCAAGCGTGTTCACCAGCAGCACCATGCCGACGTCCCGCCCCAGCCGCGCCATCCTGAAGGGCTGGTACAGGTGGCAGGCCGAGTATACCAGCACCAGCACCACCGCGTAGCCCCAGACCGTCGCCTGGGCCCTCAGGCTGTCCATGGCCACGCTCACCACGCCCCCGAACACGCTGAACCTCAGCTTTACCGCCAGTGAATAGGCAAGAAAAGTGAGCACGGCATCCAATGCCGCGCTGACAAAGCCGATGATGGTCTGATTGGTGCGTCTCATGTGGTTTGTCCTGCGTATATCGCTGGTCGTTCGGCCGGACGATTGAGGTATTGTACCGGCCAAATTGCCAAGTATTCTATTTACCCATATTAGAGACTATAATAAATATAACACCCCGGCGTAGGAATGTCAATATAAAAGGAAGGCAGAGCTCCGGCAATGAAACGCGGAAGAAATGACACCTTGCGATAGGAAAACCGGCAGACGAAGTGCAAAACTTTGATCGCGATTTGTCCCGCTTCGTTCATACTGAGTACATGAATGGCATATATACTGACAGCATCGGGGGTCGCCACTCTCGTTTTACATAGAACCATAAATCCCACTGTTCCCCGCCCGGGGCGACGGCGTTGGCCGGCGTCCGATTGGGCGGGGACAGACAATTTTTGGCGGCTCCGCCAAGTCTTTCCTTATGTATCAATACATAGAAATAATTTGACTTTACCCTGCCTGTCCCTTAAAATGATATGGGCTTGCCCAATATGGACGCGTTCGGCGCGGGGAAGGAGGGCGTATGTATTCCTATTGCTTCTTTTGCAGCACGGTGAAGTGCGCCCTGGTGGCGGCGGCGATCCGACAGAAGTTCGGCTATGTCGCTTTCTACCCGAAGATCGTGCAGCGCAAGTGGATCAAGGGCACCTGCCACGAGGAGATCCGGGACTACCTTCCCGGCTATGTGTTCGTCTATTCCGAGGAACCCATCACTGAATTCCGGGAGATCCGCATCATGGAGGGCGTGGTGCGCTGCCTGGGCCAGCGGGACGAAGATTACCGGCTGCAGGGCGACGACCGGAAGTTCGCGGAGATGCTCTATGCCCACGACGGCACCATCGGCATCATGAAGACCTACCGCGAGGGCGACCGGGTGAAGCTGAGCCAGGAGATGATGGGCGGCTTCGAGGGCGAGATCATCAAGCTGGACCGGCGCAAGGGCCGGGCGCTCTTGCAGTACAGCTTCGACGGCAACAGCTACAAGGTTTGGGTGGGCTATGAGATGATCGAGGACGGTTCGCCCATGCTTTCGCCGGAGATCGACCGGTGACAGATATAAATTTGTGTCAGAAGTGAATATTATATAAAATATTACTTGCGCTGGCGCGGATTTATGATATAATATAATTAATGGGATGACATTAATTAGACATAACAAACTAATGTTAGTCCAATCAAATTGATCGGGCGGTTCCGGCAGCCGGGCGGCGCGATCGGCAATAAGAATGGAGGTTTTTGCATGGGTGGTTTGAAGGCAGAAGCTGTGGCCCAGATCAAAGAGATCTGCGGTCGCTACAAGGACGAGAATACGCCGCTGATGATGATCCTCAGCGACATCCAGAACGAATATGGCTATATTCCTCTGGACGTGCAGGAGATCGTTTCCCAGGAGACGGGCATCTCCGTGGCGGAGATCTACGGCGTGGTCACGTTCTATTCGTTCTTCTCGCTCACGCCGAAGGGCAAGTATGTCATCGGCTGCTGTCTGGGCACGGCCTGTTACGTCAAGGGCGCGCAGAACGTCATCGACAAGTTCTCTGAGATCCTGAAGATCAAGCCCGGCGAGACGACCGCGGACGGCCTGTTCACGCTGGACGCCCTGCGCTGCATCGGCGCTTGCGGCATCGCCCCGGCCGTCACCATCAACGGCACGGTCTATCCCAAGATGAGCGCGGGCCAGGTGCCTGACGTATTGGCGCATTATACGAAGGAGGGTGCAACGGCATGATCAATACGGTCGAAAAACTCAATGAGAATATTGCCGCGCGTACTAAGGACCTGCAGGACAAGCTGAGCGGCGCGGACGGCAAGCGGCATATCGTCCTTTGCGGCGGTACCGGCTGTCTCTCCAACCATTCCAGGGAGATCGCCGAGAAGTTCAACGAAGTCCTGGCCGCCAAGGGCGTGGCCGACAAGGTCACCGTGAACCTGGTGGGCTGCTTCGGCTTCTGCTCCCAGGGTCCCTTCGTGAAGATCTATCCCGAGGATACCCTGTATCGCCTGGTGAAGATCGAAGACGTCGAAGAGATCGTCGACACCGACATCTGCGGCGGCACCGTCGTGGAGCGCCTGCTGTACGTGGAGCCCGGCTCCGGCGAGAAGGTCTCCAAGCAGGACGACATCAACTTCTACAAGAAGCAGCGCCGCGTGGCCCTGCACGGCTGCGGCGTCATCAACCCCGAGGACATCAACGAAGCGCTGGGCATGGGCGCGTTCCAGGGCCTGAAGCGCGCGCTGAGCATGAGCCGCCAGGAAGTCATCGACGAAGTGCTGGCCTCCGGCATTCGCGGCCGCGGCGGCGCGGGCTTCCCCTCCGGCAGGAAGTGGCAGTTCGCCTACAACTCCCAGGGCGATGAGAAATACGTGGTCTGCAACGGCGACGAGGGCGACCCCGGCGCGTTCATGGACCGCTCCATCCTCGAAGGCAACCCCCTGGCTGTCATCGAGGGCATGATGATCGCGGGCTACGCCATCGGCGCGCAGAACGGCTACTTCTACGTGCGCGCGGAGTATCCCATCGCGGTCAACCGCCTGCGCATCGCCATCAGGCAGGCCAAGGAAGCCGGTCTGCTGGGCAAGAACATCCTGGGCACCGACTTCTCCTTCGACTGCCATCTGCGCCTGGGCGCCGGCGCGTTCGTCTGCGGCGAGGAGACCGCCCTGCTGAACTCCATCGAGGGCAAGCGCGGCATGCCGCGTCCCCGCCCGCCGTTCCCGGCCGTGAAGGGCCTGTGGGGCAAGCCCACCATCATCAACAACGTTGAGACGCTGGCCTGCGTGCCCTACATCCTGCGCGAGGGCGCGGAGAAGTTCGCTTCCGTGGGCACCGAGAGGTCCAAGGGCACCAAGGTGTTCGCCCTGGGCGGCAAGGTGAACAACGTCGGCCTGGTGGAGGTCCCCATGGGCACCACCCTGCGCGAGCTGATTTACGACATCGGCGGCGGCATTCCCGGCGGCAAGAAGTTCAAGGCCATCCAGACCGGCGGCCCCTCCGGCGGCTGCCTGACCGCGGAATTCCTGGACGAGCCCATCGACTTTGACAACCTGGTGGCCAAGGGATCCATGATGGGCTCCGGCGGCGCCATCGTCATGGACGAGGACAACTGCATGGTGGACGTGGCCAAGTTCTACATGGAGTTCATCTGCGATGAGAGCTGCGGCAAGTGCACGCCCTGCCGCATCGGCACCAAGCGCATGCTGGAGATCCTGACCCGCATCACCGAGGGCAAGGGCACCATGAAGGACCTGGACGACCTGGAGGACCTGAGCCGCACCGTGAAGACCAATTCCCTGTGCGCCCTGGGCCAGACGGCTTCCAACCCCATCACCTCCACCCTGTCCCACTTCCGGGATGAGTACATTGCCCACATCGTGGACAAGAAGTGCCCGGCCCACGTCTGCAAGAGCATGATGCAGTACGTGATCGACCCCGAGAAGTGCATCGGCTGCGGCAAGTGCGCCAAGGGCTGCCCCGGCGAGTGCATCACCCGCACGGACTACGTCGCCCCCGGCCACAAGCTGGCTTCGATGACCATCGACACTGCCAAGTGCGTCAAGTGCGGCGCCTGCATCAGCAACTGCCGCTTCGGCGCCATCGAGAAGAGATAGACAGGAGAATGAGTTATGGCAAAGATCAATATCAAAATTGAGGGGATTCCCTATCAGGTAGAGGCCGGCCAGACCATTCTGGAAGCTGCCAAGGCCTGCGGATATGAGATTCCGTCCCTGTGTACCTACAATCACGGGGAGTGCAACGTGGGCTCTTGCCGCGTCTGTCTCGTCGAGGCGACCGGCGCGCGCGGCCTGGTGGCCAGCTGCGTCTATCCCGTGGCCGAGGGCATGGAGATCCGCATCGGTTCTCCCGCGGCCGTGGAAGCGCGCCGCCACAGCGTGGAGCTGCTGCTCTCCAACCACAACAAGAACTGCCAGCAGTGCGAGAAGAACGGCCACTGCGAGCTGCTGTACGTGGCCCAGCTGACCGGCGCCCGCGACGACGCCTTTGCCGGCGCCCACTCCGAGACCTACCTGGATCAGGTGGCTCCGGGCCTGGTGCGCGATACCAGCAAGTGCATCCTGTGCGGCCGCTGCGTGGAGCGCTGCAAGAACGCTCACGGCCTGGGCATCCTGGGCTTTGAGAACCGCGGCTTCTCTACCATCGTGTCTCCCGCCGAGAACCGCTCCTTCGCGGATTCTCCCTGCATCCAGTGCGGCCAGTGCGTGAACGTGTGCCCCACCGGCGCGCTGATGGAGCACAGCGAGATCGACAAGATCGACGCCGCCTTCAAGGCTGGCAAGCATGTGATCGCGCAGGCGGCCCCCGCCGTGCGCGCCGCCCTGGGCGAGGAGTTCGGCTATCCGATCGGCACGCCCGTGACCGGCAAGATGGCCGCCGCCATGCGCCGCCTGGGCTTCGAGCGGGTCTACGACGTGAACTTCGGCGCGGACCTGACCATCATGGAGGAGGGCACCGAGCTGCTCAAGCGCCTCACTGAAGGCGGCGTGCTGCCGATGATCACCTCCTGCTCCCCCGGCTGGGTGAACTACGCCGAGTACAACTACGGCGACCTGCTGCCCCACCTGTCCAGCTGCAAGAGCCCGCACCAGATGCAGGGCGCCATCATCAAGGCTTGGTGGGCCAAGCAGAACAACATCGACCCCAAGGACGTGTTCGTGGTCTCCGTCATGCCCTGCACCGCCAAGAAGTTTGAGAAGGAGCGCGAGCAGGAGAAGGTGGATGGCATCCCGGATGTGGACGCCGTCATCACCACCCGCGAGCTGGCCCGCATGATCAAGCGCAGCGGCATGCTGTTCAACCGCCTGCCCGACGAGCCCTGGGATCAGGATATCATGGGCGACTACACCGGCGCTGGCGTCATCTTCGGCGTCACCGGCGGCGTGATGGAGGCGGCCCTGCGCACCGTGTACTTCAAGCTGACCGGCAAGGAGCACGATCCCATCGAGCTCACCGCCGTGCGCGGCCATGACGCGGGCATCCGCGAGGCCAGCATCGACATCAACGGCACCATCGTGAACGTGGCCATCGCCTCAGGCATGAAGAGCGCCAAGGTGCTGCTGGACGAGATCCGCGAGGGAAAGAGCAAGTATCAGTTCATCGAGATCATGGGCTGCCCCGGCGGCTGCATCAATGGCGGCGGCCAGCCCTATGTGCGCCCGGTGTTCCTGCCCAACGAGGCCGACGACATCCTGGACACCTACAAGGAAAAGCGCGCCCAGGCCCTCTACACCGAGGACGAGCGCCAGGTGGTGCGCCAGAGCCACAACAACCCCCAGATCGCGGAGCTGTACGAGAAGTTCCTGGGCGAGCCCAACGGACACCTGTCCCACAAGCTGCTGCACACTTCCTACGCCGCCCGCGAGGGTTTCAATGAGGTGAAGTAAGCCAACAGGCGCAATTCATCAAACGAGGCCCCGTCTCTCCATCCGGAGAGACGGGGCCTTTCCATGCCGCAATGCTGATCAGAAGCTGTCCCAGTCCTCATGCAGGGAGCCCACGCTGTCGGCGTCGGGGTTGTATTCCTCTACGTTCACGGTGATGGTTGAGGTGTAGTTCTTCTTGAGCTCCACCTCCTGTGAGCCGTCAACGAAGGTCATGACCTCATAGCGGCCCTCCTCGCCGAAGGACTCCGCCTCGCCATACCAGTTCTGGCCGGTGCCGTCCTTGATGATGTAGATGCCTGCGGGGAGGGACGTGGTGGCCTTGCCGGTGCCGCCGATGAAAAGCATGCGGGCCAGCGTGTCGTCCTGGGTGTAGATCTTCACCAACAGGGCGGTTTCCTCGTCGCTGTTGAACTGCACGGTGAGCTGCGTGCTGCTGCCGGGCACGTCCGGGTTCTTGTAGAGCTGGCCTGTGGTCGGCCAGGGCTGAACACAGGCGGCGGCGCGGGCCTCCCAGTCGCCCCAGCCGCTCTCTTCAAACAGGGTTCTGGCCGAGGCATACTTGCCCTGGGCCACGAAGGCGCAGGCGCGCATGTAGGCATATTCCGGCGGATCCATCTGACCTGCCAGCAGCGCGTCTGCCGCGTCTGGATCTGTGGAGACCAGCAACCGGGGCAAGAGCAGCTCAAATCCGGCGGCGTCCATGGAATCGGTTTGTTCCAGCCCAAAGGCCGCCTGTACGGTGTTCAGCGCAGCCAGGGTCTTGGGGCCGACGCTGCCGTCGGCGGTGATATCCTGGCCGAAGGCGATCAGCATCTGCTGGATTCCCTTGGCGGTCTCACCCTTGCTGCCGTTCTGGATGACCTCGCCGGCCAGCAATGCCTCGTATGTGGCGCGGCAGGTATCGTCGCCCAGGGCGGTCAGCACGTCCTCCACATCCACTTGGACTGAGGAGGCTTCGACTGCGGGCTCCTCGAAAGAGGGTTCCTCCGCAATGCCGGCATCCTCCATCGGTTCCCCGATGGGTTCGGATGCCGCCTCCGGAGCTTCCTCGGCCGCGCCTTCCAGCAGTTCCGTCAGCCTGTCGATGGCCTCATCCGACTTGAACTCGCCGCTGGCGCCGCTCCCGTTGGAGTTGATGAGCGTCTGGGGCGGGTCGGCGATCGCTGCGTTCAGATCGTACTGCTGCCCGGTGGACAGGTCGACCAGGCTCAGCCAGGTGGTGGTGCGGTAGGCCGCGCCGCCCAAGCTGTAATAGCCGATGTTCTTGAAAGTGGGATAGATGATCGCGGCCCATTCGGCGGAATCCAGGGACTCGGCCCGGTATGCCGCCGGGAACGGGAGGCCGTCATCGGAGGCCGCGGTGAGCACCTCCGGGGCGGTGTCATCCTTGTCATCGTATATGGCCACGATCACGTTGCCCGCGCAGGCTGCGTCCCCGATATCCATGCCGGTATCGGTCCTGACCTTCTGGTGCAGCTCGTTGAGCCTGGCGATCTCCTCCGGGGTGACGGGGGATTTGGGAGCGGCCAGGGCGATGCCCTCCCGAGGCAGGCCGGCCAGCGGATAGAGCACACCCCCGCAAAGCAGTTCCATGTCGTCCAGCGCGAAAGTCTCCGGACTGTAGAACACGATATCGAATTCGTTTTGCGCTTCGTCGCTGTCCGGGCCAAGGGCCGTGACAACCTTTTCATAGCCGCACTCCAGCCCGCTGGACACCGCACGCAGCTTCAACACCGGGGCAATCTCCGCTTCAAAGGCGGCGTGGCTCAAGCCGTCGGGGCCGGTCAGGCGCAGCAGGTACAGCGCGCCGTCGGGGGGAATCAGGTCGCGGTACGTGTCCACCAGCAGGTCCCAGTTATCAAATTCCGCTGTAAACAGCGTCGCTTCAAAGAGGTATACCCCGTCCAGTGCGGATATGATTTCGCCGGCATCGGCATGAATATAGACTGCGTCCGGCTCCGCCAGTGCGACGGAGCAGAGGAACAGCAGGGCAAAGAGCGTCGCAAGTGCCTTCTTCATGGAATCAACCTCCCTGGAATAAATATGCATACGCAACAAACGTTAATTATATCATAGCATATGGTTAAGGATTATGCAAGAGCGGCGATGCATAATCGATCCCGCTTCAGGGCACAATGTCCTCAGGAGGTGAGGCACATGAGCCCCAAGGAGTTGCAGTATATCGAAGACGCGCTGGGACACGAGCAGTTTTTGAAGACCCAGTGCCAGGAGGCAGTCAGCCGGCTGACCGACCCGGAGCTGAAGAACACGGTGAACCAGCTGATGGCCAAGCATCAGGAGCTTTTCAGCCGGTTCTACAATCTGGTGTAAGGAGGAAAGCGTTATGAACGACCAGATGATCATGGAGAACATCCTGCTGACCACCAAGGGTGCCTGCGACCTGTATATGCATGGCACCATCGAGTCCGCCACCCAGAACGTGCAGCAGGCCTTCGACGCCGCCCTGAGCGACAGCCTGTGCATGCAGGGCGACATCTACCAGAAGATGGCGTCCAAGGGCTGGTACCCCAGCCAGCAGGCCGATCAGCAGCAGATCCAGCAGGTGAAGCAGAAGTATTCCGGGAAATAAGGCTCTTCGACTTCGGTTGTGCCAGGCGAAGAATCCCACCCCGCGAAATGACGCGGGGTTTTTTATGCCAATAGTGTGTCAATGGGGGACAGTCCCCATTGACCTGTTTTGTTTTGCTTGCGTTTATTTGGCGGACAAGGTATAATGAAGCTACCCCCCTGGAAAGGAGTGTTTCCATGTACATCCCAGATGATACGCGCTACGAGCGCATGACCTACCGCCGCTGCGGCAAAAGCGGCCTAAAGCTGCCGGCCATCAGCCTGGGCCTGTGGCACAACTTCGGCGACATCACGCCCTTTGGCGTGCAGCAGAGCCTGCTGCGCACCGCCTTTGACAGCGGCATCACCCACTTCGACCTGGCCAACAACTACGGCCCGCCCTACGGCGAGGCCGAGCGCAACTTCGGCATCCACATGGACCGCGACTGGCACACCCACCGCCACGAGCTGGTGATCTCCACCAAGGCGGGCTACGACATGTGGCCCGGCCCCTATGGCGATTTCGGCAGCCGGAAGTACCTGATCACCAGCTTGGACCAGTCGCTGAAGCGCATGCACCTGGACTACGTGGACATCTTCTACCACCATCGCCCCGACCCCGAGACGCCCATCGAGGAGACCATGGGCGCGCTGGATCAGATCGTGCGCAGCGGCAAGGCGCTGTACGTGGGCATCTCCAACTATTATGCCCCGGAGCAGGCGGAGAAGGCCATCCGGACGCTTCGGGCCATGGGCACGCCCATGCTGATCCACCAGCCGAACTACAACATGTTCAACCCCTCCATCGAAAACGGCCTGGACGCCGTGCTGGAGAAAGAGGGCGTGGGCTGCATCGCCTTTGCGCCGCTGGCCAACGGACTGCTGACCAACATGTACTTGAAGGGCATCCCCGCGGACTCCCGCGCCGCCCACGACCCGCGCTACTTAAAGCCCGATTCCATCACGCCCGAGAAGGTGGAAAAGGCGGCGAAGCTGAACGAGATCGCCCTGCGCCGGGGCCAGAGCCTGGCCCAGCTGGCGCTTCAGTGGGTGCTGCGCCGGGAGGTGGTCACCTCCGCGTTGATCGGCGCCAGCAAATCGGAGCAGATCACCGAGAATGTGAAGGCCCTGGATTTTCCAAAGCTCACGGAGGCGGAGCTGAAGGAGATCGATGGGATATTGAAGGGATAGACGGACGGGGCGGACCGCGATGCCCCTGCAGTTCAATTTGCGCAAGGGAAAACCCTCCTCACCGAAGTGAGGAGGGTTTGTGCGTCCCAAGCGCCATACTCTGGCGGCGCAAAGGTATCCCTGCCATTCTGATTATATTGCCACTTGCCCTTCCTCCAGCACCGCCACCTTCCCGGTAATGGAGAGAGAGGCCAAAGTGGGGCCGGCTCGGCGGGCGTCGACGGTGATGACGCCGCCGGGCTGGCGAATGTCGGCATGGATGTCGGCCATGCTGCGCTCGGACAGCCAGCAGCCAACGGCGGCGCTGCCGCTGCCACAGCCGTGCTCGCGCATGATCGTCCCCGTGGAGGGCACGTACACCAGCGGGTCGATGGTGGAGGTCGCCTCGTTCCAAGCCAGAGCGCCAAGAGCGTCCGCGCGGATTCGCCTGTTCCATTCCGGCAGGCGGTGGCGCAGCTGCATTGCGCCAAGGCCAAGGGGAAGGATCAGGTGGGCGATGCCGGGCATCTCCACCAGCGGCACGCGGAGCGGCCCGCCGTCTGTGTCCAGCTCAACCGTGCTGATCTGCCGGGGCAGGGGCATGCGCACCGCGCCCAGCCAGCCGTCGCCGTCGCGCCGGATGGTGCAAGGTACGGGCGCCGTGCAGCCGGAGACCTCCACCACGAAGTTGGTGGGTTCGTTCAGATTCCGCTCCCGGGCCAGTATGGCGCACAGGGACATGGTGGCGTTGCCGCAGAACTCGCCGCCCATCATCTGCAGCCGCGCGTCCGTGCCGAAAGGGTGCTCGATGAAGCCCACCTGCTCGCCGCCCACGCGGTGCAGAAGCGCCGAGGCGATCTCCACGTGGTGCTGGCGGGGCACCTGGGTAGTGACGAGGATGGTGATGTTGCCGGTGGGGCTGAGCTTGATGTAATCGATAGTCATGTCAGTTGAACCTGCTCAGGAATTGTATCGTCCTGTCCTGGGTGGGGTTGTTGATGATGTCGGCGGGGTTGCCCTGCTCCACGATCACGCCGCCGTCCATGAAGATCACGTGGTCGGACACGTCCCGGGCGAAGGCCATCTCGTGGGTGACGATCACCATGGTCATATGCTCCGCCGCCAGGGCGCGGATGACCTTCAGGATCTCGCCGGTCAGCTCCGGGTCCAGGGCAGAGGTGGGTTCGTCGAAGAACAGCATCCTGGGCTTCATCGCCAGCGCCCGGGCGATGGACACCCGCTGCTGCTGGCCGCCGGAAAGCTGGTAGGGATAGGCGTCGGCCTTGTCGGAAAGGCCCATCTTCGCCAGAAGGTCCCGGGCGGTCTCCATGACCTCGTCCTTGTCCCGCTTCTGGATCAGCAGCGGGGCTTCGGTGATGTTCTTCAGCACCGAGTAGTGGGGGAACAGGTTGAAGTTCTGGAACACCAGGCCGAAATAGCCGCGCACCTGCTTCAGCTCCGCGGGCAAAGCGTAGACGGCCCTGCCGCCCTCGTCCCGCACGGCCACCTTGTCCAGATACTTCAGGCTCCCGCCGTCCATGGTCTCCAGCAGCGTGGCGCAGCGCAGCAGCGTGCTCTTGCCGGAGCCGCTGGGGCCGATGATGGACACCACCTGGCCCTCGTCCACCGTGAGGGAGATGTCGGTGAGCACCTCGTTTTCACCAAAATGCTTGCGGCAATGCTCGATTTCAAGGATCCTCATGCGCCCACCCCCTTACCGATAATAGCCCAGCGCCTTCTCGCACCGCGACATCGCGAAGGCCACCACGCTGTTCATGATGTAGTAGAACGCACCCGCGATCACGAACGGCGTGAAGCTGGACTGGCTGTTGGCGATCTGCTTGCCGATGGAGAACATCTCCATGTAGGCCAGCGTGAAGGCCATGGAGGTGTCCTTCACCAGGGTGATCACCTCGTTGGTCACGCTGGGCAGGATGCGCTTGACCACCTGGGGCAGTATGATGCGCATGAAGGTCTGCGCCTTGCTGTAGCCCAGCACATGGGCCGCCTCGTACTGGCCCACGGGCATGGACTCGATGCCGCCGCGATAGATCTCGGCAAAGTAGGCCGCGTAGTTCAGCGCAAAGGCGATGATGATGGCCAGCAGCTTCTGCTTCACCAGCAGCGTGGCCCCGAACAGGTAGAACGGGCCGTAGGCCACGGCGATCAGCTGCAGCATCAGCGGCGTGCCCCGCAGCACGGAGATATAGGCCTTGGTGATCGTGCTGACGACCCTGTTCTTCGACATGCGCAGCAGCGCCACCAGCAGCCCCAGCGGCAGAGAAAACAGCAGCGTGAGGAAGAAGATGGCGCAGGTCCTGCCCAGACCCTCGCTCATCTTGACGATCATGGCAGTGATGGTCATTGACAATTGCTCCTTGGGTTTACTTGGTTTGAAGTGGCCAACATAACATCAAAGGGCACGCCTGTGGACGGGCCCTTTGATGGGGTTTCCGGTGGAACGGGGCGCTTACTGCGCGGCCAGCACCAGGTAGCCGGTGTCCAGGCCGTACTTCTCGCCCAGGGCGATGTAGGTGCCGTCCTCAACCAGCTGCATATAGGCGTCCTCCACCTGCTTGCACAGCTCGGTGTCGGCCTTGCGGAAGCAGATGCCGTACTTCTCGGAGGCGTAGGACTCCTCGAGGCAGTAGTACTCGTCGCCGTAGGTGTCGATCTTCTGCTTGGCCACGGGGGCGTCGATGGCGATGGCGTCGATGGCGCCGGCCTGCAGCTCGGTGAAGGCGACGGTGTAGTCCTGATAGGGCTGCAGCGCGCCGAAGGTGGCGCCCAGTTCGGCCGCCTCGCCGTCGCCGGTGAGGGCCGCCTCGGCGGAGGTGCCCATCTGCACGCCCACGATCTTGCCGGCCAGGTCGTCAAAGCTCTCGATGCCGGTGCCCTGCTTGGTCAGGATCATCTGGCTGTTGTCGGAATAGGGGAAGGAGATGGTAAACCGGTCCTCGGTGATGCCGTTGGCGTAGATGGTCAGGCCGGACCAGATGCAGTCGATCTCCTCGGCGTCCAGCTGGATGTCCTTGGTGTCCCAGTTGATGGGCACGATCTCCAGGTTCCAGCCCAGGATCTCGCACACCTTCTGGCACATTTCCACGTCGAAGCCGGCGTAGTTGCCGTCGTCGCCCAGGTAGGAATAGGGCGGATACTCGGCGTCGATGCCCATCTTGAAGGTGAAGCCCTCGGCGCTCGCGCAGCCGATCAGGGCAAACATCAGAACCAGTGCGATGGCTATAAGCTTCTTCATTGCGGTTCCCTCCGAATAGAAATTTAGGTTGTAATGTCAGTTTAACACTTTATTCTGCTAAAGTACAGAGATAAAGCGTTACTTTTTTTTGAAGACATTGTAATATGGGGAGGGAAGAGGACGCAGGAGGGATCTGAATAGAGGAAAGAGGGACCAGGGATCAGGGATCAGGAATAGTGGCTGCCGGGCCAGCCCAAAGCCTCCCCATCTCAATGGGTTCGTGTGCCGGGAAAACAGTCCTGTGGACTGTTTTTAGCGAGAACGGGTCCAGTCGTGCGCGATGGGACCCGATGCGTCAGCATTGGGCGCGCGCGTTTGGCAGACCCCGGGGAGGTGGCGCGAAGCGCCGTGGGGCACCCCATTCAGGAGCGTCCCATTCCTCGCTGATTCTCCATGCAGCGGTGGCCTGCCGAGTCGTGAATTGAAGCGAGTGGCTCGGCGCAGGGTGCCGAACGCGATGCTTCACTGAACAGCGAGCGCAGGCCGCCCAAAAAGAGCGTTCTTCGGGTCCTCTGCTGAAATAGTTTCGGGAAGGGAACCGGGGAACGATTTTTTTCGGCGGCATGGTTTCAGAACAAACGAACCGCGCTTCTGCGCACGTTGCGCGCATCCGCTTGTTCCATAGTTCTGAGAACCATGCCGCCCAGCGATGGGGGATCAGCGAGGATCGGGATTGCGTAAAGATGATGTAGGGGCGGCGTTGCGCCGCCCGCTCAAAAGAGCCATCCCCCGGTTCCTCTCCGGAAACAGTTTCAGGAGGGAAATCGGGGAACGGTCTTGCGCTCGCTCTGCAATCACATATTTCAGTTCTGATAGATCTCGCAGGTCAGCCGGCCGTCCGCCACGCTGGTGTAGATGGTCACGCTGCCGCTTCCGGTGTAGCGGAAGGCGAAATCCAGGTCGGAGGCGTAGTCGGTGAGGATGGCATCGGCGGAACTGGCCACGTAATCCTGGTTGTACTTGGCGCCGTAGGTATACTTTTCCACGATGGCGAAGTCGCCGCGGTCCTTGATGGCCAGCCACAGGGCGCTGGCCACCTGGGCCACGCCGCCGCCGGTGACCATGGCGCCGCGACCGTTGGGCGCGCGCCGGTAGCCATACTTTTTCTCCCGGGGGCCGACGGTGTCGTTGAAGGAAAAGGTATCGCCGGAGGCGAGGGTGGTGTCGTTGATACTGTCGGCGGCCAGCTGTACGTTGCCCAGCACGTCCTCGTCGCTTCCGCAGTCCAGGCTGGCCGAGGCGATGGCCTGGCGGACGGGGGTCACGGTGCCCGCGGGGGCGAAGGGAGTGTCGACGAACCAGCCGGAAGCGCTGCCCGCGCCGTCGGCCTCGCCGGTGGTCAGCGCGCAGTAGACATTGCTCTCATCCATCCACATGGAGATGGTCAGGCTGCTGGCCCGGCAGGTGAACGACAGGTCGATGCCGGCGTCGTAGTCGGTGACCACCGCCTGGTCCGCGTCGTCCACGTAATGGTCGGTGAAGCGGCTGCCATAGGTCTTGACCGGATCCAGCTTCACGTCGTCCCCGGCCTGAAGCAGCGCCAGGTACAGCGTGGAGGCCGCCTGGGCCACGCCGCCGCCGGTGACCGTCGCGCCGCGTCCGTTGGGCGCCCGGCGATAGCCCCGGTTCTGGGTGCGCGGTCCCACCGTCTCGTTGAAGGAGAAGCGCCCGCCGTAGGGGATGACGGTGCCGTTGATGGCCTCCACCGCCAGGGCGATGTTGTTCAGCTTCGCGCTGCCGGCGCCGTTCAGGGGCGTCTGGGCGCTGTATCCCTCCGCCAATGCCGCCGCGCAGAGCAGAACCATGCCCAGCAATAGCGCGATCATCCGCTTCAACATGGCGCATACCTCCCTTCATTGTTGTTTATTGGACGGAACGGGAAGGGGGAAAGTTCCCGGGAAAGGGCATGAACCAGAGCGGAAACGCCATCCCGCCGGGGAAATCGGGGGCGGCAGCACCCCGATACGCAAGCGTGCCCGGCGGCATGTACGTCGGGCACGGGGCCTTTTGAAAAAGGCATCCTTGCAGATTCCGCGGCCGGAGATTTTGAACTGTTTGCAACTGCGCCTATCCCTGAATCAAACAGGTCGGAATCTCAAGCGGAATCTGTCAGGGGGTGGCAGCGGAGGGGGACGGAGCCCCCCTTTGCACGGCTATGCCGTCAGCATGATCTCCTCATATGCCGCGCTTTGGCTGACGTGCAGCCGGTTCAGCTTGATCAGCTCCAGCAGCGCCAGGAACATGGTGACGACCTCCTGCCTGGTGAAGTCCTCGCCGAACAGCTCGGAGAACCTGCACCCGCCCCGGCGCACGCTGCGGCTGATGCGGGCCATGCACCCGGCGATGGTGAAGCTGTCGCGGCGGATCTCCCGGCTGGCCATGGCGTCGGCGGCCTCGGCGCGCTCCGCCCGCTCCAGCACCTTGCGATAGGCCTTGATCAGCTTGTCCAGCGTCAGGCCCGTGATCTCGATGTTTGGCGGCGGCAGCGGGTACTCCTCCGGCAGCTTGGTCAGAAGCGCGCGGGCCTCCTCCTCCAGCTGCTTCATCCGGCTGGAGACCTCCTTGAACTGGCGGTATTCCTCCAGCTGTTTGATCAGGGCCTCCTCCGGCGACAGCTCGTCCGGGTCCTCCGGCTTGGGTGGCTTGGGCAGCATGGCGCGGCTCTTGATCTCCAGCAGCGTGGCCGCCATCTGTAAAAATTCGCTGGCGCTGTCCATGTCCAGCTCGTCCACCAGGCTCATGGTCTCCAGATACTGTTCGGTGATCTGGCTGACGAATATGTCGTGGATGTCGATCTTGGCGTTGGAGATCAGCGTCAACAGCAGATCCAGCGGGCCGTCAAATTCCTTCAGCGATACGATGTAGGCCATATGTCCTCCGGATAAACAGGGATTGGGAATGAGGAATTAGGAATGAGGAATTGAGGTGCAGATTCTGCGAATCTGTTTGATTGAAGGGGAGCGATGTTGAGGGGTCTTCCTGGCGCCTTCTGTTTAATCAAAGAAATCCGCAAGGATTTCCACATCCATTCCTCATTCCTCACTCCACATTCCTCATTGATCTACGCGACCAGGCCCATGGCCCGAAGCGCCGAGATGGCCAGGTTGCCCGCGCCGGTGAGGATCTGGGTGTCCGCCCAGCCCAGCACCCGGCCCACCACGCCGGTGAGCACCAGCACGAACAGCGCCGTGCTGGCGATGCGGGCGGTCTGGGGGTTGGCGAACAGCTGCCTGCGCCGAAGCACCAGGTCGTTCAGCACGTGATAACCGTCCAGCGGGGGAACGGGCAGCAGGTTGAACACGCACAGCACCAGGTTGGTGACGGTGAAGTAGTACAGCATCTGGAACAGGTACCCGGCGACCTCGCCGAAGCTCTGCTCCACCTGCCAGATGGCCACGTTGTAGTAGTCGTAGCGCGCAAACAGCATCTGCAGGTACTGGCCCGCGGTGGGGTCGGCCTCCTTCCGGATCGCCGCGACGAGGAACGCCAGCATCAGCACATTTCCCACGCAGAACAGGATCAGGTTCATGGTCACGCCCGCCACGGACACCTTCAGGTCGTCCTTGCGGTAATTGCGGTAGTTGCGGGGGTTCACCGGCACCGGCTTGGCCCAGCCGAAGCCCACCACCAGCATCAGCACCGTGCCCAGCGGGTCCAGGTGCTTCAGCGGGTTTACCGTCAGCCGGCCCATCATCTTCGCCGTGTCGTCGCCGCAGCGATGGGCCACCCAGGCGTGGGCGAACTCATGCAGCGACAGCGCCAGGATGCGCCCCGGGAACGCCAGCAGGAAGAAGATCAGCATCCCCTTCGGGTCGTTGAAGAATTGTTCGATATAGCTTATCAAGGGTTTCCCTCCCGCATGGTCCATAATACTCTTATTGTATTATACCGGTTTTTCGGGCGGGATGCAAGGGGAATTGCCCGAACACGGTGCGGATGTGGGTTCCGGGCGGCTGCGCGACGGAAAGCCGCCCCATGGATGATGTCGGCGTCGGGCTGCGCGGCGGCAGAAAACGGCTTGACGCTGTGCCGAGGCGGGTGTTATAATTTATTGGGAAAGTGTTGTCCATGCCCGGTCGCGGATCGCTGTTGAAAAGACCGCCTGGCGGTTGCCGGGAAGACTGTCGGCATGGCAACGGGCACAGCAAGGAAGGATATATAGTTGAACGTTACCAAGAGCCTTGAAAACAAAAAGCTGACCGTGGTTGTGGAGGGCCGCCTGGACACCCTGACCGCGCCGGATCTGGAAGAGGAGCTGGTGCCGGCGCTGGAGGGCGTTGAGGCACTGGTGTTCGATCTGTCCAAGCTGGCCTACATCTCCAGCGCGGGCCTGCGCGTACTGGTGGGCGCGGCGCAGACCATGGACGACCACAGCGGCAGCATGTCCATCGTCAACGCCAATGAAGACGTGCGGAACATCTTCGACATCACCGGGCTGGCCGACGTACTGGGAGTGGAATAACGGAGAGACCACGGTATGGACCTTTCAGATAAACTGTACAAGATATTGATCGAAGGCGACTCCTGGAAGACCATACTGGGCGGTCTCTGGGTCACCGTACGCATTTCGGGGCTGTCGCTGCTGCTGGGCACGGTGCTGGGCGCACTCGTCTGCTGGCTGCGCCTGCGCAAAAGCGCGGTGCCGCGCCGCCTGGCGCGGGGCTATATCGCCGTGCTGAGGGCACGCCGGATGAGATCTTCGACCATCCGAAGCGGGACAAGACCGTCGCCTTCATCCGCAAGATCAAGTATTTCGCCTTCGATGTCGCCGAACGGGATTTTGACCTGATGGCCATGCAGGGCGGGATCCAGACTTTCGTGGATAAGTACGGCATCGAGCACAAGCGCGTCTACCCGCTGCAGGTCTGCTGCGAGGAGATGTTCTACGATTTCATGAACCACTGCTTCGCGGAGGGCGAAGCGGTGGACATGCGCCTGGAGGTGTCCTATGCGGAGGAGGACCACGCCGTGGTGATCGAGATCACCAGTGGCGGCAAGCCCTACAACCCATTGGAGGAGTCGGACAATGCCATGGCGGTCGCCATCATCAGGCGGACCGCCCAGAGAACGGATTACCGGTTCGATCAGAACTATAATCAATTAACCATCATACTTTGAGGAGGTAATTTGGAATGAAAAAGGCCATCGCAATTCTCGTTACTCTCGTGCTGATCTGCGCCGCGCTGACCCCGGCGCTGGCTGAAGGCGCAATCAAGCGCATCGGCACCCTGCAGATGCTGAACATGACCGAAGCGGATTACTCCGCTGTCCAGAAGATGCGCGCCTATGCCGGGGAAATGCTGAACGAGCAGGGCATCCATGCCGACCATCCCTATTACGACGGCATGATGGACGAGAACGTTGAGGTCGTCTATTTTGATTCCCTGAACGACATGATCATGGCACTGAATGCCGACCAGATCGACGCCATCGACTTGAACCGGACCACGGCCGAGTACCTGTGCGCCAACAACGACAACTTGGTGATCCTGATGGATTACGAGGCTGAGAACAACATCCTGACGGATTTCCTGTTCAACAGCTTGATGGGCTTCGACTATTCGATGATGCTCCCTGAAGCGAAGCAGGACCTGGCGGACGAGCTGACCGAAGCGCTGTACTCCATCGACGAGGAAGCGCTGGATGGGATAGCGGAAACCTACATCGACGGTGTGATCGGCGGCGAGATCCCGACGGTCGAAATGCCTGTCTTTGAGGGAGCCGACACCATTCGTGTGGCCGTGACCGGCGATCTGCCGCCCATGGACTATGTCAGCCCCGATGGTCAGCCCTCGGGCTTCAACGTCGCGATCCTGGCGGAGCTCAGCAAGCTGCTCGGCAAGAATATCGAGCTGGTGCCCATCACCGCCGCTGCCCGCGCCGTGGCCCTGGCTTCCAACCAGGTGGACGCAGTGTTCTGGAGCCGCAGCTGCATGGGGGCCCAGGAGGTCATCAGCAACGACATCTCTTGGATGGATCTATTCGATCCCGAGGACGAGGAGGACGCGGCGCTGCTGGATCTGGTCAACAACCAGCTGGTTCCCGCCTTCGATTACGTCGGCTACGCCGACAAGGACATCCCCGAGGGACTGGTCGTCACCGGATGCTACTATACCGACGGCACAGTGCTGGTGGCGAAGAAGTAATCGCTTCCCGGCGCTTTCACGGGCTGCCCCTTCTAACGGCCGGACAGGAGGACATCATGCAGGAACTCACGCTCCCCGCGCTCGTGGAAAACCTGCCGCGGGTGCTGGAATTTGTGGACGGGAACCTGGAGGGGCTGGGCCTGAGCCCTGCGGACCGGATGCAGATGGACGTGGCGGTGGAGGAGATCTTCGTCAATATCGCCAGCTATGCCTACAATCCGGAGGAGGGCCCCGCTACCGTGCGCTTTGAAACCACGAAGTCGCCGGCGACGGTGATCATCCGCTTTATGGACAGGGGCGTGCCCTACGATCCGCTGGCGAAGCCGGATCCCGACCTGGACCAGCCCCTGCAAAAGCGCAGGCGGGGCGGCCTGGGCATCTACGTGGTCAAGCAGTACATGGACGGCATCGAGTACGAGTATCGGGACGGGCAGAACATACTGACGCTGAAAAAGACGCTGTAAACGCGCCTGAAAGTGGGTCGACATGAGAAAAAGCATTGGCGGGAAGCTCCTGGCGGGCATGATCATACTCACGCTGCTGTTGACGATCGGCGTGTGCCTGTTCATATCCCATCGGCTGGAACAGAACACCGTGGACAAGTATGAGTACGTGGGTCAGGCGCTGACCGGCACGCTGGCCGGGATGATCGACGGGGACAGGGCAGTGGCCTATCTTGAGACGCGGGAAAAGGACGACTATTACGCAGAAGTCCTGGATCTGGTGCTCAACTTCGCGGACCGGTTTGAGCCGGAGAACCTGTACATCTGCACGTCCAGCGAGGGTCAGCTTCAGTACATCTGGTCCAATGACCTGGAAGGCGAGGATACCCTGGGCTACACCGAGGAGTACCCGGCCGACCAGGAGGCGTGGACGTATTCGAGGATGCGGGGCGAGGAAGGGGAGCCGCTGTGGTTCATCCGCGATCCCGACTACCAGTACGGGCGCCTGGCCATCGCCGCGTCCCCGGTGCTCAACGCCGCGGGGGAGCCCGTCGCCGCGGTGTTCGCGGACTTTTCCCTGCGGGAGATCGAAAGCGACATCCGCCGGATGGTGCTGAGCATCTCCCTGTGCGTGCTGGCGCTGATGGCGATCTATATCGCCGTCTACGCCCTGTATGTGAAGCGGAACCTGATCCGTCCCATCCGCAAGCTGACCACGGCCGCCGAGAGCATGACCGACAACCTGGAGGCGAACGAGGTCTATCATTCGGACATCCACACCGGCGACGAGCTGGAGAAGCTGTCGAAATCCTTTGAGAAGATGGACGGCGATCTGCGCCGCTACATCGAGGACAACCTGCGCATCACCGCCGAGCGCCATCGCATGGCTGCGGAGTTGGACCTGGCGGCATCCATCCAGAATGGGCAGCTGCCCCAGACCTTCCCCGCCTTCCCGGATCGCCCCGACTTCGACATCTACGCCTCCATGACCCCCGCCAGGACCGTGGGCGGCGACTTCTACGACTTCTTCATGGTGGATGACGATCACATCGCCCTGGTGATCGCGGACGTGTCTGGCAAGGGCGTGCCCGCCTCGCTGTTCATGATGATCTCGCGTATCCTGATCAAGAACCGGGTGCAGGCGGGAGAGAGCCCGGCCCAGGCGCTGGCCAGCGTGAACGGCCAGCTGATGGAAAACAACCAGGCGGGGCTGTTCGTCACGGTCTGGCTGGCGGTGGTGGAGCTGTCCACGGGCCGCGGCGTGGCCGCCAACGCGGGCCACGAGCATCCGGCCCTGCGCCGCAGCGGCGGGCAGTATGAGCTGGTGAAGTACAAGCACGCCGCGCCGGTGGGCATCCTCAAGCAGATGAAGTTTGCCGAGCATGAATTTGAACTGCATCCCGGCGACAGCCTGTTCGTCTACACCGACGGCGTGACCGAAGCCACCAGCCGCGAAGAGCAGCTGTTCGACACGGAGCGGATGCTGGACGCCCTGAACCGGGAGCCGGAAGCCGACTGCCAGCGGACGCTGGAGAACGTGATGGACGGCATCCACGCGTTTGTGGATGGCGCGGAGCAGTTCGACGACATCACCATGCTGTGCTTCACCTACTTCGGAAGCGGGAGAGAGGAGAAGCGCGAGAGCGCATGACGGATGGCTGTGAAGGGGCGGGCTGGTTCATATACGGCGCGCACGTGTTCCCGCAGCCAACGCATTGTCGCTGTTATTTTTCCGAAACATGCCCTTCTGCGCGCCTGCGCGCCTTGACATCTCCGGCCCGGCTGGGGTATAATGGTTAGGTGCCGTGGAGGTGTATCGAAGTGGTCATAACGGCCCTGACTCGAAATCAGGTAGGGTGAAAGCCCTCGTGGGTTCGAATCCCACCGCCTCCGCCATCCGTATCGACATTCGGTACAGAAAGCGAGCCTGTCAGATATGACAGGCTCGCGTTGTTCAATTCCTTGTATCGTATTCCTTTGGCTTTCACCATGCGCCTTTTTGGCGTCTTGAACTGTATGCGGCTCCTTTGGAAACGCGCCAACGCGGCGTGACATTTCGGAAAAATAACAGCGACGGGGACGACAAGAGCGGGTTTATGCGGTATAATCAGTACAGGGAACAGGGACATCGAGTGCCCGGAAAACAGTCCGGCGGACGAGTGCACCCGAATCTTCACTGACCAATGATGACTAAAACACGAGGTGACCCACATGCGCGATTACGGCCTGGACGAGCATCCCCTGGTGAATTACCATACCCACACCTGGCGCTGCATGCACGCCCTGGGCACGGAGGAGGAATACGTGCGCACGGCTGTGGATGCCGGGTTCAGGGTGCTGGGCTTTTCAGACCACACGCCCTGGCCCTACAAGAGCGGGTTCGTCAGCCATATGCGCATGCGCCTGGACCAGCTGGACGGCTATCTGGCCACCGTGCGCGGCCTGGGGAAAAAGTACGCGGGTCGGCTGCGCATTCCGGTGGGGCTGGAGTGCGAGGCCTTCCCGGAGTACATGGGCTGGCTGAGGGATTTGAAGGAAGAGAAGCTGGACTACCTGATCCTGGGCAACCACTACGACCTGACCGACGAGGGCGACCACAACGTGCTCAACGACGCCGGCGGGTTCTACTTCGGCCGCAGCGCCCGGCCCGAGCAGGTGCGGCGCTATGGCGAGCGCACCATCGCGGGCATGGCCACGGGGCTGTTTGACTACGTGGCCCACCCGGACCTGTTCTGCCACACCTACCGGGTGTTCGACGCCGACTGCGCCGCCGTGAGCCGCGACATCTGCCAGGCTGCGGCGGACCTGGGCATCCCGCTGGAGTACAACCTGCTGGGCATACAGTACCACGCCCGCATCGGCGAGATCGGCCAGCTGGGGTATCCCTGCCGCCAGTTCTGGGAGATCGCGGCCCAGTACCCCGTCAAGGCCATCATCGGCTTCGACGCCCACGACGCGGAGCACCTGAAGCGCACAGAGCTGTTCACCCAGGGGCTGGATTTCATGTGGGACCTGGGCATCGAGACGCTGCCGCACCTGCCGGGGCTGGACTGAGGAGGCTTGGATATGAAGAGCGTGGATTGGACGGGCCGTCGCGCGCTGGTCATCGGCGCGGACGGCGAGCCGGGCCGGGACATGGCGCTGGCGCTGGCTGAAAGGGGCATGAAGCTGGCCCTGACGGGCGGCGACGCGGCGGCGCTGATGCGCACGGCGGCCCTCACCGGGCGGCCGCTGGACATGCTGGTGCTGCCGGCGGACCTGGGCAATAGCAGGGATGTGGACAACATCATGCACATCATGGAGGGCCACTTCAAGGGCCTGGACGTGCTGGCGAGTGCGTCGGATGAGAGCATGGCGCTGGCCTTGTGCAGGCGGGTAATGCCGCTGATGCAGGCCTCTGATCAGCCCGTGGTCCTTGCGTTCACAGAGGAATTGATGGCGCTGGCGAAGGATGCTGGCATTAGAGTTGCCAGCGGATTGGATGCTTGACGAAAAAGCCTTCCCCTTGGGGAAGGCTTTAATGTGCGCGGCACAGCTTTACAGCTTGCTCTTGTAGTCCTTTCTCAATATGGCGTAGAGCTCCACGTCCACATAGCGGCCCTTGTTGTACAGCCGCTGGCGCAGCAGGCCCTCGCGCACCATGCCGCACTTGCGCATCACCGCGCCGCTGGCGGGGTTGGTGGTCTCGTGCTGGGCCTCGATGCGGTTCAGGTTCAACCTGCCGAAGCCGTGGGCGATCACCGCCTTCAGCGCCTCGGTCATGATGCCCTTGTTCCAGAAGTCCCGGGCCAGGGAATAGCCCACTTCGGCGGCGGAATTGTCCGTCTGGATCCACATATAGCCGATGGTGCCGATGATCCGGCCGGTCTCCTTCCACTCGATGCCCCAGCTGGCGGGCTCGTGGTTGCGGTAGCGCCGGATCATGTATCGCAGGTAGCTGCGGCTCTCGCCCACGGAGCGATGGGCGTCCCACAGCACGTGCCGCGCCACCTCGCTGTCCCGGCTGTAGTGGTAGATGTCCTCGGCGTCCCGCATCTGCAGCTTGCGCAGGCGAAGGCGCGGGGTTTCCAGCTCAGGCATGTAGGTATAGCTGTCGGTATAGATCATGCTATCCGTTCACGACCTTTTCCGCCAGCAGCACGGCGCAGATGGTCTTTGCGTCGGTCACTTCGCCCCGGGCGATCATGGCTGTCAATTCGTTCAGGGGCACCTTCACCACGTTCAAAAACTCGTCGTCGTCCGGGTGGCTCTGGCCGGCGGACAGGTCCCGGGCCAGGTACAGGCTGATCAGCTCGTCGCTGAAGCCCGGCGTAGTCACGATGTCGGTCAGGTGCGTCCACTCCCCGGCGGACAGGCCCGTCTCCTCCTGCAGCTCCCGCTTCGCGGCCTCCAGCCGGTCCTCGCCCTTGTAATCCAGCTTTCCGGCAGGTACCTCCAGCAGGATCTGGTCGATGGGCGCGCGAAACTGCTTCACCAGCCACACGTTGCCGTCCCCGTCCACGGGCACCACCGCGGACGCGCCCACGTGGCGGGCTACCTCCCGTGCGGCCAGCTTGCCGTTGGGCAGGCGGTTGTTGATGTGGTCGATGTGCAATATCAGGCCGTCGAAGACCCGCTTGGTCTCCACGGTGGTTTCCAGGATGCTCGCGTCGTCAAAATGTGCCATGGGATGTATCCTCCTGATGTGAATAGGAGAGTATTCGACTGGCAGCCTGCAAATTCCTGCATCATCACACCTTGTTTTTTGCGGCGTTCCATAGTATAATAAAGATACCACCTGAAATGATAAGGAGTGGAGAAACATGATCAAAGTAATCCTTGGCGACAAGGGCAGCGGCAAGACCAAGCGGCTGATCGACATCACCAACGACGCCCTGAAGAGCGAGCACGGCAATATCATCTTCATCGACGATGACAAGCGCTACATGTACGACCTGCGCCACGAGATCCGCTTCGTGGACGCCAGCGAGTATCCGGCGGCCTACAAGTGCACCGCCCACGAGTTCCTGGCCTTCGTCTGCGGCATGCTTTCCGCCGATTTCGACCTGTCCCTGATCGCGGTGGACGCCTTCAAGAAGCTGGTCAAGACCCCGCTGGACGACATCGAGATGGAACAGTTCTTCGAGAAGCTGGAGCGCGTTTCCAACGCCCACCACTGCAGCTTCGTGCTGTCCATCAGCTCGCCCGAGGATGAGGTGCCGGAATACATCCGGAAGTATACGGTTTGAACAGGCGCAGGCGCGCGCCCGCCTGGACGCGCATGGCCGTAGCGGCGGTGGCCCTGGTGGCGGCGGTGCTGACAGTGGTGCTGGCGGCGCAGCTGCTGGGCGGCTCGCTGAAGCTGCTGCGCGCGGGCGGACCCACCGAGCGCGATCCCCAGTTCGCAGAGGAGGCCGCCCGCGAGACCCGGCCGCCGGAGCTGGACGAGCACGGCCAGCCGCTGGACATCGCCGAAGACCCTTCGCTGGGCTGGGTCTACGAGCAGCAGACGCCCGTGGACAAGACCGCCGAGGAGCTGTCCCGGGAGGCCGCGGCGGCTGAAAACTGATACTAAATTCCATCTAATCCATACACAACTGCGGGCGTCTTTTCCGCCCTGGCTTTGCTTCGCTTCGGTCAACGATGCGCTGCATCGCCTCTCTCCGCTCAGCTTTGCCAGAACGAAAAAACCACTCCGCATTTGTTCATATCTTAGATGGAATTTAGTATGAATACGGATTATCAACTGCCCCCGTTTCGCATACTATTCGTGTGAAACGGGGGTTTTGCCATGGAAAGAAATGGGGACTGGCGGGCGGCGACGGCAGCGCTGGGGGCCGCGGCGGCCACGGGCTTCGCCTCCGGGCGGGCGCTGGTGATCTTCTTCATGCAGCTGGGCTGGGCGGCCTGGCCGGGCCTGGCGCTGGCCTCGGCGCTCTTCGGGCTGCTGCTGGGGCTGTGCGCGAAGTGGGCGATCCGCGCCGGGGCGGGCAGCTTTGGCGCGCTCTGCCGCAAGGCGCTGGGGCGGGGGAAGGGCCGGATCGTGGGCCTGTTCCACGCACTGCTGCTGGCCATGGCGGCAGCGGTGGCGGTGCTGAACGCCGGGGAGCTGGGTGCGCTGACCCTGCCGTTGCAGCACAGCTTCCTCTGGGGCATGGCCATTGCACTGATGCTGGCGGCGCTTTTGAACCTGCGCGGGGGACGGGGAATGGGTGTCGCAGGGATGGCGCTCGCCGCCGTTGCCGTGCTGTTTTACGTTGGCCTCGCCCTCGATCCCCGGCCGCCGCGGCTGTACCTTCGCGGCGAGGCGGTGCTGACCCTTGCAGGAAATGTGCCGGCGATGCTCTTCCTCGCCCTGTGCCACGCCGCGTTGAACGCCTGCGTGGCGGTGGATGCCGTGTGCAGTCGGGCGGATTCCGCCATGGAGCCCAGGCGTCTGGGGCTGCTCTGCTCTGCCGGGATGGCCCTGCCGCTGCTGTGTGGCTGCGCGGCGCTGGCCCGGGGCGGCCCTCTGCTGCTGGCCCACGCGCTGCCCATGGTGCCTCTGGCGGCGCGCTGGGGGCTGTTCGGCTTCTGGCTGTGCGCCGGCTTTGGGTACCTGTGCAACGTCGCCACCCTCGCCGCCGCGCTGGGCGGCCTGCGAGGCTGGCTGACAATCCGAAGAGGATGTTAAATGTTGAAAACCAGCCCTGAAAACCGTTGACGCACGAGGGAAAATTGGGTATAATACAACTTGTGTCAATACGCTCACTAGCCCCGGGCAATGGCATGATTGCGAAGGTACTGACCACACCTGGCGCAAAGGCATTGATTTCAATGAAGAGCGGACGCAGGGCATTTGGTCCGGTTCGCGGCCGGAGAGCTCCGGCGATCGAAATTGGAGGGAAATTACACGTGAGTACTTATATGGCGAATCCCCAGAACGTCGAGCGTAAGTGGTACGTCATCGACGGCGAGGGCATGGTATTCGGCCGCCTGGCTTCCCAGGTTGCTTCCATGCTGCGCGGCAAGCACAAGCCCACCTTCACGCCCCACTGTGACTGTGGCGACTATATCATCGTCGTGAACGCCGATAAGCTGGTGTTTACCGGCAAGAAGCTGGACAACAAGTTTTATCGCTATCATACCGGCTATCCGGGCGGACTGAAGGAGATTTCCTACCGCAAGCTGATGGCCAAGAAGAGCGAGTTCGCCTTCCGTGAGGCGGTTCGCCGCATGCTGCCCAAGGGCCCCCTGGGCTACGCAATGGCCAAAAAGCTGTTCGTGTACGCCGGACCCGAGCACAACCAGCAGGCCCAGAAGCCCGAAGAGCTGAAGCTGTAATAGGGAGGAGGACGAAGAAATGAGTAATGTTAGTTTCCATGCCGTCGGCAGAAGGAAAAAGGCGATCGCCCGCGTTCGTCTGATCCCCGGTGAGGGCAACATCACCATCAACAAGCGCAACCTGGAGGAGTACTTCGGTTACGAGACCCTGAAGACCGTCGTGCGTCAGCCCCTGGTGCTGACCGAGACCCTGGGCAAGTGGGACGTCGTCGTCAACTGCAAGGGCGGCGGCTTCACCGGCCAGGCCGGCGCGATCCGTCACGGCATCGCCCGCGCGCTGGTGAAGGCAGACGCCGATCTGAAGCCCGCCATCAAGAAGGCCGGCTATCTGACCCGCGATCCTCGCATGAAGGAGCGCAAGAAGTACGGCCTGAAGGCCGCCCGTCGCGCGCCCCAGTTCTCCAAGCGCTAAAAGAGAGAGCATACCCCGATGCCAAACGGCACCGGGGTGTTTTTCATTGGAATCGTGCGCGATCAGCGGACGGGCCGCCGAGGGCGGGCGATTGCCTCTTCAGGCAAATAGACTGCACGGGCCGGCGGAGAGGCCGCAGAGCGTCGCCGGAAATCCAGGGCAGGATCTTTTACGCTGTCCGAAAGGACCGCATCCGTCTTTCGGAAAAATTACAGGCAATTTCACCGAAATTCACCTTCCCCAGCGGGGAAGGCTTTTGGAAATCGCAGGAGGTAATCCATGGAAAAGCTGTGTATTGCGGACAAGACTGTGGAGATGTTCCCGTCGCTTATCCCGGGCGCGCCGCTGATCGTGGTGAACGCCGAGGACGGCGAGGGCGAGGCGCTGTATCAGGCGGTGAAGGCCGTCGCGGAGGCGGACTTCTCGCTTATGGCCATCGGCGGACTTGATTGGGACGACGAGCTGACGCCCTGGCCCGCGCCGAGGGCGTTCAGGGGGCAGAGCTTCGGCGGCCACGCGGATAAATGGCTTGAGGCGCTGACGGGAGAGGTGCTCCCGGCGGCGCTTGAGAGGCTGCCGGAACGGCCGCGCTGGATCGGCCTGGCAGGGTATTCCCTGGCGGGGCTGTTCGCGGCCTGGGCGGTGTGTCGGGTGGACGCCTTCCAGCGCTTCGCCAGCGTGTCCGGCTCGCTGTGGTATCCGGGCTTTATCGACTGGGCCGCCGCAAACGCCTCTGCGCGCGCCCCTGAGCGGGTCTACGTCTCGGTGGGGGACAAGGAGGGCAGGGCCCGAAACCCCATCATGCGCACCGTGGAGGACGCCGCGCGGCGACTGGCGGCGATGTATGAGGAAAGGAACGTCCCCACCCGGTTCGAGCTGAACCCCGGTGGACACTTCAATGACCCGCTGGGCCGGATGGCGAAGGGGATCGGGTGGCTGCTGGATTAAACAGAAAAGCCCCGCAGGCTGAGCCTGCGGGGCTTTTTCAATGGGGCCTATTTCAGTATGTCCCCGTAGATCTCCCGGAAGCGGGAGGGAGTGCAGTTCTTGGCGTCGCGGAACACGCGGTTGAAGGTGGCCACGCTGCCGAAGCCGGCGCTCATGGCGATCTCCTGGATGGGCTGGCGGGAGTGGATCAGCAGCTCCTCGGCCATGGTGATGCGCTTGTGGCGCAGGTACTCCGAGAAGCTCAGGCCCAGCTGCTGCTTGAACACCCGGGAGAAGTAGCACTTGGAGAAGCCGGTGAAGTTGCTCACGTCGGTCAGCGTGATGTCCCGCATGTAGTTCTGGTCGATGTACAGCCGGGCGCTGTCCACGATCTCCGGGTCGATGCGCTGGCTCTTCTCATCGTAGCGGTTCATCTCCCGGGTCATGTTGAACTGGCCCAGGCGCGCGTACATCTGCAGGAGGCTGGCGTAGCACAGCGAGTTCCACAGGAATTCCCGGCGCTCGTAGCAGTTCACCACCGCCATCAGCAGCGCGCGGATGCTCTCCTGGCTTTCCGACTGGCCCGTAAGGTAGATGGGCGTCTTCAGCAGGCCCTCGATCAGCTGCATGTCCCGCATGCCGAAGATGTGGTCCGGCTCGAACAGCAGCAGGTAGCGGCTGCTGCCCTCGTGCATGAACAGGCTATGCACCGTGTTGGGCGGGATGATCAGCACTTCGTTGGACTGCACGCGATAGGTGCTGTCCTCAACGGTATAGATCACCTCGCCGGTGATGGGCAGTATGATCTCCACCGCCGAATGGAAGTGGGTCTCGTAGTGGGAGGGGGTTTCAGAGTACCACACGCGGAGGGAGGAGTGTTCGATGTAGGTGACGTATTCCTGGTTGCCCTTCAGGATCCTGAATCCATCCGGGAAACGGCTCCGCGACATGGCCTCGGCAGGCGCTTTGTTCTGCATATTCGCACCTCCGGGCGGGTGGTTCGATGTAGAGAAGGGCGGGGAAGATGCCCCCGCCCGCGACAGTTGGGGATCAGCCCTTCACGCTGCCCAGCACCATGCCGGTGACGAAGTACTGCTGCAGGAAGGGATACACCACCAGGATCGGCACCGTGGAAATGACCGTGATGGCGCAGCGGATGGTGACCGGGGTGGTCTTGGTGGATTTGGACAGGGCGTCCACGGTGGACTTGGCCGCGTTGGCGCTGGCCTGGGTGGTGGCCAGCTTCATCTTCAGCAGGTACTGCAGGGAATGCAGCTGGGTCTTGCTGGCGTTGTACAGGTGGGTGTCGAACCAGCTGTTCCAGCTGCCCACGGCCACGAACAGGGCGACCGTCGCCAGAACCGGCTTGCACAGCGGGAAGATGATCTGCCAGAAGATGCGGATGTCACCCGCGCCGTCGATGCGCGCGGATTCCACCAGCGCCTCGGGCAGGCCCGCGATGTAGGTGCGCAGCACGATCATGTTGAAGCAGGAGAACATCGTGGGGATGATATATACCCAGTAGCTCTTGTTCAGGTGCAGCACCTTGGTGATCAGCAGGTAGTTGGGGATCAGGCCGGCGTTGATGTACATGGTCAGCACCAGCAACGTGGTGATCACCTTGCGCAGCACGTATTCCTTGCGGGTCAGCGTGTAGGCCAGCATGCTGGTCCAGAAAAGGTTCAGGATCGTGATGATCACCGTCTTGGAAGCTGAGATCCAGGCGGCCTGGTACACGGCGGGGTCGGACAGTATGGACTGGTAGCTCTTGACGCTGAACACCCGGGGCCACAGGCCGATGCCGCCCTTCAGGGCGTCGGTGCCGTCGTTGAAGGAGATGGCCACGGTGTTGATGACGGGATACAGCGTCACGAACATCAGCAGGATCAGTATGACGGCATTGACGATCGGGAAGACGACGTCATAGTGCTTGCGAACCTTTATGTTCTGATAATTGGTGGTAGTCATTTCAGTCGCCCTCCTTCCTTAAACCAGCGTCTCTTCGCCGAGGCGCTTGGAGATGAAGTTGGCCCCGACGAGCAGTATGATGGCGACCACGCTCTTGAAGATGCCGGCGGCGGTGGCCACGCCGAAGTCCATGTTCTGGGTGCCGTACTCCAGCACGAAGATGTCGATGGTGCGGGAGTAGGCGGCGGTCAGGCCGTTGCCCAGCAGGTACTGGATCTCAAAGCCCGCCTCCATCAGGTGGCCGATGTTCATGATCAGCAGGATGACGAAGGTGCTCTTGATGCCCGGCAGCGTGACGTGCAGTATGCGCTGGAAGCGGCCCGCGCCGTCGATGGAAGCCGCCTCATATAGGCTTGGGTCGATGCTGGTCATGGCGGAGATGTAGATGATGGTGCCCCAGCCGACTTCCTTCCACACGTTGATGAGGCCCACCAGCCACCAGAAGTACTTGCCCTCGCCCAGCCAGAATACGGGCTGGATGCCCAGCAGGCCCAGCAGGTCGTTAACGGGACCGTTGCTGGCAAAGATGTTCTGGGCCATGGCCACGATGATGACCATGGACAGGAAGTGGGGCAGGTAGGTGACGGTCTGCACCGTCTTCTTGAAGGTCTTTTGGCGCACCTCGTTCAGCAGCACCGCCAGGATGATGGCGGATACCGTGCCGAACACCAGGTTGATGACGCTCATGGCCAGCGTGTTGCGGATGGCAACGAAGAAGTCCGGACGGCTGAACAGCCACTTGAAGTTGTCCAGGCCGTTGAAGGGGGTGATGCCCCTGGCCACCAGCTTGCGGTTGCCGTAATCCCTGAAGGCGTTGATCCAGCCCCACATGGGCGCATAATTGAACAGCAGCACGTACAGGAAGATGGGCACGGACATCAGCGCCAGCTGCCACTGGCCGGCCAGCCTGGAGAAGAAGCCCTTCTTCTTCGGGCTGGCGTATCTCGCGGTGCCCTGGGTGTAATTGGTCACGACAATTCCCCCCTGGTAAGTATTTTGTTTCGGTTTTCCAAATTCTGGGTTGGGGAACACCTTATCTGTCACGACTTCGTCGCGCCACCGTTCCACGGGACTGCCGTCCCCGTCTCGCGGAAAACAGCGTGCTATGCTGTTTTCCGGGCGCTCGACGCCCCTCAAGGGGAAGGCCTTTGGCATTCAAGGCTTCCCGTTGAGGGGAAGCTGGCTGGTCGTCAGACCAGACTGATGAGGCGTCAGAATCCAGCCCACAATTTGAAAAACCGGGGGAGAGAGTTCCTCTCTCCCCCTGGCGTGGTGTTATGAGATTATTCAGCGTCTTCGCCGTAGTAGGCGTCGACCAGCTTCAGAATCTGCTCATGCATGAAGTTCGCGTAGATATCGGCGCTGGGAGTGATCTCCGTCACGAAGGCATCCCACTTGGCGTCGAACTCGGCGTCGTCAGCGGCCATGATGATGCTGGGCAGCTGCTCGTCCTGAATCCTCAGATAGTCATCATAGTCCTTCTGGATGTCGGCCTTGTCGATCTGCCAGGCTTCGCCGTAGGGCGCCAGCTCGATGGGCGGATTCACGAAGTCGCCGAACTTGCTGTAGCCGTAGTGGCTCAGGAAGTCCTTGTCATATTCGTTCATCAGGCCGAACACGATCTCGTCCTGGTTGCCGGGCTCCCAGCACTGGCCGGCGAACTCGCCGTCCATGATGTAGCCCTGGCGCTTGGGGCTGCTCTCGAAGAAGGCGCGGGCCTTGTTGTGGCGCTGCCACTCGATGTCCTGGGTGTTGGCGTACTGCTCCTCGGTCATGGTCAGGCGGCCATCCACCACGGAGTAATCCTCACCCTCGACGCCCCAGTTGAAGAGCATCTGCCAGTCATAGTCCAGCATGCGCTCCCACATGGCGACGATGCGCTCGGGGCACTTGCAGCTGACGCTGATGCCGAAGCCGCGATCCAGGTTCGGCAGAGAGCCGTTCACGTAATGCTCCTCGATGGTCCAGCCTTCGGGCATATCCTCGGCCGCCACGTCGTCCTCGTCGTAGACCAGGCCCAGGGCCACGTAGGTGTTCTCGTACTTCTTGTCGGTCAGCAGGGCGTTGGTGGCGTCGCCGAAGTCCCAGGTCTGATCGAACATGCCCAGCACGGTGCCGCTGGAGAGCTGCGCGATGTACTGGTCATAGCTCATGACGAAGGTGTCGGGGCTGATGATGCCCTTCTTGAACTCCTCGTTCAGCTTCTTGTAGTAGGCCTTGGCATAGGGCTGGTTGATGAAGGTCTCGGTGGGATAGTCGTCCTTGGTCACGTCCACCAGCACTTCGCCGTCGTTCGGGCGGCCCATCAGGTGCTGCACGGGGTTGATCAGGCAGAAGTGACGCCAGCCTTCGCACAGGATGTCGAAGCCCACATAGGGAACGCCGTCAGCGTTGGTGGGATTCTCGGCGATGAACTTCTCGATCAGGTCGAAGTACTCGTCCAGGGTGTGGATCTCAGGATAGCCGGCCCAGGCCAGAACCTGCTTCTGGATGAAGAAGGCGGGGCCGCCCACGCTGTTGACGATCTGCTCGCCCTCACCGAGGCCGTAGTTGGGGATGATGTACATGACATCCTCGCCGGTGACTTCGTCCTTGGTGATGATGCGGTTCTTCTGGGGCTCAATGTGGGCCCACAGGTTGGGGGTATCCTCGGGATTGACGTAGTCCAGCAGGTTGATCAGCGCGCCGGCGTCGATCAGGGTCTCGGCGCTGTTGCCGCCGTCGAACAGGTCCGGCAGGTCGTCCATGTCCTGCAGCTTCAGGCCCAGGGTCTCGTCCAGGTCGCCGGCCAGGAATTCCCACTCGAAGGTGATGCCGAATTCCTCTTCGATCTTCTTGTAGATCTTGTTGTCTTCATAGGGCTGGTCGCCGGGATCGCCGCGGAAGGCGGTCAGGGTGATGGGCTCCAGCTCCTCCGCGACCGCGAAGGGAACCAGCAGGGAACCCAGCAGGCACAGAGCCAGCAGTACGGACAGCAGTTTCCTCATGGTGATATCCTCCCTTAGAAAAATTCTGAGCAGTTGTGCTCTTCGTATTTTATTATAACAGCTGTATAACAACAAATCAACAATCGGTTGGCCCTTTTTTGCTCACCGATTGTTGATTTGATACTCATTATTTGCTTTCAACTCAAAAATAAAACAACGATTGCAGGTTACATAATTGGCCGATTTAACTGTTTCAAAGTACCTGTCTTAACTGAAATGGCCATTTTTGGCTCTGTCAAGCGTCAATTTGTGCGATGAAGGGCGCTTCACCTCTCATTTTTTGCAAATACGCGGTTGGTAACATTCCCGTTTCACGCACAAACGCGCGTCGGAAGGTGCGCATGTTCTCATAGCCGCAGCTGTAGCAGATGGCGGTCAGCGTCATATCCGGGTCGCGCATCAGCGCCTCGGCCTTGTCGATGCGGATGGCGTTGACAAAGCGCCGGAAGTTGATGTGGAACTGCTGGGAGAACAGGTGGGACAGGTGGCTCTCGCTGATGCCCAGCCCGTGGGCCGTGCTGGAGAGGGTGATGTTCTCGCAGGCGTGGTCGAATATGTACTTGATCACCCGGTCCGCCAGCCCCTTTTCGTTCTGGGTCTCGGCCTGGCGCAGCTCCATGGCGCTCAGCAGGTTGGCCAGCAGCAGGTGCAGGCAGGCCAGGCGGGTGGGCCGGTATTCCGTGCCCTTCATCTGCGAGAGCCTGTCCAGCGCCAGCAGGGCGTCCTGGGGCACGTCCGCGGCGCGCACCACCGGGGAGACGGGCATCATCTTGTGGAACGTGTTGGAAAATTCGTCGATCCCGTCTGCCAGGAAGAACAGTACCAGCCCCTGGATGTCGGTGCTCATCTGCTCAAAGCTGTGGGGCACCAGAGGGAAGGAGATGGCGATATCGCCGGGATTCAGCCTGTAGGTATCGTCGTCGATCTGCATGACGCAGTCACCCTTTATAATATAGGAAAGTTCTATCGTCTCATGCACATGCAGCGGGAAGGGGGAAGTGGTCATGTCGCCCACAAACATCCCGCCGGGATGCGACTGGTAAAATGCCTTCATGAAATCCGCCTCCTGCATCTATTGTCCCTTATATTATAACTTATGTCCCTTGATTTGTTAATGAAATAGAGCTGAAAAAGCAAAAATTGTCCCTAATTTCACGATGATATGTCTCTTTTGGAGCGGGCCATTCAGGGATTATGTCCCCTCAGCGGCCAGGGTGCATCTTGCCAAGCGTGAACCCAGGCATTATAATGGTAACGAGAGTGTTTCACGGAGAAAGTTTTTTCACCTTTCCGGCCGAAATAAGTAAATTATTACTTGAAAATTACCTAACAATATACTAAAATATTAACCAGAGGCGCGAGGCGCATCAAACCATGAAAGGAAGTTGCCCATGGCACAGCTGGTTAACGAAGCTCGCCGGGAGCTGGTCGAGCACATCATCCCCTTCTGGAAGGGGCTGCGGGACGAGGCAAACGGAGGCTACATCGGCGGGGTGGATTTCGACCTGACCCGGCATCCCGAGGCGGACAAGGGCTGCATACTCAACAGCCGCATCCTCTGGTTCTTTTCCGAGGCGTACAGGACCCTGGGCGATGCGTCGCTGCTGGACGAGGCGCGGCACGCCTACGCCATGCTCAAGCGCATGACCGACAATGAAAACGGCGGCGTCTACTGGGCGCTGCATGCCGACGGCACGGTGGCCGACGCCACCAAGCACACCTACAACCAGGGCTTCGCCATCTACGCGCTGGCGGCGTACTTCCGCGCCAGCGGCGACGGCGAGGCGCTGGCGCGGGCCTGGGCGCTGCGCGACGTGGTGGAGCGCCATTGCCGGGACGCGGGCGGCTACCTGGAGGCCTTCACCGCCGACTGGAAGCCCGAGAGCAACGAGAAGCTGAGCGAGAACGGCGTGATGGCGTCCCGCACGATGAACACGCTGCTGCACATCCTGGAGGGCTACACCGGGCTTTACGAGGCCGACCCGAAACCGGCGCTGAGGCAGAACCTGGCGGAGATCCTGGACATCCTGGAAAAGCACATCTGGAACCCGGAGAAGCGCCGCCAGGAGGTGTTCTTCGACATGGACTACCACACGCTGATCGACCTGTACAGCTATGGCCACGACATCGAGACCAGCTGGCTGGCGGACCGTACGCTGGATGACCTGGACGATCCGGCCCTGACTGCGCGCATCCGCCCCATCCTGCTGGCCATGGCGGACCAGACCTGGCGGACGGCCCTCACCGACCACGGCTTCGCCAACGAGTGCGAGCGGGGCAAGGTGGACACTAACCGCGTCTGGTGGGTGCAGGCGGAGGCCCTGCTGGGCTTCCTGAACGCCTGGCGGCACACCGGCGAGGCACGCTATGAGAAGGCCGTCGTCAGCCAGTGGCGCTACATCCGCGACGTGCTCAGCGACAGGCGGCTTGGCTCGGAGTGGTACTGGCTGGTGCACGAGGACGGCACGCCCGCCAAGATGCCCATCGTGGAGCCTTGGAAGTGCCCCTATCACAACGGGCGCATGTGCATGGAAATCATCCGGCGGGAGCCGGAAATCGAGGTATAAATACACGTTTGGAGGAATGACCCATGGCCGAGATCCTGCACGAAGGCAATATCTGGCACCTGAGGAACCGTTGGATCAGCTACGCGCTGTGCGAGCTGCCCGGAGGCGTCGTGGCCCATCTGTACGCGGGACCGAGACTGAACAACCTGAACCCGGTGGGCCTGCTGCGCCGCGCCAACCTGAAGGCAGAGGATTTCAGCGTGCAGGAGTGTGCGCTGGACCGGCTGGCGCAGGAGTACCCCTCCTTCGGGCTGGGCGATATGCGCGAGGGTGCGCTGACGGTGGTTGCCCCGGATGGCAGCCGGGCCGTGGACCTGCGGCTTGAAAAGGCCGAGGTGCTGGATGAAAAGCCCGCCCTTTCCGGCCTGCCAGCCACCCGCGGCGAGGGCTGCGCGGCCCTGCGGCTGACGCTGGAGGACGCGCACACCGGCCTCGTGGCCGAACTGAACTACGCCATCTACGACGATTGCCCGGCCATCGTCCGCAGCGCTCGCCTGGTGAATAAGGGCGACGCGCCGCTGACCGTGGAGCGTGCCTACAGCCTTTGCCTGGACCTGCCCGACGACGACTGGGAGCTGATCACCCTGTCCGGCAGCTGGGCCCGGGAGCGCACGCCCTACCGCCGCCCCCTGACCCCCGGCTTCCAGGGCGTCTCCAGCCAGAGGGGCGCGTCCAGCCTGCAAACCTCGCCCTTCATGGCCCTGGTGCGCCGGGGCACGGACGAGCAGCGCGGCGAGGCGATGGGCCTGTCGCTGATCTACTCGGGCAACTTCATTGCCCGGGCCGAGGACACGCCCACCGGCGGCGCGCGGCTGCTCATGGGCATCAACGACCGGGACTTCACCTGGCGGCTGGAGAGCGGCGACGCTTTCCAGACCCCGGAGGCGGCGCTGGTGATCTCAAATGAGGGCATCGGCGGCATGAGCCGGGGCTTCCACAGGCTGTGGGAGAACCACCTGCTGCCCCGGCGCTGGATGGGCGTCGACCGTCCGGTGCTGCTGAACAGCTGGGAAGCCGCCTACTTCGACTTCGACGAGGACAAGCTGGTGTCCATCGCCAAGGCCGCGGCGGACGCGGGCGCGAGCCTGTTCGTGATGGACGACGGCTGGTTCGGCCACCGGGACGACGACACCACCTCCCTGGGCGACTGGCAGACCGATACGCGCAAGCTGCCACACGGCCTGAAGGCCCTGGGTGACCGGGTGCGGGCGCTGGGCATCCAGTTCGGCATCTGGATGGAGCCGGAGATGGTCTCCCCGGACAGCGACCTGTTCCGCGCCCATCCCGACTGGTGCCTGCACATCCCCGGCCGCGAGGCCATCACCGCCCGCCACCAGCTGACGCTGGACCTGGGCCGTGCGGACGTGCAGGAGTTCGTCTATGAATCCGTGGCCAATACGCTGAAGGAGAGCGGCGCGGCCTACCTGAAGTGGGACATGAACCGCAACTTCTCCAACATCGGCTCCGCCGCGCTGCCCGCCGAGCGGCAGGGCGAGACAGCCCACCGATACATGCTGGGCCTCTACGCCGTCACCGACTGGCTGACCAGGGACTTCCCGGACGTGCTGTTCGAGGGCTGCGCCTCCGGCGGCGGGCGCTTCGACGCGGGCATGCTGTACTACGTGCCCCAGTTCTGGTGCTCCGACGATACCGACGCCCTGCAGCGCTGCGAGATCCAGTACGGCACCACGCTGGCCTTCCCGCCCTCCACCATGGGCTGCCACGTCAGCGCCGTGCCGAACCACCAGACCGCACGCGTCACGCCGATGGACGCCCGCTTCGCCGTGGCCATGGGCGGCTCCTTCGGCTATGAGCTGGACCCCCGGAAGCTGTCGGACGAGGAGCGGGAGGCCCTGCGCACGCAGGTTGCCTTTGCCGAAAAGACCCAGCAGATCAGGCTCTACGGCGACTTCTACCGGCTGCTGTCGCCCTTCGAGGGCAACGACACCGCCTGGATGAGCGTGGCGCCGGACAGGTCCGAGGCCATCTTCACCTTCGTGCGCGCCTGGGCGATCCCCAACACGATGCCGCCGATGGTGAAGCTGCGCGGGCTGGACCCCGCCAGGCGGTATGAGATCGCCGAGCTGGGCGAGGTCTATGGCGGCGACGAGCTGATGAACGCGGGCCTGTGCCTGCCTATGGAGGTCAATGGAGCCGGCGACGCCTGGAGCGCGCTTTACACCCTGAAGGCGGTGAATGAATGATGATGACGAGATACGATCCCCGGGGCGCGGCCTGCCTGCGCCTGGGCCGGTTCAACCCGGATGAAGCGGGCTGCGACCTGTGGTGGTCCGGCTCCGGCGTGCGCACGACATTCGACGGCCGTCGGCTGGAGGCGGAGTTCACCGTGGCCGACGACGAGCACACCCCCTTCGCGGCTGTCACCGTGGACGGCGCACCGGTGGCCCGGTTCGCGCTGATGCCCGGCACGCACCGCTATGATCTGCTGGGCCGCATGGAGGCGGGCGTGGCCCACGATATTGAGATCCGCCGGGACAGCCAGCCCACCGACTGCGACACCGCGCCGGTGGTGCTGAACGCGCTTTTTGTGGAGGGCACGCTGACCGCCCCGGCGGCGAAGCCCCGGCTGATCGAGTTCCTGGGCGACAGCCTGACCGTGGGGGAGGGCACCGTGGGCCCCACCGACGCCATGGAGTGGCGCATGCTGTGGATCTCCAACCAGTTCGCCTTCCCGACGCTGACCGCAGAGGCCATGGACGCCGAAAAGCGTTTGATCGCCCTGGGCGGCTGGGGCGCGTACCTGTCCTATGACGCCAACCCGGCGCACACCATCGGCACGATCTACGAGCAGCTGTGCGGCGCCTGCCAGGCGGGCACCGTGCCTTACGACTTCAATGCCCAGCGGGCCGCCGACGCGGTGGTCATCAACCTGGGCACCAATGACAATAGCGGCATCAACACCCTGCCGGAGAGCGAGCGCGAGGCGGGCATGGCGGCACTGGAGGCGTGCGCCGTGAAGCTCATGGAGCTGGTGCGCGCCCACAACCCGAACGCGGCCATCCTCTGGGCCTACGGCCTGTGCGGGAACGCCATGGAGGCCCCGCTGAAGCGGGCCGTGGAGCGCCGGATCGCCGCCGGGGACGCCAACTTGCGCTACCTGGCCCTCGACGACTGCAATGGCAGCCTGGGCAGCCGCATGCACCCCAGCCGCGAGGCCCACGTTCGCGCGACGGAGCAGATTGTGCGGGCGCTGGAGGACATGATGAAGTGACGCGACCATTGAAACAGTGGGCCAGCAGACGACCTTCCACATCGACACAGGAGGAATAGCGATGACTTATCAGGAACTGAACGCGCGCTATGAGGCGCTGATCGCCCAAAAGAACGCCATCGACGACAGCCGCTACAACGGCATTTACGACCGCTGGGTGAACCCGGTGCTGACCCGGGACCACATCCCGCCCTTCTGGATGTACGACCCGAACCCAGCCACCAACCCCCACATGATGCAGCGCCTGGGCATCAACGCCGTGCTGAACAGCGGCGCGATCTTGCTGGACGGCAAGTTCACGCTGGTGGCCCGGGTGGAGGGCATGGACCGCAAGAGCTTCTTCGCCGTGGCCCAGTCGGATAACGGCGTGGACGGCTTCCGCTTCTGGGACGAGCCCGTCGTCCTGCCGGACACCTGCCCGGAGGAGACCAACGTGTACGACATGCGCCTGACCCGGCATGAGGACGGCTGGATCTACGGCGTGTTCTGCTCCGAGAGCAAGGACACCTCCGTCAATGATCTCTCCGCGGCGGTGGCGGCGGCGGGCATCGTGCGCACGAAGGACCTCAAGACCTGGGAGCGCCTGCCCAACCTGGTGACGCTCCGCTCGCCCCAGCAGCGCAACGTCTGCCTGCACCCGGAGTTCGTGAACGGCAAGTACGCCTTCTACACCCGGCCCATGGACGACTTCATCGAGACCGGCTCCGGCGGCGGCATCGGCTTCGGCCTGTGCGAGGACATCACCCACGCCGTGATCGACGAGGAGAAGATGACCTCCGTGCGCCGCTACCACACCATCACCGAGTCCAAGAACGGCGCGGGCGCCACGCCCATCAGGACGGACCGGGGCTGGATCCACATCGCCCACGGCGTGCGCAACACCGCCGCCGGGCTGCGCTATGTGATCTACGCCTTCGCCACGGCCCTGGACGACCCCAGCCGGGTCATCGCCGAGCCGGGCGGCTTCCTGATCGCCCCCTACGGGGCCGAGCGCGTGGGCGACGTGAGCAACGTGGTGTTCACCAACGGAGCCATCGCCGCGCCGGACGGCAAGGTCTACATCTACTATGCCTCCAGCGACACCCGCATGCACGTGGCCACCACGGACATGGACCGGCTCATCGACTACGTGTTCAACACCCCCGCCGACGCCATGCGCAGCCCCGACTGCGTGAAGCAGCGCGTGGCGTTCATCCGAAAGAACCTGGACTATCTGAAGGGATAATGATACGATGCTGAAAGTCGCCTCTGTATTTTCCGATCATATGGTACTGCAGCGGGAGCGCCCGGTGGCCGTGTTTGGCGAAGCGGACGACCTGGTGACCGCCACGCTGGACGTGGTGCGCGCCGAAGCGCTGCCCGTGCTGGGACACTTCAAGGTCACGCTGCCGCCCATGCCCGCCGGCGGCCCCTATCAACTGACGCTGACCTGCGGGGACGAATCGGTGACCTTCACCGACGTGATGATCGGCGAGGTCTGGCTGTGCGGCGGCCAGTCCAACATGGAGTTTCTGCTGAAGGACGGCAAGGGCGGCGCGGCGGAGGCGGCCACAGCCGCGGACGACAACCTGCGCTTCTATACCGTCAGTGAGGAGGCCGAGATCGACGAAGCCATGCTCGAAAGGGAGCGGGCCACCGCCTGGAAGCGGCTTGCGCCGGGCGCCTGCGGCGACGTGAGCGCCGTGGCGTACTATGCGGGTCGCCGCCTGCGGGAGGCGCTGGGCGTGCCGGTGGGCATGCTGATCTGCTGTGTGGGCGGCACCGAGGTGTCCAACTGGATCAGCGCCGACACCCTGGCCACCCTGCCGGAGGGCCGCGCCGCGCTGGCGGACTTTGAAAAGGCACTGGAGGGCGTGGACGAGGCGGCGTTTGCCCGGGACAACGCCGATTATTACGCCCGCGTGGACGCGTGGGTCGCCGGGGCGAACGCCCTGCGCGCCGAAAATCCGGACATCCGAGGCAACGCCATCGCCGCGCAGGTCGGGGACTTCCCCTGGCCGCCGCCCACCGGCCCCGGCATGATGCGCCGCCCGGGCAACCTGTGGCGCACCATGACCAGCCGCATCACCCCCTACGGCGCGCGCGGCCTGTTCTGGTACCAGGGCGAGACCGACTCCGGCCATCCCGAGGCGTACCCGGCGCTGTTCAGCGCCATGATCGGCGACTGGCGGCGGGGCTTTGAGAACGGCGCGCTGCAGGTGGTGGCCGCCCAGCTGCCCAACTTTGGCGCGGACCCGGCACAGGAGAACTGGCCCGGCATCCGCGCGGCGCAGCAGCGGGTGTGCGACAGCGTGCACGGCTGCGCCCTGGCCTGCCTGCTGGACTGCGGCGAGAGCGACGACATCCACCCCTGGGACAAGCGCGCGCCCGGCAGGCGCATGGCGGACTTGGCGCTGAAATACGCCTATGGTCGTGAAATCGACGCCGACGCGCCCCGGCTTGTGCGGGCGGACCGCCAGGACGGCGCCCTTCGCCTGACCTTTTCCGGAAGGTTGGACGCGGTCCGGGGAAATGGTCGCAGCCTGACGGTGAACGGCGCTCCCGCAGTGGCCTGGGTGGAGGACGGCGCGCTGGTGGTCGACGCCCCGAAGGGCGCCAGGGTCGCCTACGCCATGGAAAACGATCCGGCGGCCTGCCTGTTCGGCGCGAACGGCCTGCCCGCGTTTCCCTTTGAAATCGAAGCGTAAAGGAGCATACTCATGAATATCGAAGCGAGCTACAAGCGCTGGCTGGAGCGGGCGGACGCCTCGCTGCAGGATGAATTGAAGGCCATGGACGCCGCCCAAATGGAGGACGCTTTCTACCGCGACCTGGCCTTCGGCACCGGCGGTCTGCGCGGCGTGCTGGGCGCGGGCACCAACCGCATGAACATCCACACCGTATCGAAGGCCTCCCAGGGCCTGGCGGACTATGTGAACGCCCATTTCCCGGAGGCCGCGCGGCGCATCGCCGTCAGTTACGATTCCCGCATCCTCTCGGACGAATTCGCCCGCGCGGCCTGCGGCGTGTTCGCAGCCAACGGCATCAGGGCCTTCATCTACCCGCAGCTGATGCCCACGCCCTGCCTGTCCTACGCGGTGCGCGCGCTGGGCTGCGCCGCGGGCGTGATGGTCACCGCCAGCCACAACCCCGCCAAGTACAACGGCTACAAGGTCTACGGCCCGGACGGATGCCAGATCACCACCGAGGCTGCCGAGGCAATCCTCGCCGCCATCGACCGGCTGGACGTGTTCGACGACCCGAAGCGCATGGACTTCAAAATGGGCATGGCGCAGGGCCTCATCGAGTATATCGGCGAGGACGTGTACACCGCCTTCACCGAGGAAGTGAAGAATCAGTCGCTGCTGGGCGGCGAGGATGTGGACAAGTCCGCTGCCATCGTCTATTCCCCGCTGAACGGCACGGGCCTCAAGCCGGTGCTGCGGGCGCTCACCGAGAGCGGCTATACCAACGTCACCGTGGTCAAGGAGCAGGAGCAGCCCGACGGACGCTTTCCGACCTGCCCGTTCCCGAACCCGGAGATCCGCGAGGCCATGCAGCTGGGCCTGGATTACGCCCGACGGCTGGACGCGGATTTGCTGCTGGCCACCGACCCGGACTGTGACCGCTGCGGCATCGCCGTGAAGGACGGCGACGACTACACGCTGCTCTCCGGCAACGAGACCGGCATGCTGCTGTTGGACTACATCTGCCAGCGCCGCATCGCCCTGGGCACCATGCCCGACCGGCCCGTGATGGTCAAGACCATCGTGACCACCGACATGGTGGACCGCATTGCGGCGAAGTACGGCGTGGAGGTCGTGAACGTGCTCACCGGCTTCAAGTACATCGGCGAGACCATCGGCCGCCTGGAGAAGGAGGGCCGCCCGGACCGCTACATCTTCGGCTTCGAGGAGAGCTACGGCTACCTGTCCGGCACCTACGTGCGCGACAAGGACGCCGTGGACGCCTCGTTCCTGATCTGCGAGATGTTCGCCTGGTACAATTCGCGCGGCATCGGCCTGAAGCAGCGGCTGGAGCAGCTCTATGCCGAGTTCGGCTACTGCCTGAACACGCTGCACAGCTATCAGTTCGAGGGTTCCGCGGGCTTTGCGCGGATGCAGGCCATCATGGCCGCCTTCCGGGACCCCATCGACAGCCTGGGTGGCCGGAAGGTCAACCGGGTGCTGGACTACGCCCCCGGCCTGGACGGCCTGCCCAAGAGCGACGTGTTGAAGTTCCTGCTGGACGGCGCGTCCGTGGTGGTGCGCCCCTCCGGCACCGAGCCCAAGCTGAAGGTCTACGCCTCCGTCACCGCCCCTGACCGCGCCGAGGCCGAGGCCGAGGAAGCGAAGCTGATCGGGGACATGGAGAAGATCATCAACCAATAACGCCAAGGAGGCTCCCATGCCTTACCTGTACGAAACCCATATGCATACCTGCCAGGGCAGCGCCTGCGGCGTGTCCACCGGCGCGGAGCAGGCCCGCTTCTACAAGGAGCAGGGCTACACCGGCATATTCATCACCGACCACTTCACCGGCGGCAACACCGCCGTGCCCCGGGAGCTGCCCTGGAAGGAGCGCATCGAACTGTTCTGCTCAGGTTACGAGGAAGCTCTGATCGAGGGCCAGAAGATCGGCCTGGACGTGTTCTTTGCCTGGGAGCAGAACTACGACGGGGACGAATATTTGGTCTACGGCCCGGACAAGGCCTGGCTGCTTGCTCACCCGGACGTAGAGCACTGGACCCGCAAGAAGCAGCTGGAGGAGATCCACAGGGCTGGCGGTGCGGTGATCCAGGCGCACCCGTTCCGCCATCGCCAGTATCTGAAGTACATCCTGCTGGGCAAAAAGTACTGCGACGGCATCGAGGTGGCCAACACCGGCAACACCCCCGACTGCGACGCCTATGCCCGGCGCTATGCCGAGGAATACGGCTTTTTGACCACCGCCGGCTCCGACAACCACAACAGCCCCAAGGCCGACCCGGCCAAGCTGATGGGCGTGGAGACGGACGTGCGCCTGACCGGCCCCATGGACTATGCCCGGCTGATCCGCTCCCGCGGCGCGATCCGGCCCGTGATCCCGGCGGGCTGGTTCGACGTGGATGTCGAAACCGCGCCGCATCTGGTGACCTACTGGGTGGACGAGGACGACCCGGACATGGTGCGGATCCCCACGAACCGGGATTTCCTGAGGGAATAAAACTCTTGCAAAGGGGTGGCAACCGCCGCCCCTTTGTGTTATAATAACCCCATCAACCAACGGAGGCGAAGCCCATGAATACCATCATCACCATCAGCCGGGAGTACGGCGCGGGCGGCACCAGCATCGGCCGCCGCGTGGCCAAGGAGCTGGGCATTGAGATCTACGACCGCGATATCATCCGCAACACCGTGCTGAAGACCGGCCTGGACGCAGGGGTCATCGAGCACGAGGAGGAGGAGATCTCCCGGGGAGACGCCTTCCTGCGCATGATCACCCCCGCCGCCTACTTCGACCGCCGCGAGGCCATCCGCGAGATCGAGCGCGAGGTGATCCTGGGCTTCGCGCGGAAGGGCGCCTGCGTGTTGCTGGGCCGCTGCGCGGACATCATCCTGGAGGAGCACGGCATCGACTGCTTCAAGGTGTTCCTCTACGGCGACGAGCTGCATCGCGCCGCCCGGGTGGGGGAGATCATCGACAGCAAGGATCCCACCGCGATCCAGAAGGCCATGCGCCGCACCGACCACGCCCGCCGCAGCTATTACCAGCAGTTCACCGGCCGCAAGTGGGGCGACTGCGCCAACTACAACCTGATGGTCGACACCGGCCTGCTGGGCTATGATGTCAGCGCAAAGGTGATCTGCGAGGCCGTCCGCGGCCTGGAGGAGAAGGCGTGAAGCTGTATATCGTGCGCCATGGCGAGCCGAACTATGAGGCCGACTGCCTGACCGAAAAGGGCAAGCGGGAGGCCGAGGCGCTGGCGAAGCGGCTTGAGAAACTGCACATCGACGACTTCTATGTCTCGCCCCTGGGCCGCGCCCGCGAGACGGCGGAGTATACCCTTGAGCTGCTGGGCCGGAAGGCCGAGACAGTGCCCTGGCTGGAGGAGTTCCGCGGCCGGGTGATCGACCCCAAGACCGGGAAAAAGTCCATCGCCTGGGACTTCATGCCCCAGTACTGGACCCGCTGTCCGGAGCTGTGGGATCGGACAAACTGGCGCGACAACGCCCTGGTGGCCACCGGCAACGCCGCCGAGATCTACGACGAGACCGCCCGGGGCCTGGACGCGCTGCTGGCGCGCTACGGTTATGCCCGACGGGGGGACATCTACGTGACCGACGGCAACTCGGACAGGACCGTCTGCCTCGTCTGCCACTTCGGCATCGCCATGGTGATGCTGTCCCACCTGCTGTGCATCCCGCCCTACCTGCTGCTGCATGGGTTCATCATGCCGCCCTCGTCGGTTACGTCCCTCGTCACCGAGGAGCGCATCCCCGGCCAGGTCTGGTTCCGCTGCACCGCCCTGGGCGACACGTCCCATCTCTACGCCGCGAACGAGCCCATCTCGCATCATGGCTGCTTTCGCGAGCACTACGGCGTGGACGACGGCCTGAACGCGAACCCCTGACTATCCCTTGAAACCACGTGCCCGCTTCGGCGGGCATTTTTGCGCGGCTTCGTCCCGGCGGCATTTTTCTCTTGTGAAATGCGCGCTTTCATGTTATAATACTATCTGCGTGCGGTAGTGGCGGAATCGGCAGACGCCTCAGACTTAAAATCTGATACCCCCTGGGTGTGCGGGTTCAAGTCCCGCCTACCGCACCATTTTCCCGATGTTTCGCACGGAACGCGGGCCTGTCAGCCGTGACGGGCCCGCGTTTCCCATGCCCGCAATGCCCCTGTTCGCGCCTGGATTCCATGTTGCATTTCGGTAAAATCTCCTGTATAATCATATTGGCGTGAAGATGGACCGCGGCGGCCAACTATGGCTGCCGGAGAAACACAACGGAGGCGAGGACCATGCTGAAGGGCTATGAGTGGAAGGGCAAGGAGGACAAGAACGTCGTCCGTGCGGAGATCAAGGAATTCAGGAACACGCTGCTGGGCCAGCAGCAGCAGCTTCGGGACGCGAAGCTGCCGGTGATCGTGCTGATCGAGGGCTGGGCCGCGGCGGGGAAGGGAAGCCTGATCAAGGAGCTGATCAGCGAGATCGACCCCCGCTTCTACAGCGTCGTTTCCCCGACCATCGTGCCGGAGACCCAGGAGCGCTATCCGTTCCTGTACCAGTATGTGAAGGCGATCCCTCAGAACGGCAAGATCACCTTCCTGGATTCCGGTTGGATGGAGGGCGCGATCCAGAAGTTCCTGCGCCACGAGATCACCAAGGAGGAGTTCCGCCGCCGCATCCGCCAGGTGAACGAGTTTGAGCGCCAGCTGCGGGACGGGGGCTACCTGGTGCTGAAGCTTTTTGTGCACATCGAAAAGGACGAGCAGTTTGAGCGGCTTCGGAAGCTGTCCGAGTCCCACGACACGGAGTGGCGCGTGAACAACGACGACCTGTGGCAGCACCGGGAGTACAAGCGCTTCCTGGAGGCCTACGACGACTTCATGGACCGGACCGACGACGTGATCCCCTGGCACATCCTGGACGGCTCCCGACGCAAGAGCGCCGTTCGGGACGCCATGAAACTGCTGGTGGAAACCATCGACCGGGGCCTTCGGGACGGCCGCTATGTGGGCGAGCCCTTCGAGGAGGAGTTTCCCCTGATCGAGATGCCCCGACTGGCGGACGTGGACCTGTCGCCCACCATCGACGACAAGGAGTACAAGGCCCAGCTGAAGAAGCTGCAGGACAAACTCAGCGCGCTGCACAATGTGATCTACCGCAAAAAGATCCCCGTGATCCTGTGCTACGAGGGCTGGGACGCCGCCGGCAAGGGCGGCAACATCCGCCGGGTGGCCTATCCGCTGGATCCCCGGGGCTTCGATGTGCATCCCATCGCCTCGCCGCTGCCCCACGAGCTGAACCGGCAGTACCTGTGGCGCTTCTGGACGCGCCTGCCCCGCACGGGCCACATCTGCATCTTCGACCGCACCTGGTACGGCCGGGTGATGGTGGAGCGGCTGGAGGGCTTCTGTTCCGATAGGGACTGGAAGCGGGCCTACAACGAGATCAACGAATTCGAGCGCGCGCTGACGGACTGGGGCGCGGTGGTGCTGAAGTTCTGGATCCACATCGACCAGGACACCCAGCTGGCCCGCTTCACCGACCGCCAGAACACCCCGGAGAAGCAGTGGAAGATCACCGACGAGGACTGGCGCAACCGGGAGAAGTGGCCCCAGTATGAAGAGGCCATCGACGAGATGCTTGCAAAGACCAGCACGAAGAACGCCCCCTGGCACATCATCGAGTCCAACGACAAGAAGTATGCCCGCATCCGGACGCTGAAGATCATCGTCAAGGCTCTGGAGAAGGCCTGCGACGAGCACTTTGAGCGCATGATGGATTGATAAGCTGCCGCAAAGGGGCCGGGCCGAAGGGCCCGGCTCCAACCGCTGGCAAAGCCGCAGGCGCTGGGATTCCCGAAATACCGCCATGCGCGGAGGAAATTACCACCGCCTGCGTGCGGACAGCCTGCCGATGAAGTCGCTTACACCCATGAGGGCAACCTCATCGACAGGCTGTCCTTCCTGTCCCTGTCTGGCACGGAGCTGGCGTCCCGTCGGCGCACAAGCGCACCGCCGGGGACGCGGAAGCCCTGCTCTGCGGAGGACTGCGACGAAAACCGCGTGAAATATTATAAAAGGGATAGATTATTCGCCGTGGTAATGGTATAATTCATGCTGTAATTGTTTTGCTAACGTGGATTGGGAAAGGATGATAGCATGCAAAGCACCGTGGAAAACGGTAGGCTCATACTGGCGCCTCAGGGGCGCGTGGACTCGACCAACGCCGCCGAGTTTGAGAAGGAGGCCATGGCGGCGGTCTCGGCCAATCTGGGCCTGGAGATCGCGCTGGACGCCCAGAACCTGGAATACATTTCAAGCGCGGGCCTGCGGGTGCTGATGAAGCTGCGGAAGCTGGCGAAGAAGGCGTTTCCCGTGGAGAACGTCTCCCCGGAGGTGTACGACATCTTCGAGGTGACCGGCTTTACCGAGCTTTTGGACGTGAAGAAGCGGCTGCGGGAGGTGTCCGTGGAGGGCTGCGAGCTGATCGGCTCCGGCGGCTTCGGCAGGGTCTACCGCATCGACCCGGAGACCATCGTGAAGGTTTACTCGTCCGGCCTTACGCTGGATATGGTGCGGCACGAGCGCGACACCGCCCAGAAGGCCTTTCTGGCGGGCGTGCCCACGGCGATCTCCTATGACGTGGTGCGCAGCGGGGACAGCTACGGCGTGGTGTTCGAACTGCTGAACGCCCGCACCGTGGCGCAGATCATGGACGCCGACCCCGGCCGCGTGGAGGAGATGGGCGAGAAGAGCGCCCGCCTGCTTCGGGAGCTGCACGCCATTGAGATGGCGGACGGCGCGCTGCCGAACCGGAAAGAAGAGCTGCTGAACTGGCTGCCCCACGTGGAGTGCATCATGGAGCCCGGCGAGGCGGAGGAGATCCGCTCCTTCATACAGTCGATCCCCGACCGAAACACCTTCCTGCACGGCGATTTCAATTCCAAGAACATCATGGTGCAGCAGGACGGCGAGTTTGTGCTGATTGACATCGGCGACGCCGCCATCGGGCATCCGGTGTTCGACGTGGCCGGGCTGATCCTGCCCTACCTCTACCTGCCCAAGTCCACCCTGCCCGAGGAGGAGCGCAGGCGGCTGCTGGGCTTCAGGCTGGAGGACGGGCCGAGAATGTGGCACGCGATGTGCGGCGCCTACTTCGGCACGGACGACCCCGCCGAGATCGAGCGGATCACCGCCGCGACCATGCCCGTCGCCCAGCTGATGTCCAGCTATCAGGGCACCCGGCGGTGCGGCTATGACCTGGATTACATGAACCGGGTGTCGATCGTCGGCATCCGCCAGCGGCTGCTGCCCCTGATTCGCAGCGCAAAGCCGCTGGACTGGTGAATCACCGAGCGATAAAGGAGAGATGACAATGAAGCGAATCCTGTGCGGATTCATCGCGATCATGCTGCTGGCAGGCGTTGCCCTTGCGGAGGCGGGCGCGGCGATCGAGCCCCAGGCCCAGAGCCTGGGCCTGGAGGGCGTGGGCAACGCCCGGGAGCTGGGCGGCTATCCCACGGAGGACGGCCGCACGGTGAAATGGGGCGCGTTCCTGCGCACCGCCGCGCTGGGCGGCGCGACGGAGGCGGATATCCAGAAGCTCACGGATGACTACCACCTGGCCCTGGTGCTCGACCTTCGCATGACCAGAGAGATCGAAGCCGCCCCGGACCCGGAGATCGAGGGCGTGGAGAACCTGCACCTGGGCATCATCGACGAGGAAGCCATGGCGGCGGCGCAGGCGAAAATCACCCCGGAGGACATGGAGGGCCTGGACATGGACAATCCGGTGGACCGGCTGAAGTTGTATCTGAAGCTGGGCGTCATCGGTGACGATATGTACGTCGGCTTTCTGTCCGGCGAGGCGGGCAAGGCGGGCTACGCGCGCATGTTCCGCGAGCTGATCGACCTGCCCGAGGGCGAGGCGATGCTGTTCCACTGCACCCAGGGCAAGGACCGCACCGGCTGCGCGGCCATGCTGATCCTCACCGCGCTGGGCGTGGACGAGGAGACCATCCTGGCCGACTACCTGCTGACCAACACCTTCAACGCCGAGATGATCGAGAGCGAGCGCCAGTCGCTGATCGATACGGGCGTCGAGGGCGAGGAGCTGGACACCCTGATGACGGCCATGGACGAGGTGAACGCCCAGTACATGGTCAACGGCCTGGACTGGCTGAAGCAGAACTACGGCTCGGCGCTGGGCTATATCACGTCGGAGCTGGGCGTCACCGAGGAGGAGATCGAACGCCTGCGAGACAAGTACCTGGAGGGGGAAATCGAATATGAAGACGCGGCTTGAGAACAACACCCTGACCCTCTTTTTGGAGGGACGCGTGGATTCCAGCAGCGTTTCGGCGGTGGAGGCTGAAATCCTCGGGGCGGTGAACGCCCATCCCGGCGCGGAGATCGCCATCGACGCCGGGAACCTGGAGTACATCTCCAGCGCGGGCCTGCGGGTGCTGATGAAGCTGCGCAAGCAGGCGAAAAAGCCTCTGCCGGTGGAGAACGTTTCGGCGGAGGTGTACGACATCTTTGAGGTGACCGGCTTTACGGAGCTGCTGGACGTGAGAAAGCGGCTGCGGGAGGTGTCCGTGGAGGGCCTTGCGGAGCTGGGCCGCGGCGCCAACGGCACGGTGTACCGCCTGACGCCGGACGAGATGATCAAGGTGTTCCGCGCGGGATTGACGCTGGAGGAGATCGAGGCCGAGCGCGAGGCGGCGAAGCAGGCCTTCCTGCTGGGCGTGCCCTGCGCCATCGCCTTTGACACCGTGAAGGTGGGCGACAGCTATGGCACAATGTACGAGATGCTGAACGCCGCCACGCTCCAGGAGCGCATCCGTGAGAATCCTGCCCGGCTGGAGGAGCTGGCGGAGAGTTCCACAAAGCTGCTCAAGGAGTTGCACGCCACACAGGTGCCTGCGGGCCGCATGCCCGGCGCGGACCGGGCGCTGCACGACGCCATCGACAAGGTGGCCGCGGACTTCGAGCCGGAGGAAGTGGAGAAGCTGCACGCGCTCTACCGCTCCATTCCCCCGATGGATCGCTTTGTCCACAACGACTTCCACGCCAAGAACGTGATGGAGACGGGCGACGGCGAGCTGATGCTGATCGACCTGGGCGACGCCGGCGCGGGCAACCCGCTGATCGACCTGATCCACTGCTACCTGATCTACAACCTGATGGGCACGGGTATGAGCACCATGCGGGACGAGGACATGAGCTTCATCGGCCTGACCTATGCCGAGCTGCGGCGGTTCTGGCAGGTGTTCGGCGAGACCTACTTTGGAAGCGCCGAGCGGGCCGCGGCCATGGATGCGCTGCTGAAGCCCTACGCTTATATGATGTACTACTCCTCAGCCATGGCCAACCCGATCCTGCCCCTGCAATACCACCCGCTGTATGTGCAGAAGATGCGCGAGCAGGTGCTGTGCCGATACGACGAGCTGCTGGGCAGCCTGGCCGGGGTATGGGAGGAATGAGATGCTGGATAAGGCCATCGAATTGAATGGCGTGGGCAACGCCCGCCAGCTGGGCGGCTATCGCGCCGGGGGCAGGCGCGTGAAGGATGGCGTGCTGCTGCGCACGGCGGGGCTGGACCGCATGAGCCCGGAAACCATGGGAGCGCTGCAAAACCGCTTCCGCGTCCAGATGGTGGTGGACCTGCGCATGAGCATGGAGCGCGCCGCGCTGCCTGATCCTGAGATCCCCGGCGCGGAAAACCTGCACCTGCCCGTGATGGAGGCGGAGGACATGCTTAAGGATGTCGACCCGAAGCTGGCGGCGATGTATGGCGACCCCGGCATCAGCCGGATGGAGATGTTCGAGGCGATCTACGCACAGAACATCATCAACGATCAAATGTACATCGGCTTCCTGCTCACCGAGCGGGGGAAGGCGGCCTACCGCGCCTTCTTCCGGGCGCTGCTGCGGCTGGAGGAGGGGCGCGCCATGCTGTGGCACTGCACCGACGGCAAGGACCGCACCGGCTGCGCGGCCATGCTCGTGCTGTTCGCCCTGGGCGCGGACCGGGAGACGGTGATGCGGGACTACCTGCTGACCAACGCCTTCAACGCGCGGCTGCTGGAGGACGTCCGTCGGAAGGCGGCTCCCCTGGGCTTCCCGGAGGACAAGCTGAACGCGCTGCTGGTGATGTCCGGCGGGGTGGACGCCTCGTTCATGGAAAACGCCATCGACGCGCTGGAGCGGGAATACGGCAGCGTGCGCGGGTATCTCAATGAAGCGCTGGACGTGGGCAACGGGGAGATCGAAGCGCTGCGCGAAAAGTTACTGACCGACTGAGTACAAGAGGAGTTCGAACATGAGGAGCAGTATTGAGAACAACACCCTGACCCTCTTTCTGGAGGGCCGCGTGGACTCTGGCAACGCTTCGGCGGTGGAGGCTGAGATCTTCGAGGCGGTGAACGCCCATCCCGGCGCCGAGATCGCCATCGACGCCGGGAACCTGGAATACATCTCCAGCGCGGGCCTGCGGGTGCTGATGAAGCTGCGCAAGCAGGCGAAGAAGCCGCTGCCGGTGGAGAACGTCTCGGCGGAGGTGTACGACATCTTCGAGGTGACCGGCTTTACGGAGTTGCTGGACGTGAAGAAGCGGCTGCGCCAGGTGTCCGTGGAGGGCTGCGAGCTGATCGGCCAGGGCGGCAACGGCTCGGTCTACCGGCTGGACGAGGACACCATCGTGAAGGTCTACAAGCCATGGATGAAGATGGAGGAGATCCAGCGGGAGCGGGACTTCGCCCGGACGGCCTTCGTCAACGGCGTTCCCTCGGTGATCGCCTACGACGTGGTGCGGGTGGGGGACTGCCTGGGCGTGGTGTTCGAGATGCTCAAGTCCGACACCCTGGGCCACGCGATGCGGGACCATCCCGAGCGGATGGAGGAGTACGTGGACAAGTACGTGGCTCTGGCCAGGACCCTGCACACCACCCACGTGCCGGCGGGCAGCTTTGACCGCATCCAGGACGTGTTCCGGCGCAGGGTGGAAAACCTGGAGCCGTGGTGCTCCCGGGAGGAGCTTGACCTGCTGAACAGCATCATCGACGACATCCCGGAAGCGGACACCCTGACCCACAACGACCTGCACCCCGGCAACATCATGCTCCAGGGCGACGAGCTGGTGCTGATCGACATGCCGGAGGTGACCATGGGGCCGCCGGTGTGCGATCTGGTGTCCATCTATCGGGACATGATCTCCGCTCCTGCCGGCAACCAGGCCCAGCACATCGAAGGGAGTGTGGGCATGCCGAAGGAGATGATCCTGGATGTGGGTAGCCGCTTCTTCATGAAGTATACCGGCATCCGGGATCCGGAGGCGCTGAAGGCCTATTTCGGGAAGATCGGCCTGCTGTACGCCTTCAACGTGGTGATGATCTGCGGCTCGGGCTCGGAGACGGCCACCCGGATGGCACCCGTGCTGATGGACAGGCTGCTGCGGGGCGTGGTCATTCCCAACGAACAGGCCGTCCGTGCGCTGTTCAAAATGATGTAGGAAAACAGAAGGAGGTGCGGCCATGCAGGCGAGGCGGATCGTCGGCAACATCCTGGTTTTTCTGGCGGTGGCCTTTACGGCTTACCTGAGCGTCATCATGCTGCGGCGCATCAGCGCGGTGGTCCTGAAGGACACCTACGTGCAGATCTTCCGAAATGAACTGATCGTGTGCGCGTTCTTCATCGTCTTTGCGCTGGACGTGCGCTTCGGCTTCTTCACGAAGCTGAAGCCCGCGGCGCTGAAGGCGGTGGGCTGGTGCCTGCGCGCGGTGGTGGTCCTGGCCACGCTGGCGTTCCTGATGCTGATCGGGAAGGTCGTGGCGGGCAGCTTCGTGAACACCCAGGCGCCCGCGACCCATGCCATCGTGCTGGGCCTGGCGCTGGAAAACGGCAAGCCCGTGCCGGATTTGATTTCCCGGCTGGACACCGCGGAGAAGTATCTGCGCGACAACCCGGAAGCCACACTGGTGCTCACCGGCGGAAACCCGGACAAATCCGGACTGACCGAGGCCGGCGCCATGCGGAATATCCTGCTGGAGCGCGGCGTGCCGGAGGAGCGCATGGTGCTGGAGGATCAGGCGAAGAGTACCCGGGACAACTTCAAAAACGCGGCCGAGCTGGTGGACCCCGGCGAGCCCGTGGTGCTGATCAGCAGCAATTACCACATGGACCGGGCCGTCCGCACGGCGAAGAGCGCGGGCTTCACGAACGTCCTGCGGCTGCCCGCGCCGTCCTCCCTGTTGAACTATGGCGCCAACGTGATGTGGGAAGTCGTGCTCCAGGTGAACGAGCTGATGCCCGGGAGAAGGAGCCCCGGCCAGAGGCCCGCCGGCGCGCCGCCGAGGGACGGCGGCAACTGAAACAGGGGATCGATTGGATTCAATGATTGAAAAGGAGAGTGGGACCCATGAAGTATCAGATCAAGGGAGAACCGATGCCGGTCGTAATTTGCGAACTGGCGGAGAACGAGAAGGTGACCTGCGAATCCGGCGCCATGAGCTGGATGAGCCCGAACATGCAGATGGAGACCTCCGGCGGCGGCCTGGGCAAGATGTTTGGCCGCATGGTGTCCGGCGAGAGCGCGTTCCAGAACCACTATGTCGCCAAACAGGGCGAGGGCATGATCGCCTTTGCCTCCAAGTTCCCCGGCGCGATCCGGGCCTTTGAGATCACCCCCTCCACGCCCATCATCTGCCAGAAGAAGTCCTTCCTGGCCTGCTCCGAGGGCGTGGAGCTGAACATACACATGCAGAAGAAGCTGGGCGCGGGCCTGTTCGGCGGCGAGGGTTTCGTGATGCAGAAGATCTCCGGAAACGGCATCGCCTTTGTGGAGATCGACGGTTCCACGGTGGAGTACAACCTGCAGGCCGGCCAGAAGCTGGTGATCGACACCGGCTACCTGGCGGTGATGGACGCCACCGTGAACCTGGAGATCCAGCAGGTCAAGGGCATCAAGAACGCGCTGTTCGGCGGCGAGGGCCTGTTCAACACCGTCGTCACCGGCCCCGGCCGCGTGATTTTGCAGACGATGCCCATCATCGGCTTTGCCGGCATGATCGCCAGCCTGATCAAGCCCCAGAGCTGACGGGCTGTAGATCAAAGACAACGGGGGAGTCGGGAATGGTTGCCCGGCTCCCTTGATTTGCATAATTCAACCCAGATCAATTGACAACAATTAAATGTTTGTAAGCATTGGAAAGGCGATTGCAATAGTCGGAATTGTGTGCTATGATAGGGCCACGGCGTCGCGAAGGGCGGCGTCGATGCAAGGCGACCCAAGGAGGAACCCATGAAGAAGATCATCGCCATTTTGATGCTGCTGATATTTGCCCTGACCGCCGTGTCCCTGGCAGAGGAGGGCGACCTGCTTTCCCAGATCCAGGAGCGGGGCAAGCTGGTCATTGCCACCGAGGGCAACTGGCAGCCCTGGACCTATCACGACGAGAACGACGTGCTCACCGGCTTTGACGTGGAGCTCGGCAAGCTGATCGCCCAGGGCCTGGGCGTGGAAGCGGAGTTCCAGGAGACCGATTGGGACGCCATCCTGGCGGGCGTGGACTCCGGCCGGTTCGACATCGCCTGCAACGGCGTGGGCTACACCGAGGAGCGCGCCGAGAAGTACAGCTTCTCCACGCCCTACCTGTACACCGAGATCGTGCTGGTGGTGCGCGGCGACAACGAGGACATCCATAGCGTGGACGACCTGGCGGGCCGCGTTACGGCCAACACCGCCTCCAGCACCTACGCTTCCATCGCCGAGGGCTACGGCGCGACGGTGACCCCGGTGAACACGCTGCTGGAGACCATCATGCTGGTGGAGCAGGGCCGCGTGGAGGCCACGCTGAACGCCAAGGGCTCCATCGACGACTATCTCGCCGAGCATCCCGACGCCAATATCAAGATCGTGGAGACGCTGAAGCAGGGCGAGCCCGTGGCCTATCCGGTGCGCAAGGGCGAGGACACCGAGACCCTGGTGGCCGCCATCGACGACATCCTCGAGGCTGCCCGCCAGGACGGCAGCCTGGCCGCGCTGTCCGAAGAGTTCTTTGGCGTGGACCTGACCCAGGGGGAATAATCGCAGGCCGCGCTGGCTTGCAGGGGTCAAAAGATCCTTCGACTTCGCTGCACGCAGATTGACGCGGCTCGTGTCATTCTGAGCGAAGGCGCGGCCGGGGCCGAAGAATCTTTTGGCCATCATTACTGTTTATTGGAGAGTAGAGCATGAACGAACGGCTGTGGGGCATCCTGGTGGATTCCTTTCCGAAGCTGCTGGACTATGGCATCCGGGTGACGGTGCCTCTGACGGTGCTGTCCTTCGCGCTGGCGCTGTTGATCTCCGTGATCGTGGCGCTGATCCAGTATGCTCAGGTGAAGGTGCTGCGGCAGATCTGCCGGTTCTACATCTGGATCGTCCGCGGCACGCCGCTGCTGGTGCAGCTGTGGCTGGTGTTCTACGGCCTGCCCAGTGCGGGCATACTCATCGACGCCTTCCCGGCGGCGGTGCTGGTGTTCGGCTTCAACGAGGGCGCCTACATGGCCGAGAGCGTGCGCGGCGCGCTGGAGAGCGTGAGCCGGGGACAGCTGGAGGCGGGTTACTGCGTGGGCATGAGCTATATGCAGATCATGCTGCACGTGGTGCTGCCCCAGGCCTTCCGCACGGCCTTCCCGGCGCTGAGCAATTCGCTGATCTCCATGCTGAAGGGCACGTCCCTGGCCTCCACCATCACCGTGATGGAGATGTTCCGCCAGGCCACGGTCATCAACGGCCGGGTGTACGAATCGCTGGGACTGTACACAGAGGTGGCGCTGATCTACCTGGCCTTCTGCACGCTGCTCACCTGGCTGCAGCGCATCGGCGAGAAGAAGCTGGCCAGCTATGGAGGTGAGAAGGCATGATGCTGGAAGCCAAGAACGTTCGCAAGTCCTTTGACGGGCGCGAGGTGCTGCGGGGAATCGACCTCGAAGTGGAAAAGGGCGACGTGATCGCCATACTGGGCCCCAGCGGCTCCGGCAAGACCACCTTCCTGCGCTGCCTGAACTTCCTGGAGCGGGCGGACGCGGGCGAGCTGGTCTTCGACGGCGAGCACTTCGACCTGCATGCCGCCAGCCGCGCCGACATCGCCCGGCTGCGCAAGAAGACGGCCTTCGTGTTCCAGAACTACAACCTGTTTTTGAACAAGACCGTGCTGCAGAACGTGACCCTGGGTCTGACCCTGGGCGCGCGGATGAGGAAGGACGCGGCAAGGGAGATCGCCGTGAAGGCGCTGGAGCAGGTGGGCATGGCCGACCGGCTGGACGCCTATCCCAGCCAGCTCTCCGGCGGCCAGCAGCAGCGCGTGGCCATCGCCCGGGCACTGGCCGGCAGCCCGGAGATCATCTACTTCGACGAGCCCACCAGCGCCCTGGACCCGGAGCTGATCGGCGAGGTGCTCTCCGTGATGCGCCTGCTGGCCGAGGCGGGCATGACCATGCTGGTGGTCACCCACGAGATGGACTTTGCCCGGAACGTGTCCAGCAAGGTGCTTTTCATGGAGGGCGGCAGCGTCATCGAGTCCGGCCCCTCCCGCCAGTTCTTCGAGCAGCCGAAGGAGGAGCGCTCCCAGGCGTTCATCCGCAGCATCATCGAGGCGAGAAAGTAGATCGAGACCAAACAGAGCGCTTTTCCGGAGCCTCCGCGCAATGGGGGAGGTCGCGGAGAGGCGCTTTGTTCATCCTCGGTTGATATTGGCTCGTATAATCATATCCATCAACGCGCCTGGAGGTGTTACCATGGAAAAGAACCACGCGCCGAATGTGGAAAGCTCGCTGCGCCACGGCATACTGCACGTGCCCCAGGAGGCCTACGCCGCCAGCGGCATCATCGTGAACGGGCGGCGGATCAAGACCTTCGTGTTCACTACGGACCTGGCCATCATCCGCAACTGCGACGCCGACGCCGTGTTCGCGGTCTATCCCTTTACTCCCCAGCAGGCCATCAGCGATGCCATCATCAAGGCCAGCTACATCCCGGTGTTCTGCGGCGTGGGCGGCGGCACCACACGGGGCCTGCGCACCATCGGCCTGGCCAAGGACGTGGAGAGCCAGGGGGCCATGGGCGTCATCATGAACGCCCCCATCACCAACCTGAACCTGGCCGCCGTGGTCGCCGCGGTGGACATCCCCGTCATCATCACCGTCACCCGCATGGACACCGATGTAGGCGAGCGCCTGCGCGCCGGGGCCAGCATGGTCAACGTGGCCTGCGCCGGTCAGACGCCCGAGATCGTGGCCCATATCAGAAAGACCTGGCCGGATACCCCCATCATCGCCAGCGGCGGCCCCACGGGCGAAACCATCCGCGATACCATTGCCGCCGGGGCCAACGCCGTCACCTACACCCCGCCCTCCACCGCCGAGCTGTTCCGGAGCATGATGGCCAGATACAGGGAGTAGGGGACAGGGAGCAGAAACGACATCTAAAGACAAGACAGCGCCGCCGGAAATCCGGCGGCGCTTTGCGTTGGAATTGTGTACGATTAGCGGACGGACCGCCACGGGCGGGCGTCGCGCGCTCCGGCGAAGGCCCGCAGGCCTTCGCCGGAAATCATTGGTCGTTCGGTGTGCTGATTACGCGGCGGGTTCTTCCTCAGCCGCTTCCTCGGCCTCGGCCAGGATCTGGGTCTCGGAGCCGCGGGGCTGGCCGTACTGCTCGGCGGTGATCTTGCCTTCGAGCACCTCGGTGACATAATGCATCACGGCCTCGTCCAGCGGGATGCCGGTGTCAAAGCCGGAGCCCTCGACGTAGGCGCGATTGAACACGTTGTAGGTGTCGCCGCCGGCGGCTGTGAAGTTGTTGGTGACCACGGCATAGGTGGCTTCGGGGTCGAAGGGCTCGCCATTGATGGCGGTGATGGTCACGCGCTGGATGGAGGCGGGCGCGAAGTAGCTGCTCTCCTTGCCGTTCAGGGTGTACACGTCGCCCTGGTCATACTCCTTGGTGGTGTCCAGGGTCCACTCGATGCCGCTGGTCTGGGGATAGCCGCCGATGGTTTCGGGAGTGCAGAAGGTGGAGGCCTCCAGGGCTTCCAGCAGCTCCGCGCCGGTGACATAGATCACGGCTACGGTATTGCCGAAGGGCAGCACGGTGTTGATGTCGGACATGGATACGTCGCCGGGCTGCAGGGTGGCGCGGATGCCGCCGCCGTTGGTGATGCCCACCACCTGGTTGGGCTCCACCTGCTCGATGCCGCCCTCCTTGACCACGCTCCACACGATGGCGTCGGTGATCAGGTCGCCCAGGTTGGTCTCATGGGTGCGGACATTGGGCTTGTCGCCGTCCAGCACCACTTCGGTGGTGGCGAAGGGAGCGCCATAGACCTCGTCCACGCTGCCCATGATCTCCTGGGCCGCGGCGTCCACTTCCTCGTCCTTGGGCAGCTTGGAGGTATCCAGCAGGAAGTTGTCCTCGACGGCCTTGGTCTCGTTGTCGATCACCACCACGCCAACGTAGGCGAACTTGGTGCCGGTGGACTGGATCGGCTTGCCGTCATAGGTGCTGGTCATCACGTAGTGGGCGTGGCCGTCGATGGCGAAGTCGACGCCGGTTATATGGTCCAGCAGGTCGGCGGAGCGATAGCCGTTCAGGGCGCCTTCGGGCTCCATGCCCAGGTGGGTCAGCGCGATGAGGATGTCGCAGTCGTCCTTGATCTCGTCCGCGGCCATCTGCGCGGCGGCATACAGGTCGTCAAAGGTGGCGAAGTTGATCTCGGTGATCAGGCCGGGGTTGACCTTCGTGGCGGTCTCGGGGGTCTCCACGCCGATGAAGCCGATCTTCAGGCCGCCCTCGCACTCGACGACGGTGCTGCCCGGCAGGATGCTCTCGCCGGTCTCGTCCAGGTAGACGTTGCAGCAGAGCGTGGTGAAGTTGGCGCTCTTCAGGTTTTCCATCAGCTGGGCATAGCCATAGTCGAATTCGTGGTTGCCCAGGGTGATCACGTCGTAGCCCGCGGCGTTCATCATTTCGATGGCCGCGGCGCCCTTGGAGGTGCTGACGTAGGGGGTGCCCTGGCTGAAGTCGCCGGCGTCCACCAGCAGCACGTCGCTGGCGCCGGCGTCCAGGAAGCGCTGCTTCAGCGCGGGCATGCAGGCATAGCCGTCAAGCTGGCCGTGCACGTCGTTGCTGTGCAGTATGACGGTCTTGCCGGCATAGTCGGCGGGAATGGTCTTGACCGCGGGCAGCAGATCGCCGTAGTTTTCAGCGGCCAGCGCGACCGTACTCATGGTGAGGGCCAGAGCCAGCACCAGGAGGAGGGACAACAGTTTCTTGCTCATGTTGAATCACTCCCATACGATATTTGGTACGCACGTACCCTGTCTATAGGATATAATATTTCACGGTGAAATGCAAGGGAATTGTGACAAAAAGGTGAAAAAAGACAACAAAAAGCCTTCCCCGAATGGGGAAGGCATGCGCACTGGGGATGTCTACAGGATATACTTCCGCACGTCCTTGCGGTGGATATCGGCGGAGAGCTGGGCCTTCACGTACTCGGCGTTCACGACCACCTTGATCTCCGGGGCGTCGCCGCCGCCGGCGTTGAAGGCGATGTCGGAGAGGATGTGCTCCATCACGGTGTGCAGCCGGCGCGCACCGATGTTCTCGCTGGACTCGTTGGCCTCCCAAGCGTACTCGGCGATGACGGACAGCGCGGAATCGTCGAACTCCAGCGTCACGCCGTCCACGCCCAGCAGCAGCTGGTACTGGCGGATCAGCGCGTTTTCCGGCTGGGTGAGAATGCGCTTGTAGTCCTCCACGGTCAGGGGCTTCAAATCCACCCGAACGGGGAAGCGGCCCTGCAGCTCGGGGATCAGGTCAGTGACCTTGGACACGTGGAACGCGCCAGCGGCGATGAAGAGTATGTGGTCGGTCTTCACCGGGCCATACTTGGTGTTCACGGTGGAGCCCTCCACAATGGGCAGGATGTCCCGCTGCACGCCCTCGCGGCTCACGTCCGGGCCGTGGCCGCCGCCGCGCCCCGCCACCTTGTCGATCTCGTCCAGGAACACGATGCCGTGCTGCTCGGCGCGCTCGACCGCCTCGGTGTAGACCCGGTCCATGTCGATCAGGTTTTGCTCCTCCTCGGCCTGTAGGATCTTCCGGGCTTCCCGGACCTCCACCTTGCGCAGCTTGGTCTTCTTCGGCAGGATGCTGCCCAGCATGTCGTTCACGTTGATGTCCATGCCGGGGATCTCGGGCTGCACGCCCTGCTCCTCCACCTCGACCTCCACGATCTCGTGCTCCAGCTCGCCTTTGCGCAGGCGCTCGCGCACGTCGCCCTGGCGCACGGCCAGCGCGCTCTTCTCCTCGGGTGAGGGCTCCGGCTGGCGGGGCTTGTTGCCAAGGAGGATGTCGATGGGGTTGGCGGGCTTGCGCTTGACGGAGTTGGTCAGCAGCTCCACCAGCCGGTCCTCCACATTGGCCTGGGCGCGCAGGCTCACGCGCTCGGCGTGCTGGCCCTTTACCAAGCGAATGGCGGCCTCCACCAGGTCGCGGATGATGCTCTCCACGTCCCGGCCCACATAGCCTACCTCGGTGAACTTCGTGGCTTCAACTTTGACGAAGGGCGCGTCCACCAGCTTCGCCAGGCGTCGGGCGATCTCCGTCTTGCCCACGCCGGTGGGGCCGATCATCAGTATGTTCTTCGGCGTGACCTCCTCGCGGATGTCGTCCGGCAGCTGGGACCGGCGATAGCGGTTGCGCAGGGCCACGGCCACGGCGCGCTTGGCGTCGTCCTGGCCGATGATGTATCTATCCAGTTCGCGAACGATCTCGCGGGGGGTGAGTTCTGTCATGGCTGTTTCCTTTCGGTAGGGTCGATTGTTTTTACAGCTCCCGATAGTAGGGGCAGATGTTTTCGTAATGGCCGTCCTTCATGCGGAAGCCGCCGGGGATCGTGCCCAGCTGGTTAAAGCCCAGACGCTCGTACAGGTGCCGGGCGTGGACGTTGCTCTCCACCACGGCGTTGAACTGCAGCACCCGAAAACCCAGGGCCTTCGCATGGACAAGGCAGTCCTTCACCAGCGCTTCGCCGATGTGCCTGCCCCGCGCATTGGAGCGCACGGCGTAGCTGGCGTTGCAGATGTGGCCGCAGCGGCCCACGTTGTTGGGGTGCAGTATGTACAGGCCCAGGATGGCCCCGCCATCGTTCACGGCCACCGCGCTCAGACTCTGGGCCGCGAAGAAGGCCGCGCCGGACGCCGCGTCCAGCGGCTCCTCCTGGGGGAAGGCGACACCGTCCTCCACCACCCGGTTCCAGATGGCGATCATCTCCGGCAGGTCGGAAGGCGCGTAGGCACGCACTTGAATGTCGCTCATGGTCAGACTGTCTCCACGATGATGTTCCCGTTGGTGTACACGCAGATGTCGCTGGCGATTCTCAGCGCCTTCCCGGCGATCTCGGCGGCGGGGAGGTCGGTGCTCTCGATGAGCGCCCTCGCCGCGGCCAGGGCGTAGTTCCCTCCGCTGCCGATGGCCAGCACGCCGTCGTCCGGCTCGATCACCTCGCCGGTGCCGGAGATCAGCATCAGGTTCTCCTTGTCCGCGCAGAGGAGCAGCGCCTCCAGTTTTCTCATGGCGCGGTCCATCCGCCAGTCCTGGGCCAGCTCTACGGCTGCCCGGGGCAGGTTTCCGGAAAACTGGGTCAGCTTGTCCTCGAACTTTTCAGACAGAGCGAAGGCGTCGGCCACGCTGCCCGCGAAGCCGATGACCACCTTGCCGCCGAAGATGCGCCGCACCTTCCTGGCGGTGGCCTTCATGATGGTCTTTTCGCCCATGGTCACCTGGCCGTCGCCGGCGATGGCGATGACGCCGTCCTTCTTCACGGCGCAGATGGTGGTGCCCCGAAACAGGCTGGTGGGTTCATAGCTCATAATTCTTGATTACCTCGTTCAGTGTGTCGATGGCGGTTTCGCTCAGCTTTTCATAGCGGTTTTTCTTGCCCTTCACCCGGAAGGGCAGGGCGTCCAGTATGCCGAAGTTGGCGTTCATCGGCTGGAAGTTGGGCGTGGGTGTGGTCACGTGCCGCGAAAGCGCGCCCAGAATGGTCCGGCCGGTGAAGTCCGGCTCGGGCTCATGGTTCAGCGCCTTGTACAGCCCCACGGCGGCCACCAGCCCGCTGGCGGTGGACTCCATGTAGCCCTCCACGCCGGTCAGCTGGCCGGCAAAGCGGGTGAGGGGGCGGCCCTTCATGGCGAAGTTGCCGTCCAGCACCTTCGGCCCGTTCAGGTAGGTGTTGCGGTGCATCACGCCGTAGCGCGCAAACTCCGCGTTCTCCAGGCCCGGGATCATGCCGAACACCCGCTTCTGCTCGCCCCACTTCAGCCGCGTCTGGAAGCCCACCAGGTTGTAAAGCGTGCCCTGGGCATTCTCCTGCCGCAGCTGCACCACGGCGTAGGGCTCCTTCCCGGTGCGCGGATCGACGAGCCCCACGGGCTTCAGCGGTCCGAAGGCCAGCGTCTGGCGGCCCCGGGAGGCCAGGATCTCCACGGCCAGGCAGCCCTCGAACACCAGCTTCTTTTCAAAGTCGTGCAGCTCCGCCAGCTCCGCGCCCACGAGGGCGTCGTAGAAGGCGTTGTACTCCTCCTCGGTCATCGGGCAGTTCAGGTAGTCGTCCGTGCCGCGCCCGTAGCGGGACGCGCGGAACACCTTATCCATGTCCAGACTGTCGGCGGTGACGATGGGCGCGGCGGCGTCAAAGAAGTTCAGCGCGCCCTGGCCGGTGGCCTGTTGGATGGCGTCCGTCAGCGAAGGGTCGGTGAGCGGCCCGGTGGCCACGATGCAGGGCTCCTCCGGGATCTCATCGACCACCGCAGTCTCAAACGTCACCAGCGGGTGGCTCTTCAGCGTCTCGGTGATCTTCTCCGAGAACACGTCCCGGTCCACGGCCAGCGCGCCGCCGGCGGGCACGCGGCTCTCCTCGGCGCAGCGCAGGATCAGGCTGTCCATGGCGCGCAGCTCGGCCTTCAAGAGCCCGGAGGCGTTGGACAGGTGCTCGGCCTTCAGACTGTTGGAGCACACCAGCTCGGCAAAGCCGGGGCTCTTGTGGGCGGGACTGTAGCGGATGGGCTTCATCTCGACCAGCCGCACCGGCACGCCCCGCTTCACCAGCTGCCACGCGGCCTCGCTGCCTGCCAGGCCCGCGCCGACGATCGTTACGGTATCAGCCATCGTTTTCCTCTGTGTTCGCGTTCTCCACCTGCACCTTGTGGCGGCAGGTCTCGTTGGCGCAGACGTGCCACAGGGTGTCCTTGCCGCCGCGTTTCAGCACCATATAGCTGCCGCAGACGGGGCATTTGTCCGCCACGGGGCGGTCCCAGGACACGAAGTCGCACTCGGGATACTTCTCGCAGCCGTAGAACTTGCGGCCCTTGCGGCTGATGCGCTCCAGCAGCTCCCCGCCGCACTTGGGGCAGGGCACGCCGATGTTGTTGGGCAGGGCCAGCGTGTGGCGGCAGGCCGGGAAGTTGGGGCAGGCCAGGAAGCGGCCGTAGCGGCTCATCTTGTAGACCATCATCGCGCCGCACTTCTCGCAGGGCACGTCGGACACCTGGTCCTCGATGGAGACCTTCTCGATGCTCGCCTCGGCCTTCTCCAGGTCCTTTTCAAAGGGACCGTAGAAGTCGGAAACGATGCGGTGCCAATCGGCGCTGCCGGCTTCCACGTCGTCCAACTCGTCTTCCATGGTGGCGGTGAAGGTGACGTCCACGATGTCCGGGAAGTTCTTGCACATCATGTCGTTCACGATCTTGCCCAGCTCCGTGGGGATCAGCCGCTTGTTTTCCTTGGCGATGTAGCCCCGGCGGCCGGTGATGGTGGAGATGGTGGGGGAATAGGTGGAGGGCCTGCCGATGCCCTTCTCCTCCAGCGTGCGCACCAGGCTGGCTTCGGTGTACCTTGGCGGCGGCTGGGTGAAGTGCTGCTCGGCGCTCATCTCGCCCGCCCTGGCGCTCATGCCCTCTTCGAGGTCGGGCAGGTTGCCGTTCTCGGCTTCCTCCTGGGGGTCGTCCACGCTCTCGACGTAGACCACGGTGAACCCGGGGAAGCGCAGCTTCTGGCCGTTGAAGTGGAACCGGGCGCCGTTATCGGCGTCGATGTCCACGGCCAGGGTGTCGTACAGCGCCGGGGTCATCTGGCTGGACACGAAGCGGTCGTAGATCAGCTTGTACAGTCGGTACTGGTCCCGGGACAGGCTGGCCTTGATGCTCTCGGGCCGACGCTCCACCACGGTGGGCCGGATGGCTTCGTGGGCGTCCTGGGCGCTCTTGCGGGTCTTGTACACGTTGGGCTTCTCGGGCAGATAGTCCGGCCCGTAGTTGGCGGAAATCAGGCCGCGCACGGCCTCCACGGCCTCGTCGGCGATGCGGGTGGAGTCGGTACGGATGTAGGTGACCAGGCCCTGGCTGCCCTCGCCGGCCAGATCCACGCCTTCGTAGAGCTGCTGGGCGATCTGCATGGTCTTCTGGGTGGAGAAGCCCAGCTTGCGGCTGGCCTCCTGCTGGAGGTTTGAGGTGGTGAAGGGCGGGGCGGGCAGCCGACGGCGCTCGGCCTTCTTGATGGCCGAAACGGCGAATTTCGCGCCCTTGCACTTCGCAATCACCTCATCGGCCTCGCCCTTGGACTTCAGCTCCACCTTCTCCTCGCCGTAGCCGGTGAACCTGGCGCTCACCTCGGCGCTTCCGATGGTGAACGGGGTGGTCAGCGTCCAGTATTCTTCGGGGATGAAGGCCTCGATCTCGGCCTCGCGATCGCAGATGATCTTGGTGGCCACGGACTGCACGCGGCCCGCGCTCAGGCCCTTCTTCACCTTCTGCCACAGGATGGGGCTGATCTTGTAGCCCACCAGCCTGTCCAGCACGCGCCGTGCCTGCTGGGCGTTGACCAGGTCCATGTCAATCTTCCGCGGGCTCTTCACGGCGGCCTTCACGGCCTTGCTGGTCACCTCGTGGAACTCGATGCGGCAGGCCGAATCCTCGTCGATGCCCAGCACGTTGGCCAGGTGCCAGGAGATGGCCTCGCCCTCGCGGTCCGGGTCGGTCGCGAGATAGATCTTGCTGGCGGAGCGGGCTTCCTTGCGGATCTTGCCCAGGATCTCGCCCCGGCCGCGAATGGTGATGTACTTGGGTTCAAAGTTATTCTCCACATCCACGCCGATCTGGCTCTTGGGCAGATCGCGGACGTGGCCCTGGGAGGCTTCCACCTTGTAGCCGCGCCCCAGGAACTTTCCGATCGTCTTGGCCTTGGCCGGCGATTCGACGATGACGAGTTTGTTTGCCATGATTCCCTCCAGTTTAGGGAACGGGGAACGGGGACAGCGGCAGGCGCTGTTTCAATTCCTCACTCCTCATTCCTGATTCCTCATTTTCACATATACGAGCGGTACAGCCCGCCCGGCGCCTTTTCTATTATTCCCCGAAGTTCCAGCATTGTCAAGTGGGAATTTAGCCGCGCCGCGGAAAAACCGGTGGCGGCGGCCAGCTCGTCGAAGGACAGAGCCTGCTCCCGCAGGGGCTCCACGATGGCCCTTTCGTCCGGTTCCAGCTCCACGGGTTTGGCGCTGCGGACGGGGTTTTCCGACGGCCGCTGGGCCCAGCGATAGTGCTCCAGGATGTCCCAGTGGCTGAGCACCGGGGTGGCGCCGTCCAGGATCATCCGGTTGGGCGCCTCGCTGAGCGGGCTGTAGATGCCGCCGGGGATGGCGAACACGTCCCGCCCCTGCTCCAGCGCCAGGTTCACGGTGATCATCGCGCCGCTGGCCCGGGCGCCCTCCACCAGCAGGGTGCCCTCGGTCAGGCCGCTGATGATGCGGTTGCGGGCGGGGAAGTTGCCGGGCAGGGGCGTGGTCCCCGGGTTGAACTCCGAGACGATCGCGCCGCCGGTGTCGATGATCTCCGCCATCAGTTTGTCGTTCTCCGGCGGATAGCAGACGTCAACGCCGCAGCCCAGCACGGCGATGGTCCGGCCGCCGCCGTCCAGCGCGCCGCGGTGGGCGCAGGTGTCGATGCCCCGGGCCATGCCGCTGACCACGGTCACGCCGTTTTCAGCCAGGCCCCTGCCGAACTCCCGGGCGGCGCGCTGGCCGTCCCTGGTGCAGCGACGGGAGCCCACGACGGCGATCATGCGCTCGTCGTCCAGATGGCAGTCGCCCCGCACGTACAGCGTGGGCGGCGGGTCGTAGATGCCGCTCAGCGCCGGGGGATAGTCGTCGGAAAGCCGGGTCACAGCGCGGATGCCCAGCTTCTCCAGCCGGTCGAACAGCCGGTAGAAGTAGGCCTCGCTGCGGGCGGCACGCAGGTTGTTCAGCGCCTGCGGCCCGACGATTTGCATGTCCGGCGGCACCAGCGGCCCGCCCAGGGCGTCCCACACCTGCCGCGCGTCCTCATAAAGCGACAGCAGCTGATAGAAGCGCTTCTGGCCGATGCCCTCCACGCTGGAAAGCCAGACCCAGTACTGGTCCATTGCGGTGTATTCCATGCGCACCTCCGGGGGCGTTCAGCGGGAGCGTCAATACCGGCCGTAGCGGCTGCGGGAATAGTCGCCGACCGGGCGGCGGGATGGCCGTTCGTCCCGATAGCGGGCCGCCTCCCGCTGGCGGCGCCGGGTCTCCTCGGCCTCCCGCTCCTGCCGGCGGCGCTCCTTGGCGCGCTCGTCGCGGATCAGCCAGACGGCCTCCACCACGGAGATGGCGCACAGCGCCAGCAGCAGCCGCTTGGTGATGCCGTTGTTGATGAAGGCCATCGCCGAGTTGACGCGGTCGATGAGGAAGAACACGAGATACATGCCGGAGAGGATGATCGCGGCGTGGGGCAGCAGCTTGCGAAGCAAGAAGATCCCTCCCTGTGATTGGTCAGTTGTCCACGATGGCGATGATGTCGCTGGTCTCCCGGCCCTCGCCGCTGGCGCCGCTGGGGTTGGAGATGATGCGGTTGGCCGCCACCATCACCGACGTGTTGCCGCCGTCCATGTTGTAGGCGCGCACGCAGCCCAGGTCCTTCATCAGCGCGGCCAGTTCCGCCAGGGTCAGTCCGCCGGAATTGCCCGAGCGTCCGTCCACCACCACGAAGCAGTAGTGGCCGGGCTCAAAGTAGCCCAGGGCGGTGCGGGGGTTGCTGGGCGTGACCACGGAATTGAAGTGCTTCTTGGCCTTGCCGTCCGAGGTGATCAGCCGGGGACCGAAGTTCCAGGCCTGGTAGGCGCCGTTGGCGATGGCGTCCTCGCAGTCGAAGTGGCCCGCGGCGTAGGTCTCGACGCGCCCGTCCCAGTACAGCACGCACACGTCCTGGTTGGGGTAGTTGTCCTTGCGGAACAGCTCGCCGTTGCGGATGACCACGCCGTCGTCCCGGCTGCCGTAGTTGTCGCCGTTGACGGCGAGTATGCCGTTGATGCGCTGGCAGATGGTCAGCGTGCGCTCGCGATAGGCCTTGCCGAAGGTGTCCTGGGCGAAGGCGGTCTTGAAGCAGCTGATGTCGCGCAGGTAGATGTCCGCCACGTAGAACACCACGTCGTTGGACTCGTAGCGCTTCAGTTCGATGTTCACATTGCCGCTCTGGTAGCCGGACTGGGTGGCCTTCACTTCGCCGCCGGTGAACTTGTCGGCGAACTTTTCGCCAAAGTCGCCGGGCTCCTCGGTGAAGTAGTCGCCCACCTTGGCGCCGACGCTTTGGGTGGGCAGGGTGTCGCCCGCGTCCTCCTCCAGATCGGCGGTGGCCTCGGATGCGTCCACGGCGGCGACGTTCCCCTCGTCCAGGGCGATGGCGCTCTCGGTCAGGTTGCCGACGTCCACCGGGGAGGCGACCTCCTCGCCGTCGTCCTCCTCCACGTCGTAGACCTCCTCGATCTGCCCGCGGGCGTCGGCGCGATTGGACACGATGCCCACCGACTCCACCGGGTGGCGCAGCACATGGTGGAACAGCGCGAACACCACCAGCGAAATCCCGAGCAAGAGTATATCCGCCACCACCAGCACCCATACGGGCAGCGGCCGCTGGGCCAGCTGGCCCTTCAGCCATTTGGCGGCGGGGCGGCCCTGGGCGGGCCTGCGTCGGTTCTGCATGGATGTGTTGCCTCCCATCAGCTCTTCTTCCGGAACACGAATTTGCCCTGCACGACGAAGTTGAGTATGAACAGCGTCACTTCAACGATGATCTTTGCCAGCGCGAAGGACGCGCCCCAGCCGGTCAGCAGGTGCATCAGCGCCAGGTTCAGCGCCAGGATCACCGCCGCCAGCGCCACATACTTGGCGATGGCCTTGCCCAGACTCTCATTGCCCTTGAACACCACGTGGCGGTTGACGGTGAAGTTCACCGTACCGCTGACCACGCGGGCGACGATCACGCTGAAGTTCAGCGAAAGCGCGGCGGGCCAGGCGGCGGTCAGCGCCTTCAGGATCAGCGCCAGCACGTAGTCCACGATGAAGGCCAGCAGCGACGAGGCGCAGAATTTCAGGATGCACAGGTAGATCTTCAGCGAATCCCTGAAGGGATTGAAGTGGCTGGAGGCGTTGTCGTCCAGGTAGACCGTCTCGATCCACTCCTCCAGGATGGGCATGCCGCCCTGGGCCGCGGTGAGCAGCATGTTGATCTCATACTCGTACCGGTCCCCGGACACATTCAGGAACTCCTCCATGCCGTCCCGTCCGAAGGCCCGCAGGCCCGTCTGGGTGTCGTACACCTTCACGCCGCTGGCGATGGAGAACACGTGGCGGGTGACGCCGTTGCCGAAGCGGCTGCGCAGGGGCACGTCGCCCTCGAACTTGCGGCTGCCCAGCACCAGCGCGCCGGGGTTGGCCGCAGCGGTCTCGCAGACCCGCAGGATGTCCTCGTAGCGGTGCTGTCCGTCGGCGTCGGCGGTCACGGCCAGCTGGCACTGGGGCAGGCTCTTGAGCACATAGTCGAACGCGGTCTTCAGCGCCGCGCCCTTGCCCCGGTTCTGGGGATGGCGCAGCAGCTTCACGTTTGGCTTGAGCGCGGAGAATATGGGCTCGAATTCCGCCCCGCTGCCGTCGTCCACCACCACGGGCACGAAATCCGGGTTGGCCTCGAACTGCTCCAGCAGTCCCAGCAGCTCCTTCGCGGGCTTGTAGGCGGGGATGATCAACGCGATTTTCATTGGTATCTGGCTCCTTCTGCCCCCGTCTGGGATCTTTTCTCTCCCGGAGAGCAAAATTTCTCTGATAAAATATATCACACTTTCCCGCAAAGCACAAGTGCGATCTGGTTTCGCGGGAAAAGGGAATATAAAATATGTAAGAATTTCTCGGAAATTGCGCGAGGCGATGGGGTGTGGTATAATATCAATTAGGAATTAGGAATTAGGAATTAGGAATTAGGAATTAGGAATTAGGAATTAGGAATTAGGAATTAGGAATTAGGCGCACATCCGGCTATACAGACAGGAGCGATACCATGAACGCATATCATTTCGATCCGATTGCCGCACGGGACGGCCTCGTCGCCGCCTTGCGCGCCCTGGCGGCGGAGCAGGGCTTCAGCCGGGTGGTGGTGGGCATCTCGGGCGGCAAGGACTCCAGCGTGGCGGCGGCCGTCTGCGCCCGGGCACTGGGCCGGGAGAACGTCTTTGGCGTGATGCTGCCCGATGGTACCCAGGCTGACATCGCCGACAGCCGCCGGGTGTGCGATGCGCTGGGCATACAGCGCCGCACGCTGAACATCGGGGCCATGCACGCCGCCCTGCGCGCCGCCGTGGGCGAACGCGCCGCGGACGGTGAATTCCAAATCCCCGTCAGCCGGGAGGCGGACATCAACGTGGGCCCGCGGCTGCGCATGACGGCGCTGCGATGTATCGCCCAGAGCCTGGGCGCGCGGCTGGCGGGCACGGGGAACCTGTCCGAGGCCACCGTGGGCTACTGCACCAAGGACGGCGACACCTCCTGCGACTTCGCGCTGCTGGGGGCGTTGACCAGCGTGGAGGTGGTGCAGGTGGGCCTGACCATGCCGGAGCTGCCGCAGGAGCTGGTGGAGAAGACGCCCACGGACGGCCTGTCTGGCATGAGCGACGAGGAAAAGATGGGCCTTCGCTACGCCGACATCCACAGATACATCCGCCTGGGCAGCTGCGGCGACGGGGAGATCGACGAAAGGATCCGCCGTAGGGAGGCTGCCAATCGGCACAAGCGGCGCATGCCGGTGGTGCTGGACCCATTCCGCTGATTCAAACAGAATCCCATGCCTCATCATCGGCATGGGATTTCCTTTTCCGTGAATATTTCTTTTTGCTTTCCACCCGCCGGGTGACGGGGGACAGCCCCCATTCGGTCCGGTTTTCCCGGTCCAGCAGCCTGCGCGCCTTCTTGCCCAGCTTCTCACGGGGAATGAACCGCATCGTCATATCGCATCCCTCCTGGTGTTATAGACGCGCGGGAGCCGGGGAAGGTTCCATTCTCAGTCCGAGACGGACACGTCCACATCCGGCGCGATGGTGACGCTGTAGCCCGGGTAGGCCCTGCGGATCTCATCGTACAGGATGCCCAGGCCCTCCTTCGGCTGGATGTCGAAGCTCATCACCACGTCGAACTGCATCTCCTTTGCCTCTGTGTCCACATAGAAGCCGTGGAGCTGCACGGCCCAGTCGTGCTTAAGCACCCTCTGCTGCACGTCGTTCTGGATGCGCGCGGCCTCGTCGTCGCGGGTGTTGTAGGAATACAGGCCCACGCCGGTGAGGATCACGCCGGTCTCCCGGTACACCTTCGCCTCCAGCCGGCGGGTCAGGCGGTCCACCTCCCGCACGGTCATGGTGTCCGGCAGCTCCAGGTGCACCGAGGCATAGTCCTTTTCCGGGCCGTAGTTGTAGAGGATCAGGTCGTAGGCGCCGCGCACTTCGTCGTCCTCGGTCAGCAGGGCCTTGATCCGGTCCGTGACCTCCTTGTCGGCCCGCATGCCCAGGATCTCGTTCAGCGTCTCGATCATCATCTCCACGCCGGACTTGATGATGAACACGGAGATCACCGCGCCCACATAAGCCTCCAGCGACAGGCCCGTGGCCATGAACACCACGGCGCAGGCCAGCACCGACGCGGACAGTATGGCGTCGAACAGCGCGTCGGAGCCGGAGGCCACCAGCGAGCCGGAGTTCACCTTCCTGCCCTGGGCTTTCACATAGCGACCCAGGAAGATCTTTACCAGCACGGCCACCGCGATGATCACCAGCGAGACGACGCTGTAGTCCGGCTGCTCCGGGTGGAAGATCTTTTTCACCGATTCCACCGCGGAGGTGATGCCCGCGTACAGCACGATGCCGGAGACGATCATGGCGCTCAGGTATTCGATGCGCCCGTAGCCCAGGGGGTGCTTTTTGTCCGGCAGCCGGCCCGACAGCTTCGTGCCCACGATGGTGATGATGGAGGACAGCGCGTCGGACAGGTTGTTCACTGCGTCCAGCGTCACAGCGATGGAGTGGGAAACGATGCCGACGAAGGCCTTGAACGCCGCCAGCAGCACGTTGGCCAGTATGCCGATGACGCTGGTGCGGATGATGACCCGGTCCCGGTTCAGCTCCGGGGCGGGGGAGGCGTTTTGGGTGTTGCTCATGGGAATCTCCTTTGCTGTTGTTCGATGGTTGCGCGGCCGGACGCCCCGGGGGTGTCAGGCCAGTTCCGACTGATGTTCCGATGCCATGGCATATGCAGGCCGAAAGCCGGATAGCGGCATGCGCCGGTTCCGGCGCGGTTTTTGCCGTCAATCCAGGGGCCAGAGGTTGCCGCTGTCGTCCATGCCCAGCGGGAAGCGGCAGCGGTCCTGCCACAGCGGCGTGGTCAGCTCCGGGATGGGCTCGGCGTCGCACTTGGCCTCGAACCGGGCCCTGGCCATCTCCAGCAGCTGGCGGTCCAGGTCGAAGAAGTGGTCGATGAAGAAGCGCCAGCTGTCGTCATTTGGCAGGTGCAGCAGTATGATGGCGGTCTTGCCGTTCACTGCGTGCTGCCCCAGCACCTTGAAGTGGGAATCGCGCTGGGCGACGCACAGGCCCCAGTTGGTGTCGTGCTCATAGGCCATCAGGTTGGCCATGTGGTTGGACAGGATCATGTAGCGGTGGGTGGTCATCATGCCCATCACCCGGCAGCTGGCGTCTGTGAACGCCCGCTCCCGGATGATCAGGTTCGGCACGTACTTCGCCGCCAGCGCCGGGTCCAGGTTCACGTCCCGCACGAATATGGCCAGGCCGGGATAGTTGGCGTCGAGGATCGCCTGGAACCGCTGCGCCTCTTCCTCGGTCAGCTCGATCTTCCGGCGCCCGGGGTTCGCAGGGGCAGGGGAGGCCGGCTCGTTCGCGGGCACGGATGCCTCGGAGACCGGCTCATTCGCGGCATTCTTGCCTTCCCTGCCAAACAGTTTTTTCAGGAAGTCAGCCATTGAAATCGCTCCTTTGGTCAAGCACTTATCCCCAATACTTCCGATCCAGCGTCCGGTACTGCACGGCCTCGGCGATCTGCTCCTCGGTGATGTCGTCAAAGCCGTCCAAATCGGCGATGGTCCGGGCGACCTTCAGGATGCGGGTATACGCCCGGTTGGACAGCTTCAGCCGCTCGGTGGAGGCCAGCAGCAGCTCCTTGGCGGCGGGGGTCATTTGGCAGGCCCCGGCCAGCGTGCGAGCGTTGAGCTCGGCGTTGGAGTGGATGCCGATGTCCCTGTAGCGCGCAAGCTGCACGTCCCGGGCGGCCTCCACCCGCGCACGGATGCTGTCGCTGGACTCGGACAGGCCGATCTCGGAGAGCTTTTCCGCCGGGATGGACTCCACTTCTATGTGCATGTCGATCCGGTCCAGCAGGGGGCCGGAGATGCGGTTCAAATACCTTCGTATCTCGTTGGGCGTGCACCGGCACTGTTGGGTGCGGCTGCCGAGGTTCCCACAGGGGCAGGGGTTCCTCAGGCTTACAACTTTGATACAATCGAACGATTCCAAATGTACCCTCCTAACGATGCACCCTGTGCATCTTGAGTCCGGATGCTGAGCACTTTACTGTTGTCCACAATAGTTTTAATCGACGCTATTCCATTGTATGTATCGACAACTATTGAGATAAGATTGCGAGGAAATTTCGATAGACTATTTCTTCCAGATTGTTCACATGTAATACGTGTCCAACGGCCCTATACAGGTCAGCCAGTTTTTCAGGCGTATACCTTTCCCCATCCACTTTAGAATATGGTCCATCACTTTCAATCAAGATTCGATCTTTGGGAATCATAGCAATTCTTCTTTGCCCCACTTCACTCTGGGCCATGGATGAATTGATGCTAAAATAGCAGCCCTGATTTACCAAGCTTGCCATCTGGGATTTATTTCCTGAAAACCAGTGAATTATTCTTTTAGAAGAAGGATATTCACTAAGAACTGTAATCAAGTCTTCTTCGGCCTTTTTTACATGGATGGTTGCAAGCATGTTAGTTCCGCATCTACAGGGTCGTGCCGGAGCTCGACAAGGTGACGGCCTATTCAAGATGAAACTGCCTATACGCTTATCCCGCTCAGAGCTTCCAGTGGTTACCATCTTTTGCAGGCGGGCGATAAGAAAAGGTGAATAATCACCGTCCGAGGCTTCTTCATTCACCACTTCTTCCTCAAGTGGCCCCTCTTCCTGCAGCGTGAACATATATTCAGACCGGTTGCGGAACTGGCTCAGGTTCACCACCAGCTTATGGGCGACCAGGTAATCGCAGGCATCGCACATCTGCTTCTTATCCATGCCGGTCATCGCTGCCCAGTCTGCCCTTGAAAACCGCGTAATGCCCTTCGCAAGCATCTCACGAACTGTGGCTGCTATCCTTTGAACAAGGTCAGATTTGCTTCTTTCCATCATACCCAATTGTCGAAAAAAAGCGGGCCCGTCTGGCGGACTTCCGCCCGCCACAGTGTCGGGTTCTTCTGTGGCGGGCGTCATGTCAAAAGGGCCAGGCCTTTCACCATCCTGTACCAGTGTCTTCTCTTCTCCCTTGATGATCCTCAGCGAGTACACAAAGCGCTTGTCCCTGCGCTCACGATCCAACAGACCTTTCTCATACAGGAACCGGCAATCATAATCCGCCTGCTTGATGTCACATTCCGTGATGTCGCTCCATTGGCGGGCTGAAAAGCTGGTATAGCCCGCCTCCAGCATCATTCTCACCTTGGCGGGCATCTCCCGGCTCATGGCATTCGGAGAGTATCGGAATTTGTTGATTTTCCCAAGATAGTCCTCAACCGTCATCAACGGGATAGGGGGGATGATTTTCTTTCGCTTCGTTTCGGTTTCGACCGGCGGCATCACCTCCTCCTCTCCCGGGGCTTCTACAGTCTGCTCATCTGGCAAGGGGCCCTGTGGTGCTTCCGCGCTGGTTTCCACCAACTGCCTCCCGTTGCCGTCCTCCCTCTCCAGCGGATGCCGGGCCAGTTCACGCTCGCGCTCCAGGGATTCCTGTTCACGCCGCCGCAGCCGTGCCTGCCGGGCATCCAGTGCGCGTACAAGCAGTTCAAGATAATACTCCAGAAAATATGTCAGGTCCCCGCCATTCTCGCTCCGAATGATCTCGCACATGCACTTATAGTACCTGTAGCTCTCCTTGGCGATTACGGCGGATATGGAAATGTCGCGGAAGAAGTCATAGCCACAGCGCAGCAACACAGCGGCGGACATCATCCGCGACAATCGCTCATTCCCCTCCGGGAACGGCCTCGTTACCAGCAGATAGGCCTGTGCCACCGCTGCCTTGATCAGCGGGTGCACGTCCGGCTTCTGCAGGAAGGCATAGTATTCATTCATTCGGTCAGGCAGGCTATAGGCTGGAGGCACCTCATAGCTTTCGGTGTTCATCGCGGCAATGGGATGCTGGTCAGTCTGCCGGTAGTCCTCGGCGCAGTTGTCCATCTCCTCCGTCAACATGAAAGCCATCGACCGGACGAAGCCCTCGTCCAGCGGACGGTACAGCATTCCGATCATCTCAGCCCAGGCATGGCGGTTGTTCCAGATCATCTGCTCGTGGATGCTTTCAGGCTCGGTGCCACGCTGCAGGAAATCCATCGCCTCCTGAAGCGGAATCTGTGCGCCTTCCACGAAGCTGGTGAAAAACATCTCCTCCGTCATGGCGCTGGTCATGCCTGCCCGATAGGGGTCGAAGGTCATGTCCTGGGCAAGCGCCTCCTCGCAGAGTCGCTCACTTGCCGCCACCATTCTGTCCGTAAGCACGTACCAGTACGGCATACCGGAAGCATTGTTCAGCGGGAGAACCGTCGCCTTTGCCTTCCGGCGGTTCAGCAGCTCCTGCCAGAAGCTGTCTATGGAGACGTTCAGGGGCAGCTTGAAAAGCACCTCCTGCCTGGAGAGATAATGCGCTTGAAAGAACGCCAGCAGTTTTTCCCTGTCCATTGCCATATCCGTTTACCTCCTAACTGGGGTTGGGCATGCTTCCGTCCAGGGGCATTTGCAGGGGCGACAGCTGCGCAGTGCGCAGGTCAAACACTATCGCACAGTGCGTCGGGAGATAGCTTCCGAACACAACCCGTGGCCGGTCGTCCGTCCAGCCGGTCAACCTGCGAATGCGCCTCAGCAGCGCGTGTCCACTCATTTCAAAATGTTCAAGTGTCATCGGGGGGATCACTATGGCCTCGCGGTCGTCAACCGTACAGGCTTGCAGGAGCAGCATTCCCTGTTCCTCGTTGATCAGCATCTGCACCTGCCGGGGGTGCCCTAATGCTTCCAATACGCTCTCGCCCAGCAGTATGCTGTCTTCATCCAGACACAACGTCAGCGCCAACTGCGTGTCCGGGGTAGATGGCGTATAAACACTCATCTCTCTCACCTCTCTCAGTGGTTGATTGTCACGGGCTCCTGCTCCCAGTCGTTCTTACCCTCATCGTGCAGCACCTCGGCTTTGGTCAGATCAAACACGTACCCAGGCGCTTCAAGCTGCATGTCTGTCTCGCTCTTCAGGCGGCAGGCACAGGAAGGGCCCAATCCCATAATCCGGTAAAGCCTCCAGAAGAAGACGTTGGCTGCCCCGATATAACTGTTGTTCTCATCCTCTGAATGCTCCAGCGGAGTAGCACCATAGTCTTTCTTCCCGCAGCGCCTGAAGATGAGCAGCTTTTTATCCCTGTTGATCAGGCACTGCACATAGGCGGGTTCGTCGAAATGAACACCTTCAAGGCAGATTCTCGTCTTCTCCGGAGAGAGCGTGATGACGAGCTGTTGCAACCAATATTCTAATGACACTACCTACATTGAGCGAGGCAACATTCGATGAGCTTCTTGATCTGAAAAAGCAAAACCAGGGCCCTCTTTCCAGATATCGGACAGCTATTTATGGGTTCGCTGATCAAATCGCTTCTCTGCCATGGGATGATGATTTTGAATATGAGTGCATTAAACTATATGATACTGAAGTTGCTCCTCAAGTGGCCGAGATCAATGAGATATTAACCGACACGAGTGTCCTCAAAAACCTTGGGAAGAGAGTGTTGGCTGATGAGGAAATAAGGAAAAAGGTCGCATTTGCAGCTGGTGGTCTAACAACAGCAATAACAGGTTCAAATGGATTTGTCAACATCTTCCGCAGTGTTGTTATGGCTGCAGGATTAGCAACTCTTTCGACAGAAGCGGCTTCCGGTTTTTTGAGGACACTCAATCTCTATGCAGAGTCACGAAGTGAAGTGGAGAACAAGAAAAAGCAGGCCCAGAAGAATGTGATGTATTACTATTTTTTGGCGGGGAAATTATAAAAATCAAGACGCTGGAATTCTGTGGATGTTATACTGCTAACATGGGCTATATGTAAATTGATAGGTAAATGATATACTCCAACCCACCTTGTTTATACAGGGTGGGCTTTTATTTATTATGGTCGGGTTTTTATACTGCAGTTCGTTGAAAACTTATCTTGCTTTTTCCGGGCAGTAGAGTGATAGATACTGACTGACCAAACAAAGGAGGGCACCTGTATGGCGCGAAAAGAACTATCACCCTTTGCCCCTGATCGGTGGATCAGGGAAATGAACCGGAAGTATCCCAGCCTGTGGGCTGACCTGCGGAAGGGCTATGCTGATCCCGTGAGAATCCTCCACCCGAAGACCGGCGGCAAAGAGCTGCTGGCCAGTGTTCCCGACTGGTGCATCATGCCCACACTCTTTCCCTTCCTGGTGCTGACCAACAAGTACGGCGAGCACTTCTACCTCACGCACATGGACGAGCTGATGACGATGGCCAGTACCTACATCTGGCGCTGCAGCAAGGGCGTCTACCGCTTCGCCCCGGAGATTTACCAGGCGCTGGTCCGCCAGCCCCTTTCCGGAGATCTGCCCCAGGAATGCCTGTACCACATGCCCGAGTGGGCCGTCTACATTGAAACGCCGGGGCTGTCCTACGAGCGCATACCCATGGAGGGCTTCATTGCCCATCTGGATTACAACCTGTTCAGCCGGGGCGTGGACCTGCAGTTCGCTATCTTCCGCAAGGGCATCGATCAACCGAAGATGATCGCCCTGCCTCTCGGGGGAGGGACGCTGGTTGATGCCATGGACAGGGTGGAACAAGTGGACGACATGTTTGTACCACATCTGACGGATACCCGTTATGTCGGTGGCAGGGACGAGTATCGCCAGACGTTCTCGGCAATGATACAGCTGCTTTTGTACATCTGCAGTGACGAGCCGGACATGCCGGAGATCGAGCACCCGCAGAAGCGCAAGCGGCTCTCCGGGGGTGTTCGTGCCCCCGAAGAGCCCAGGGTATGGGATGTGGGCGTCCGCATATCCGCTGCGATTCGCCGGTTCAATGGCAGACCGAGCGTTGCCCCAGTAGCTTTTGAGGATAGGGTTGCGACTGGTTCCCACGCAAGCCCCCGCCCGCATGTCCGGTCGGCACACTGGCACACTTACTGGACGGGGCCGCGTGACGCGCTGTTTCCATTAAGGAAGCCGGTCATGCGGTGGATACCGCCGCTGCCCATCGGGATGGACTGGAAGGGCGAGCTGCCGACGAACATCAGGGTTGTTGGTGGATGAACGCTTAATAGTGTTAGTAATAATAAAATACAGTTTTACAATGGCATTCGTTGATATAACGAATGCCATTGACATATCGGGGTTTTGACGGTAAAATAACCCTGTCGTTAGCGATGAAAACATCTGTGCGGAGCCTGGCTGGCCACCAGGCCCTGCCAGAAGAAAGGGGTTCAGATGCGTGTTAGAGGTTTGACCGTGACCTACGAAAAAGGCACCAACATTGTGGTCGGGATGCCGTGGATGAGGTACCCTGTCGGAGAGCTACTGTGTCGAATCTTCCAAGGCGACACCCTGACCAGCATTTCCCAAAGACTTCGAAACTGTATTAACTACTGCCCGATGCGAAACGACCCACTCACGCAGGACACAGTCGAGGACGCCGAGAATTACATTCGGCAAGCGCTTTTGTACGATGACTTTGTTCCAGCCCAGCTGCTCGCGCAAGGAAGCTTTATCCGCTGCATGGAGCACTACCGTGCGCTGGACTCCGAGACGGTGAAGGGCCTTCTGGCTCAGGAGATTGACCGATCCAACGAAGACCCCATGCTGTTCAAGACTGTATGCTTTGATTCGGTTGGCAGTTTCCTGCGGCTCTGCTACAACAACTACCTAATCGACCTGATTAACGCGCTTACACTTTTTATCGGCATGGCGGCAGTGAAATCTGGTACAGCCAGCGAGGAGGAGAGCGCAGCATACGAGGACATTCGGCAGCATCTGAATGACCCTGACTTGATCCCCAGCATCGAAATGCAGACGACGTACAATCCTGCAAGCGGCGAGTTCGGCTACAGCTACGTGATCAGCAGTTTCCTGGCGATGGCGGTTTTCGAGTTTTCTCACCTCGCTGATTCCGCAACAAAGGTGATGAGATGTCAGAATCCGGATTGCAGGAAGTTTTTCACCGCCAAACGGACGAGCGCAAAATACTGCCCCTTCGAGTCGCCTCAGCGCCCTGGACGGAGGTGCAACGACTATTACCCGCAATACCTCCGGCGCAAGAAGACGAAGGCCGATGAGCTGCTGAAAATGGAGAAAAACGCTCTGTCACGGCTCTACATGGACAGGAAACGTCACCCCAAGCACGAGACGATAATAAACGGTTTGATCAGCGATGTTCAAATCCACTCTCCGGGCAAACGTGAAGAAGTCCTGAGAGGAGAACTATCAAAAACGGACTACGAAGAATGGCTGAAAGCCATCAGGCGTAATAAGGAGGATATTGATGATGAATAACAAGTGGAATGCAATTACTGCGATTTTTTCCGGCAAGGGCGGCACCATCAGGTTTATAGTAGCAAGTGCACTGGTTGGGGCTGTAGTGTACAAGATCATTGAGGCAAAGTACGGCGTGACCGTCAACACCAAAGACGGATCTGTATCGGTGGCTCCGGCAGAGGGGGCTGGCATTCAGCAGTCCCCGGAACCCCTGGCCATTGCAGGTGAGCCAGAAAAAGTAGATCCAGCGAGTGACCAAGAAGAGGCTGAAGAAGAATGATAAAGTGATTACGCCGCCTGGAATCCCCAGGCGGCAAGTTCATATAGTACTAACGTTTTGAATCGTTGAGCCTGTTGAACCGTTAGCATTGTATGCACCCACTATATATGGGACAACCCGTGGCCGGTCTGAACTGCCTATGGCATAATTTAAAACAGCGATATGGCGCACAATGATGCGGAATATCGCTGTTTTCAGGCCGCTTTTGAGGTAGAGGAACCGTTAGGTTGTATCCACTTAGTAAGCCGGACGTTCATGCTGCACACCAGCACGAACCGGCTGGGATAGGTGCTCTGGGCGCTGACCCGGGTGATGGTCACGAAGCCGTCCTCCATGGGCTGGCGCAGCGCCTCCAGCACGTCCCGGCGGTACTCCGGCAGCTCGTCCAGGAACAGCACGCCGTTGTGGGCCTTGCTGATCTCCCCGGGCAGGGCGTTGGGGCCGCCGCCCACCAGGCTGGCGTGGCTTGCCGTGTGGTGGGGCGAGCGGAAGGGGCGCTCGGTGAGCAGGCCCGTGGGCGGCACGATTCCGGCGGCGGAGTGGATCCGCGTGGTCTCCAGCGCCTCCTCAAAGGTCATGTCGGGGAGGATCGTGGGCATGCAGCGGGCCATCAGCGTCTTGCCGGAGCCTGGCGGGCCAATAAGGAGCACGTTATGGCTCCCGGCGGCGGCGATCTCCAGTGCCCGCTTGGCCTTGGCCTGGCCCTTCACGTGGCAGAAGTCCTCGCTGAACTGGCGGCGGCTGATCAGCTGGCGATAGGCGACGGGCGCCTGGGGCCGGATGGGCAGCTCGCCGGTCAGGTGGCGCACCGCGGCGGCGAGGGTGTCCACCGGGATGATCTCGGCGCCTTCGATGCAGCTGACCTCCCCGGCGTTCCCGGCGGGCAGCAGGAAGCGCTTCATGCCCCGCTCCAGCTCGGAGATCACCATGGGCAGCGCGCCGCGCACGGGCCGCACCGCGCCGTTCAGAGACAGCTCGCCGAACACGCACAGCCCGTTCAGCGCCGCCTGGTCGATCAGCCCCATGCAGGCCAGCATGCCCAGGGCGATGGGCAGGTCGAAGGCGGGCCCCTCCTTCTTCATGTCCGCCGGGGCCAGGTTCACGGTCATGCGCTCGGCGGGGAACTGGTAGCCACTGTTCTTCAGCGCCGCCCGAACCCGCTCCCGGCTTTCCTTCACCGAGGCGTCCGGCAGGCCCACGATCTCAAACTGGGGCATGCCGTGGGCCATGTTGATCTCCACCGACACCTTGAAGCCGTCGATGCCGGTCAGGCCGCAGCTGGATACGAACGCAAGCATGCTGTCATCCTCCATTGCACAAATATACAATGTTATTATACGCAAAAAAGCGGCGCGTGGCAATAGCAAACGCCGCCTGGGCAGAGCCCGCGCAGCCTTGACGCTTGTTTAAGAATGTGCTATAGTTATAATATGAAAAACGAAATTCAGGGAGGAATGGGCGATGTGGTTTATCGTATGGAAAAAGTATGAGCACAGCTCCGTGGCGACGGGCGTGTCCATGATGGGCAACATTCTCATCATTGCCGCGGCACTCGGGTTGGCCGCGTTGGCGACCCAGCTCAACGGCATACTCGGCATCGTCGCGGGCATCGCCGGCTATGTGGGGCTCAAGATCGGTCTGAACAGGCTGACGGACCACATCGCCAAGGCCGACCTGAACGCCAGCGTGAAACGCTATGCGCGCAAGAGCGCCAGGGAAGAGGCAGCGCAGCAGGTCAAGGACGCCGATCTGTTGAAGGTCATGGCGGATGAGACGGACCAGGACGCGCTGTACAAGGCGATCCACGACAGCTTTGGCCAGAGCATCATCCATACCAGAATCAACAATGAGATGCGGTTCCAGGCGGCGCAGCGGCTGGACGACGAGCACCTGGAAAGGCTGATTGAAAGCTGCAAGGGCTACTTCAACTACAATCGATACCTGCAAAAGCGCTGTCTGGAAAAGGGCGAGCCGGTCAACGAAGTGACGGTTCGGAACATGACCCGGCTGATCGGCATGGTGCGCGATCCGGCCGAGCGGGAGCGGCTGATGAAGTATTACTATCTAAAAAAGTGAAATCGGAGTAACACAGGGGCGGCCTCAAAACAAATGTTTTGAGGCCGCCCCTGTGTTACTCCGCCTTCACAGCGTACCCGCGCTCCTCGCACCACTTCGCCGTTTCTGAGCCCTTGGCTGCATAGAAGGTCGCCCCGCAGTCCTTGGGGAAGGCGTTGTCCGCGATGTCGGTCACGCTCTCCGGAAGGTAGACGTCCTTAAGCGACAGACAGCCGGTGAAGGCGAGGCTCTCGATGCGCTGCACGCCGCGCAGCGGGTTGAAGGTATGCAGGCTCAGGCACCCGGCGAACGCGCCTGCGGGGATGATGCGAATGGTGCCGGGCACGGTGACCGACGCCAGGGTTTGATTGGCGGCAAAGGCGCTTTGGCCGATGGCAGTGACCAGCTGCCCGTCGATCATCATCGGCAGGATCAGCTCTGACTCGCTGCCGTTGTAGCCGGTAATCGTGGCGGTGCCGTCCTGGTTCAGGGTGTAGCTGAAGCCCTGCTTGGCCCGGTCGGGGTCGCCGTTGAACACGGACACCCGGGGCAGGCCGTCGTCCCGCCCCTTTTCAGGCAGCAGTCCGCCGCCGGAGAGCAGCCGCAGGGCGATGACGGCCGCCAGCGCGATGGCGATCAATATCGCGCCGCCGCGCATGACGCTGAAGGGCGGGGATTCGCCCTCCTGCTCGGAGAGGTGAAACTCCTCGGGGTGCTCCGGGTCGTAGAGCAGATCCACTTCCTTGCCCACGGGCCACTGGCTCAGCGGCACGATGGCGTTCCAGTTCGCCCTGTGTTCCACGCCGTCGACCGTGAAGGCGATGATGGGCTGGCACACCGGCGAGCCGCGCTGGCCAGTGGCCTTCTTGGCGTAGCCCACCACGCGGCCCGCGGCCAGGGCGCGCTCCCTGTCCAGCTTTCGGTTCCAGTTGCGTCGGCCCAGCAGTCCGAAGAGGACCAACAGGCAGCCCAGGCCCATGACGCCATAGGCCATGAAAAACCACGCTTGCACGGCGTATCGCCTCCCGTGTCGTTTGCGAAAAGACGGTCGGTGCGGCCAAAGAGTTCCAATGCGTCAGTAGTTGTACCACTTGAACCAGCGCAGGTGCTGGGCATAGCTGCGGGGGCAGGGCAGGCCGCTCTCCAGCGGGTAGAACGCCCCGAACAGGATCAGCGACGAGCCCAGCAGCGCGCCGGCGGTGACGTTGAAGGCGGTCTCGCTCTTCTTCCTTATGGCGTCAAGCATCAGCGCCGAGGCCAGTATGATGAAGGGCACGCTGGCAAAGTAGTGGTAGATGAAGGTGCTGCGGGGCACGATGACCCAGGGCAGGAACTGGCTGGCGAAGCCGATCACCACCAGCAGGTCGGCGCGGTGGGCCCGCCGATTCCAGCACACGCGCCACACCGTGAACAAAAGCGCCGCCAGCCCGAACCACCATACCGCCGGGTTGCCCATGCAGCTGATGGAGGAGATGGTGCCTTCGGGCATGTAGCCCGTGCCGGAGTAGTACCACATGGGCCACCAGATGATGGGCCACTGGTACCAGGGCGAGCGGAAGTAGTGGGTGTCGCCGCCCAGGCCGGCGTGATAGCCAAAGATGTTCTTCTGCTGCTGGATCACCCAGCTGACCCACTTGCCGCTGAACATCTCGCCGAAGCGCTGAAGGCCCTCGCCCTTCAAGAGCCAGTAGTAACTGAAGTAGTAGATCACAACCGGCACCACCACGAAGAACACCAGGCAGAACAGGAGCGTGTACAGCAGGTTCTTCAGGCACCGCGCCTTGTCCTGCACGTGGGCAATCTCCCGCACCCGGCGGAACACCGTCCAGAAGAATATCACGGCCAGCCCTGCCGAGGCGTAGAGGCCGATCCACTTCGTGGCCCAGGCGATGCCCATGGTGACGCCGCAGAGCCCCAGGGGCACCAGCGTCCGGCCCAGCCCGTCCCGGTTCCAGCTCATCTGGCTGTAGCGGAACATGAACAGGTACATCAGCATGATCCAGAACACCGCATAGCTGTCGATGGTGGCGATGCGGGTCTGGGTGAAGTGCATGGAATCCAGCGCCATCAGGCACATGGCGATGAAGGACAGCCGCGTGTCCTTGGTCAGCTGCTTGGCCAGCAGGTACATCAGCGGCACCATCCCCACGCCCACCAGCGCCCCCATGAACCGCCAGCCGAAGGGCGTCATGCCGAACAGCTGGATGCCCACCATCATCAGCACCTTGCCCAGCGGCGGGTGGGTCCACTCGTAGGCCTTCATGCCGTGCAGGTGCTCGAAGGCCGTGCGGGCGTGGTAGATCTCGTCGAAGTAGGTGGAGTTGAGATAGCTGGGATAGGCAGCCACCGTTTCCTGCTCGTCGACGAGCAGCGCGGCGTCGGAGGCGTTCTCCGTCTGGCCGGACTGCTCAACGCCCGCGATGGGCAGCGGGCGGCCCTCATCGTCCAGGAAGCCCACCTCGTAGAGCACCAGCCCCGCGGACTGGGCCGTGAGCCGGGCGTAGCGGGCGGTCTGCATCGGGTCGTTGTTGCCGTCGCCGGCGTAGGTCACGTAGGCGGAGCCGTCGTCGGTGGGCACGGTCTCCTCGTACAGGATGTTCATGCTGGCGTCCAGCGGCGTGTACCACAGCCAGCGGAACAGCTCGCCCTGGGCGTACCGGGCGTAGCAGGGCTCGGTCCAGTTCTCGCCGTCGTTGGAGAGCTCCACCGTGAAGTTGGAATTGCAGATGCCGCCGTAGTAGGTCATGCGCCAGGTGCGCACCTCGCCCAGGTCGAACACCACCGCCTCGCCACTCTGGCTGGAGGTCCAGCCGGTCTGGGGGGCGCTGGTGACGCCCAGGTTGGTGAAGGCCAGCACGGAGTACAGTGCCGTCACCGCCGCCATCAGCAAAAGGTCCACCCGCCGGATGCCCATGCGGTAATCGGGGGCCTCGGCCAGGGTGTAGGAGCCCGCCGGGGTCTCCTCGCGCCGGGCTTCGGGCAGCGGCACCACGTGGCCGAACAGGCAGATGTCCACGGCCGTCCAGCCGAGGAACAGGGCGTTCAGCACGTTTATGGCTGAAAGGATCACGTTCAGCCAGTTCTCACTGGACTGCAGGTGGCCGTAGTTGGCCTCGGTCATGCCGCCCTGCAGCACCAGCACCTCGTTCAGGAACAGCGTGCAGGAGAGCGCGGTCAGGCTGATCAGCAGCCGCTTGTCCCGCTCGCAGCCGAAGGCCAGCGCCAGCAGGATCAGCCCCGGGAAGATGTAGCGCTCGTGGATCATCGGCCCGAAGGTGCAGACCAGCACGATCAGCAGCGCCCCCGTCAGGAACAGCCGCCGGGGCTGCCGGGCGCTCTTCGCGGTCAGGACGATGGCGAGCAGGTAGGCCAGGCCGAACAGCACCCAGGCGACGGCGGTCACGACGCCGTGACCGTCCACCCGGGCCCAGTTCATGCCCAGCATGTAGTGCAGATTCAGCGTGTTCACGGTCACGTAGCGATAGCCGCCCACCGTGCCGGTGTACAGCTCGACCAGCCAGGTGACGGGCCGGGTCAGCGCCCCGCCCACGGACTGCGTCTGGCCCAGGCAGCACAGGAAGGCCACGGCATAGACCAGCGCCAGCGCCGCCGCCGCGCCAAGACCCAGGCCCAGCCACCGGGCCTTGCGCTCTTGCGGCTCGGCGGTGAATATGCCGCAGAGTATGGCCGCCAGCCCCACCGGGCCGAACAGCAGCGCCTGGGGCTTTATCAGCATCGCCGCGCCGAACCACAGAAGCGCCCGCACCGTGCGGCCGTCAGCGGCCTCCAGCGCGCACAGGGCGATGGCCAGCGCCAGCAGCCCGTCGATCTGCCCCCAGGCCGCGGAGTTGGCGATGGCGGCGGGGTTGAAGGCGATCATCAGCCCCAGCAGCATCGCGCCTGTTTCGGAGAGCTTCCTCCGGCTCGCGCGCCATGCCACAAGGCCCGCCGCGATGTCCGCCAGGATCGGCAGCAGCTTCAGCAGCACCAGGTACGCACCGCTGTCCGTGGCCAGGCCAAACAGCCTTCGCAGCGCCGCCGGGATCATCAGCAGCAGCATGTACAGCGGGGGATAGTCGCAGAAGTAGTCCGGGCTGTAAAACCGGGTGGGGCCGAGGGTCAGCATCCGCTCCGACCAGGCGGAGAAGCAGTTGATGTCCGTGTAGTAGCCCCGCACCCGCGCGGCGACGATCAGCCGCAGCACCAGCGCCAGGCCCATCAGCGCGAAGAATATCCGGCGCGCCGCCTTCGGCGTCATGGCCACGGCCCCGCGCCCGCGCTTTCGGGCCACGCCCGCGATCAGCAGCGCCCAGCAGCAGGTGAACAGCAGCCAGCTCTCGGTGCTGCGGGGCGGCTCGCCGTCATCGGCGGTGGAATCGTTGGAGGCACCGGTGTCCTCCCGGTACAGGTCGTTCACCGTGACTCCCTGGGGCGCGGCTTCAAGCTTCACCAGGGAGATGTCGTCGAAGCTGGCGCGGCCCCTGGACAGCGAGCCGTAGCCGCCCACCCGGCAGAACACGGTCAGCTGCGTCTGCTTGGGACCGGTGCGGCCGTACAGATCGGCGCGCTGCCACTGGCCGTCGGTGTCGTAGATGGCGTCGGAGTAGACGAACACGTCCTGTATGGACAGCGTCGCGCCGTAGCCCTCCTCGTCGCAGCCCTCGGCGCGGATCATGCCGGACAGGCGATAGACGGTGTTTGGCTCAACCTCCACGGCCTGGGCAAAGCGGGCGTCGTTTGCGTCCACGTTGGTCACGGTCACGCAGCCGCCCTCATAGCCGTCCGGATCCACGGTCAGGATGCTCACACCGGCGTCCGTCAGCCACATGTCCCGCGTCCAGCCCTCCGGCACGTCGCCGTCCACGTCGGCGAAGCCCCCGTTGACGAGCAGGTTCTCCTCCTCCGCCAGGGCCGTGCCCGGGCACAATACCAGCAAAAGCGCCGCCAGCGCGCAAAGCAGCTTCTTCATCGGTTTACTCCTTGGAATTGGAAATGGTCAACCTTTATAATTTCCACAGAGAAGCGGGTAAATCCTGCAAAAGTGGATAATTTACCGGGAATGATAACAGCCCTCCCCTCAGGGGAAGGCTGTAGGGTCACCAAAACCCCGTCGCGTCAAAGGCGCCCTCGATGTGCCGGATCTCCCCGGGCAGCACCTCGACCACGTCGAACCGCACGGGCGCGTCCTCCAGGCCGTTTTCCCGCAGGTACAGCGCGGCGGTGCGCAGGATGTGGCCCTGCTTGGCCCGGTCCACCGCCTCGGCGGGCCGCCCGAAGCGCAGCGACGAGCGCCGCTTCACCTCCACGAACACGATGGTTTTGCGCTGCCTGGCGATGATGTCGATCTCCCCGGTGGGGCGGCGGAAGTTCATCTGGAGCACCTGCATGCCCTTATGCTCCAGGAACGCCCGGGCGTCGGCCTCGCCCTGGCCGCCGAAGGCCCGGTTATTCATGGCCTTCCCCCAGGATCTTGCCGATAAAGCTGCGCCGGTGCTCCGGGCAGGGGCCGTACTTTTTCAGCGCCGCGATGTGCTCTTGGGTGCCGTAGCCCTTGTTGCGGGCGAAGCCGTACATGGGATACTTTTCGTCCAGCTCCAGCATGTAGCGGTCCCGGGTGACCTTGGCCACGATGCTCGCCGCGCCGATCATGTAGCTGAGGGCGTCGCCGTGGATCAGCGGCCGGGCCTCGCTGGGCAGGTGCAGGCCCTCCACGGCGTCGATCAGGATGATGTCCCCGCCGAAATTCGCCGCGCAGGTCTCCATGGCCCGCCGGGTGGCCTGCAGTATGTTGATCTCATCGATCACGTCCGGGCCGATGAAGGTGGTCTCGGCGTAGTCCGCCGCCGCCAGCAGCAGGGGATACAGGGCCTCGCGGCGCTTCTCCGACAGCTTCTTGCTGTCGTCCACGCCGGGGACGAGTTTATCCTGCGGGATGCACACGCAGGCCGTCACCACCGGCCCCGCCAGCGGCCCGCGACCCACCTCGTCGATCCCGGCGACCACGCGCCCATCGGCCCACAGGCCGCGCTCAATTTGCGTCAGCCGCTCCAGCTTTTCCTGGGGCGTCTCCCGCTTGCGGGGGGTACCGGTCTGCATGATGATGCCTCCTTATCCGAGGATGTCCCTCAATTGCCGTGTGTTGTCCTGATACCGCGCGAGTCCGTCCAGCGTCGCCGCCACCTGGCTGTCAGAAGCCTGGCGCATGCTGTGGGCCAGCCACTGAAGCGTATTGCCCCGGCCCGCGGCGAACACGTCCGCCCAGCAGCCGTCCGTGGGCATATGTTCCCTGTACGCCGCCAGCAGCGCCTCGGCATTGGCCGCGACCAGCCCGCCCGCGCCGTCGTCCGCCCAGTAGAGCAGCACCTCCAGCAGCTCCCGCCGGGGATTGACGTACCCGGCGGCCTCCCAGTCGATCAGCACAGGGGAGAGCCCCCGCCACAGCACGTTCTTGGGGTCCAGGTCCCGGTGGGAGAGCACGGGCGCGTCCGCCAGACGGCCTTCCGCGGCCAGAGCCTCTTCGCTCCAGTGCATCAAATCGGGCAACGCTCTTTCAAGCCGCGCCCGCCATGGCGCCTCCGGCGAACGCGCCAGCAGCCCAGGCCAGTCGATCTCGGGCATCGCCTCGGTCTCCGGCTCCAGCCCGGGCAGGCGGACGTTCGCCGCGTGCATCTGGCCCAGCGCGTCCCCGATGGCGGCGCAGTGGGCAGGGGTGATTCGCGGCGGGAACACGCTTTCGCCCTCGGCCCAGGGATAAACCACGGCCCAGCGCCCGGCGATTTTGCGCAGGTAATGCCCGTCAAAGGCAATGGCCGCCGCCACGGGCACGACCCCGGCCAGCGCCGCGGCGATGCCCTCGCTGTTTTCGATATTGCCAATGGCCCCGGGGCGGGCGGCCACCTCGGGGTCGATCAGCTTCACGGCAAAGGCGCCCCGGTCGGTTTTCAGGCGATACACCTCGTGCATCAGCCCGCCGGTCAGCGGCTCCGGCGGCTCGGCCATGTGGCCCAGGCCCAGCGCGTCAAAGGGGAAAGGCATGGCTCAGCGCTTCGGGACGGGCTGGATGGTCAGCTTGCCGATCTTCCCGGCCCGGAACTCGTCCAGCACCAGCGCGGCGGCCCGGTCGGTGTCGTACCGCCCGCCGCTCAGCAGCCAGCCACGGCCCCTGCAGGCCGCCTCCAGCAGCTCGTGGGGCGCGTCGCCGCAGCCCTCGCCCAGCTTGTATCGCGCGGACAGCGCCGTGGGGTTGATGCCGTACAGCAGCGCCATCAGCCCGCCGGCCAGGTCCTCCGTGTCCATGATCTGGTCGCGGATGGAGCCCAGATAGGCCAGCAGCCGCGCGCCCTCCTGGTCGTCCATGCGGGGCGGCAGCATGCCGGGGGTGTCCAGGATCTCCAGGAACGGCCCGATCTTCACCCACTGGTTGCTGCGGGTCACGCCGGGGCGGTCGCTGGCCTTCACGATGGCCGAGCCGTGCAGCCGGTTGATGAAGGTGGATTTGCCCACGTTGGGGATGCCGATGACCATGAAGCGGATGGTTTTGCGCACACCCCGGGCCGCGTAGCGCTCCAGGGCGGGCCTGGAGGCCTGCTCGATGTGGCCCAGGATCTCCTTCACCTTGCCGCCGTTGCTGTTGAAGCGCATGGCGGTAAGGCCCTCCCGGCGGAAGTGCTCCAGCCAGCGGGCTGTCTGGTTGTCGTCGGCCAGATCGGCCTTGTTCAGCACCAGTATGCGGGTCTTGTCCCGGGTCAGCTTTTGAAGGTCCGGGTTGCGGGTGGCCAGCGGCGCGCGGGCGTCGCACAACTCGATCACCGCGTCCACCGCCCGAAGCTGCTCCTGAAGCAGCCGGCGGGACTTGGCCATGTGCCCGGGGTACCAGTTGATGCGTTCGTTTGACATATGCGTTCCTTTCGGGGAGGGTGGCTGTGCCAAAGGCGCAGATGGAAGGGGTCGTTCCCGTCAACCCTCCAGCAGGTCGTTGACGACATCCTCCGTGGTTGTCGGCGTCCAGTGGCCCTCGACGACGATGCGCGCGTCCAGCGTCCGGATCGTATCGGCCAGCTTTTTCGCCTTCGTCGCGTCCCGCTGCCAGGTGGGGAAGGCGCCGCTGTTGGCGTCGCCGATGAACAGCACGCCTTCGCCGGGGACCTGCACGAAGGTGCCGTCGTCCGTGTGGGGCGATTCCACCTCAAAGGCGCGGACGGGGCAGCCGCCCAGGTCGATGTCGATCCCGCCGGAGAACACGATGTCTGCGGGCGTGACGACCACGGGTCGGTTGCCTGCGTATTCCCGGCGGATGGTCTCGTGCATGGACAGGAACGCTTCGACGCCCTCGCAGGCGAGCTTCTTGCGGAAGGCGCGCAGGTGCCGGTCCGTGCGCCCGTTGGCCAGCGTCAGCCCGTGGACCCTGTGCATGGCGAAGGTGTGGTCCCAGTGCCAGTGGGTGAGGACCGTGATATCCGGCAGCGGCAGGCCCTCCGCCTTTAGCGCGGCATGGTATTCGGCGATGTGGGCGTCGGAGTGCCCCGCGTCCACGGCCAGGGACAGCCTGTCGCCCCGGACATAGCCCAGGTTCGGACGGTCCCGCTCCTGTTCATAGGGATAGACCCACACGCGCTCCGTCAGGCGGATCAATGATGGATTCATGGTGTTCCTTTCGTTTGGACGGGGAAAACACTGCAGCCAAGGGTGCACCCGACGCAGCCGGGAGGCCGTTCGATGGCCGATCCGGCGTCGACAGGAAGTGCGGCAGCGAATGGCCGTCGGCACTGCCGACAAAAAACGGGAACCGCCATAGCGATTCCCGATTGTGGCCTGGGAAGATTAAGTCCTCTCCTTGACCTTGGCCGCCTTGCCGCTGCGCTCACGCAGATAGTACAGCTTCGCGCGACGAACCTTACCGCGACGGATAACCTTGATGCTATCGATGCGGGGGCTGTGCAGCGGGAACGTGCGCTCGACGCCGACGCCGTAGGAAGTGCGGCGAACGGTGAACGTTTCGCGGACAGAGCCATTCCGACGGGCGATGACCACGCCTTCAAAGGCCTGCAGGCGTTCGCGGGATCCTTCGACAACCTTCACCTGCACGCGCACGGTGTCACCGATGGCGAACTGAGGGATGTCGTTCTTGAGCTGGGCGCTCTCGATGGAACGGATGATCTCATTCATGGGAATTTCCTCCTTTCCTCTCCAGGACGTTCATGCTGGCCTTGCCACAGAGGACCGCCCGATTTCAACTCGTCTATTATAGCACGGGGCACGGAGGAACACAAGGGTCATTTTGTGTTAAACTTCGGGCAAAAAACCGCGAAATCAATCGCCAATGTACACGAAGCCGAACATGCCGTCGTAGTCCGCGGTGGCCTCGCGCACCAGGGCCCACTTGCCCTTCGCGCCCAGCAGCCACACGGTCCTGGCCTTGTCCAGCTTGCCGCTGGCGCTCTTGGCGCTGGGGCGCTGGAACACGCTGGTGCCCTTGGGCAGGGTCACGTCGCGGATGGCGGTGTAGTTGTTGTACAGCAGCTTCGAGGTGCGAATGTAGCAGTTCTTGCCGTTATAGTGGATCAGCGTCACCTTGTTGTCGTGGTAGTACTTGCCGTTCAGGAAAGCCTTGCAGACCACGGCCGTCTTGCTCGGCACCGTGCCGATGCGGTGCTTCATGGCGGCGTCGGAATAGACGGCGGCGGCCTTCACCACCAGGTCGCCGGCCCAGGCCGGCTCGTTCTTGCCTTCGGCCAGGGCGCCGAGGGGCAGCGCGCACAGCACCAGCGCGATCAACAGCATCATACCGAGCAGCTTCTTCATGGGATCAACCTCGCCTTCTTCTGTCGCATTGCGACAGCGTTGTAATGGGATGACGATATTTTATCATGTTTCCGTACATATTGTCTATGAGGAAGGCCAAAAACGCAAGAAGAAGTCACATTTTGTCGTCCGATCTGGGCGATTTGGCCCAATACGGCCCCTTTCCGGGCTTGTCGGTGCCCACGAGGGTGCGCGTCAGGGCCTCGTCCGTGAGTATGAACGACTCGAAGGGCGGCTCGAAGTCCCCTTCCACGCGGTACAGCAGCCGCACCCGGGGCAGGTACAGCCAGCAGGCCTGCGGCGGGTTCGCGCGCCAGCGCTCCAGCGCCCCTTCGCCCTCGGCGAAGTCCGGAATGAAGCCCATCGAGAACGCCTGCCACAGGTAGCCCACGTGCCGCCGCCCGGAGAAGCACTGCTTCCTGGCGGCCTTGCGGTTTGCCTCCGGCACGAAGGCGGCGAACCAGGCCTTGGGAAAGGCGTCCGCGGCCTGCAATCCCTGGCGAAGGAGGCCCGGCGTCGCCGCCTCGATCTCCCGCGCCCGCTTGAGCCGATCCAGCATGTCCCGGTCGGCGTCGGTCAGAGGCGCGGTCTCGAGCAGCTCCGGCCGCCGCTCCAGCGTCAGCCCCAGCGATTGCTCCCGCCGCCAGGCGACGATGTCCGCGTGGTTGCCGCCCAGCAGCACCTCCGGCACCTTCTGGCCCCGGAAGTCCGCGGGCCGGGTGTACTGCGGGTACTCCAGGAGGCCCGTGGTGAAGCTCTCGTCCTCGCTGGATTCGTCCGAGCCCAGCACGCCGGGGATCAGCCGCGACACCGCGTCGATCACCACCAGCGCGCCCAGCTCGCCGCCGGTGAGCACATAGTCGCCGATGGACAGCTCCTCGTCGATCACGGTGTCCAGCGCCCGCTGGTCCACGCCCTCGTAGTGCCCGCAGAGCAGCGCGAGCTCCTCCTCCCGGGCCAGCTCCTCGACCACCCTCTGCGTCAGCGTCCGGCCCCGGGGGCTCAAATAGATGCGCTTGCCCCGGAAGTCCCCGGGCAGGTTCGCTGCGAAGGCGTCCACGATGGGCTGGGCGCTCATCACCATGCCCGCGCCGCCGCCGAAGGGATAGTCGTCGGTGTTGCGGTGCTTGTCGGCGGAGTATTCGCGGATATCGATCAGCTCCACCTGCAAGTGCCCCGCTGTGATGGCCCGGCCCAGGATGCTCTCGCCCAGCATGGGCCGCAGCATCTCCGGGAACAGCGTAAAGACCTTAATCCTCATCGAAAACCGCCACCTCGTCCAGACGCTTGCCGTCCAGAAGCATCTCGCCCGCCTGCAAGTCCACCTTCAGCACCACGCTCTTCAGCGCCGGCACCAGCACTTCGCCCAGCGCGCCCCTGAACACGTACACGTCGTTGCCGCCGGGCTGCATCACGTCCGTCAGCTTGCCCAGGTCGCGCCCGTCGTCCACCACGCCGCGCAGGCCGTACAGGTCGGTGATGAAGTTGGTGTCCTCGTCCAGCTGGACCGCGTGGGCCCGGTCGATATAGAGCAGCGTGCCCCGCAGCTTCTCCGCCGCGTCCCGGTCGGAAACGCCCTCCACGTTCATGAACACCGCGTCCGCGCCCAGGCGGTTCACATGGATGTTCAGCGGGGCATAGCCACCGTCCTTCTCGATATACACCGTCTCCAGTCCCTCGAAGCGCTCCGCGTCGCAGGTGCAGGGCCGTACCTTCACCTCGCCCCGCACGCCCTGGGGCTTGGTGATCTCCCCGATCATCAGGTATTCAGAAAGCATGTGGAATCCTCCGTAGCATCATTGATGCTCCTATTATAGCGGGAAAGCGGGGGAAATGCAAACGCGGCGCCGTTCAATCGCGCGCCCGGTGCAAAATTTCATCCATTCTTCCTTGATAAATGCCAAAACCCACTATACAATATAGCATATGAATACAGAACGGGAGGTTCATCCCATGAACGAAACCAGAAAAGCAGTCATCAGCGTGCTGGGCACGGACAAGAAGGGCATCATCGCGCAGGTGAGCCGGATCCTGTATGAGAATGACGCCAACATCCTGGACATCACCCAGACCATCGTGTCCGGCCTGTTCAGCATGATCCTGATCGCGGATGTGTCCGCCGAGGACGGCGCGTTCGACACCCTCAAGACCGAGCTGGACGCCCTGGCGGACCGCATCGGCGTGCAGATCCGCACCCAGCGCAGCGAGATCTTCGAGGCGATGCACCAAATCTGATTTGCAAAGCAAATCAGATTCAGGGAGTAGGGAAGAGGGAGCAGGGAGTAGGGGAGACCGACAGCAGCAGCCACTATTCCTACTCCCTGCGCCCTACTGCCTGCTCCCTTAAAACCCGAACAAGGAGTGCTTTCCCATGCACATGATTAATACCTCCGAAATCCTCGAGACCTTGAACATGATCGACCACCAGAAGCTGGACGTGCGCACGATCACCATGGGCATATCGCTGCTCAGCTGCGTGACGGACGACGAGGACAGGCTGGCGAAGAACATCTACGACCTGATCACCCGCCGGGCGGAGAAGCTGGTGGCGGTGGGCCAGGCCATCGAACGGGACTTTGGCGTGCCCATTGTCAACAAGCGCATCTCCGTGACGCCTGCCGCGCTGGTGACCGGCGCGATCAAAAACCCCGTCAAGGTGGCCCGGGCGCTGGACGCCGCGGCGAAGGCCACGGGCGTGGACTTCATCGGCGGCTATTCTGCGCTGGTGCACAAGGGCATGACCGAGGCCGACAGGCGGCTGATCGAGTCCATCCCCGAGGCGCTCTCCGAGACGGACTTCCTCTGCTCGTCCGTGAACGTGGGCTCCACCCGCGCGGGCATCAACATGGACGCCGTGCGGCTGATGGGCGAGGTGGTGAAGCAGACCGCGGCCAACACCGCTGGAAACGGCGGGCTGGGCTGTGCGAAGTTGGTGGTGTTCTGCAACGCCGTGGAGGACAACCCCTTCATGGCCGGCGCGTTCCACGGCCCCGGCGAGGGCGACTGCGCCGTCAGCGTGGGCGTCTCCGGCCCGGGCGTGGTGAAGGTGGCGCTGGAGGGCGTGAAGGGCGCGCCCTTTGACGAGGTGGCCGAGACCATCAAGCGCACCGCCTTCCACATCACCCGCGTGGGCCAGCTGGTGGCCCGGGAGGCCAGCCGCAGGCTGCAGGTGCCCTTCGGCATCGTCGACCTGTCCCTGGCGCCGACCCCGGCGGTGGGCGACAGCGTGGCGGCGATCCTGGAGGAGATGGGCCTTGAGATCTGCGGTACCCACGGCACCACGGCGGCGCTGGCGCTTTTGAACGACGCGGTGAAGAAGGGCGGCGTGATGGCGTCCAGCCACGTGGGCGGCCTGTCCGGCGCGTTCATCCCGGTCAGCGAGGACATCGGCATGATCCAGGCCGCCGAAAAGGGCGCGCTCTCGCTGGAGAAGCTGGAGGCCATGACCTGCGTCTGCTCGGTGGGCCTGGACATGATCGCCATTCCAGGCGACACCTCCGCCGAGACCATCGCCGCCATCATCGCGGACGAAGCCGCCATCGGCATGGTGAACAACAAGACCACCGCCGTGCGCGTGATCCCCGCCCCCGGCAAGGTGGTGGGCGACAGCGTGGAGTTCGGCGGATTGCTGGGCCATGCGCCGGTGATCCCTGTGCGCCAGTTCTCCGCGGCCCAGTTCATCCACCGCGGCGGGCGCATCCCCGCGCCGCTGCATTCGCTGAGGAATTAGGGAATAGGCAATAGGGAATAGGGATAGAGGCCGCCGCGCTGGTCTTGGCAGGGGCGCCGTTGCGGCGCCCGCTCAAAGCCCCCATCCCTGAGGGGGGCGCGCAGCGCCGGAAGGAGTTGAATCCATGAACGCACCCATCGACATCACCGGCGTCGTGCTGCGTACCGAGCGCCTGACCCTGCGGCCCTGGCGGGAGAGCGACCTTAACGACCTCTACGAGTACGCCCGGGTGGAGGGCGTGGGCCGGATGGCGGGCTGGTCGGCCCACAGGAGCATCGAGGAATCCAGGCGAATCCTCCATATGTTCATGGACGAGAAAAAGACCTTCGCCCTGGAATACCAGGGGAAGGTGGTCGGTTCCATCGGCATCGAGACCTATGTGGAGAGCCGCTATAGCGAATTGGACCTGGCGAAAAAGCGGGGACGGGAGATCGGCTACGTATTGAGCAAGGACTGCTGGGGACGGGGGCTTATGACCGAGGCGGTGAAGCAAGTGATCCGCTGGCTGTTCGACGACGTGGGACTGGACTTCGTCACTGTCGGCCACTTCACCTGCAACGACCGCTCCCGCCGGGTGATCGAGAAGTGCGGCTTTGAGTACGTCAAGACCATCCCGTTTGACACCCGGGACGGCCGGACCGAGGATTCGATGGAGTACATACTGTACAGATAACGCAGCTCCCACGAGCCTTCTCCAAAGGGGCGGGCATTATCGGGCGGCGAAAGACACTTTCAATAAACACGAGGGAGCTTTCTTGCGAAAGCTCCCTCATATCAGTCCTGCCGACTACGCCAGCACCGCCTCGACCTCGTGGGTCGCGGGGGCTTTGTCGGCGGGGATGGTGTCGCCGTCGATCTTCACGCCGTCGCAGGTCAGGGTCAGCTTGCCCTTCTCGTCGCCGGCCTTGTTGACGATGTGGATGTTGTAGGTACTGCCGCGGAACTTGCGCACCAGGTGCAGATCCGTCAGCTCCTTGGGCAGGCACGGGTCGATCTTCAATCCGTCATAGTCCGGCTTGATGCCCAGGATGCCCTGGCTGATGGTGTAGAAGCTCCAGGCCGCGGTGCCGGTCAGCCAGCTGTTCTTGGCCTGGCCGAAGTGGGGCGCGTAGGGGCCGGCCACCATCTGGCTGTAGACATAGGGCTCGGTGTAGTGCAGCTCCTGGTCCTCGATCCAGGCGGGGCAGGTGCGGCGATAGATGTCGAACGCCTTGCCGCCGTGGCCCAGGCGGGCCTGCGCCAGCGCGATCCAGGGGTTGTTGTGGCAGAAGATGCCGCCGTTCTCCTTGTATCCCGGGGGATAGGAGCTGATTTCGCCCAATTCGACATGATAGCGGGTGTAGGGCGGGGTGAGGATGGCCACGCCGTGCTCGGAGAGCAGGTGCTTCTCCACGGAATCCATGGCCTTCTGGGCATAGCCCTCCTTCACGCCCACGCCGGACATGACCACGAAGCCCTGGGGCTCGATATAGATCTTGCCCTCGTCGCACTCATGGCTGCCCACCTTGTTGCCCAGGGCGTCATAGGCGCGCACGAACCATTCGCCGTCCCAGCCGGCGGTGAGGATGGCCTTCTCCATGGCGTCATACCAGCCGCCCACCTGCTCGGCCTCGTCCGTCCAGCCGTACAGGCGGCACAGGATCTCGTAATCCGGGCAGACGCCCGCGAACATGCCGGCGATGAACACGGATTCCGCCGCGCCGGACTCGTTGTTCTCGGTGGTCTGGAAGCTCTCGCCGGGGGTGGTGGAGAAGCAGTTCAGGTTCAGGCAGTCGTTCCAGTCGGCGCGGCCGATCAGCGGCAGGCCGTGGGGGCCCAGGTGCTCCAGCGTGTAGTGGATGCTGCGGCGCAGGTGCTCCATCAGCGGCTGGGCCAGCTTCTCGTCGTTGTCGAAGGGCACCATTTCCTTCAGGATGGACACGTCGCCGGTCTCCTTGATGTAGGCGGCAACGCCGAAGATCAGCCACAGCGGGTCGTCGTTGAAGCCGGAGCCAATGTCGTTGTTGCCCCGCTTGGTCAGCGGCTGATAATGTCCAGGATGCGCTCGCGGGCGCGGGCGGGGATCAGGTGCACGAAGCCCAGCAGGTCCTGGGTGGAATCGCGGAAGCCCATGCCGCGGCCGATGCCGCTCTCATAGTAGCTGGCGCTGCGGCTCATGTTGAAGGTGACCATGCACTGGTACTGGTTCCACAGGCCGGCCATGCGGTCCACGCGCACGTCGCCGCTGTCGACCTCGAAGGTGGACAGCAGCTCCGCCCAGTAGGCGTTCAGCTCGGCGAAGGAGGCCTCGAACTGCGCGTCGGTCTTGAACTGATTGAGAAGCGCGTAGGCGGGCGCCTTGTTGATGACGTTGGGAGCGATGAACTTCTGATCGTCCGGGTTCTCGCAGTAGCCCAGCACGAAGATGAAGGACACGGTCTCGCCCGGCTTGATATTGCGCTTCAGGCAGTGGCTGCCGATGGGGGCGAAGCCGCTGGCCACGGTGTTCTTGCTCTGGTTCTGGGTGGGCACGTCCGGCTCGCCGAAGCCGTTGTAGTAGCCGATGAAGGAGGCACGGTCGGTGTCGAAGCCGTCGATCTTGCTGTTCACGGCATAGACCGCGAAGTGGTTGCGGCGCTCGCGATACTCGGTCTTGTGGTAGATGGCGCTGCCCTCGATCTCCACCTCGCCGGTGGAGAAGTTGCGCTGGAAGTTGGTGGAGTCGTCCTGGGCGTTCCACAGGCAGAACTCGATGAAGCTGTACAGGCTCACGTCCTTGGCGGCGGCGGACTCGTTGGTCAGCTGCACGCGGGTCACCAGGGCGTCCACCCCGCGGGGCACGAAGGACAGCTGCTCGGCCTTGAGGCCGTCCTTTTTGCCGGTGATGCGGGTGTAGCCCAGGCCGTGGCGGCACTCATAGCTGTCCAGCTTCGCCTTCACGGGCATCCAGCCGGGCGTCCACAGGCTGCCACCGTCATTGATGTAGAAATACTGTCCGCCGGCGTCGGTGGGCACGTTGTTGTAGCGATAACGGGTGATGCGCAGCATGCGGGCGTCCTTGTAGAAGCTGTAGCCGCCGCTGGTGTTGCTCATCAGGGTGAAGAAGGTCTCGCTGCCCAGATAGTTGATCCAGGGCGAGGGGGTGTCGGGGCGGGTGATGACATACTCCCGCGCCAGGTCATCGAAATGGCCGTACTCCATGGGTGTGCCTCCTCTTTTTGATGGGTTTCTAAAACGATTTAGGACTTTGGAACAAAACCCTGTTCCGTTACGTCTATATTATCGTGAATCACCGGAAAAATCAAGGGGTAAACCGGCATATTTCTCCCGGATTTGAAAATTTCCTTATCTATATGAGGGAAACGGGCCGAATTGTGGCGGGTTTGGGGCGATTACCCGACAATTCCCTGAATTCCCGGATCGTTTGCAGGAATCCCGGCCGGGACGTAGAATTAGAAATGAGTTGAAATGGGTGAACTATGCCATCGAACAGGAGGCAAAGCATATGAACAAAAGCAGGAACAATCGAAACCACAACAGTCGGGCCCTGGCGCTGTGGCTGACGCTGGCGCTGTGCCTGGCGCTGCTGCTGTGCGGCGCGAGCGCGCTGGCGGGGGAGGTAGAGCCGGAGCATACGCATACATGGAGTGAATGGACAAAATCAGATGACAATAACCATATGCGCTCATGTACCAGTGGTGATGGTGCAACAGAGACAGAGGCCCACAGTTGGAGTTCGTGGTCGCCGGTGGAAGGTGGCACAAATCATACGCGCACTTGTAGTGTCTGTGGTGCAACAGAAACAGTGGCTCACAGTTGGAGCTCGTGGTCGCCGGTGGAAGGTGGCTCAAATCATACGCGCACTTGTAGTGTCTGTAACGAAACGCAATCCGAGTCGCATGTTTCCGGCGAAGCTGTGAAAGAGAACGAGGTTTCTGCGACCTGTACACAAGCGGGCAGCTACGAAGCAGTGGTTTATTGTACAGTTTGTAACGCACAAATCAGCCGTGAGACTAAAACGGGCGATTCTGCATCCGGTCATTCGCTTGAGCTGGTCGAGGCAGTGACACCAACCTGTAACGCAACGGGCATGACAGCGCACTATCACTGCACGAAGTGCAATCACTTCTTTGCGGACGAAAGTGGAAATGACGAACAAACTACAGAAGATAAATGGATTCTTCCAATTGATTCAGGCAACCACGCCTGGGACGAGGGCGTAGTCACTACGGAACCCAACTGCACCAACAAGGGCGTCAGAACCTACACATGTACGAGGTGCAACGAGACCAAGACCGAGGATATTGAGATCGACCCCAGCAAGCACAAGACCGAGCTTCAGGGCGCCAAGGAAGCCACCTGCGGCGAGCCGGGCTACACCGGCGACGAGGTGTGCACGCTTTGCAACCAGATCATCACGCCCGGCACCGAGATCAAGGCTACCGGCAACCACACCTGGGACGCGGGCGTGGAAACCACCCCGGCGACGATCACGGCCGAGGGCGTGATGACCTATACCTGCACGGTGTGCAAGCAGACAAAGACCGAGCCCATCGCGAAGCTGACCGCGTACAAGGTCACATTCGTGGACGAGGACGGCACCACCGTATTAAAGGAAGCGATCGAATACGAGGCGGGCACGGCGGCGGACAAGATCGCCCTGCCGGAAAACCCCACCAAGGAACCCGACGCGGACAACACCTATACCTTTGACAAGTGGGTGAACGCCGCCGACGCCACCAAGGGCATCGAGGCGGTCACCGCGGACGTGACCTACAAGGCCACCTACAAGGCCGAGAGCCTGACCAGGGAAGCGGCCCCCTACACCTACAAGCTGAACCCGGAAAAGACCGAGGCCACCATCCTCTCATACAGCGGTTCCGACGCGAACCTGATCGTGCCGGACACCTTTGAAAGCGGCGCGGCGAAGGTGGTGGCCATCGCGCCGGACGCCTTCAAGGGCAACAAGACCCTGGTGAGCCTGGTGATTCCGGCCACGGTGAAGACCATCGGCGACAATGCCTTTGCGGAGTGTCCCGAGCTGACCAGCCTGACCCTGCCGGACGCCCTGCGCCCGCTGGACGGCCAGGCCTCGCCGCTGAATATCATCGACAAGTGCGACAAGCTGACCACCCTGGTGCTGCGCTGCACCGGGAACACCACGTTGACCGGCGGCACCACCATCACCCACAACGACAAGGAGGGCGACGCCGTTCCCGCGGCCGCGACCCTGCCGATGGCGGTGACCGACATCATCGTGACCAAGAACAACGTGCAGGAGAACCCCGCCAGCCTGAGCCTGGGCGATTTCACCGTCGCCGAGGGCCACAGCGTTTCCGTGGAGGCCGGCGCGACCCTGACCAACACCGGCACGCTGACCAACTTCGGCACCGTTTCCAACGGCGGCACCTTCACCAACAACGGCACCGTGAATTCCTGCACCGGCACCCTGTCGGGCGTGTCCGGCGGCACTGTGCGCGCCAACGGCGAGCACGATTACAAGGAAGGCAAGTGCACCATCTGCGGCGCGGAGCTGCCGAAGCTGAAGATCAAGTACAACGGCTCTGCAGTGAGCAAGGTGTACGACAAGACCCGCAACGTGAAGCTGAGCAAGAGCAGCTTCGCCATCGAGGATACCCACGGCCTGGATCTGAACATCTCCAAGATCTCCGCCAGCTATGACAAGGCGGACGCGGGCAAGCGCACCGTGAAAGTCACCCTGACGCTGGGCGGCAACGACGCGGACCTCTACGGCAAGAAAGCCACCACGTCCCTGTCGGCCACCATCGAGCCCAAGCCCCTGATCATCACCCCCACCGCGGGCCAGAAGAAGACCTACGGCGCGGCCAACCCGAAGAATTACACCGGCAAGGTGAAGGGCCTGCTGTCCGGCGACAAGATCACCGGCAAGCTCGCCCGTGAAACCGGCGAGGACGCGGGCAAGTACCGCATCCTGCAGGGCACCATCGACGCCGGCACCAACTACGACGTGCAGGTGCTGGAGGAGTACTTCACCATCGAGCCCAAGAGCATCAACACCTCTGACGTGGGCCTGGTGACCATCGGAAACCAGCGCTATACCGGCCAGAAGGTGGAGCCGGCCATCACCCTGCGCTACGGCAAGAACGTGCTCAAGAAGGACGTGGACTTCAAGGCCGAGTACAAGGACAACATCCAGCCCGGCACCGCCACCGTGAAGCTGACCGGCATCGGCAACTATACCGGCAGCCGCGAAAGCTCCTTCCGCATCCTGAACATCGCTTCCGGCGTGAGCGCGAGCACCAGCTCCAGCGGCGGCGGCTACAGCTACAGCGGCTTCGACGACGGCGAGGGCGAGTCCGGCGAGGATTATGAGGACGAGACATCCGAGGGCGACAGCTTCGATTCCGACGAGGGCAAGCTGGTGCTGGGCGAACAGGACTACGGCACCGTGCTGTTTGACGCGGAGGGCAATCCCTCTTCCTTCGTGCTGTACGACAACACTCCCGACACGGAGGACGGCTCGCAGGCCGTCCGCCAGCTGACCATCATCGCCGACCCGCTGACGGACAACGAAACGGGCGAGACGATGTTGCTGGACGACGGCGAGCGCGAGCAGTATGACGAGCTGCACCTGCGGCTGACCATGCCGCTGGTGGATACGCTGACCGGCCTGGGCTACAGCAACATCATCTACACGGTGGAGAACGCTGAAGTGACCATCCCGCTGGCCTCCCTGGCGGCGGAGATCCCGCTGGAGGACGAGGAAGAGACCGCTGTCGTCGGCACTGTCGAAGGCGAGACGGGCGACCTGGGCGACGGCGAGGCCGTGGACGCGCCCGTGGACGAGCTGGAAGTGGAGCTGGGCTCCGACGTGCTGGAAGTGGCCGCCTACGATATCTGCGTGGAGCAGTCTGAGGCTGCGGTCCTGTCAGAGCGCGAGCAGAACGCGCTGATGATGTACAAGCCCCTGACGCCCGCCTATCGGGTGCGGGTGCGCGCCGTGACCGAGGGCGAGGAAGGCGCCGCGCTGGAGAATGCGAGCGGCGAGACCGTGGCGCTGCCCGAGGCGCAGCCCCTGCCGCAGAGCGGCTGGCCGATGGGCCTGGTGCTGCACCTGCAGCCGCTGGAGGATCTCTCCGGCGACGGCGAGGGCGACACTGCTCAAGTGCCCGGCGCCACCGCGCTGTTTGTCTCCGCCATGGAGAACCCCGGCGACCTGGACCAGATCCTGGCCGATCCCGCCAATTTCGTGGATGTGGACGGCATGACCTACGCCGAAGTGCCGATGCACGGCGACGGCCTGTACGGCGTGGGCACGCCCTCCGACGGAACCGACGGCGGTTTCGACGAGGGCGAGGAGCTGGAGGACCTGGATGGCACCGGTCCCACCGGCCTGAGCACCATGGGCGGCAGCTTCACCCTGGACGAAAACGGCAACCCCGTGGTGAACGACTGACGATAAGGCATGACAAAGGGACGACCCACAAGGGTCGTCCCTTTTGTCGTATATACGGAGGCGCCTTCCCGTCGCGATGGGGAGGCCTTTTTACTGGCGATTGTTCAATCCTTGACGATACACGCCAGTATCACCAGGTTGGTGTCTCCGGTGTTCTCCACGCCGTGGCCGTGGCTGCTGAAGGTGGCCATGCAGTCGCCGGCGGATACGTCGAAGAAGGCGTCGTCGTCCTGCACGCGGCCGTTGCCCTCGATGATGTAGAACAGCTCCGTCTCCTCTTCGTGGACGTGATAGCCGATGGACGCGCCGGGGATCAGCGTGAGAATGTTGAATATGCGCACGCGCTCGGGCAGCTGCGCCGAGAGCAGGGTGTGCTCCACGTACTTCTTGCCGCCGCGCATGAATTCGCGGATGCTGTGGGATTGTTCCTCGCTACGGGTAATCATTCAAATCCCTCCTTATGCTGGTAAAACCACCTATGGGGAATGTTGAACCACATTTGGTAGGCCTTACACGATCATTATAGTCTGCTTTGTGCCGGTTTACAAGCAATACAAGTAAATCTTTTTAACATTATGTGCTTTGCCCTTGCAGACAAATATGGTATAATAGCCCCGTCGGTATCCGGACCGGAACCGAACAGGGAACCCCGTAACCATTTCTGTAGGGTATCCAATGGCGCGATGCGCCAAGAACTCGAACGGAGGTAAGAAAGATGAACAAGAATTCCAATGTCAACTCTGCCCGCGCCGCGAAGAAGGTCGTCCTCGGCCTGACCATGCGCGACTTCACCATCCTCGCCATGCTCCTGGCCCTGGAGATCGTACTGGGGCTGTGGAACATTCCCATGCCGGCGGGCCTCTCCATCACCTTCAACATGATTCCCGTGGCCATCGCGGCCATCGCCGTCGGCCCGAAGGGCGGCGCGATCATCGGCGGCGCGTTCGGCCTGATCAGCTTTTTGCAGTGCTTCGGCATCATGGGCTCCAGCGGCCTGGGCATCGCGCTGATGCAGGAGGGCGCCAGCCCCGTGCTGATGTTCATCCACCGCTTCGGCTCCCGCCTGATCGACGGCCTGGCGCTGGGCTATATCTTCAGGGCGCTGCGCGGGAAGATCAATGTCTACGCTGGCTGCTCCATCACCGGCTTCCTGGCGGCGTTTTTGAACACGCTGCTGTTCATGTCCACGCTGGTCTGGTTCTTCTCCGGCATGCCCACGATGGTCAAGGGCATGGCCGGCCGCGCGTTTTTCGCCTATATCGTGGCCGCGGTGGGCGTGAACGGCCTGGTGGAGATGGCCGTTTCCACGGTGCTGACCGGCGCGATCGGCGCGGCGCTCTACAAGGCGGGCTTCGTCAAGGAGGCCCGGTAATATTGGAGGTTTCCCATGATCCTGACGCTTGACATCGGCAACACGAACATGAAGACCGCGCTGTTCGACGGCATGGAGATGCGCCAGTACTGGCGCATCTCCACCAACCGCAACCGCACGTCGGACGAGTATGGCATGACCATGATGAACCTGATGAAGCACAGCGGCATCGACCGCAGCCAGATCACGGGCATCATGATGTCCTCGGTGGTGCCCCAGATCAACTTCACCATCGAGCACATGTGCCGCAGCTACTTCGGCATGGAGCCGATGAAGATCGAGCCCGGCGTCAAGACCGGCATCAACATCAAGTATGAGAATCCCCGGGAGCTGGGCAGCGACCGCATCGCCAACGCCGTGGCAGCCTACGAGCTGTACGGCGGGCCCTGCATCACCATCGACTTCGGCACCGCCACCTCCTTCGGCGCCATTTCCGCCAAGGGCGAGTTTCTGGGCGGCGCCATCTGCCCGGGCCTGAAGCTGGCGGCGGACGCGCTGACCGAGCACACCGCAAAGCTGCCCCGGTTCGAGCTGGTGAAGCCGGAGGGCGTCATCGGGCGCAACACCGTCACCAACATGCAGGCCGGCATCGTCTATGGCTACATCGGCCAGATCAAGTACCTGGTCAACCGCATAAAGAAGGAGATGGGCGTGGACGGCATCCAGGTGATCGCCACCGGCGGCCTGGCCGTGCTGGTGGCCGGCGAGAGCAGCGTCATCGACGTGATGGACGGGCTGCTGACGCTGAAGGGCCTGCGGCTGATCTACGAGAAGAACAACCAGAATAATTAGGAATGAGGAATGAGGAATTGGTAATGGTGGATCAAATCCTTGCGGATTTGTTTGATTGACCTTGACCGCGCTACGATATGCGTGACAATTCAGTCAAAAGAAATCCGTCAGGATTTCCACCGGAATTCCTCATTCCTCATTTCTCATTCCTCATTTGAACCATAGGGAAGGGAGGCTGAGTCCATGTCCAAGTTCGAAGGCACCGTGGAAGACATCGTGTTCCGCAACGACCAGAACGGCTGGACGGTGGCCTCCGTGAAGCTGGACGGCGACAAAAAGCGCATCAGTGCCGTGGGTGTGATGCCCTTCCTTTCCACTGGCGAGCACGCCATATTCGACGGCGAACTGGTTGACCACAGGGACTACGGCAAGCAGATCAAGGTTTCCTCCTACGAATCCACCCGGCCTGAGACCAAGTCCGGGGTGGAGCGCTTTTTGGCCTCCGGGCTGATCAAGGGCGTGGGCCCGGCCACGGCCAAGCTGATCGTGGACTATTTCGGCAAGCGGGCGCTGGACGTGCTGGAGAGCGAGCCGGAGCGGCTGACGGAGGTGGACGGCATCGGCCCCAGGCGGGCCGCGATGATCGCCGAGTCCTTCGCCGAGCAGAACGGCATGCGCAACACCCTCATCTTCCTGCAGGGCTACGGCTTGACGCCGAATTTGTCCATGAAGATTTACCGCGCCTTCGGGGACACGACCGAGAGCGTGCTGCGCAGCAACCCCTATCGGCTGGTGGATGAGATCGAGGGCGTGGGCTTCCAGACCGCCGACCGCATCGCCATGAGCCTGGGCTTCGGCGAGGCCTCCGAGTTTCGGCTTCGCAGCGGCGTGAAGTACGTGCTCTCCGAGGCCGCGAACGGCGCGGGCCACGTGTACCTGCCCCGGGAGACGCTCGTCGAGCAGGCCGCCCGGGTGCTGAATGCCGACGGGGAGTTGGTGGACGGCGTCATGCGGGCCCTGGTGCTGCAAGGGGAATTGGTCGCCGAGGCCATCGGCGACACAACCGCCGTATACCTGCCCCGGATGCACCGCGCCGAGACCGAGACCGCCCGGCTGATGACCCGGCTGCGCAGGAGCGTGCGCCCGCTGAAGCTGAAGGACGGCGAGGCCCTGCGGCTGATCGAAGAGCAGGAGGCGGAGCTGGGCGTGAGTCTGTGCGACGAGCAGCGCCAGGCCGCGCTGGCCGCCATGACCGAGGGCGTCTGCGTGATCACCGGCGGCCCCGGCACCGGCAAGACCACCTCCATCAATGTCATCATCCGGCTGCTGCGGCGGGCGGGGAAGGTGGAGCTGTGCGCACCTACGGGCCGCGCCGCCAAGCGCATGAGCGAGGCCACCGGCTGTTCCGCGCGGACGATCCATCGGCTGCTGGAGTACAGCGGCGAGCAGCAGGGCTTTGCCCGGGACGCGGACAACCCGCTGGATGCCGACGTGGTGATCGTGGACGAGATGAGCATGGTGGACGTCTTCCTGATGCGTTCGCTGCTGTGCGCGCTGCGGCCGGGCACGAGGCTTTTGCTGGTGGGCGACGCGGATCAGCTGCCCAGCGTGGGCGCGGGCAACGTGCTGAAGGACTTGATCGCCTCGGAGACGGTGCGCGTGGTGCGGCTGACGGAGATCTTCCGCCAGGCGGGCCAGAGCCAGATCGTCATGAACGCCCACCGGGTCAACCGGGGCGAGTATCCCGAGATCCGCGCCAGGGACACCGATTTCTTCCTGGAGCGCAAGGGCACTCCGGCGGAGGTGGCGGAATCGGTGGTGGCGCTGGTGAAGGCGCGGCTGCCGAAGTACATGAACCTGGACAGCCTGCGGGACATCCAGGTGATGACCCCCATGAAGCGGGGCGACGTGGGCGTCTATGCCCTGAACGCGCAGCTGCAGGCCGCGCTGAACCCGCCCGGGGACAAGAAGCCGGAGCTGAACCACGGCGGCGTGATCTTCCGCCGGGGTGACAAGGTGATGCAGGTGCGCAACAACTACGACCTCACCTGGAAGAAGGGCGACGAGGACGGCGACGGCGTGTTCAACGGCGACATCGGCTATATCCTCGCCGTGGACCGCAAGGCGCGGGGCCTGGTGGTGGAGTTCGACGACGGGCGCGTGGCGGAGTATGACGAGTCGCTGCTGGACGACCTGGAGCTGGCCTACTGCATGACCGTGCACAAGAGCCAGGGCAGCGAGTTCGACGCCGTGGTGCTGCCGCTTTTGAGCGGGCCGCCGATGCTGATGACCCGCAACCTGCTGTACACCGCCATCACCCGGGCCAAGCAGCTGGTGGTGATCGTGGGCCGTGAGGCCTGCGTGCGCTCGATGGTGGACAACAACCATGTCACCCTGCGCTACAGCGCCCTGGACGCGCGGCTGAGGGCGGAGGGATGAACCGCATTTTCGACGCCCTGCTGGGGCTGATCTATCCCCGGCGCGCCCAATGCATGGGCTGCGGCAGCCAGGCGGGCTTTGAGCGTGACTGGCTGTGCGAGGACTGCCGCCAGCAGCTGGCCAGGCGCTGGGCTGGGCCGGGACAGCCGCCGCCGGGCGGGATGTTCCTGGGCGCGGCCTACGGCTATCATTACGGCGGGCCCGCGGGCGGCCTGGTGCGCAATTTGAAATACCGGGGCGTCACGCGGCTGGCCCCGAAGATGGGCAAGGCCATGGCCAGCGCCTTCGAGGGCATCCAGCCCACCGGCGCGGACTGCCTGGTGCCCGTGCCGATGCACAAAAAGCGCCTCAGGCAGAGGGGCTTCAACCACGCGGCGCTGCTGGCCAGGGAGGCGGGGACGTACCTGGCGCTGCCGACGCTCGAGGCCCTGGAGCGCGTGCGCAACACCCGCCAGCAGGCGAGGCTTTCCGCAGCAAAGCGCCGCCGGAACATGGACGACGCGTTCAAGGCCGTCGAGGACGTGCGCGGGCGGCGGGTGATTCTGGTGGACGACGTGTGCACCACCGGGGCCACCGCCAACGCCTGCGCGAAGGCGCTGCTGGACGCCGGGGCCGAGACGGTATACCTGCTGTGCTTCGCCGTGGCGAGCGAGGACAAATCACAATCCTGAGCCCTAACGACCGGAGGTTATCATGGACAAGATCACCAGCGCAAAGAACCCGACGATCCGCGCCCTGAAGGCCCTTTCCACCCGCAAGGGAAGGGAGGCGGCGGGCCGCTTCCTGGTGGAGGGAGAGGTCATGCTGCGCGAGGCGTTGAAGTGCGGATTGCGGATCCACGAGCTGCTGGCGGACGAGGCCAATGCGGCCCTGGCGGAGGAATTCGAGGGCCGGGGCGCGCGGGCATCCATCGTTCCGCGGAGCCTGCTGGAGGCCGTCTGCGAGACCAGGACGCCCCAGGGCGTCTGCGCTGCCTTTGACCTGCCCGAGCCCCTGCCGCTGGACGCCGCTCCGGCGCGCATCGTGGCGCTGGACGGCGTGCAGGACCCCGGCAACCTGGGCACCATCTGGCGCACCGCCGACGCCGCGGGCCTGACTGGCATCCTCTTCGGCGGGGGCTGCGCCGACGCGCTGTCGCCCAAGGTGCAGCGTGCGGCCATGGGCTCCGGCTTCCGGGTGCCCTTCATGCTGGCGGAGGACCTGCCCGCCGCCCTCGTCGATCTGAAGGCGCGGGGCTGGACGGTGCTGGCCAGCGACCTGCACGGCGGGGATTTCTACGCCCGGCCCGATCCCGGCGAGCGCTTCGTGCTGGTCATCGGCAACGAGGCCCGGGGTATCTCGGACGCCACCCGCGCCGCCGCCGATGCCCTGGTGAAGCTGCCCATGCGCGGCGGGGCGGAGTCGCTGAACGCCGCCGTGGCCGCGGGGATCATGATGTATGAGCTGATGAGGGAGTAGGGAGTAGGGAATAGGGAGTAGGGAGTAGGTGTAGCGGCTGCCGCGCTGGCTTTTGCAGGGGCGGCGTTGCGCCGCCCGTCCGTATTGGACAACAGGCAATAGGAACAAAAAACAGGACGGCGCAATGCGCCGTCCCGTTTGCGTTGAGGCTGCCTTACTTTCTCCAGATCTCGTTCCAGTATTCCGCGATGGTGCGGTCGCTGGAGAACTTGCCGGCCCCGGCGATATTCTCCAGACACATCTTCGCGAACGCCGTTTTGTCCTTCGTGGCGCGGATGGCCTTCAGCTTGGCCGCCATGTAGGAATCGTAGTCCTTCAGCAGGAAGTAGTGGTCGGGCTGGTGCCAGTGCGCGCCGTCCAGCAGCGCTTTTTTCAGCTCCACCAATTCGCCCTCCTCCATGGGCGCGTCCGCCGGCTCGAAGGTGCCGTCGCCCAGGGCGTCGATGACCCGCTTGAGGCGGGAATTCGCATCGTAGATGGCCCGCGGATCGTAGTCCGCCTTGATGGCGTTCAACTCCTCCACCGTGGCGCCGAACACGAAGTTGTTTTCCTCGCCCGCCTGCTCCACGATCTCGATGTTCGCGCCGTCGTAGGTGCCCAGGGTCACCGCGCCGTTCAGCATCAGCTTCATGTTGCCGGTGCCGCTGGCCTCGGTGCCCGCGGGGGAGATCTGCTCGGAGATGTCCGCCGCCGGGATGATGTGCTCAGCGTAGGAGCAGTTGTAGTTCTGCACGAACACCACGCGCAGCCTGTCGCTGGTCTCGATGTCGTCGTTCACCATAGCCGCGATGTGGTTGATGAACCGGATGACCGCCTTGGCCCGGCGATAGCCCGGGGCGCTCTTGGCGCCGAAGATGAAGGCCGTGGCGGGGAAGTCCTTGAGCGTGCCGTCCTTCAGGCCCCAGTAGATGTCCAGGATGGACAGCGCGTTCAGCAGCTGCCGCTTGTACTCGTGCAGCCGCTTCACCTGCACGTCGAACACGAAGTGGGGCGGGATCTCGATGCCCTCGCGCTCCAGGATCAGCTCGGAGAGCTGGCGCTTCTTCTCCTCCTTCACCTCGATGAACCGCCCGGCCAGGTCGTCGTCGATCAGCGGCTTCAGGCTTTCCAGCTCGAACAGGTCGGTCAGGAACTTATCGTCGCCCAGGGTCTCCTTCAAGAGCGCCGTCAGCTCCGGGTTGCACAGGCCCAGCCAGCGCCGCTGGGTGATGCCATTGGTCTTGTTGTTGAAGCGCTCGGGATACAGGGCGTACCACTCCCGGAACACGTCGTCCTTCAAAATCTGGCTGTGGATGGCGGCCACGCCGTTGGTGTAGCTTGAGCCGTACACGGCCAGGTTGGCCATGTGCACCCGCTTGCCCTCGTCGATGATGGCGTAAGGCGCAGTGTCCTCGATCTTCGCCTTCTTCAGGTCGGCGTTCAGCTTTGTCTGGATGCGGCGGATGACGCGCACCAGCTCCGGCGACAGCTCGTTCATCAGCTTCAGGTCCCAGCACTCCAGCGCTTCGCGCATCACCGTGTGGTTGGTGTAGCGGAAGGTGCTGCGGGCGATATTGAAAGCCTTATTGAACGTCATGCCCTCATTCATCAGCAGCCGGATCAGCTCCGGGATGGCCATGGTGGGATGGGTGTCGTTCAGCTGGATGGCGTGCAGCGCGGCAAACCCGGCCAGGTCGTCGCCGTGCACGCGCCTGTAGGCGTCCAGCATGTCCATCAGCGACGCGCTCACCAGCACGTATTGCTGGCGCAGGCGCATCAGCTTGCCGGCCTTCAGGGTGTCGTTGGGATACAGCACCTTGGTGATGTCCTCGGCGGCGTTCTTGCCCCTGCAGGCGGCAGCGTAGTCCTGGTTGTTGAAGGCGTCGAAGTCGAACTCCTCCACGGCCTCGCACTGCCACAGGCGCAGCGTGCCGATGCTTCGCCTCTGATAGCCGATGATGGGCATGTCGTAGGGTACGGCGCGCACCGTCAGCCCCTTCATGGCCACGTACTGCTCCAGGTCGTCCCGGCGCACGCTCCAGGGATCGCCGAAGCGGGTCCAGTCGTCCGGGTCCTCCACCTGGGCGCCGTTCTCGTCAAAGCTCTGCTTGAACAGGCCGTATTTATAGCGCAGGCCGTAACCCTCCAGTGGGATGTCGTGGGTGGCGGCACTGTCCAGGAAGCAGGCGGCCAGCCGGCCCAGCCCACCGTTGCCCAGCGCGGCGTCCTCGATGTCCTCCAGGTCGGCCAGGTCGATGCCCTTCAGCGCCAGCCGCTCCCGCACGTCCTTCAGCATGCCCATGGCGTACAGGTTGTTGTACACCAGGCGGCCCATCAGGTACTCCGCGGACAGGTAAGCCGCGCGGCGGCCGTTCAGGCGATCCTCGTAGTCGTCAGCCCACTGGGGCGCGATGTCCAGCATGGCGGCCTTGGCCACGGCGTCGTGCAGCTGCACCGGCGCGACCTCGGCAAGGCTTGCGTGGCGGTCCCGCAGACAGGCGGCCTCGGCCTGCTCGATCAGCTCCGCTCCGGTGGCGGCGCGGATCGGCCCGCGCTGGCTCAGTCGGTTCAGACGACGGATGCGGCGGGCGATGGGGGCGTAGTCGGTGTTGGCCATGCGCCACAGCCAGTTGCCGCCCACGGTGCCGGGGAAGTTCATGCGGGCCGCACTGCCCAGTCCCAGCCAGTCCTGCATGGGCACGATCACGGTGTCGCCCACGGACAGGAATGCGGCCCTGATGATGTACGGCAGAAGGTCGTCGCAATCCTCGGGCATGCCCAGCTTCTTCCGGGCGCGTGCGCGGGTCTCCTCGCTGGCGTCGTCCCACCAGCCCTGGGTGGTGTTGTTGTCGTGGGTGCCGGTGTAGACGATACAGTTCTCCACGTGGTGCTCCGGCAGGTCGGGGTTCTCTTCGCTGTCATAGGCGAACTGCATCACCTTCATGCCCGGATAACCGCAGTAGGCTAGCAGCTTCTTCACTCGCGCGCTGACCACGCCCAGGTCCTCGGCCACGATGTTCAGCCCCGGCAGCGCCTTTTTGATCTTCGCGAACAGCCTGCGGCCCGGCCCCAGTTCATATTTGCCGTTGCGGGCGGTGGGCTCGGTGGCGGGGATGGCGTAGTAGTTGGCAAAGCCGATGAAGTGGTCGATGCGCAGCACGTCGAACAGCTCGCTCAGCGCGCGCAGGCGGCCGATCCACCAGCTGTAGCCGGTCTCGGCGTGCTTCTTCCAGGCGTACAGCGGGTTGCCCCAGCGCTGACCGTCCTTCTGGAAGTAGTCCGGCGGCACGCCCGCGATGCGGATGGGCTTGCAGTCCTCGTCCAGCTCGAACATATCCGGGTTCAGCCAAACGTCCGCGGAGTCCTCCGCCACGTAGATGGGCATGTCGCCCATCAGCTGGATGCCCCGGGCCCGGGCATAGTCGTGCAGCCGCGCCCACTGGTCAAAGAACAGGTACTGCTCAAATATGTAGTAATTGACCTCGTCCGCCAGCTTCTTTTCATACTTGGCCACAGCCTGGGGCTTGCGCAGGCGGATGGCCTGGTCGGGCCATTCCATCCAGCTGATCTCGCCAAAGCTGGCCTTCACGGCGCGGAACAGGCCGTAATCCCGCACCCAGGGGTGCCCGGCCTCGAACTCGGCGATCTCGTCGGAGAGGCTGTCAAAGGACGTCTCGAACGCCAGGCGCAGCAGCTTCGACTTCTGCGCCTTCACCGCCTCGAAGTCCACGTCGTCCAGGTGGGGCAGGGGCTCATAGCTGCCGGCAGGCAGGATGCCCTCCGTCTCCAGCATGTCGAAGTCGATCATCAGCGGGTTGCCGGCGTAGGTGGACGCGCTCTGGTAGGGCGACTCCGCGTAGCCGGTGGGGCCGATGGGCAGCATCTGCCAAACCGACATGCCCGCGTCCTTCACGAAGTCGATGAAATCATAGGCCGCCTGCCCCAGCGTGCCGATGCCGCCGCGGGAGGGCAGGGACGTGATATGCAGCAATACGCCGCTCTGTCTCATGGGGATCACTCCTTGTGTGGAATTAACGCTTACTATTATATATGCAAACCGGTATTTTCACAAGGTTTTTTTGCCATGATCGTGCGTAAATTGCCCATATGCGGCTGAAAACAGAAATGTTGTTAAGATTTGCTGCCAGTGCTTGACACGATAAAGAAATGTTGGTATAATTTTATATCGTTGTCACCGAGGAAAGCAACTTCCGAAAACGACAACAGCGAACCTTGAAAACGATACAGAGAGACGAGAGAGAAAGCCGAGCGGAAGCGCGACGAGCCGAGGGATCGGGGAGCGCGGAAGTGAGGCGAACAGTCA
>CADCFG010000005.1 GCA_902800625.1 uncultured Eubacteriales bacterium | reverse complement strand
TCGGCGCGAATGATATGCTGATCGCGGCCCACGCCAAGGCGTTGGATCTGACACTGGTGACCAATAATACACGAGAATTTAACAGAGTTGAAGGCTTGAAAATCGAGAATTGGGTTTAGTACTCAGTTTGACCTTTACCTCGTTTTTGACGGTTTTCTACCAAGGTGCCGCGCTTCAATTCGCAGAATTGAACCGTGGCAGTCGCGCAGCGACTTGAAAACCCTACAGGTTTTCAACCTCATCATCCGGGGAGTGAAAAGAGGGGAGCGCCCGGATTATCGCCCGGTTGGTAGCGTTTTTGGTAGAAAAACAGGCGTGAAAGGCCAATATTGGACGTGATGAAGGTCAGAAAATGAGGAAAAATCGGGGGACCCGGGGTGATCAGGCGTGATAGTCAGAGATGGTCTAAAATCGCCTCATCGCCAGTTCGACCCCCCCTCGGCTCCACCACTTCAACAAGGCAAAAGCCCCGTGAACACGGCGTTCTCAGGGCTTTTGTTCGTTTTTGGAAAGAGGCGTCAGTTGTGGCGATGCAACTTTGACGCAACTCGCGGAGCGGCAAACTTGTCGTCTGGCTTGGCGGCTGTCTTTGCCATCTGGGCCTCGGAGAAATGGGTGTAGGTGTTCAAGCAGTCGCGGGGACGGTTCCCGGGTAAACCGGGACGCTGTCCCTGCGACGATTGTTTATGCGCGCAGCGATGACAAGGGGGAGGGGCGGGCAAATCAACCGCTTCCTGGAGTTGGAGGCGCCCATCGCGGAGCGACACTGGGTGGCGGAGACCAGCCGCGATTGAACGCCACAGCGCCCGACATCGGCTGCGATGCCGTCCAAGCCGCGCAAGGGGACGGGAACCATGCGACAGGCTTCGGGGCGGCTGTACAGAATGCCGTCGGCAAAGTTGGTAAAATGGGTTGAAATGGCGGCTTCGATCTGCTATCATGGTAGAAGTTCGAGAAGAGGTGTGGCCAGGGGACTGGCCATGGATCAGAAAGCGAGCGTGAGTACAACGTGAAGCCCTATCTGGAAACAACGGAAGAGACACTGAAGGCGCTGGGGTCCTCCCCGGAGGGACTGAGTTCGGAAGAGGCGGCGGGCAGGCTGTCAAAGTATGGCCCCAACAAGCTGCGGGAGGCTGAAAAGGTCAGCCTGCTCAAGCGGTTCCTGGAACAGCTGAAGGACCCGATGACGCTGGTGCTGATCGGCGCGGCCATCGTCAGCGCCGTGACGGCCGTCTACGCCGGGGAGAGCCTGGCGGACACCATCATCATCCTGGCGGTGGTGCTGATCAACGCCTGCCTGGGCGTGTACCAGGAGAACAAGGCCGAAGCGGCCATCGAGGCGCTGCAGCAGATCGCGGCGGCCACGGTGAAGGTGGTGCGCGGCGGCCACCAGCTGACGGTGAAGGCCGAGGAGCTGGTGCCCGGCGACGTGATCGTGCTGGAGGCCGGAGATGCGGTGCCCGCCGATGCGCGGCTGATCGAGGCCGCCTCCATGAAGGTGGAGGAGGCGGCGCTCACCGGCGAGTCCGTGGACGTGGACAAGCAGGTGGAGGCGCTCACCGCCGCGGACAACGGCGACGTGCCCCTGGGCGACCGCACCAACATGGTCTACATGGGCTCCACCGTCACCTATGGCCGTGGCCGCGCCGTGGTGGCCAACACCGGCATGCAGACCCAGATGGGCAGCATCGCCGACGCGCTGCACAGCGCCGAGGACGAGCAGACGCCGCTGCAGAAGCGGCTCACCGAGCTGAGCCGGAAACTGTCGATCATGATCCTGATCATCTGCGCCTTCGTGTTCGTCGTGAACCTGATCCGAAACGGCGGCGCGGCGGTGCTGGACACCTTCATGATCGCCGTGTCGCTGGCCGTGGCAGCCATCCCCGAGGGATTGAGCGCGGTGGTGACGATCCTGCTGTCCATCGGCGTGACGAAGATGTCGAAAAACCACGCCATCATCCGCAAGCTGACCGCGGTGGAGACCCTGGGCTGCACCCGGATCATCTGCTCCGACAAGACCGGCACCCTGACCCAGAACAAAATGACGGTCATGCGCCGGGTCACCGAAGACGAGCGGCTGCTGATGACCGCCATGGCGCTGGCCTCCGACGCGAAGCTGGAGGGCGGCGAGGCGGTGGGCGAGGCCACCGAGTGTGCCCTGGTGAACGACGCCGCGAAGGCGGGCCTCATCAAGGACGACCTGGAGGCCGACCTGCCCCGGGTGGACGAGGCGCCCTTTGATTCCATCCGCAAGATGATGACCACGCTGCACCGCGCCAGGGCGGGCGAGGGCTTCATACAGTTCACCAAGGGCGCGCCGGACGAGGTGCTGCGCCGCTGCACGAAGGCCTGGGTGAACGGCCAGACGGTGCCCATGACCGGGGAGATGCGCGCGGAGATCAACCAGGCCTACAAGGCCATGGCCGACGAGGCGCTGCGCGTGCTGGCGGCGGCCCAGCGCGTCTATGACGCTCGGCCCGCGGGGAACGCGCCGGAGGAGCTGGAGCAGGATCTGACCTGGATCGGCATGTCCGGCATGATCGACCCCATCCGCCCGGAGGTGAAGGACGCCATCGGCCTGTGCCGCCAGGCGGGCATCCGGCCCATCATGATCACCGGCGACCACAAGGACACCGCCGTGGCCATTGCCAGGGAGCTGGGCATACTGGACCCCGGCCAGCAGGCCATCACCGGCGCGGAGCTGGACGCCATCGACGAGCAGACCTTCGCCCAGGACGTGCGGCGCTATTCCGTCTATGCCCGGGTGCAGCCGGAGAACAAGGTGCGCATCGTGAAGGCCTGGCAGGGGCTTGATTGCGTCACCGCCATGACCGGCGACGGCGTGAACGACGCGCCGTCCATCAAACAGGCGGACATCGGCGTGGGCATGGGCATCACCGGCACCGATGTGACGAAGTCCGTGGCGGACATGATCCTGACCGACGACAACTTCGCCACCATCGTCTCCGCCGTGGCCGAGGGCCGTCGAATCTACGACAACATTCGCAAGGCCATCCAGTACCTGCTGTCGGCGAACCTGGCCGAAGTGCTGGCGGTGTTCGTGTCCACGCTGATGGGCTTCACCATCTTCAAGCCCGTGCACATCCTGTGGATCAACCTGATCACCGATACCTTCCCGGCCATCGCCCTGGGCATGGAGGAGGCCGAGCCGGACACCATGCGCCGGCCGCCCCGCCGCCCGGAGGAGGGGATTTTCGCCGGGGGCCTGGCCTTCGACATGTGCCTGCAGGGGGCTGTGATCGCGCTGCTGACCATGGTGAGCTACTTCACAGCCATCCGCATGTCCACCGGGGCCTGGGCCATCGCGCAGTCGACGGAGGGCATGACCATGGCCTTCCTCACGCTGAGCATGACGGAGATATTCCATGCCTTCAACATGCGCTCCCGCCGGAGCTCGCTGGCCTCGGAGAAGACGCAGAACCGCTGGCTGTGGCTGACGCTGGTCTTCTCAATGCTGATGACCGCCGCGGTGGTGTTCATCCCCTTCCTGCGGGACGCCTTCTCCTTCGCGAAGATCACCCTGCGCGAGTACGCCGTCTCCATGGGCATCGCGCTGTGCATCGTGCCGGTGGTGGAGCTGCTCAAGCTGATCGAGCGCGCCGCCGAGAAAAAGAAGGCGCCCGCTGAAGAGGCGTGACGCCAGGGAAAACCAATATGAATACCGTGCCCGGGGCATTGACGCTCCGGGCACGGTCGCTTTATGCGCGCGCCGACCGTCAGGGGATCGTCACCCGAACGACGGTGCCGCCCTCCGCGCGGGGCAGTATCTCGAGCTTTCCGTCGCACATCATCTCCAGCCGCTGCTGTATGTTGGCCAGGGCGATGTGCAGCTCGTCGTCGTCCGCGGGCTCAAAGCCCGGGCCGTTGTCGGAGACGGTGATCTCGCTGCCGTTGTCCGTACTGCGGGTACGGATGGCGATGCGCAGCGGCTCGGCGTCCGGGTCCATGCCGTGCTTGACGGCGTTTTCCACGATGGGCTGCAGCGTCAGCGGCGGCAGTCGGAACAGGGTGTGGGGCGTATCGTATTCCACAAACAGGCGATCCTCGAACTGGGCCTGCTCCACGGCCAGGTAGGCCCGGGTGTGCTCCAGCTCCTCGGAGAAGGGGATGGTGTGGTCGCTGGCAATGGCGGTGAAGTTCCGGCGCAGGTAGGTGTTGAAGTCCAGCGTGACCTGCTGGGCCTTTTTGGGGTCCTGTCCACATAGGTAGTAGATGCTGGTCATGGTGTTGTGAATGAAGTGGGGCCGCATTTGAAGCACCATGACGCTGGCGCGCTGGTGGGCGATCTCCCTCTGCTGGTGCAGATGCTGGTCGATTTGATCCATGAGAATGATGGAGTACATCGAATTTGCGCACAGGGAAATGCTGATGATGTTGCCCAGGCTGGTGAACAGCATGTCAAATACGAACATGCGGATGATCAGCGTCAACAGTATGGGGATCGTGTAGACCAGGAAGGCGGCGTAATGCTTCCGGGACAGCCTGTTCCGCCAGCGAAGCAGTTGCGACAGGTTGATCAGCAGGATTGCGGTGATGGGAAGCATCAGCAGAGGGTGCAAGGGACCGTAGTAAAACAGATTATCCGATGCGAAGAAGTAAAAAACGTCCGTGAACTGGCCGATCTCCAGCATCAGGAAATATGCGCCCCACAGGGCCGCCGCGACCCGAAAGAGGGGATGGCGGTACCAGGCTTCCCCGCAGGCATGCAGCAGGTGGATCGTCGACAGGGGGATCAGGATCGAGACGAGCAGGTACTCAAAATAGCTGACGATCTTTTCCACCGGCAACAGGTTCGGATCGTCGTAGACGATCTCGTCTACGGTAAAGAAGCCGATGCACAGCACGAGAATCGAGAAAAGGACGATGAAATAGCGCCGGTTCCACCGATCCATGCCGGGCATGATGGCGACGCTCACAAGGCCCATGATCATCAGGCTCAGCATCGCGCCGCAGAGGAAGAAGCCCGCCTCGTCTATCCAGCTGCTCACACCCTGTCGCCTCCCAGCCAAAACGGATACCGCAGGTTCTTCAGCTGTTCCCGCACGCTGTCAGCCGTGATGGGCTTGAGCATGAAGCCGCTGGCCCCGGTGCCCCAGGCGCCGAAGGAGTATTCCACATAGGCGGTCAGGAACACCACGTTCGTGCGGGGGTTGATCTCAAGCAGCGTGCGGCACAGGTCCAGCCCGCTGGTCTTGCCCAGTTCGATGTCCAGGAAGGCCAGCGCGACGCGGTGGCTCCTGGCGTATTCCACGGCCTCGGAGGGCCGGGTGAAGCCGGTGATCGCGGCGCCGGGCAGCACCTCTTCCAGTATGGCCAGGCCGCCGGAGAGCACGATCTGCCGGTCGTCCACCATGATGACGTTCGGAGCCTCGTCGCTCTCTGCGGCGGCGTTGAGCAGCGTGTTCACATCCACGCCCAGGCACCGGGACAGCAGGGAGATCATCGCCGCGTCCGGCAAGCGGCTGCCGTTCTCCCAACGGGCCACGGTGGACCGGGTGACGTACATCTTATCGGCCAGTTCCTGCTGTGATAGCCTTCTTTCCGTTCTCAGCCGGCGCAGCGTTTCCGCGAAAAGCATATTCATGCGCTGTTGCTCCAATTTGGTTTTCTTATATATTAATCCAGCGTTGTGCCAAAAGCAAGGGATTGTGAAAAAATAATGTGACGTTATGGAACACTCCCTTGCGCGCCGCACACGGCTGGTTTATAATAATAGGCGGAAGGATAGAACCGCAATTCGGCGAGGGGAGGAGAGACCGTCATGTTGAGCTACTATACCGCGCTCATTGCGCTCTCCTGGATGACGCTGGGCGTGCTCTGCATCCTGGTGTGGGAGAACAGCTGGATCCCCCGGGAAGACAAGAGGCTTTTTTACCTGACCTATGGGATCATCGCCCTGTCCGCCCTGGCGGAATGGACGGGCATACAGTTCAGCGGCAACGAGAGCATCCCCAGGTGGGCGCTGGCGGCGGTGAAGTGCGCCGACTATGTGCTCACGCCCATGGCCGGCGGCGCCATCGTCGCCCAGATGAAGCTGCGCGACCGGTGGAACAAGGCGCTGATAATCGTCCTGGCCATCAACGCGGTGTTCCAGATCGTGGCCTCCTTCAACGGCTGGATGGTGGTCATCGACGCCAAAAACCACTATACCCACGGCCCGCTGTACACGATCTATATCGCCATGTACCTGCTGGTCATCGTCCTCACCGGCGCGGAATTCATGGTGTACGGCTCGGCCTACCGTCGGCAGAACAGGGCCTCGCTGTACAGCGTGCTGCTGCTGGTGATCGTCGGCATCGCCATCCAGGAGCTGCTGGGCGGGGAATACCGCACGGCCTATTTCACGCTGACGATGGGCGCGGTGCTGATGTTCATCCACTACTCTGAATTCTACCAGATGTCCGCCGACGCCCACATCCGCAGGCAGCAAACCCAGCTGATGAAGGACGCGCTGTCCGACGTGTACAGCCGCCATGCCTACATGAAGGCCATGGAGAAGTATGGGGCGATGCCCTGGATGCCGGATGACTTCGCTGCCTTCACCATCGACATCAACGGCCTGAAGGCCACCAACGACACCATCGGCCACGACGCGGGCGACGAGCTGATCTTCGGCGCAGCGCGGTGCATCGAGCGGGTCATCGGCGACGCGGGCCGCTGCTTCCGCATCGGCGGCGACGAGTTCGTGGTGCTGGGGCAGATGGGCAAGGAGCAGGCGGACGCGGTGCTGCAGGGCCTGGAGCGGGAGACCGGGAGTTGGACCGGGAATAAAGTCCAGAGCCTCAGCCTGGCCGCCGGTTACGCGCTGGCGGACGAACATCCCGGGCTGACCGTTGAAGAACTTGTGAAGAAGGCGGACCAGGCCATGTACGCCGCGAAGGCCGAGTATTACCGGAAGAGCGGACGCGACAGGCGGGGTTTGCGCTGATTGCGGCGGGGCTCGTGTCGCGCCCTCCAATGCACGGCATGGCGCATGGACCCTTTACAGAATGACAGTGTCTGTGATAGAATAGGAAAAAACAAGGAGTTGGTACCCATGCCCAGGAAGAAGATTCAGGATGTCGTTGAAAGCGCCAGGGACGCGCTGACTGCCGCTGAGATTGAGACGAAGAAGGCCGGGCGGGCCGCCGCCAGGAAGGCAAAGGAGACGGTTGAAAAGACCGCCGCCAAGACGAAGGCGAAGCAGGAAAAGGCCGCCGCGAATGCCAGGGAAGTCAAGAATGCGGCCGTGGCCAAGGTCGCGGACAATGCGACCGCCGCCGCCATCGGCACGCAGAAAAAGGCCCGTTCCACCGCCCGCAAGGCAAAGGCTGCCGTGACCGAAACGGTTGAGAAGGTGGTCGGCGACGCGAAGGATGCAGCGGAAAAGGCGAAGCTCACCGCGCAGATCGAGGCCGGCAAGGCCAAGGCCAAGCGTACGCGCAAGGCCGCCGAGGCCAAGGACGCTGCCAAGGCCGTCGTCGAGAAGGCGAAGACCCCGGCCAGAAAGGCCAGGGCTGCGAAGCTGAACATTCGCATTCAGTCCCCGATGGGCGGTGACATCACGCCCGAAGAGATCGCCGCGAAGATCCCCGCCGACGCGGAAAGTGTGTTTGTCCGGGTAGACCAGAACAAACTGTGGTGGGTGAAGAAGGATGGCGAGACGGGGTCCGTCGACATCTGGTGAGCCATGAGAGCATAAAACTCCGGCCGAGAATCGTTCGGCCGGAGTTTTGAATTGTGTGAATGGTGGCAAGCGCAGAGCGCGTTTGGCCTTTTGACGGGGTCCGGTTCAGCTCAGGGTCATGCCGGTGGCGAAGCTCATGACCAGTATGGTCAGTATGGCCAGCGGCGCGACGTACCGGATGATCAGGGAGTAAACCCTGGCCAGAGCGAAGCGGACGCCGTTCTGCTCCACCTCCGCCACGGCGCTCTCCGGCTTCCAGACCCAGCCCACGAATATGCAGCAGCCCAGCGCACAGACGGGGATCATGATGCGGTCGGTGAGGAACTCCATGGCGTCGCAGAAGGCGGGGGTGGACACGCCGCCCGCGGCATCGAACCAGATGCCCTTGATGGGATAGGCCGCCTGGGAGCAGGTGTACAGGCAGCCGATCAGGAACATCACGGTGCATACGGCGATGGTCGTGCCCTTGCGCGGCCAGGAGAAGTGCTCCGTCAGGAAGGCCACGATGCCCTCCACCAGCGACATGCAGCTGGTGAGCGCCGCGAACAGCAGCAGCAGGTAGAACAGCGCGCCGAAGAACGTGCCGCCGGGCATCTGCTCGAACACCCTGGCCAGGGATACGAAGGCGAAGCCGCCGCCCTTGCCGATCTGCTGCTCACCCAGGGTGGCGAACACGGCGGGCACGATGATGAAGCCCGCGAGTACGGCCACCAGCGTGTCCATGGCGCAGACCAGGCCGGTGTTGCGGGCGATGTTTTCCGTCTTGGGCAGGTAGGAGCCGTAGGTGATCATGATGGCCATGCCGATGGACAGGGAATAGAAGGCCTGGCCCAGCGCGGACAGGAAGGTGTTGAAGGTGACCTTGCTCCAGTCCAGCGACAGCAGATATTGTATGCCGGGCCGGGCGCCGTCCAGCGTGACCGCGCGGCCCAGCAGCACCAGCAGCAGCAAAAACAGCGCGGGCATACCGATCTTGTTGAACTTTTCGATGCCGCTCTCCACGCCGCGGATGATGACCACGGCGTTGACCACCATGAACGCGGCCGCGAACAGTATGGCTGCCCAGGGGAACGACGTGGTGCCGTCCGCGTGGCTGCCCAGCATCTCGTAGAAGTAGCCCGGGGAGTCCGCGTAGATCTTCGGGCTCTCGGTGGCGTAGCCGAGCACATAGCGCAGCACCCAGCCGCCCACGTGGCTGTAGTAGCAGGTGATGACGAAGGCGCCGACGACGCCGATCCAGCCCACCCAGGAATAGCCCTTGTGGCCCAGCTTTTTGAACGCCCCGACGATGTTGGTCTGGCTCGCCCGGCCCACGGACAGCTCCGTGAGCATCAGCGGCGCGCCGAGAAACACCACCATGCACAGGTAGATCAGCATAAAGCACCCGCCGCCGCCCTCATAGGCCCTGCCGGGGAATTTCCAGATGTTGCCAAGCCCCACCGCGGAGCCCGCCGCCGCGAGTATAAAGCCGATTTTGCTGCCCCACTGGGCGCGCTTCTTTTCCATGCGTGTTTCACTCCAGGTTTTCTGTGGTACTTGAATTGTACACTGAGTACAAAAATGTGTCAAGGAAGGCTGTATTATATCGAAGTTTGATTTGCCGGAAAAAACAGTGGAAAAATCCCGCGGAATGGGGTACAATGAAACCAGCGGGCGCGGACAGATGCCCGCGCTTCGAGGAGGAAAGGACATGAATCGAATCAAATTCGCGGCGATCGCGCTGTTGATCGCGGCGCTGCTGCTCGCCTCGCTGCCGGCGATGGCGGAGACGGCGCTGCTGCCCGATGTGACGGAGGAGATGACCGACGCGGCCTACTGGGTGAAGAAGGCACGCAAGGCGGACGAGGTGCTGGCGGAAGAAACCGACATCGAGGCCCTGAACGCCGCCTGCCTGGCGCGGGAGGAGTGCTGCATGACGGACCTTATGCAGACGTACGCGCCCTATGACGGCGCGGCCTATCGCGGGGAGCTGGTCAAGCAGGCCATGGGCGCGCTGTCCGAGTACATGGCCAGCGGCTATTTCCGCGCGGATGGCGAGCAGGTGCGCTATTCGGACGTGGCCGAGGTGCTGGCGAACATCGACGACGCGGAGGTGACCGACAAGGAGGAGGCCCGCTACGGCATTTGCGTGACGCTGGCGGACGTCCGCGCCGTGCCCACGGACCTGCTGATCACCGACATGGCGGGCGACAACGACTTCGACACCCTGCAGAATTCCTATGTCCGCGTGAACGAGCCGGTGGTCATCCGGGCCCAGACGGCGGACGGAAGCTGGTATTACTGCGACACCTGGTGCGTGTGCGGCTGGATCAAGGCGGAGAACATCGCCCTGTGCAAGGACCGCGTGGAATGGCTGGGCGCCTGGCAGATTCCCCAGGAGGAACTGCTGGTGGTGACCGGCGGCAAGTTCTACCTGGACGCCGCCAACGTGAACAGCACGTCCTCCCAGCGGATGCTGACCATGGGCACGACGCTCAAACTGGTGCAGGAGAAGGATTACGACCCGGTCCTCACCAACCGCGCCGCCTACCACAACACCGCCGTCTGGCTGCCCGTTCGGGACGAGGCGGGCAACTACGCCACCACCATCGCGCTGATCCCCCAGCACTGCGATTTCAGCCTGGGCTATCTGCCGCTGACGACGGAGAACGTGCTGGACGTGGCCTTCTCCATGCTGGGCGACGCCTATGGCTGGGGCGGCATGCTGGCCGTGCCGGACTGCTCCCAGTACATACGCAACATCTACAAGTGCTTCGGCCTGGAACTGCCCCGGAACACCACCTGGCAGTCAGCCATGCCCGCGCTGAAGGCGGACCTTTCAGAGCTGGACGAGGACGCCAAGGCGGATACCCTGGACGCGCTGCCCGTGGGCACGATCCTGTTCTTCCGGGGGCATGAGATGCTGTACCTGGGCGAGGCCTACGGCCTGCACTACGTGATCAGCAGCGTAGGCTCCATCATGCAACCGGGCGGCACCACCGTACAGCGCATCCGCAGCGTGATCATCAACACGCTGGAGGAGACCATCCGCGGCAACGGCAACAGCTGGCTGGGCGATTTGAACGTGGCCGCGGTGCCCTGGCTGCCCGAGGCCGTGGAGGAGGAAGAGACCGGGCTGTCGAACGCGGCCTGATCCGGGATTCCGTCGGCAAAAGGGGCTGTCTCAAATCTTGAGACAGCCCCTTTTGTTCATCTTCAATACCCCGGCCAGACGAAGGTGGGGTTGAGATCCTTCTCGCCGTTGTCGATCAGCAGGTTCTGGCCCGACATGGACCGGTTTGCCGTGGTGAGGAACACCACCCAGTCGCACACCTCCGAAAGCGTGGTCCACTTCTTCATGGGCGTCACGTCCATGATGGCCCGCCACATTTCCGGGTTGTTCATCACCGCGTCGTTGGAGTCGGTGATCACGCCGCCCAGGCTGATGGCGTTGCAGGTGACGCCCCGGGGCGCCACGCGGATGGCCACGTTGCGCATGTAGCCCACCAGGCCGGCCTTGCTGGCCACGTAGTGGGGGAACTCCTGGCCGCTGACGGAGGACGCCGAGGCGTTGAACAGTATGGACTTCAGCGCCGGGCTGCCCATGGCGTACTTCTCGGTCACGTGGATGGCGCCGGCCAGGTTCGTGGCGATGTCGTCCTCGCCCTGCTGGATGCCCGCGTTGTTGAACAGGATCTCCACGCCGTCGATGTCCGGAAGGGCCTCTTTGAGCCGGATGTCGCACGCGTGGTGCCTGTATTTGGGATGTTCAATGGCGGTGCCGAGCAGGTCGAGACCGTGCACCTCGTGTCCCAGCGCCAGGAACCGCTCGGCCACGGCCTTCCCGATGCCCCGGGAGGCGCCGGTGATCAGCGCCTTCATGCGGCGTGCGACGCCAGATACGCGCCACCCACGTCCAGCTGCCGCCAGCGCCGGGTCACCCCATAGCCGATGGGGGAGAACACGACCTCCATCACCAGCTCCAGGAACGCGCCGATCAGCGAACAGGTGACGCACTGGGGCAGGGTCCAGCTGAAGCCGCCCCAGTAGATGGGCGCGAACAGCATGAACACCAACGAAGCGAACACCATGTTGTCGACGAACTGGCCGATGAACGTGGACACGTAGCTGCGGGTGTAGTAGGCCGCGCGGCTGTCCGGGTTGGCCCGGAACATCCGGCCGATGGCCGCGTTCAGCGCGTTGTTGGCCACGGCTGAGGCGAGGAACGCCAGAGAGCTGGACATCACGATGAACCAGCTGCCGCCGAAGATGCCATTGAAGGCGGAATAATCCGTCTCGGTGGGAATGATGCTGACCACCGCGAAGATGCCCACGCAGAACAGGTTCACGGCCAGCGCAAATATGGATACCCGGGTCGCGGCGCTTGCGCCGAAGTGCTTGGTGATGATATCCATGCACAGGAAGCATGCCCAGGACACGACGATGCCGCCGTCCACGGCGAAAAAGCCCTTTTGGTAGATGGTCTTGTTGGCCAGCAGGTTCATCAGCACCACGGAAAGCACGAAGCAGGTGACCACGGGGGAGGGGATGGACCGGAGGAGCAGGGATGTGTCGGAAATGAATTGTTGGAACCGTTTGCGCATAAAAAAATCTCCTTGGTTTTGTTTTGTATAGCGAAGGATTTAGAGGCCGAACTCCGCTGTTCATCGATTATAACACGCCATCTGGAACATCCCTTTGCGATGGTGAAAAGTTTGTATTAATGTGCGCAGCGCGCGTGCGGGCCTTTTTCGCAGGATCTGCTGTGGATTTGCGTGAAATATCTATTGCCGCTTCCGCTGATCGGCGCTATAATACAGGGGAAAATACAGCCACGGAGGAGATCACATGGACAGGAGCACGCCGCTGTACGACATGAAGCGCACCGACGAGGAGCGCGCGCAATACCTGCTTTCCCAAATGACCATCGAGGAGAAGTGCGCCTGGTTCACCCTGCGCGTGCGCAACGAACGCCTGGGCATCGCGGCCTCCACCTGCGGCGGCGAGGGCGCCCACGGCGTCCAGGCCCGGGCGGGCCAGGGCGAGCATTACCCGCCCACGCCCACCACCTCATTCACCCAGCCTATCGGCATGGCCGCCACCTTCGACCGGGAGCTGATCTTCCGGGCAGGCGACGTGACCGGGCGCGAGTCCCGCGCCTTCTGCAATGCCGTGGGCAAGGGCGGCAACGGCCGTCTGGGCCCCACCATCGACCTGTGCCGCGACCCCCGCTGGGGCCGGAACGAGGAGGGCTACGGCGAGGACCCGTACCTGACCGGCAAGATGGCCTCCGCCTACATTCGCGGCATGCAGGACGAGCACAACCTGGACGGCTCGCCCCTGGCCCCAGGCCAGCGGGGCGACCGCGTGCGCACCGCCGCGGTGCTGAAGCACTTCTATGCCAACAACCAGGAGTACCGCCGCTGCTATGACAACTTCGACATCAGCGACAAGGTGAAGTACGACTACGAGCTGGAGCCCTACCGCTACTGCGCCCTGGAGGGCCACGCCGAGGGCGTGATGACCTCCTACAACGAGATCAACCACCTGCCGGCCATGCTGAACCACGAGGTGCGGGACATCCTGAAGGATCGGTGGGGCATCCGCTACGCCATGACCGACGGCGGCGACTTTTTGCAGACCGTGAACTTCCACCGCTACTTCGACACCCACGCCGAGACCCTGGCCGAGGGCGTGAAGGCGGGCGTGGATGCCATGCTGGACAGCCCAGCGGAGGTGACGAAGGCGGCAAAAGAGGCCTTTGAACGCGGGCTGATCACCGAGGAAGAGCTGGACAGGTCCGTGCTGTGCACCATCACCGAGCTGCTGCGCCAGGGCGCCTTCGACCCGGCGGACCCCTATGCCGACCTGGACATGGCGGACGTGGGCACGGACGAGGCCAAGCGCGTCTCAAAGCGCATGAGCGAGGAATCCAACGTGCTGCTCAAGAACGAGGGCGGCTTCCTGCCGCTCAGGAAGGACGACGACATCGCCCTGATCGGCCACGTGGGCGGCAGCTGGTACATGGACTGGTATGGCGGCACGCCCCTCTACAGGGTGACGCTGAAGGCAGGCATGGAGAAGCGGATGCGCCGGGAGGTGCCCTATGACAGCGGACTGAACCTGATCCGGCTGAAGATCGGGGAGAGGTACCTGGGTGCCAGCGAGCCCGTGCCGGAGAACTGGGAGGCCGCGAAGACGGCGAAGCCCGCGGAGCTGGTGCCGGTGGACCGGGTGGAGGATGCGGTTCTGTTCGAGCAGACCAACTGGGGCTGCGGCAGCAACTTCCTCTATGCGCCCGCCTACAAGAAGTACCTGACCGTGGACGGGGCCGGGAAGGTCAGCCTGGCCTCCGACGATCCCTTCGCCTGGTTCGTCACCGACAGCTTCACCATCGGCACCGCTGGCGCGGCGCGCACGCCCAGCCCGCGCAACGCCAACTGCGTGGAGCTGACGGAGTACTGGGACGATCGGCCGGGGGACGTCCGGCTGTACTGCTTTGGCAACCGGAACGTGTACCTGGAGGACGGGCGGCTCAGGACCGATCTCCTTCGGCGGCGCGAGGCCGAGAGCAACACCAAGGAGGGCGGCAACGAGTCCACCGCCTGGGCCGGTTCCGAGCGGGAGGCCGACGTCTTGACGGTGGAGGTGGTCTCCGACGGCGTGCAGCGAGCCGTGGCGCTGGCGAGGAAGGCGAAGAAGGTGGTCGTGGCCCTGGGCTGCAACCCCGTGGTGAACGCCAAGGAGGAGATCGACCGCAGCACCATCGACATGATCCCCTCCCAGCAGAGGCTGCTGGAGGCCGTGTACGCGGCCAATCCCAACGTGGCCGTGGTGCTGATCGCCAACTATCCCTATGCCGTCAACTGGATGCAGGCGCACGTGCCGGCCATACTGCTGAACGCCACCGGCTCCCAGGACCTGGGCCACGGCCTGGCGGCGGCCCTCTTCGGCGAGGCCAATCCCGCAGGGCGGCTGCCCATGACTTGGTACAGGAGCGACGACGACCTGCCGCCGCTGGAGGATTACGACCTGATCCACCACCCGCGCACCTATCGCTACTTCGACAAGCCGGTGCTGTACCCCTTCGGCCACGGGCTGTCCTATACCCGCTTTGAATACGACGACCTGCGCGTTGAGAAGGCGGGCGGCGGCCTGCGGGTCAGTGTGGACGTGACCAACGCGGGCGGCACAGTGGGCGATGAGGTGGCGCAGCTGTACATCCGGCGCGTGTCGCCCTCCAACACGGTGCATCCCGTTCGGCGGCTGATCGGCTTTGAACGCCTGCATGACATGGCTCCCGGCGAGCGCCGGAGCGCCGAATTCACCGCGAATCCCGGCGACCTGGAGATCTACATGGAGTCGGCGGGCCGGAAGCTGGTGGAACCGGGGACCTACCGGGTCTACGCGGGCGGCTCCTGCCTGGACGAGCGCGTTTGCGCAGAGATTGAGCTGTGAGTGAGCGGCCCGACTGACTAATATGACATACAAAGAACTCTCGACCGAGGGCAAGAGCCCATGGCCGGGAGTTGTCATGTCTGTGGAAGGCTGTCGTGGAATGGAGGCTCGCCGCGTCAGACCGCGCCGGAGAGCCGGTCCACGTGGATGCGCTTGAGCAGCACGGCGTAGACCACGCTGGACAGCATCCAGGTGAAGGGGTAGATCCAATAGGCCAGACGGATGTCGTGCAGGGCCTGGCCCAGGGTGAACAGCACCAGTATCCGCACCGCGCACCAGCAGGTGAGCATGATGACCATGGGCGTGACGGGCTTGCCCAGCCCGCGCATCACCGCCGAGGCCACGTGGGAGAAGCCCACCAGGCAGTAGAACAGCGCGCACACCCTCGCGCGGCCCACGCCGAAGGCGACCACCTCCGGGTTGCGGTTGAACAGCCCAACGATCTGCGGCGCCAGCAGGAACAGCACCGCGCCCAGCAGTTCGATGATGGCGATGGCGCAGGTCAGGCCGAAGCGGATGCCCTGGCGCACGCGGTCATACTGCTTTGCGCCCATGTTCTGGGAGACGAAGGTGGTCAGCGACATCTGGAACGCCGTCACGGGCAGGAAGGCGAAGCCCTCCACCTTCGTTGACGCGCCGATGCCCGCCATGGCCAGCCCGCCGAAGGAGTTGATGTAGGACTGGATCAGCAGGTTGGACAGGTCGATCACGCAGGCCTGCAGCGCCGTGGGCAGGCCGTTGCGCACGATAAAGCGCAGGCTCTCCCCGTCGAAGCGGATCCTGCGGATGTCCACGCGGATGGCGCTGTCGCTGCGCATCAGCCGCACGGCCACCAGCACCATGCTCAGGAACTGGGAGATGATGGTGGCATAGGCCGCGCCCTCCACGCCCATTTTGAACCCAGCCACGAACAGCACGTCCAGCGCCACGTTCACCAGCGAGCTGACGATCAGGTAGATCAGCGGATGTCGGCTGTCGCCGGAGGCCTGCAGGATGCCCACCAGGATGTTGTACATCACCAGGCCCGTGCCGCCGGCAAAGTAGATCTTCAGATACTTGCTGGACTCGGTGAACACCTCCGGGGGCGTGCCCATCCAGCGCAGCACCGAGGGCGTGATCAGCACGCCGCCCACCGACACGATGGCGCTGAACACCAGGCCCATGGCCACGGTGGTGTGCACCGCCAGCGAGGTGTGGTGGGCGTCGCCGGCGCCGATGTGCCGGGCGATCACCACGCCCGCGCCGGTGGCAAAGCCCATGAAAAAGCCTACGAACAGGTAGATGAACGCGCCGTTGGAGCTGACAGCCGCCAGCGCGTTTTCGCCCAGGTAGTTCCCGACGATCAGCGAGTCCGCCGTGTTGTACAGCTGCTGGAACAGGTAGCCGATGAAGATCGGCACGGCAAAGCCGATGATCCTGCGCCGGAAGCTGCCCTCGGTCAAAAGCTGGTTCATGTATGGCCTCCAGAGAAGATGATTGGGACGGTTTCAATCCTTGCGGGAGCCCGCGCGGACGATGGAGATGACCACGAACACCGACAGCAGGAAGGGGTAGAACAGCCAGGGCATGATGGAGAAACTGCTGATGCCCGCCAGGCCCGCCGCGATCAGCAGCTGGGCGCCGTAGGGGATGATGCCCTGGGCGATGCAGGAGCAGGTGTCCAGCAGCGAGGCCGTCACCTTGCCGGAGACACCGAATTCCTGGCTGATCTCCTTTGCGATGGGCGCGGCGATGACGATGGCCACGGTGTTGTTGGCGGTGGCGATGTCCATGAACGCGGTGAGCAGCGCGATGCCCGCCATGCCGCCGCGCTTGCCGTTGAAGTGGGCGCGGATGAATTTCAGGATCGCCTCGAAGCCGCCGTGGGCCTTCATCAGCGCGGAGATCGAGGCTACCAGGATGGTGACGATCATGGTTTCGAACATGGCGCCGGTGCCGTCGCCCATGGCCAGGAAGGCGTCCGCGTAGCCCACCTGACCCAGGCACAGCCCCACCGCCAGGAACAGCGCCACGCCGATCAGCAGCACCACGAACACGTTGATGCCCAGCAGCGCCAGCGCCAGCACCGCGAAGTAGGGCAGCGCCAGCCAGACGTTGAAGTCGAAATGGCCGATGGGAGCGTTCCTGCCGCCCAGCGACAGCACGATCAGCAGCACAAGCGTCGCCAATGCCGCGGGCAGGGCGATCTTGATGTTGGTCAGGAACTTGTCCTTCATCTCGATGCCCTGGGTGCGGGTGGCGGCAATGGTGGTGTCGGAGATCACGGAGAGATTGTCGCCGAACATGGCGCCGCCCACCACCGTGCCCACGCACAGCGGCAGCGAGAGCGCGCCGTTTTTGGCCACCTCCGTCGCGATGGGCACCAGCAGCGTGATGGTGCCCACGCTGGTGCCCATGGCCATGGAGATCAGGCAGGCGATGATGAACAGCCCCGAGACCGCGAAGCGGGACGGGATCACGTTCAGCAGCATGTTGGCCACGCTGACGGCCCCGCCGGTGGCCCGGGCGATGCCGCTGAAGGCCCCGGCCAGCAGGAAGATCAACAGCATGGTGGTGATGTTGTCGTCGCCGATGCCCTGGGCGCAGACGTGGATCTTCTCATCGAAGGACAGGCTCCTGTTCTGCATGAACGCCACGATCAGCGCGATGCCGAAGGCCACCACCACGGACATGATGTAAAAGCCCATCTTGCCCTCGATGGGGTGTATGTATTCAAAGTAGATGCCGTTGCCGAGGTAGATGACCAGGAAGATGACGATGGGCAGCAGGGCCAGGGCGTTGGGCTTCACATCGCGGGTCGCGACGGGGTCGGTCGGGCGGTTTGCGTCTGGGCGGTTGGACATGGCTTCTTCTCCGTTCTGCTGTGTTGTCAGGTTTCGTCTTGGTACTGCTTCAGGTATTCCTTGACGGAGCGGCTCATCTCCCGGGCGAAGTCGGAATTGTACTTCCGCCTGCAGAAGGCCGCCATCCATTCCCCGTAATTCCCGCCGGTTGCTTTTTTCAGGAACAGCTGGCGCAGCTCGTCGCCGTCCATCCGGTGGTACCGGTTCTCCTGCACGATGAAGCGCAGGTCGGCCCTCTCCGGCTTGCGGCGCGCCTTCTGCTGCTCGGTGGGATAGCCGAACACCAGCAGGGCGGCGGGGAACACGTATTCCGGCAGGCCGAGGATGTCCCGCTGGGCCTCGATATTCTCCATGATGTCGCCGATGTAGCAGGAGCCGATGCCAAAGGCCTCGGCCGCGACCACGGCGTTCTGGGCGGCGATCAGCGCGTCGTCCACCGCCAGCATGAGGTCGCCCGGGCCGGGCCGGCGGGGCTGGCAGCCGACGCTTACAAAGGCGTCGTACCACTTCAGGCAGTCCGCGCAGAATACCAGCACCAGCTGGCCCCGGGCGATAAAGGGCTGGTGGTCGCAGGATTCGGCCAAGCGCTCCTTCAGCGCCGGGTCGGTCACCCGCAGGATGGTGTACAGCTGCTGGTTCCCGGCGGTGGGCGCCATGGAGGCGGCCTCCAGGATCGTGCGGACGATGCCTTCGTCGATGGGCTGGTCCGTGAACGCGCGCACGGATTTGCGCTCGAAGAGCTGTCGTATGACCTCGTTCATGGCGGCGCCTCCTGTGTGGATGTCATGCCGTGTGGTATACCTGCGATTTACGGGTCATTCCGCGGCCCGTTCCAGCACCGCTTCCCCGATGTCCGGAGCGCTCCAGATCATCCCTCCGTCCACGAGGACGAAGGTGGCCATCTTGGCGTCGTTGTTTTCCTCCGCCTCGCTGGTGCCGTCCTCCTCGAGGGTGATGATCCTCAGCGGGGAGATGCTAGCCGTCTCCATCGTGCCGCTCTCGGCGTCGTAGAGGCAGGTGTAGGTCCAGCGGTGGCGGGTGACTTCATCCACGGGCACGGTGACGGTGAACTGATAGCATACGCCGTGGTCCTCCACCCACAGCTCGCCGGCCTCGCCCGACCACTTGCCCAGGTATGCAAGGGCCCGGGTGCGCTCGCTGGCGGGCGCGTCGCTCAGGCGGGTCAGCGCGATGGGCGCGTCCATGGTTTCATCGGTGAAGAGCAGGCGGTCCCCCGACAGCTCCAGGCTGGCGGTGGCGAGGTCGTTCAGCGACCAGCTCAGCTCCTCCAGGCTGTCGAACAGCGGGTCGAGGCGCTCCCGGGTGCGCGTGACGCTCATGCACTGCAAGCCGGGCGCGCTCTCGTCCTGCCAGCAGCCGCCGTACTGCCAGATCTCGGCCTCGCCGTCGTCATTGACGAACACAGCCCGGCACTGGCCTTCGCCGTCCTCCGTCCAGATCTCCACGGCGGCATTGCCCATTACCCAGGTGCCGCAGTAGTCCTCCAGCGCCTCGGCCCGGGCGCCGAAGGCGAAGCAGACCACCAGCAGGGCCAGCGCGAGGACGCGGTTCATCGTTCTTCTCATGGCGCATCTTCCTTTGCCTGGAATACAGCGGCTCAATTATACCACACTGCGTGTCCAAAATCGACCCGTGAGCGTTTCCGTAGTGAAAATAAATGTGTTATAATGTGGTTACAATGCGGGAGCCGCAATGGCGCCCCTACAGCCGTTTTATACGGCGTCGCTGATTTAGGGACAGTCCATATGTCGTGTCCAGCGGCCGGAGAATCGCGCCATTAAAGTGGAAAAACGCGCGCCTCTGTGCTATAATACAATTCAGAGCTTTGTCGCGCGGAGGGGTGCCCCGCGCGGAGGGGGAAGTGTGGAAGATGAAAAAGAGGCTGAAGTGGCTCGTTCCCGTGGGGGCCCTCGCGGCGCTGGCTGTCGCGTTCCTTATCTATACGGGGGTTTATTACCACGCGGATGAAACGGCATTGGCGGCGCTGGCATCGGATGGTTCGGTGACGGTGGAAAAGACCGGCTACGGCTGGCGCTTCGACGGCCCCTCCGATTCAGACGCGCTGATCTTCTATCCCGGCGCGAAGGTGGAGGAGACTGCCTATGCGCCACTGCTGCGCCGGATCGCCGAGGGCGGCATGGACGTGTGCCTGGTGAAGATGCCGTTCCGCCTGGCGTTCTTCGGCTTAAACAGCGCGGACGCCGTGATGAACCAATACGATTACGGGCGCTGGTCCATCGCCGGGCACTCCCTGGGCGGGGCCATGGCCGCAGACTACGCCGCCAGGCACCCGGAGGTGCTGACCGGGGTGGCGCTGCTGGCCGCCTATCCCACGCGGGAGTTGGACGACGGTCTGACGCTGATCTCCATCTACGGCACGGAGGACGGCGTGCTGAACATGGACAAAATGGCCGCGGGCGACCGGTTCGCGCCGGATGATTACGTGAAGGAAGCCATCGAGGGCGGCAACCACGCCCAGTTCGGCAGCTACGGCGCGCAGGCCGGCGACGGCGCGGCTTCCATCACCGCCGAAGAACAGCAGCGTCGGGCGGCGGAGATCATACTGTCCGGGCTTGCGGAATAAAGACAGGAGTTATGCATGAACGATCGTTTTACGGAAATACTGGCCCATGAGTTTTCGCTGCGCCCGGCGCAGGTGCAGGCGGTGATCGACCTGCTGGACGCGGGCAACACCATCCCCTTCATCGCGCGCTACCGCAAGGAGGCCACCGGCTCGCTGGACGACCAGGTGCTGCGTCGGCTCTCCGAGCGCCTGGAGTACCTTCGGGGCCTGGACAAGCGCCGCCAGGAGATCGCAAAGGCGCTGGAGGAGCAGGGTGTTTTGACGGAGGAGCTCCGCGCGTCGCTTGAAAAGGCGGCGACGCTCTCCGAGCTGGAGGACATCTATCGCCCATTCCGGCCCAAGCGCAGGACCCGGGCCACCGTGGCGAAGGAGCGCGGGCTGGAGCCGCTGGCCACATGGCTGCTGGTACAGCCGACCCGGGGCGACCCCGTGGCGAAGGCGACAGAGTTCATCGACGAAGCGAAGGAGATTCCCGACGCGGAGGCGGCGCTTGCCGGCGCGCGGGACATCATCGCCGAGATGGTCAGCGACGACGCGGCCCTGCGCAAGCAGCTGCGGGAAATGCTGATGCGGGAGAGCGCGGTCGTCACCAAGGCCGCCAGGGACGAGGACAGCGTCTACAGCAACTACTACGACTTCCGGGAGCCGGTGCGGTCCATCGCGGCCCATCGGATCCTGGCCATCAACCGCGGCGAGCGGGAGGCGTTTTTGAAGGTCTCCATTGAAGCGGACGACGGGCGCGCCCTGCAGGCGGTGAAGCGGGCCTTCGTGCGGGGCAATTCCGCCGCCGCTATGCAGGTGGCCGAGGCCTGCGAGGACGCCTGGAGCCGGCTGCTGTTCCCGTCGCTGGAGCGGGAAATCAGGAATATGCTCACCGACCGGGCGAATGAGTCCGCCATCAGGGTGTTCTCTGATAACCTGCACCAGCTGCTGATGCAGCCGCCCATCAAGGGCAAGGTGACGCTGGGGGTGGACCCGGGCTTCCGCACGGGCTGCAAGCTGGCCGTCATCGACGAAAACGGCAAGGTGCTGGACACCGGCGTGGGCCACTTCACCCTGCCCGGGAACGAGGCGGGCAAGGCGGCCGCCGCGCGACTGATCAAGGGCTTTGTGAAGCAGTACGGCGTGACCGCTATCGCCATCGGCAACGGCACCGCCAGCCGGGAGAGCGAGCAGTTCATCGTGTCGCTGCTGCCGGATATGCCCGGCGTGGCCTACATCATCGTCAGCGAGGCGGGCGCCTCGGTGTACTCCGCCAGCCCGTTGGCCGCCGAGGAATTCCCGGACTTCGACGTGACCCAGCGCAGCGCGGTGTCCATCGCGCGCAGGATGCAGGACCCGCTGGCGGAGCTGGTGAAGATCGACCCGAAGGCCATCGGCGTGGGCCAATACCAGCACGATTTGAAGCAGAACGAGCTGACGGCGGCGCTGGACGGCGTGGTGGAGCAGTGCGTGAACCAGGTGGGCGTGGAGGTGTCCACGGCGTCGGCGGCGCTGCTTAGCCACGTGGCGGGCATTGGCCCCGCGCTGGCGAAGAACATCGTGGCCTACCGGGAGGAGAACGGCATCCCCAGCCGCGCGACGCTCAAAAAGGTGCCCAAACTGGGGCCGAAGGCGTTTGAACAGTGCGCGGGCTTCCTGCGGGTGCGCGACAGCAAGAACCCGCTGGACGCCACCGCCGTACATCCCGAGAGCTACGACGCGGCGAAGGTGGTCGTCTCTGCGCTGGGCTGCGATGCGAAGGCCGTGCGCGGCGGCATCCCGGACGCGGCCCGGCGGGCGCAGCTGTACGGCCTGGAGAAGCTGGCGGAGGAGGCGGGCGTGGGCCTGCCCACGCTGAAGGACATCCTCGCCGAGCTGCAAAAGCCCGGGCGCGACCCCCGGGACGACCTGCCCAAGCCGGTGCTGCGCACGGACGTTATGGACATGAAGGACCTGAAGCCGGGCATGGAGCTGACCGGAACGGTGCGCAACGTGATCGACTTCGGCGCATTCGTGGACATCGGCGTGCACCAGGATGGCCTGGTGCACATCTCCCGCATGGCCGACCGCTTCATCCGCCACCCCTCCGAGGTGGTGAAGGTGGGGGATGTGGTGAAGGTCTGGGTGGTCAGCGTGGACGAGAAGAAAAAGCGCATCGCGCTGAGCATGGTGAAGGACAAAATCTGATAAGACAAGACGCCCCGCGCTCACATGGGTGAACGCGGGGCGCGACTGTCCTGATCGATTCTATTTCAGGTAATTCATCGCCAGCTTGGCGAAGAAGTCCTCCAGCACGTAGCGGGAGTCCACGGTGTCGTAAAGCCGCACGAACTGGCCCGTTTGGCGGTCGGAATAGGTGGTGTCCGGGTTGACGAATCGGGCGACCTGGGTGTGGAACCGGCCGCATGTGGGGTCCAGCGTGACGGCCACGGCCGGTGAATCGCCCAGGGACCAGCTCTCGCCGGGGGTCCACCCGGCGGCGGGGGATTCGTTGTAGGCCACCATCTGGTCGAACAGATACCGCCCGGCGTCGCCGCAGGGGGCGACCCGGTATTGAAGCTCCGCCAGACCCGTGCGGATGCTGCCGTAGGCGGGCACGGGCACCTGCCAGATCTCCGCGCCGGAGCTGAGCAGGGCGTTGGCGGCGTCCACGTCGTTGCCGAAGTTGAACTCCCGGAAGGGGATGGGGGACACGTCGTAGCCGTGGCCGCCGATGGTGACTACGGTCATCCGGCGGATGATCTCCGGCGCCTCCCGGAACGCCCGGGCCAGGTTGGAGAGCGCGCCGAGGCACAGCACGAACAGCGGCCGCGCATCCTCGCGCAGGGCCTCGTCGATGATGAACCGCACGCCCTCGGACATGGGCCGACCCGCATCCAGCGGCCATTCCTCGCCGTCCAGCAGGTTCGCCTTCCGGTGCATGGCGCCCAGCAGGCGCCGGATGGCTTCGTGGCTCTGTTTCATGGAACCGGGGGCGGCGAAATGCTCCGCCACCAGGGCGCGCACGATGAGCTTGGGGCTCAACAGCGCGTGGGCGATGGCGAAGGGATCGTCCGCCTCGCAGGCGGTGTCGGAGTCGATGATGACCCGGATCTGCTTTTTCTCGGGAACCTTGTACGCATAGCGCATGCCTGTATCCTCCAGCGTCGATGATTATTTGCCGGGCTCCGTGATGGCCAGCACCGCGACGGCAACCGCCTCCGTGCTGGTGACGGGGTTTTCCGCGATGCGGCGCATGAAGACATGGGCGATGCTGCCGTCCGGCAGGGTGTTTTCAAACACCATCCGGCTGTCATCCCTGCAGCACTGGCGCAGCGCGTCCACGAAGGGCAGCCCGGGGCCCTCCTCCGTGATATGGAAATCGGTGTTCAGCTCGGAAATGTCAAACCGGAAAGCGCGCCACATGTAGTCCCGGTAGGCGTGGTTGCTGCGCACGAAGCGGGTCTCGCCCTCCCGAACCTCGATGATCGACATGGGCACGGTGCTGAAGTAGTGCTGGAAGGCGTCCTCGTCTTCATTGGCAATGACCGCCAGGTCGTAGAGGTTGATGCGCCCGATGGCGTCGAAGTAGCCCGACTCCGCGGGGTTCTCGAAGCCGATCTGCTGGCCGGTCCTGTAGCGCTCAAGGATCTGCTCCATGGGCATGGGCCGGGCGTAGTAGTAGCCCTGCAGCTTGGAGCAGCCGATGTCCCGCAGGAACTCCACCTGGTCCTCCCGCTCCACGCCTTCGCACACGGTGTCGATGCCCAGGCCCACGGCCATCTTCATCAGCTCGGTGAGGATGATCTTGCTCTTGTCGCCGTGGTTGAACTGCTGCATGAAGCGCATGTCGAACTTGATCAGGTCCACCGGCATGCTCTGAAGCACGTCCAGCGACGAATAGCCGCTGCCGAAGTCGTCCATCCACACGGGGAAGCCCAGCGCCCGGAAGCGCTCCACCTGTTCCTTGATGAAGTCGAAGTCGCCGCCGATGATGCTCTCGGTGATCTCGATGGTCAGCAGGCTGCGGTCGAGCCCGGCGTCGTCCACGCGGCGGCGGATCTCCTCCACGATGTCACAGGACTCAAAGTCCGACCGGGACAGGTTGACGGACTGGGGCACCAGGTGAAGCCCGTTGTCCTGCAGGCGGCGGTTCTTTTCCAGCACCCGGTCCACGATGTACAAATCCAGCCGGTAGATCAGCTTCGCGTCCTCCAGGATGGGGATGAAATCGGCGGGGGAGAGGAAGCCGCGCTTCGGGTCAATCCAGCGGGCCAGGGCCTCCTCGTCGCACACCTGGCGGCTGGCGGCGCGGACGATGGGCTGGTAGTAGACCTGGATCCACCGTTCCTCGATGGCCTGATCCAGGTGGGAGACGATGTACTGCTGGCGCTCAGCGCTGGCCAGCATGGCGGTGTCGTAGTACTTGACGGAGGACACGTAGGTGTGGCGGATGGCGTCGCAGGCGATCTTGGCCAGGTCGCAGGCGGTGCTGATGTCCACGTTGTCCATGCTGTCCGGATAGACGCCCACCAGCACGGCGGGGCAGTCGTGGCCGTTCATGCCGTCCCAGGCCTTGAACAGGGCGTTCAGGGAATCACCCAGGCCCTCTTCCGCCGTCAGCACCACGAAGTGGTCCTGGCCGAAGCGGCTGCAGCTGTCGCCGCCAAAGGCGGAGACCAGCAGCTGGGAGAACGAGCGCAGCAGTCGGTCTCCCTCCGCAAAGCCGTGGCTCTGGTTGTAGAACTTCAGGCCGCTGAGGTTCATGTACAGTATGGCGCACCTGCCGCCGCGGCGCTTGATGTCCGCGCGGACGGTCTGGGCCAGCTCGAAGAAGTAGGACATGCCAGGCAGGCCCGTGAGCAGGTCGTAGTAATTGCCCTTGAGTATGTTTTCGTGCAGCCGCTCCTCCAGCTTGTCCCGGTATTCCTCCTTTTCATTCTCCAGCACGAAGCTGTGCAGCACGCAGGTGCTCAGCAGGCAGCCGATGGCGTACAGCGGCAGCAGCGGGAAAAGCGACTGCGCGACGATGAACCCGGCCATGGCCAGGCTGGAAAAGGCGATGGTGCGGTGGCGCAGCTTCATGGTGCCGCTGCTGTGCGCCGCGACGACGATGGCGTAGACGAATGTCATCAGGTACATGGCGATCTGCATGGCCAGGGTGATGTATCGCGCGGCTTCTGCGTGATAGCTGCCGTCTTCGCCGAAGGAGTACAGCACCGGCAGGAAGAAGTTGATCGCCAGGAACAGCATCTGGAAGGCGCAGATCAGCCAGCCGACGATGGCCAGCATTCGGCCAAAGCGGCTCTGCTCCTTCATATAGACGATGGCGAAGCGCGTCCAGAGCAGAATGGAGACGGCCATGGACGCGAAATAGACCGCGGTGTCCAGGTGGACCAGGGCAATCAGATGGTGTTCATATAGAATGCCCCACAGGATGTCCGAGATATAGTAGACCGTGATGGCAAACAGGAAGGAGCGGTAGGCTCGGTGGGCGGGCAGGATATCCTTTCCCGAGAGACTGCGCACCACGTCGTGGTTGATGATCAGGTGAATGACGAGGGCCAGCAGGCCTGCGCTTGAATAAAGCACTTCAATTCACCCCTCCCGACGACACTTAAGTTATTTACAAAGGTTAAACTTTTACATAAACCATTATACCTTAAGCAGCTCCTGGAATCAACCATAAATTGCCGGAAATGATATGGATAATGCAACAGATGCGAAACGCGGTGTGCCGGGTTGGGGGCCTTTGCAGGGCGGCGCGCCGACAATCGTGGAATAATTATGCTTTCCGGGGATTCTTTCCCTTTTCAAACATCGGTTTGTGTGTTATAATTGTTTTAATGGATGGCCCAAATGGCCTTTTTGCGTCGGAGGGGGAGGCATATGGAGGACAACAGAATCATCAACGAATACGACAGATACCTATCGCCACTGGATGTCTGGGCGATCGCCTTCGGCTGTATCATCGGCTGGGGAGCTTTTATGATGCCCGGATCCACCTTCCTGCCCGTAGCCGGCCCCATGGGCACGGTGATTTCCATGGCCGTCAGCATGGCGTTGATGCTGGTCATCGGCGCAAACTTCTTCTTCCTGATGCGGCGCAGGCCCGGCACCGGCGGCGTGTACGCCTATACCAAGGAGGCTTTTGGCAGGGACCACGCGTTCCTGTGCGCCTGGTTCCTGTCCCTGTCCTATCTGACGGTGCTTTTCATGAACGCCACTTCGCTGTTCCTGGTCATCCGCATGGTATTCGGCAGAAGCCTGCAAATCGGTTACTATGCCTATGAGATTGCCGGGAACCATATCTTCATGGGCGAGGTGGGCGCGTCCATCATCGCGCTGGCCATCATCGCGCTGCTGTTCATCAACGCCAAACCCCTGCTGCAAAAGCTGCAGACCATCCTGGCGGTGGTCATGCTGGTTTGCGTCGCGGCAGTGGCGGCGGTGTGCCTGCCGAAGCTGAATCTGGACAGCCTGGCCGGCGCCTTTGGCATCCGGCACGGCAACAGGGCCTTTTCGATTTTCACCATCGTGATGCTGGCGCCCTGGGCCTTCGTGGGCTTTGAAGTGATCTCCCTGGAGACGGCCCACTTCGATTTCAAGATCCAGCGATCCAAATGGCTGATCCTGGCGGCAGTCGCGCTGAGCGGGCTGATGTACGCGGCGCTGACGCTGGTGGGCATCACCTCCGTGCCGGACGGCTATGCCAACTGGCAGGCCTACATCGCCGATCTTGGCAGCCTGGACGGCATCGCTGCGGTGCCCACGTTCAACGCCGCCCAGTCAGCGCTGGGCACCGGGGGCCTTTTGCTGATGGCCATCGCGGCGCTGGCCGCCATACTCACGGGCATGATCGCGGCCTACCGCGCCACCACCCGCGTGCTCTCCACCATGGCCGAGGACCATATCCTGTCCGAGCGGTTCGAGGGCACCACCTACAGCATCCTGTTCATCATGCTGGTCTCTATCGTCATCTCCATCTTCGGGCGCAGCGCGCTGACCTGCTTCATGGAGCTGACCTCCCTGGGCGCGATCATCGCCTTCGGTTACACCTCCGCCTCCGCCTGGCGTCTGGCCCGCAGGACCGGCAGCCGCCGCTTTGTGGTGACGGGCATCCTGGGCCTGGTGTTTTCCGCGGCGTTCGCCGTGGCGCAGCTGATCCCGAAGCTGACGGCCATCGACATGATGGGTTCGGACGCCTACCTGCTGCTGTCGCTGTGGTGCCTGCTGGGCTTCATGTTCTACCTGCGCACCCTGTCCCGCTCCAATGCGCCGGCCACCGCGGGCGCCTCCGCCGCCGGCGTGGTGCTGTTCGCGCTGCTGCTGTACTCGGTGCTGATGTGGATGGGCAAGAAGCTGATGACGGCGGAGACGGTGCAGACGGTTCGCGAGACGCTGCGGCTGGAGGGCACGATCATGTTCCTGGTGGTGTTCATCGCGCTGGGCGTGATGGTGAACATCCAGCGGGTGTTCACCAAAAAGCATGAAGCGCTGCTGCGCGGGCGAAGCGGCGGGAAGGAAGAACCCCATGGTCCCGGGGATGACGAAGAGGCGTAAGAAGAAAGAGTTGAGGCGCTCCGCCAAGTGGCGGGGCGCCTCTTTATGTCCGGAAGGATCCCTTACTTCTTCTGCACGTACTTCAGGCAGTCGATGGTCACGGCGGAAAGGATAATGATGCCGGAGAACACGAACTGCAGGTTGGTGTCCACGCCCAGGATAGTCAGGGAGTAGGTGAGGGCGGTGAAGATCAACACGCCCACGACGATGCCCTGGATCTTGCCGATGCCGCCTTTGAAGGAGATGCCGCCCACGACGCAGGCCGCGATGGCGTCGGTCTCCCAGCCCTGGCCGTAGGAGGAGGAGCCGGAACCCACCATGCGGATGCACTCCAGCCAGGAGCCGAAGCCGTAGAGGATGCCGGCGATGATGAAGGTGATGATGGTCACCTTGAACACCGAGATACCCGACACGGCGGCGGCCTCCTGGTTGCCGCCCACGGCGTACATGTCCTTGCCCAGCTTGGTCTTGTTCCAGATGAAGTACATCACGATGATGGCCGCGATGGCCCACAGTATGATGGACGGGAACTGGCCGGCGATCTTCGGGATGATCATCTTGGGGATCGTCATTTCGATGGCGCCGAAGGAAACGCCCTTGGTGGCGAAGGTCATCAGGCCGAACATGATCAGCATGTTTGCCATGGTGGAGATGAAGGGGTGGATCTTGAACCGGGCGGTGAAGAAGCCCGCCAGCGCCGCGAACAGCGTGGTGATGCAGCAGCAGACCACCAGCGCCATCACGATGCGCAGGCCCACCGGCAGCGTGGAGAAGTCAAACACCTTGCCGAACAGCATGCCGGTGTTGATGCCCTTGTGCATGATCATGGTGGACAGCACCATGCTGGTGCCCACCATGCGGCCCACGGACAGGTCCGTGCCGCCCAGCAGGATCAACCCGCCGACGCCCAGCGCCAGGAACATGCGCGGCGAAGCCGCCTGCAGGATGTTCAGTATGTTGTTCATGGTCAGCAGCTGGGTGTGCTTGATGATGGGCGTCAGGATGCACAGCAGCACGAACACGAACAGTATGGCGATGTACAGGCCGTTCTTCAGCAGGAACTGCTTGACGTTGAAGGTGTATTTGTAGTTCTCCCACTTCTGCTTCTGCTTCTCGGCGAAGGTGAACTTCGACAGGCGCAGCAGGTCGATCAGGTGATAGCGGTGGGTGAAGGCGTCGTGCTGGCGGTCCTTGATCTCCTGGATCGTGGAATCGTGCTTCAGCTTGGCGTCGAACAGCTTGTTCTTGAATACGTATTTCTCATCCTTGATCTCGGCGGCGTTGGTCAGCTTGGCCAGGTCCGCTTCGTGCTGCTTTTTCAGCTGGGCCAGCTCTTCGGCGTAGCGAGCCTGCTCGGTCTCCTTCTGGGCCTCGCAGGACGCGGCGATCCTGCTGTAATAGGCCGAGTCATAGTTGGCGTCCAGATATTTGACGGCTTCGTCGATCAGGCTGTTCACCTGGCCCTTGTTGCCCGCCTCCACGGCCTTGGCCTCGGCCAGGGCCTGCCTGTCGGCAGCGATCATGCTGGCCTTCTCGCCCTTGGTATAGTTGGCGTTTTCGCGGACGATGGCGATGTGGTTCGTCAGGGCGACGACCCTGTCCGTGCCGTCCTTGCGCAGCGCGTTGATCTTCTCCTGAATCGCGCCTACCCGCTCGTCGATGGGGGCGAGCAGCCTCTGCTCCTCTTCCGCGGAGAGGATTCTCTTGTCAATTGCCATTGCTTTCCCTCCAATTACAGATACTTCGCGCTCAGTCTCAGCAGCTCTTCCTGATTGGTCTGCCGGGTATCGACGATGCCGGCGAGCCGACCGTTGGACATGACGCCGATGCGGTTGGTGATGCCCAGGATTTCCGGCATTTCAGAGGAGACGACGATGATCGTCTTGCCCATCTTTGCCATCTTGATGATCAGCTCGTAGATTTCATACTTGGCGCCGACATCAATGCCTCGCGTTGGTTCATCCATCAGGAAGACGGCGGGATCCCGTTCCAGCCATTTTCCGAAGATGACCTTTTGCTGGTTTCCGCCCGACAGCGCCGTGATGGAGTCGGAGGGACCCATGCACTTGGTATGCATGATGTTGATTTCGTTGGCTGTGGCCTTCACCATTTTGTCGTTGGACAGCGCGATGCCCGTGTAGTAGTGGGACAGGTTGGTGATGGTCGTATTGAAGGTGAGGTCGCCCTCCAGGAACAGGCCGGTGGACTTGCGCTCCTCGGTGATCATGGCGAAGCCGTGATCCATGGCATCCTTGGAGCTGGTGAAGTTCATCAGCCGCCCGTTATAGTAAACGCGCCCGGCCGCGCGGGTGCGCACGCCGAACATGGTCTCCAGCAGCTCCGACCGCCCGGCGCCGACCAGCCCGTACAGGCCGAAGATCTCGCCCTCGCGCACGTCGAAGGAGATGTCCTTCAGATTGGGTGCGAACTTGGTGGACAGGTGCTGCACCGAGAGCACCACGTCGCCGGGAGTGTTGTCCACGGGCGGGAAGCGGTTGTCCAGCGCGCGGCCGACCATCGCAGCGATCAGCTCGTTCATATCCGTGTCTTCAGTCTTCTTGGTCAGCACCATCTTGCCGTCGCGCAGCACCGAGATCTCATCGCAGATTTCAAAGATCTCGTCCATCTTGTGGGAGATGTAGACCAGCGAAATGCCCTGGGCCTTCAGGTTCCGCATCATTTCAAACAGCTTGGCCACCTCGCGGACCGTCAGCGAGGACGTGGGCTCGTCCAGCACGATCAGCTTGGCGTTATAGGAGATGGCCTTGGCGATTTCCACCATCTGCCGGGAAGAGACCGACATGGTCTTCATGGGCGCGGTGAGGTTCACGGTCATGTTCAGCTTGCGGAACAGGTCCGACGCTTCGTTCTTCATACGGGCTTCATCCACCATGCCCAGGGGCGTCAGCGGATAGCGGCCCAGGAACAGGTTGTCCAGCACATTGCGCTCCAGACACTGGTTCAGTTCCTGGTGCACCATGGCCACGCCGTTTTCCAGCGCGTCCTTGGGGCCGGAGAAATTGACTTCCTTGCCGTCAAGAAGGATGGTGCCCTCATCCTTCTGATAGGTGCCGAACAGGCACTTCATCATGGTGGACTTGCCGGCGCCGTTTTCGCCCATCAGCCCCATGATGGTGCCTTCCTTGACATCCATGTTGATGTGATCCAGAACGCGGTTGCGCCCGAAGGATTTGCACATACCGCGGATCGACAGAATATTCCTTGCTTCCCGTTCTGCCATTGTTGTCATCCCGCCTTTTCGCAGCTTCTTCCCGTCATAGAGATAGGGTCATCAGGCGAGGGATCACCTGATGACCCGTCCTCTAAACCGGGCTGGGGTTCAGATTACTGCATGAGCTTGGCCATATAGGAGGCCGCGTTGTCGGTCTTCACCATGTTGATCGCGAAGCCGTCGTACTCGGAGGGGTTGCCCAGCTTGTCGATCAGGTTCGCCTCGGTCTGGCCGTCGCCCAGGACGTACTCCACATCCAGGTTCAGGGCCGCCGCGTAGTTCTTCAGCTGCGGCACATAGGTGGCGTTCAGGAAGTTGTCAGCGCTGTTGTAGATGCTCAGCCAGACCTTCTTGGCGGCGGCATCGTCCTCGCTCAGCTGGTTGCTGAAGGCGGGGTTGGCGGCGGTGGCATCCAGGAACGCCTCGTAGTTGTCGGCGGTCACGGCGCCGTTCAGAGCGTAGAAGCAGCGGGTGGCGTCGTCATAGAAGTACAGGTCGTCGGTCAGCACGTTGCCGGCGGCGTCGGGGGTGCTGATACCCACCATGATGTCGGCGTCGTCCAGCGCGTTGCGCAGGGTGCGCAGGGTCAGGTAGGCCTGCACGTCGGCATTCTGGGAGATGGTGCCGCAATAGCCGTCGGCGATGGCGGCGACGGCGTCGCTGTTGGCGTCATAGCCGAAGGTGGGAACGCCGGCTTCCTTGGACCAGGCATTGAACACGGCCATGCCCATGCCGTCGTTATTGGAAACAACCACGTCGATCTGATCGCCGAAGGAGCCTTCCCAGGCGGCGATGGCGTTGCCGGCGGTGGGGGCATCCCAGGTGGCGCCGGAGCTGTTCTTCATCTCCTGGGAGGCCAGCTCGCGCACGATGTAGGTGGTGCCATCGATCTCGATGGAGCCATCCTGAACGTCAGTGGCGGTACCGTCGGTGTTGGTGCCGATCGGGGCGGAATCGACGTCGTCGATGGTCTCGATCGCAGTCTTGCCCTGGGCGCCATCCGGAACAGCCGTGCCGAGAGCCTTGCGGGCGCCGCGGGTGCGGGCGATGGAGTCGTTGTGGCCGACGTCGCCGATGCACAGCACGTAGCCGATGATGCCGTCGCCGTTGCGGTCCAGGCCCTCGCCGTGGGCCAGCAGATAATCCACGATCATCTGACCCTGCAGCTCAGCGCCCTGCTTGGCGTCAAAGCCGACATAGTAGGTCTTGCCGTTGAAGTTCAGGGCATCCATGTCCAGCTCACCGGTGGTGGAGTTGGAGGGCTGACGGTTGAACCAGATGACGGGCTTCTGATCGTTGGCTTCCGCCATTGCGCCGACGATGCCAAGCAGCATCAGAGCGGCCAGAACCAGGGACAGGATCTTTTTCATGGGACACACTCTCCTTTTCAGGTCGTTATTTGACACGGACAAGCCGTGTAGTAACCAAAAAGCACAAACCAAAACATAATAAATTGCACCATTTGCAGAAATTTTATCATATTACTGTTGTGATGTCAATTGAAATTGAGTTTGTTTTCATTCGCGGTTTGTTCGCTTTTTTTGGCGCAGATCGAAGGCAGGGGGGCGATTCGGCTGCAAAGGCCATTTATGCACTGGACAATGGCGGCGAGGGGTGATAAAATATCCCCATCCCATATGCGAGGTTATTGATATGTACAGAGAAGAACTGATACGCTGGAGCCAGGCGCTGATGCGCGACATGCACATGATGGTCTACGGCCGGGGCGGCATGCCGCTCCTGTGCTTCCCGACCCAGGATTCCATGTGCCACAACCTGGAGGACTTCGGCATGATCGACTGCTTGTCGGACTACATCGAGGGCGGCAAAATCCAGCTGTTCGTCGTGGACACCGTGGACCGGGAGAGCTGGTCGGACCGGGGCGGCAACAACGCCTGGCGCGCGCTGCGGCAGGAGCAGTATTTCCACTATATCGTGGAAGAGGCGCTGCCCGCCATCAAGGAGATCAATCCCGACACCCCCGCCGTCACCGGGTTCAGCATGGGCGCGGACCACGCGGTGATCACCTTCCTGCGACGGCCGGACCTGTTCCGCGGCGTGATCGCGCTGTCCGGCGTGTACGACGCGGACTACTTCTTCGACGGCTGGATGGATTCCACGCTGTACGAGAGCTCCCCGGAGCGCTTCCTGCCCAACATGCCCGCCGACCATCCCTACATCAGCCTCTACAACCAGCGGAAGATGATCCTCTGCTGCGGCCAGGGGGCATGGGAGGAGGACGGCGTGCGCACGCTGAAGTTCCTGGAGAGCGTGTTCCGGGAGAAGGGCATCCACGCCTGGTGCGACTTCTGGGGCTTCGACGTGAACCACGACTGGCCCTGGTGGTTCAAGCAGATGCGCTACTTCCTGCCCTTCCTGCTCGACGACAAATAAACGCGACGCTTCCAGCCCGACGATAAAAAGGAAATGATGCTATGAATTTCGTGTTTGTCTCCCCGAATTTTCCCCACACCTACTGGCAGTTCTGCGACAGGCTGCGCCGCAACGGCATCAACGTGCTGGGCATCGGCGACGCCCCCTATGACGGCCTGGAGGGGCCGCTGAAGGTGGCGCTGACGGAGTATTACAGGGTGGACAGCCTGGAGGACTACGACCAGGTGTACCGCGCCGTGGCCTATTTCGCCTTTAAGTACGGCAAGATCGACTGGATCGAGTCCATGAACGAATACTGGCTGGAGCAGGACGCCCGGCTGCGCACGGACTTCAATGTGACCACAGGCATCCAGTCCGACCGCATCGGCTTCATTAAGAACAAATCGCTGATGAAGGGGCTGTACCTGAAGGCCGGAATCCCCACCGCCCGGCAGCACGTGGTTTCCACCCGCGAAGCCGGACGGGCGTTCATCGGCGAGGTGGGCTACCCGGTGATCGTGAAGCCGGACGTGGGTGTGGGCGCCACGGACACCTGGAAGCTGGAGAACGACGCCGATTTCGATCGGTTTTACGACCACCTGCCCGCCGCGCCCTACGTGATGGAGGAGTTCATTACCGGCGACATCTGCTCCTACGATGCTATCCTGGACTCGAAGTGCGAGCCGATGTTTGAGAGCATGACGGTCTGGCCGCCGGTGATGGACATCGTGAACAGGGACCTGGACCTGATGTACTACACCTGCCCGGACGTGCCTGAGGGCCTGCGGGTGCTGGGACGGCGCACGGTGAAGGCCTTCGGCGTGGACCGGCGGTTCGTGCACCTGGAGTTCTTCCGGCTGACCGTGGCGAAGAAGGGCCTGGGCGGCGTGGGGGACTTCGTGGCCCTGGAGGTGAACATGCGGCCTGCGGGCGGCTACACCCCGGACATGATGGACTTCGCCCACTCCACCGACGTGTACCAGATCTACGCCGACATGGTGGCCTTTGACGAGCGCCGCCTGCCCGAGCCGGATGAGCACTTCTACTGCGTCTACGCCAGCCGCAAGGACGGCCACCGCTATGCCCGTGGCCACGAGGACATCATGGCCCGCTACGGCGCGGACATGGTGATGCAGGAGGAGATGCCGCCCATGAACTGGCCCCAGATGGGCAGGTATATGTATACCGCGAAGCTGCGCACCTTTGAGGAGGCCCGGGACTTCATCCACTGGGTGCAGGGGGCGGAGTGAAGTGGCGTGGCCCTTGCTTGACAAGAGACCAAATGCTGGTATAATGATCCTGTACTGATCCGGCCGCGGGGCGGCCAATGGGGAAGCGCCGCGTGGCGCTGAGAGAGGAGAAGCATCCATGAAAAACAATTCCGTGAAGACCATCGTCGCCATCGGCATCGGCGCGGCGCTGTTCTTCGTGCTGGGCCGCTTCGTGGCGATTCCCAGCCCCGTTCCCAACACCAACATCTCCACCCAGTACGGCCTGCTGGCCTTCATGTGCGCCTTGTTCGGGCCCATTGCCGGGGCGCTGATCGGCCTGATCGGCCACGCGCTGATCGACTTCAGCTACGGCTGGGGCATCTGGTGGAGCTGGGTGGTGGCTTCCGCCGTGTTCGGCATCCTGATGGGCCTGGTTTCCAGGCGGCTGCATCTGGCCGACGGCGAGTTTGGCAAGAAGGACATCGTCACCTTCAACCTCTTCCAGCTGGCGGCCCACGCCATCGCCTGGGGCATCGTGGCCCCGGTGCTGGATATCGTGATGTATGCCGAGCCGGCGAACAAGGTGTTCCTGCAGGGCGCGGTGGGCGGTCTGGCCAACATCGTGACCACCGCCGTCATCGGCACGCTGCTGTGCGTGGCCTATGCCAAGGCGAGGCCGAAGAAGGGCAGCCTGAAAGAGGAAAGGTAATCCAGTAAACCAACCCGACCGGGGGCGGCGTCAGCCGCCCCTGTTTGGGTATCAACGAACGGAGACAGGCATATGTCCGAGGAAATCATCCGCTTCGAACACTTCGGCTTCCAGTACAACGCCCAGTCCAGCCCCACGCTCTTTGACATCAACCTGACCGTGCGCAGGGGCGAAAAGGTGTTGATCGCCGGGCCTTCCGGCTGCGGCAAGAGCACCCTGGCCCACTGCATCAACGGCCTGATCCCCTTCTCTTACCGGGGCGAGCGCACCGGCAGCCTGACGATCGCGGGGAAGACCGCCGACGCGCTGGGCCTGTTCGGCATATCCCGGCACGTGGGCACGGTGCTGCAGGACTCCGATGGCCAGTTCATCGGCCTGACCGTGGCCGAGGACATCGCCTTCGCCCTGGAAAACGACTGCGTGGCCGATCCCGAGCTTCACGAGCGGGTGAAGCGGACGGCGGGCCTGGTGGGCATCGACACCCATCTTGCCCACGCCCCGGAGGACCTGTCCGGCGGCCAGAAGCAGCGGGTGGCGCTGGCGGGCGTGATGGTGGAGGACGTGGACCTTCTGCTGTTCGACGAGCCGCTGGCAAACCTGGACCCGGCCACGGGCAAGGCCGCCATCGAGTTGATCGACGACCTGCAAAGGCAGACCGGCGCGGCGGTGGTCATCATCGAGCACCGGCTGGAGGACGCGCTGCACCGGGACGTGGACCGGGTGGTGCTGATGGGCGGCGGCCGCATCCTGGCGGACATGCCGCCGGACGAGCTGCTCTCCGGCGCGCTGCTCACCGAGAACGGCATCCGGGAGCCGCTGTACATCACGGCGCTCAGGTATGCGGGCGTGGAGATCACGCCCGACATGGCTCCGCGGAGCATCGAAGCCATGCGGCTGGACGAGGACGCGAAGAGGAAGGTGCGCGACTGGTTCCAGGCGCTGCCGGAGAGCGCGCCCATGGAGGAACAGAGCGCGCAGCTGGAGGCCGAGGGCCTGCGCTTTTCCTATGCCCCCGGAGAGCGCGAGGCGCTGAAGGGCGTCAGCCTGACCCTGCGAAGGGGGGAGCTGGCCGCCATCGTGGGCACCAACGGCGCGGGAAAGTCCACCTTCTCCAAGGTGGTCTGCGGCTTTGAGATCCAGCAGGCCGGGACGCTGCGCCTGGACGGGGCCGACCTCAACGGGCTGTCCATCAAGGAGCGGGCGGACCACATCGGCTATGTGATGCAGAATCCCAACCAGATGATCTCCCAGGTGATGATCTTCGACGAGGTGGCCCTGGGGCTGCGCACCCGGAACGTGCCGGAGGATGAAATCAGGGAGAGAGTGCAGGAGGCCCTTCAAATCTGCGGCCTGTGGCCCTTCCGCAACTGGCCCGTATCCGCGCTCAGCTTTGGCCAGAAGAAGCGTGTGACCATCGCGTCGATCCTGGTATTGAAGCCGGAGATCATCATACTGGACGAGCCCACCGCCGGGCAGGATTACCGCCACTACACCGAGATCATGGAGTTCCTGCTTTCGCTGAACCGGCGGGGCTATACCATTGTGATGATCACCCACGACATGCACCTGATGCTGGAGTACGCCCGGCGGGCGCTGGTGTTCAGCGGCGGAAGGCTGATCGCGGACGCCCCCTGCGCCGAGGTCCTCACCGACCCGGAGGTCATCGCCCGGGCCAGCCTGAAGGAAACCAGCCTGTACGCCCTGGCGCTGCGCTGCGGCATATCCGACGGCCGGGGCTTCGTGCGCCGGTTCATTGCCTATGAGCGGGAGGTGGCCCGGGCATGAGAAATATATTCAACTACGTGGATCGCCCGTCGCCCATCCATCGGCTGACCGGTGCGACCAAGCTGGTGTGCCTGCTGCTGTGGAGTTTTGCCGCCATGCTGACCTACGACACGCGGCTGCTGGCCGTGCTGCCGGTGCTGAGCCTGGGCATGTTCATGCTCTCGCGCATCAGGCTGAAGGACGTGAGCTTCATGCTGGGCTTCACGGTGGTGTTCATGGTGCTGAACAACGTGCTGGTATTTCTGTTCGCGCCGCAGCATGGTGTGAGCCTCTACGGCACGCGTCACAAGCTGTTCAGCCTGGGCGGGAATTACGTGGTCACTGCGGAGCAGCTCTTTTACCACCTGAACCTGGTGTTGAAGTACCTGGCCACGATCCCCATCGTGCTGCTGTTCGTGTGCACCACCAATCCCAGCGAATTTGCGGCTTCGCTGAACCGCATCGGGGTGAAGTATTCCGTGGCCTGCGCGGTGGCGTTGGCGCTGCGCTACATCCCGGACATCCAGCGGGAGTACCACGACATCTCCCGGGCCCAACAGGCCCGGGGCATCGAGATGAGCCGCAAGCAGAGCCTGGTGAAGCGGCTGAGGAGCGCCGGGGCCATACTGATCCCGTTGATCCTGTCCAGCATGGATCGGATCGAGACCATTTCCAACGCCATGTCCCTGCGGGGCTTCGGCAAGAACAAAAAGCGCACCTGGTACATGGGCCGGCGCTTTACGGCGGCGGACTTTGCGGCCATGGCGTTTTGCGCGCTGCTGCTGGCGGCGTCGCTGTGGCTGAACAGGGTCAACGGGGGCCGCTTCTGGAACCCATTTCAATAAGCTTTCCAGCGCGCCGCTTCAACGTGAGAGAAGGCGTGCGGCCCAATGGAATGACCGCCTGCCGGGATCTGCGGGCATGATGCCCGATATAAGACTGTTCTCAAACAAGAGACAGAAAAGACCCTTCGACTCTGCTTTGCTCCGCTCAGGATGACAAATATCGCGACGCCATGCTGAGCGAAGCGAAGGATCTTCTATACATTAATTGAAATCAGTATAAGGACCAAAGCGACATGACAGGAGGCGCTTGTATGATTTTCACCGCTGAGAACAACCGTCTGACCCTGCGCAAAGGCACAGAGCTGTTGATGATCGAACCCTGGGGCCAGGACGCCCTGCGGGTGCGCGCCACACGGCGCGCCGATTTCACCGGCCGGGACTGGGCGCTGATGGAGCCGGTGCCGGAACTGGCGCCGGAGATCGAGATTCGCGAGATCGACGCCACCGAGCCCTGGTACCGGGATCGGCCGGACCGCCACAGGACGGCGCAGGTGGCCCGCATTGAAAATGGGAATATCGCCGCCGAGGTGGACGAGGAGGGCTGGATCACCTTCAAAAACGCCCGGGGCGACGAGCTGACGCGGGAATACTGGCGGCAGCGCAACCGGCTGGACCGCTACTGCCTGCCGCTGCGCATCGACGGGCGGGAGCTGACGCCCATCCAGGGCTGCGACGACTACGCCCTGACTGCCCGCTTCGAGGCCTATGACGACGAGCGCATCTTCGGCATGGGGCAGTACCAGATGGGCCGCCTGGACAAGAAAGGCGCGACATTGGAGCTGGCTCACCGCAATTCACAGGCCTCCGTGCCGTTCTACGTGTCCAGCCGGGGCTATGGCTTCCTGTGGAACAACCCCGCCATCGGCCGCTGCACCTTCGGCACGAACATGACCGAGTGGACCGCCCGATCCACGAAGGAACTGGACTATTGGATCGTGGCCGGGGACAGCCCCGCGGCCATCGAGGAGCGCTATTCCGCCGTCACGGGCCGCGTGCCCATGATGCCGGAGTATGGCATGGGCTACTGGCAGTGCAAGCTGCGCTATCGTGACCAGGAGGAACTGCTCGCCGTGGCCCGGGAGCACGTGCGGCGGGGCTATCCGCTGGACGTGATCGTGGTGGACTTCTTCCACTGGACGCTGGAGGGCGACTTTAAATTCGATCCCCGCTGCTTCCCGAATCCTTCCGCCATGGTGAAGGAGCTGCGGGATATGGGCGTCGAGACGGTGGTGTCCGTCTGGCCCACGGTGGACAGTCGCTCGGAGAACTACGCCGCCATGGCGGAACGGGGCCTGCTGGTGCGAAACGACAGGGGCATTTCCCACCAGAACTCCTGGGTGGGCAACACCACCTACTTCGACGCCACCAACCCCGAGACCCGTCAATTCGTCTGGGACGCCTGCAAGCGCAACTACTACGACGCCCACGGCGTGCGCATCTTCTGGCTGGACGAGGCCGAGCCGGAGTACGGCCCCTACGACTTCGACCACTTCCGCTATTACGACGGCCCGGCGCTGCAGGTGAGCAACGAGTATCCCAAGTGCTATGCCAGGGGCTTTTACGAGGGCCTGAAGGCGGCAGGAGAGACGGACGTGATGAGCCTGGTGCGCTGCGCCTGGGCGGGCAGCCAGCGCTATGGCGTGCTCACCTGGTCCGGAGACATCTCCTCCACCTGGCGGGCATTCCGGGAGCAGCTGCAGTGCGGCCTGTCCATGGCCATGGCGGGCATTCCCTGGTGGACGAGCGACATTGGTGGCTTCCTGGGCGGCATGCCCGGCGACCCGGACTTCCGCGAACTCCTGGTGCGGTGGTTTGCGTGGGCCTGCTTCTGCCCGGTGTTCCGCATGCACGGCGAGCGCCAGCCCTGGTACGACCACGACAAGGCGCACCCGGAGTACGTGGACAACGTGCTGCAGATCACCAGCGGCCAGCCCAACGAGCTGTGGTCCTTCGGCGAGGACGTGGAGAAGATCCTGGCCAAATACCTGTTCCTGAGGGAGCGCATGCGGCCCTATATCCGCGAGGTGATGGCCGAGGCCCACGGGACGGGCGCGCCGGTGATGCGGCCGCTGTTCTACGGATTCCCGGAGGACATCGAAGCCTGGAAGGTGGAGGACGCGTATCTGTTCGGGCCGGATGTGCTGGTGGCCCCTGTGATGGCGAAAGGCGCCCGGGAGCGCACGGTCTACCTGCCCGCCGGGGCGGACTGGACCGACGCCAGCACCGGCGCGGTCTATTCCGGCGGCCAGCGCGTCACCGTGCCCGCGCCGCTGGACGTGATCCCCTTGTTCTTCCGCGACGGGCGGCGCGTTTTTTGAGTTGAAATGACGGATGAAATGCGATACAATGAGGGTGCCTTCCGGGCGGGCATGTGCCCCGGAATTATGAGTACAGGTGCGTGAATACCTATGAGAACGGTAGTGGCCAAGTTCGGCGGGACATCCCTGGCCGACGCGGAACAGTTCAGAAAGATGCGGCGGATCGTGGAGGCGGATCCCGGACGGCGGTTTATCGTGGTCTCCGCGCCGGGAAAGCGCTTCGACGGGGATGAGAAGGTCACCGACCTGCTGGCGCGCTGCGTGGAAAGGGCCGCGGCGGGGGAGAGCTTCGAGCCGATGCTGGCGCTGGTACATGGCCGCTTCCGGGAGATCATGGACGGCCTGGAGCTGGAATTTCCGCTGGAGGCGGAGATCGCGCGGCTGCGGGAGCACCTGCAGGGCGAGGTGAACCCGGACTGGGTGGTCAGCCGGGGCGAGTACCTGAGCGCCCGGCTGGCGGCCGCGTGGCTGGGCTACACCTTCGTGGACCCGGAATGGTGCGTGTGCTTCGACGCGGAAGGCCGACTGGACGCCGCCATGACCCGGCGCACCATGGGAGCGGCGCTGCGGCCCCTGCAGAATGCCGTGATCGCGGGCTTCTACGGCGCGGACATGGACGGGCGCGTGCGCACGCTGTCCCGGGGCGGCAGCGACGTGACGGGCAGTCTGGCCGCCGCGGCGGTGGGGGCAGACCTGTACGAGAACTGGACGGACGTGTCCGGGCTGCTGGCCGCCGATCCCCGCATCGTGCCCCGGGCCAAGACCGTGCCGTATGTCAGCTACCGCGAGCTGCGCACCCTGTCCTACATGGGCGCGTCGGTGCTGCACACGGACGCGGTGATGCCGGTGACGGGCATGGACATCCCCATCAACATCCGCAACACCGACCGCCCGGAGGATGCCGGCACCACCATCGTGCGCAAGCTGCCGAAGGGGGAGACGAAGTATCCCATCATCGGCGTGGCGGGCCGGGTGGGCATGTCGGTCATCCAGGTGGAGAAGGTGATGGTCTCGGACGAATCCGGCTTCACCGCCGTGATGCTGGACATCCTCAAGAACCGCCGATTGCCCTTTGAACAGTGCCTGACGGGCATCGACACCGTGACGCTGGTGATCCGCAGCGACCTGCTGGCCCCCTGCAAGGACGAACTGTTCGAGGAGATCCGGCAGAAGCTGGACCCGGACTACCTGGGCCTGACGGAGCGGCTCTCGATGATCGCCGTCATCGGCGAGAAGGGCACGGAGTCCTGCGACGCCAACGTGCGGGTGCTCCAGGCGCTGGCTCGGGCGGGCATGCCCATCAACACCATCAACCAGGGCGCGGGCAAGCTGAACCTGCTGATCGGCGTGCCCGAGGAGAAGTACGAGGAGGCCGTGCGGGCCATCTACGACACCATCGACGGCCCCGTCTGACGCGGCCGGAAAACTGCATGAAGCGAGCGGCGGAGCCCATCGGGCTCCGCCGAAGCATTGGAATCGCACGCGGTCCGGCGGAGACCAGGGGATCCGCCGGAAATCGTCGCATTAAATATACGTTGTAAAATAGACAAAAATGTGATATAGTATTATCAGTATATTTTGCGCACCCGTGTCCGCTGCCTTTTGGACGGGACAGGGGGATCGACGAGGTTGAGATCCATGAAAATGCGACGTTTGCTTGCGCTGCTGGCAGTGTGGGCACTGGCGCTCACGGCGGCGCTGCCATCCGGCACCGCCCGGGCCGACGGGCCGAAGGACATGCCCTACCGCATCGAGGTGGACATCAGCAGCCAGATCGTGACGGTCTACGAGAACAAGACCGGCGAGATCGTGCGGCAAATGCTGTGCTCGACGGGCGGGGGTGATTCGACGCCCACCGGAGATTTCATCATGCAAGCCGACCGCGCCACGGACCGAAAGCCCTGGTACTATATCGCGGACTTTCGCCGCTACGTGCGCTATCCCGCGCGCATATTCGGCGCGCTGCTGTTTCACTCGCTGCCCTACATGGACAAATCGCTGCTCTCGCCGGAGAAACAGGCGATGAAGGACTTCGGCTTTCCGGCCTCCCACGGCTGTGTTCGCCTGCGCTGGGAGGACGCGAAGTTCATATCGGACAACTGCCTGTCGGGCACGGCGGTGCGCATCACCAAGAGCGGCGAGCGCAGCGAGAGCCTGCGCCAGCTGTTGTACCAGCAGAGCTTCGACGCCGACCAGGGCTTTTCCTACGACAGCTTCCTGGGTGTATCCGACGAGCCCGGCGCCCTGGGACGGGGAAGTCAGGGCCCGGAGGTGCTGGACCTGCAATACCGCCTGAGGGACCTGGGCATATACGATGGTGAGATGACCGGCGAGTATGACGGCGCAACCGTCAACGCCGTGCGCATGGCCCAGTACCTGCTGAGCGAGGCGCTGACCGGCGCGGCCAGCGTGGATTTCCGGCAGAGGCTCTATGCCGACGACGCCCCCACGGCCATGAACGTGGCGCTGACGGCGGGCATGGGCGGCCCCGCCGTGCGCAAGCTGCAGGAGAACCTGGCGGCGCTCAGGCTCTATGACGAAAGCGAGCTGGACAGCGTCTACGACGTGGGCGTGTCCGGGGCCGTGAGCCGGTTCCAGAAGGTCTATGGCTACAAGGTCACTGGCGAGGCCTCCCCCGAGGTGCAGAAGGCCATCGACTACGAGGCCGGCAGGCTGCGCCAGACCTTTGACGGCGCGACTTACGATTTTAAGGAGAATGCCGACCAGCAGCTCGTCCAGCTGGTGTACACCTCCCCGGAGGACGGCCGGGTCTACACCGTGGGCTGCACGGCCCAGGACGTACTGGCCGGGGCCAGGAAGCCCAGCGAGGTCTTTGCGGAATACCTGGCCGCCAACGAACAGACCACGGACATCTCCCAGCTGGTGAACTACGCCACCGTGGACACCCACGGCCAGGCCCTCTCCCTGAACCTGCGCGCGGAGCCCAATGCCGAAAGCGACGTGCTGGCCATGGTGGAGGACGGCGCCAGCCTGCGGGTGGAGCGGCAATATGCCGAGTGGACGCAGGTGCGCTACGGAGGCGCGGAGGGCTACCTGATGAACGCCTACCTTCGCTTCTGGACCGGCCCGGAGGACGCGATCCCAAGCGGGGAGGACCAGGCCGCCGCGGACGCCGCTGCGCAGGTGGATTACGCCACGGCCAAGGCCAGCGCGGGCGTCTACGACGACAACACCGACGCCGCCGAGCTGCTGGGGCGCCTGCCCAAGGGCACGCAGGTGGAGGTGCTGGAGATGGACGACAGCTGGTGCCTGATCCAGTACAAGGGCCACCAGGGCTGGGCGCTGCGGGAGGATCTGCAGCTGGTGATGCTGGAAGACGCGCAGTCGTGACGCGTTGAGTGTTTCAATTGACGACCAATACAGGAGGCAAACATGAGCGATTATTTGGGAAAGGACACCTTCAAGCTGGGTTTCGGGCTGATGCGCCTGCCCAAGAACCCCGATGGCACCATCGACATTCCCCAGGTCTCAAAGATGGCGGACGCCTTCCTGGAGGCGGGGGGCACCTACTTTGATACCGCCTATGTCTACGACGACGGCGCCAGCGAGGCCGCCTTCAAGGCCGCCGTGGCCGACCGCTATCCCCGGGAACGCTACACCCTGGCCACCAAGCTGAACGCCTGGCTGGGCAGCCCGGACGAGCAGGCCGCCAAGCGCCAGTTCGACATCAGCCTTCAACGCACCGGGGCGGGCTATTTCGACTTCTACCTGCTCCACGCCCTCCAGCGCAACAACATCGAGGTGTACGACAAGTACGGCATCTGGGACTTCGTGAAGGAACAGAAGGCCAAGGGACTGATCAAGCACTGGGGGTTCTCCTTCCACGCCGACCCGGACATGCTGGAGGAGCTGCTCACGAAGTACCCGGACGCCGAGTTCGTGCAGCTGCAGATGAACTACGCCGACTGGGAGAACCCGGGCGTGGCTTCGAGGCGCAACTGGGAGATTTGCAAGGCACACGGCGTGCCCGTCACGGTGATGGAGCCGGTGAAGGGCGGCATACTGGCCGATCCCATCCCCGGCGTGCGCGACATCTTGAAGGCCGCCGACCCGGATGCCTCCTGCGCGTCCTGGGCTATCCGCTACATTGCCAGCCTGGACAACATCATCACGGTGCTCTCCGGCATGAGCAGCTTTGAGCAGATGGAGGACAACCTGAGCTATATGCGCCATTTCAAGCCCCTGGACGCCGCTGAGCAGGATGTGATCCGGCGGGCCCAGGAGGTGCTGAACGCCGACCAGTCCATCCCCTGCACGGGCTGCCGCTACTGCGTGGAGGGCTGCCCCATGGGCATCCCGATCCCGGACATCTTCACCGTGGCCAACCGCCGCAAGGGCAGCCCGCACTTCCGCACCGTGCGGGAGTACAACAACGTGACCATGGGCAGGGGCCGCGCCGCCGACTGCGTGCAGTGCGGCCAGTGCGAGGGCGCCTGCCCCCAGCACCTGCCCATCATCAGCTTGCTTGAAAAGTGCAGGGAGATGGAACAGTAACATAAAAGGTCTTAACTGCGTGCGCTCTTTGCCCAGCCGGACAAAGAGCGCATGATTTGTCGGGCATCCGCCCGGACGATCTGATATACTGACGTTGCATTGGAAGGGGGGAACCGAAATGCGGGGATGGATCGAGGGGTTCCAGGCGTCCATTGACTTCATCGAGCAGAACCTGACGGAGGCGCTGGACATCGAGACCGTCGCGGCAAGGGCCGCGCTGTCGCCCTTCTACTATCAGCGCATCTTCGGCGCACTCTGCGGCATGACGGTGGGGGAGTACATCCGCGCCCGGCGCATGACCCTGGCCGCCCAGGAGCTTTCCGGCTCCGCTGCCCGGGTGATCGACGTGGCGGTGAAGTACGGCTATGATTCGCCGGACAGCTTCGCAAAGGCATTCCAGAGGTTCCACGGGCTTGCGCCGTCCCAGGCGAAGGAGCCCGGCGCGAATCTGCGGTCCCTCGCTCCGATGCACATCAAAATCGCACTGGAGGGCGGAAACATGTTGGACTATTGCATTGTGGAAAAGGCGCCGTTCACCATCGTTGGCGTCAAGCGGCGCTTCGATATCGAGACCAGCTACCAGGAGATCCCGAAGAACTGGAAGGAATGGCAGAAGGACATGAAGGGCCTCAAGGGCATGTTCGGCGTCTGCATGGATATGAACGGAAGGGACTTCGACTACTGGATCGCCGACCTGTACATCCCCTGGGAGGACATCACGGAGGGCTGCCAGACGGCCCTGATCCCGGCGAGCCACTGGGCGCAGTTCGTCTGCCGGGGGCCGCTGCCGGAGAGCCTGCAGTGGGTGAACACCCAGATCTGGTCGGAATGGTTGCCGTCCCTGACCGGCTATGCCCTCGCGGGGAACTATTCGATCGAGATCTACATGCCCCCTGCCGAGGACCCCGCCGACACCCTCAGCTACATCTGGGTCCCGCTGAAAAAGCTGTAGCTTGCACACAAATGGCCCCGCGCCGATTGGCGCGGGGCCATTGTCATGCGGGTTTATTCCGCCAACGCGGCCTTCAGCACGGCGATGGCCTTCTCCAGCTGTTCCATGGGGATGTTCAGCGCGGGCAGCAGCCGCACGCGGTCCTTGGCGGTCAGGCAAAGCACGCCGTTTTCGATGCACCTGCCCACCACCTCGCGGGCGGGCTTGACGGGCTTGATGCCGATCATCAGGCCCATGCCGCTGACGGATTCCACGCCCTTGGCGCCGGTGAGCTGATCGAATATGTACTGGCTGCGCTGGCGCACGCCCTGAAGCAGCGCCTCGTCGATGCGGCCCAGGATGCTGACGCCGCCGGCGCAGGACGCCGGGTTGCCGCCGAAGGTGGAGCCGTGGTCGCCGGGGGCGAACACGTCCTTGACCTTCTCGCCCAGCAGACAGGCGCCGATGGGCAGCCCGCCGCCCAGACCCTTGGCCGTGGAGACGATGTCCGGGGTGATGCCGTAGTTCATGTAGGAATACAGCTGGCCGCTGCGGCCGTTGCCGGTCTGCACCTCGTCCACCGCCAGCAGCACGTCGTTCTCCGCGCAGTAGGCCCCCAGACCCTCCACGAACGCCTTGTCCAGCGGTACCACGCCGCCCTCGCCCTGCACGCACTCGATCAGCACGGCGGCGATCTTCGTGGTCCTGGCCAATTCCTTCAGGGCGTCAAGGTCCCCGGCGGGGATGTGGGCAAAGCCCGGGGTCAGCGGCTGGTAGAGCTCGTGGTAGTGGTCCTGACCGGTGGCCGACAGCGTGGTCAGCGTGCGGCCGTGGAAGCTGTTCACCAGGGTGACGATGGTATAGCAGTCGGCGCCGTGCTTCTCGGCGGCGTACTTGCGGGCCGCCTTGATCAGGCACTCGTTGGCCTCCGCGCCGGAGTTTCCGAAGAACACCTTTTTCATGCCCGTGCGCTGGCACAGCATCTCGGCCAGCTTCGCGCAGGGCTCGGTGTAGTAGAGGTTCGAGGCGTGGGGGAGCTTACCCAGCTGCTCGGTGACGGCCTTCAGCCAGATGTCGTCCGAGATGCCGAACCCGTTCACGGCGATGCCGCTGCCCAGGTCGATGTACTCCTTGCCGTTCACGTCCCAGGCCAGAGAGCCCTTGCCCCTGGCCAGCTCCACCGGGAAGCGGGCGTAGGTGCCGGCGATATAGGTCTTGTCCAGCTGCATGGTGTTGCTCATATTGATTCCCTCCATTGGGTCAGATTTCGTGTTTTTCCGGCCGCACGCCGCCCATGACCATCGTGCCCGCGCCCTCGTCGGTGAGGATCTCCATCAGTATGGAGTGGGGCACCCGGCCGTCCATGATGATGACCTTGTGCACGCCGGCGCGGATGGCGTCCACGCAGCATTCCACCTTCGGGATCATGCCGCCGGAGATCACGCCCTCGTTGCGCAGCTTCGCGGCTTCCTGGATGGTCAGCTCCGGGATCAGCGTGGCGGGGTCGTCCTTGTCGCGCAGCAGGCCCGGGATGTCGGAGAGCATGATGAGCCTCTCGGCCCCCAGCGCCCCCGCCACGCAGGCCGCGGCGGTGTCGCCGTTGATGTTGTAGGTGTTGCCCTGCGCGTCGCAGCCCAGCGTGGAGATCACGGGGATGTAGCCCTTCTCCAGCAGGTCGGTGACGGGCTTGATGTTCACCTTCGTGATCTCGCCCACGTAGCCCAAGCGCTCGTCGCGCATCCTGGCCTCGATCAGCCGCCCGTCCATGCCGGAGATGCCCATGGCGCGGCCGCCCTTCATCTCCAGCAGGTTGACCAGCGTCTTGTTGATCTTGCCGGCCAGCACCATCTGCACGATGTCCACGGTCTCCCGGTCGGTGACCCGCAGGCCGTCCACGAACTCGGTCTTCTTGCCCAGCCGCTGCATGGTCTCGCTGATCTCCGGCCCGCCGCCGTGCACCAGCACCACCTTCACGCCGATCAGCCACAGCAGGGTGATGTCCTCCATCACCTGGTGCTTCAGCTGCTCGTTGATCATGGCGTTGCCGCCGTACTTCACCACGACGATCTTGCCGTTGTAGCGCTTGATATAGGGCAGCGCCTGGACCAGCACCTCGGCGCGTTCGGCGTTGGAAAAGAATTTATCCATACTTGCTCCTTCGTCGGATTAGGGAGTAGGGAAAAGGGAATAGGGACAATTATGTCCTGTAGTCCCCGTTGATCTTCACGTAGTCATAGGTCAAATCGCAGCCCCAGGCGGTGGCCTCCGCCTCTCCCATGCGCATGTCGCAGGTGAAGGAGACCTTTTTCTCCGACAGGATCTGAAGCGCCGCGTCCTCGTCGAAGGCCTGCACTGCGCCGTCCCTGTAGAAGCACACGGTGCCGCTTTCGCCCACCAGGTACAGCTCAATCACGGCGGGATCGAATTCCACCCCGGCGTAGCCCAGCGCGCACAGCACGCGGCCGCAGTTGGCGTCCTTGCCAAACACCATGGCCTTCACCAGGCTGGAGCCGATCACGCTCTTGGCGAGCATCCGCGCGTGCTCCTTCGTGTCCGCGCCGGTGACCTTCATCTCCAGCAGGTGCGTCGCGCCTTCGCCGTCGCCGGCCATCTTCACGGCAAGGTCGCGGCAGACGCTCGTCAGCGCCTCTACAAACAGCGCGTAGGCCTCGCCCTCCCCGGTGATGGGGGCGTTGCCCGCCAGGCCGTTGGCCATCACCAGCAGCGTGTCGTTGGTGCTGGTGTCGCCGTCCACGGAGATCATGTTGAAGGTGTCCTGGATCACTGCGCTCAGCGCCCTCTGCAGCAGCGCCTGGTCGATGGCGCAGTCGGTGGTGACGTAGCCCAGCATGGTGCACATGTTGGGGTGGATCATGCCGGAACCCTTGCTCATGCCGCCCAGGGTGACCGTCACATCGCCCTCGCCATTCGCGGCGGGCAGCTGGAAGGTCACGGCGAACTCCTTGTTCACGGTGTCGGTGGTCATGATGGCGCGGCTTGCATCGGTGCCCGCCTCGATGGTGTCCGACAGGGACGCGGCCAGGGCGGCCACGCCCGCGGAAATCCTGTCCATGGGCAGGTTCGGGCCGATGACGCCGGTGGAGCCCAGCAGCACGCTGTCCGCGGGGATGCCCAGCGCCCTGGCGGCGCAGTCGGCGGTCTGGCGGCAGGTTTCCATGCCCGCCTCGCCGGTGGCCGCGTTGGCGATACCGGCGTTTACCACTACTGCCCGGGCGGACTTCACATCATACACGATCCGGCGGTCCCAGAGCACCGGCGCGGCCTTGACCACGTTGGTGGTGAAGGTGCCCGCCACGGCGCAGGGAGCGTCGCTGTAGAGCATGGCCATGTCGGTGCGGCCGGCGTACTTGATGCCCGCCGCGCAGCTGGCCGCCTTGAAGCCCTTGGCCGCGGTCACGCCGCCGGGAATCCTGTCAATCATCATTGTCGTCTCCTATGAATCGGGTGATGTTGTCCTCGTTGAGGATGAATTCGTAGTAATTCACGTCGCTGCACTTCCAGCCGATCTGCCGCCAGAAGGCGTTGCCGACGTCGTTACCCTTGAAGGCGATCAGGGACACCTTGTTGATGCCCATCTGCCGCAGCTGCTCCATGCAGTAGCCCACCATGCGGGTGCCGATGCCGCGCCGCCGGTATTCCCGGGCCACGCACACGTGGTACAGCGCCCCCTGCCGCCCGTCCGAGCCGCAGAGTATGGAGCCCACGATGCGCCTGCCGGCCATGGCCACCACGCTGGTGGTGGGGTTGCGGCGGATGAAGCGAACCACGTCCTCCCGGGAGTCGTCCAGCGCCCGGATGCCGAAGCCGCGGATGGTCAGCCACAGCGCCCGCACGGCGTCGTAGTCCTCCTCCCGCATGGGCAGTATGCGGATGTCGCTCGTATCAGCCAAGGACCAGTCCCTCCGTCTCGCCTGTGCCCATGAGGATGTTCATGTTCTGGATGGCCGCGCCGGACGCGCCCTTGCCCAGGTTGTCGAACCGGGCCGTGAGCAGCATGCGCTCGTCGCTGCCCGTGACGGTGACCTCCATGTCGTCCCGCCCGGACAGCTTACCGGCGGACAGGAAGCCGGATTCGTCGGCGTTCTCCACAAAGCGGATCACCGGGCCGGGATAGGCCGCGGCGAACACCTCTCGCACGCGCTGGATGCCGCCGTCCACCCACTCGCCGAACAGGGGCACGGACACCTCCATGCCGCTGAAGAAGTCGGCCACGATGGGGGAGAACACCGGGGCACTGGCAAGGCCGCAGACGGCCGCCATTTCCGGCAGGTGCTTGTGGGCCTGGGAGAGACCGTACTGCCGCGGGGCGTCCAGCAGGGGATCGCGCCCGTCGTTCTCGTAGTCCGCGATCATCTTCTTGCCGCCGCCGGAGTACCCGGTGAGGGAGAAGCAGGACAGTTTTATATCCCTGTCCAGCACGCCCGCGTGCACGAGCGGCGCGACGAGGGCGATGAAGCCGCTGGCGTGGCAGCCGGGGTTGGCCACCCGCTTTGATGAAGCGATGCGTTCCCTCTGGCCCGGCAACTCCGCCATGCCGTAGACCCAGCCGGGGGCCACGCGATGGGCGGTGGAGGTGTCGATGATGGCGGTGTCGCAGTCGCCCGCCAGGGCCACGGCCTCCCGGGCTGCGTCGTCGGGCAGGCACAGGAAGGCGATGTCCGCCGCATGGATGGCGTCTCTGCGGGCCTCGTGCTGCTTGCGCAGCGCGTCCGGGAGCAGGATCAGCTCGATGTCCTTCCGGGCCTCCAGGCGCTCCCGTATGCGCAGCCCGGTGGTGCCGGCGCTGCCGTCGATGAATACCTTTGTCATGGTCATCACTCAGTTCATTCATGGATATGCGTATATTATACGCCGATATACCCGTTTATTCAAGTTAAAAACGCATAAATATTCATTGAATATTCATGCTGCATCGAAATTGGGAACGACCTCTCTCGTTTTGCCGCTGTGCGGCAAGCCACCTTCCTCTAAAGGGGAAGGTGCCTCCGCGAAGCCGAGGCGGAAGAGGTCGTTCCCATTATATACATGCTTCTATTAAGTTTTCTACCCCTCGATGGCCTGAACAAGCCGGTCGGCAAAGCCCTTGGCGGTGTCGCCGTCGTGGGGCACGCTGTCAAGCGCCCTGTCCAGTGCGTCGGCCTTGTCGTAGCGGGCGATGTGCCGAAGCAGCATGCTGGCCGCCCGCAGCAGGCTGGAGGGATTGGCGTAGTCGCCGCGGCCGGTCTCGATCATCCGTGGCGCGGAGCCGTGGATGGCCTCGAACATGGCGTACTGGTCGCCCAGGTTGGCGCTGCCGGCGGTGCCAACGCCGCCCTGGATCTGGGCGGCCTCGTCGGTGATGATGTCGCCGTACAGGTTGGGCAGCACGAACACCTGGAACCGGCTGCGCACCCGCTCGTCCACCAGCTTGGCGGTGACGATGTCGGCGTACCAGTCCTCGGCGGCGATGCCGGGATAGTCCTTGGCCACCTCGTGGCAGATCTCGGAGAACCGGCCGTCGGTCTTCTTCATGATGTTGGCCTTGGTGACGATGGCCACCATGTCCTTGCCGTTGTTCCTGGCGTACTCAAAGGCCATGCGGGCGATGCGGCGGGTGCCGGGCTCGGTGGTGACCTTGAAGTCCATGGTCAGCTTGCCGGGCACCTCGATGCCCTTGCTGCCCAGCACGTATTCGCCCTCGGTGTTCTCGCGGAAGAAGGTCCAGTCGATGCCCTTCTCCGGCACGGACACGGGCCGCACGTTGGCGTACAGGTCCAGCTCCCGGCGCAGGGTGACGTTAGCGCTCTCCATGGTGCCGCCCTTGGGGGTCTCGGTGGGGCCCTTCAGGAACACGTCGCAGGTCTTGACCTCCTCCAGGATCTCCTTCGGCACGGCCTCGCCCCTGGCCAGGCGGTTTTCGATGGTCAGGCCCTCGATGTGCTTCATCACGATGCTGCCCGAGGCCAGCTCGTCCTTCAGCAGGGTCTCCAGCACCCGCGTGGTCTGTGCGGAGATGATCGGGCCAATGCCGTCGCCGTCGATCACGCCGATGGTGACCACGGGCAGGGCGGTGAAGTCCTTGGCGGGGGCGGCGTTCTCCATGCGCGCCACCCGCTCCAGCTGCGCCTCCAAAAGTTCACGGTAGTGGTTGACCGCCGAATCCACGTAATTATTCATGGGTAATCCTCCTGTTATTATGTAGTCAATGAGGAACGAGAAATTACTGCTTGCCCGTCAGGGCCAGCAGCCCGCCCGCCTTGAGCATTTCCTTTTGCCTCTCGGTGAAGTCGCAGGCGAGGGAGAAGGACTTTCCGGTGGTCACGTCCTCCAGGACAACCTCCCCGGCGTCCATGCCGGCGTGGATGTTCTTCAGGGCCAGCGCGTCGCCCTGGCTGAGGGCGTCGTAGTCGTCCGGGTTCTTGAACGTCAGCGGCAGGATGCCGGCGTTGATCAGGTTGGCCACGTGGATGCGGGCGAAGCTCTTGGCGATCACGGCACGCACGCCCAGATACATGGGCACCAGCGCGGCGTGCTCCCGGGACGAGCCCTGGCCGTAGTTGCCGCCGCCCACCACGATGCTCTCGCCCGCGGCCTTGGCCCGCTCGGGGAAGCTGGCGTCGCACACGCCGAAGCAGAACTGGGAGAGGTGCGGGATGTTGGAGCGGTAGGGCAGGATCTTCGCGCCCGCGGGCATGATGTGGTCGGTGGTGATGTTGTCCCCGACTTTCAGCGTCAGCGGGGCCTCGATGGTGTCGCCCGCCGCCTTGCTCTGCGGGAAGGGCTTGATGTTGGGGCCGCGCACGACTTCGACATCCTTCGCTTCCTCAGGGGACGCGGGCAGGATTATCGCCGTGTCGTCGATCCTGAAGGCCTCGGGCATGGTGATCGCGGGCATATCGCCCAGCAGCCGCGGGTCGGTGATGGTGCCCGTCAGCGCGGCGGCCACGGCGGTCTCCGGGCTGACCAGGTGCACGCCGGCGTCGGCGGTGCCGCTGCGGCCCAGGAAGTTGCGGTTGAAGGTGCGCAGGGAGACGCCCGCGCTGTTGGGGCTGAAGCCCATGCCGATGCAGGGGCCGCAGGCGCACTCCAGCACCCGCGCGCCGGAGGCCAGTATGTCGTTCAGCGCGCCGGAGGAGGCCAGCATGGAAAGCACTTGCTTGGAGCCGGGGGAGATGGAAAGGCTCACGGAGGGGTCGATGGTCCTGCCCTTCAAAAGCGCCGCCACCTTCAGCATGTCCATCAGGGAAGAGTTCGTGCAGGAACCGATGCACACCTGGTCCACCTTCACGCCCTTCAGCTCGGAGACCTTCTTCACGTTGTCCGGGCTGTGGGGGCAGGCGATCAGCGGCTCCAGGGTGTCGAGGTCGATGTCGATCACGCGGTCGTACTCCGCGTCGGCGTCGCTCTCCAGCGCCACCCAGTCCGCCTCCCGGCCCTCGGCCTTCAGGAATTCGCGGGTGATCTCGTCGGAGGGGAAGATGGAGGTGGTGGCGCCCAGCTCGGTGCCCATGTTGGTGATGGTGGCGCGCTCGGGCACGGAAAGGGTCTTCACGCCCTCGCCGCCCCACTCAATGATGGCGCCCACGCCGCCCTTCACGGACAGTATGCGCAATATCTCCAGGCTCACGTCCTTGGCGGTGACGAAGGGCCGCAATTTGCCGGTGAGGTTCACCTTGAACATCTTTGGCATGGTGATGTAGTACGCGCCGCCGCCCATGGCCACGGCCACGTCCATGCCGCCCGCGCCGAAGGCCAGCATGCCGATGCCGCCGCCGGTGGGGGTGTGGCTGTCGGAGCCGATCAGCGTCTTGCCCGGCACGCCGAAGCGCTCCAGGTGCACCTGGTGGCAGATGCCGTTGCCGGGGCGGGAGAAGCGGATGCCGTGCTTCTTCGCCACGGACTGGATGTAGCGGTGGTCGTCGGCGTTCTCAAAGCCGCACTGCAGGGTGTTGTGGTCGATGTAGGCTACGGAAAGTTCCGTGCGCACCCGCTCGATGCCCATGGTCTCAAACTCCAGATAGGCCATGGTGCCGGTGGCGTCCTGGGTCAGCGTCTGGTCGATTTTCAGGGCGATTTCCTTCCCGGGGATCATCTCTCCGGAGACCAGGTGATTCTTGATGATCTTCTGTGCGATGGTCATGCCCATGTCATGCTTCCTCCCCTTCGTTCATGCCGCGCTGGAGCGCGTGCTGAATGTGCTGCTGCATCCGCCCGGCGGCCAGGTCGGCGTCCCGCTGCTGGATGGCTTCCAGAATCTCCCGGTGCTCCTTCACGGAGCAGGCGGCCCGCTCCGGCGTGCGCAGGGCGTTGCGCCGGTACTGCTGGATCTTCTTGTGCAGCGGCGAGAGCGTGTCCCTGAGGATCATGCTGCCGCAGCCGGCGTAGATGATCTCGTGGAAGCGGCCGTCCAGGGATTTCAGCTGATCCACGTCGCCCCGGGACAGGTAGAACTCCTGGAAGTCCACGGCTTCGTTCAGGGCCTTGAGGTCGTCGGCGGACGCGTGCTTCACGAAGCCGCGCACGGCCAGCTCCTCGATGCGCAGGCGGATCTCCGACATGTCGCGGAAGTCCTTGGGCGTGATGCCCAGCACCATGGTGCCCCGGGGGGTGTCCTCGATCAGGTGCTCCTGGAACAGGCGGCGCAGCGCCTCGCGGATGGGGGTGCGGCTGACGCCCAGCTCCGAGCAGAGCTGCAATTCGGTGATGATCTGGCCGCGCTCATAGACGCCGCTGAGTATATTCGACTCCAGGTGCTCAAACACTTGGTCGGACAGGGATACGGTTTTGTAATCCATGATGACGCCTCCTTACAGCCTTTTTAGAGCGCCGTTCGACAGCTCTTCGATCTTCGTCTCCAGCTCGGCGGTGGACAGGGTGGTCTGGCGGCCGTCCTCGTATTCGCCGTCGATCCATTGCTTCAGCGCCACCACCAGGTCTGAATGCTTGTCCATGGCCGCGTCGCCTGCCAGCTGGTAATTTTCGTTGATCCAGTAGGCGATGCCCGCCAGACCGCTGGCCTTGCCGATCATCACCGCCGGGGCGCGGTTGAGTATCTTGCGGGTGTCGAAGATGGTGTACACCTCCGCGTCCTTCAGCAGGCCGTCGGCATGGATGCCGGCGCGGGTGGTGTTGAACTGGCGGCCCACGAAGGGGGTCATCACCGGAATGTCATAGCCGATCTCGTCCCGGAAGTAGCGGGCGATGTCGGTGATGGCGGTGGTGTCCATGCCGTCCAGGCTGCCGCGCAGGCTGGCGTACTCCATCACCATGGCCTCCAGCGGGATGTTGCCCGTGCGCTCGCCGATGCCCAGCAGCGAGCAGTTCACCGCGCAGGCGCCGTACAGCCAGGCGGTGGAGGCGTTGGTGACGGCCTTGTAGAAGTCGTTGTGGCCGTGCCACTCCAGCATTTCGCTGGGCACGTCGGAATAGTGCTGCAGACCGTAGATGATGCCGGGCACGCTCCTGGGCAGGGCCACCTCGGAATAGGGCACGCCGTAGCCCATGGTGTCGCAGGCGCGGATCTTCACCGGGATGCCGGCGTCCTGGCTCATTTTCATCAGCTCGTTCACGAAGGGCACCACGAAGCCGTAGAAGTCCGCCCGGGTGATGTCCTCCAGGTGGCAGCGGGGCATGACGCCGGAATCGAAGGCGTCCGCCACGGTCTTCAGGTAATACTCCATGCACTGCTTGCGCGACATCTGCATCTTCTTGAAGATGTGATAGTCGCTGCAGGACACCAGTATGCCCGTCTCGCGGATGCCCAGGTCCTTCACCAGCTTGAAGTCCTCCCGGGTGGCGCGGATCCAGGTGGTGATCTCCGGGAACCGGTAGCCCAGGTCCTGGCAGCGGGCGATGGCCTCGCGGTCCTTTTCGCTGTAGACGAAGAACTCCGTCTGGCGAATGACGCCGTAGGGGCCGCCCAGCCGGGCCATCAGCTTGTACAGATCCACGATCTGCTTCACCGAATAGGGCTCAACGGACTGCTGTCCGTCGCGGAAGGAGGTATCCGTGATCCAGATGTCCTCCGGCATGCCCATGGGCACGCGCCGGTGGTTGAAGGCGATGCGGGGAATTTCGTCATAGGGATAGATGTCCCGGTACAGGTTCGGGTTTGACACGTCCTGCAGGGAATACTTGTACTGCCGCTGTTCCAGCAGATTGGTTTTCGCGGACATTTCCAACATAGGTTCTCATCTCCCGTGGGTTCGATACGCCCGAAGGCGCTTTGTATCATTGTATACAAGGATTCAAGTATTGTCAAGTACGGGAATACAATCTTAACACGGCAAGACCCTTCCCTCTCAACCGGCTTAATGAAGCGCCTCCGGGAGCATGCCAGGGGCGTTTCATTGCGTCGTCAAGCGATGCGCCGATGAAAAGTGATGCGCAATGGGCGATTCGCATACCGAAACCGATTGACATTAATAGGTTATTTTGTTATAATTCATATTAACATAGTATACTGTCAGGGGGTATGAATATGAAGCGCGGATACAGATTCTTTGCGGCCGTGTTTGCGTTTGCACTGGTGTTTGCCGCGGGCCTGATCCTGGCAAGCCCTGCAGCGAAGGCTGCGATTGTCCAAACTGGTTCCTGCGGCGATCATTTGAATTGGAAGCTGAGCGATGAAGGTCTGCTGACCATCACCGGCACGGGTGAGATGACATCGAAGTTTAATGGCAGCAGAACAAAACTGGCGATCGTAAATGTTGTGATCAACGAAGGGGCTACGAGCATTTGTGAAATGGCGTTCAGTGGCTGCAAGAACATGCAAAGCATTTCGATTGCCGACAGCGTGACCAGCATTGGAAACGCCGCCTTCGGAGGCTGCACAAGTCTGACGGCCTTTACCATTCCAACGAATGTGACGAGTATTGGCTCCACTACCTTCTCTAATTGCAGCGGCCTGGCGAGTGTGACGATACCGGACGGTGTAACGAGCATTGGCGACAATGCTTTTTATGAATGCAGCAGTCTGACAAGCGTGACGATCCCGGATGGTGTGACGAGCGTTGGCACCAGTGTTTTCTATGGTTGTGGAGCGATTCGATATGCCACTGTGAACAGCGCTGGCGCCAAGGCGCTTGGCAAGGCAAAGTATTCTTTCCGTACAGTGGGCAGCAACTATGACTTGAAGTACGTATACGACGGCGAAGACCTTGCCAATCTTGAAATCTTTAGCGTGGACCAGGACGCGACCAGTGTGAGGATTCCAGATGGCGTGACGAAGATTGGTGATAACGCATTCAAAAATTGCAGCAGTCTGGCGGATGTGACGATTCCGGACAGTGTGACGAGTATAGGCTATAACGCATTTTACAAATGCGAAAGCCTGACGCGTGTGGAGATTCCAGACGGCTTGACGAGCGTTGGGTTCAACGCTTTCTCCGGATGCCCTGCGACGTTTTACGCCAATATTGGCAAGGATGGCGCAAAAGCGCTTGGCAAGAGTGACCATTCCTTTCGCACGTCGATCGACGCTTTTGATTTGAGGTACTATTACGACGATACCGTCGTTAACAGGCTTGAAATCAGCAATGTGGACAAAGATGCGATTAGCGTTGTGGTCCCGGATGGCGTTACGTGCATTGGCAATTATGCTTTCGACAGCTGCAGTAGCCTGACGAGCGTGACGATTCCGGAAAGCGTGACGAGCATTGGCGTTTATGCTTTCAATAACTGCAGCAACCTGACAAGCATCACGATCCCGGATAGCGTGACGAGCCTTGAGGGTGGCGCGTTCCAGAATTGCGTCAGCTTGACGGACGTGACAGTTTCAGGCAGCGTGACGAGTATTGGAGGCCATACTTTTTCTGGTTGTAGTAGCTTGACGAGCATCACGATTCCGGACAGCGTGACGAGCATTAGCTATAATGCCTTTGCTGGCTGTGCCAGTTTGACAGACGTGGAGATTCCAGGAAGAGTGACAACCATCGGCAGTCACGCGTTCTCTAATTGCGGCAATCTCGCGAGCGTGACGATTCCGGACAGCGTGACGAGTATCGGCGAGATGGCTTTCGAGAATTGCGCCAGCTTGATGAGTGTGACGATTCCGGGCAGCGTGACGAGCATTGGGAAATATACTTTTCGAGACTGCAGCAGCCTGAGCAGCGTTACGATTCCGGATAGCGTGACAAGCATTGACTCCGGCACTTTTCACGGTTGCAGCAGCTTGACAAGTGTGACGATCCCGGAAGGCGTGAAAAGCATTGGTAACAATGCTTTCAGCGGATGCTCAAATATGGTGAAAATCTCTCTGCCAAGAAGCGTGACCGACTTCGGTGAGTGTGTCTTTTCTGGCGGCGCGACGTTCGCGTTATTTGTGCCGTGTGAATCCAAGGCTTACGAGTATGCGGCAACCAATTATATTCCCCGTCGAATAATACACGATGAAGTGATCGATGAAGCCGTTGCGCCGACGTGTACGGAAACGGGTTTGACCGAGGGCAAGCATTGCTCGCGGTGCAACGAGGTATTGACCGAGCAGGAAGTGGTCGAGGCGCTGGGACACGCGGAAGTAATCGACGAGGCCGTCAAACCGACCCACACGGAAAATGGCTTGACCGAGGGCAGCCACTGCTCGCGGTGCGGGATAGTGCTGGTCGCGCAAGAAGAGATCCTTGCAACTGGAATTGTTGCTTCCGGCACCTGCGGGGCAGATGACGACAACCTGACCTGGACGCTGAATGACGAGGGCTTGTTGACCATCAGAGGGAAGGGGGAGATGAAAGATTTTTATTACGGCGGCAACTTCGCAGATGGGATCAAAAGGGTTGTCATTGAAGATGGAGTGACGAGCATTGGCAACTCGGCATTCTGGAGGGAAAGAAGCCTGACGAGCGTCTCGATCCCGGACAGTGTGACGAGTATAGCCGATCTTGCTTTCGCCAACTGCAGCCTGACCAGGATAGAAATCCCTGACAGCGTTGTATCCATAGGCGTTAGCGCTATTGACTCTTCGGTCACCATCTACTGCAACAAGTACTCAGAGGCGGATTACTGGGCGCAGGAGAATGGGAATCCAATCGTATACTTGCAATACGTTGACCTGGACGCGATTCGCGAGGTGACGCTGCCGGAGACGCTGCGCATTGAATACGGCCACAGCGAGAAGGTTGAGCCGTCCGTCTTCCCGTCCCATGACCACCCGACCGTCACCTGGACCAGCACCGACCCGGATGTAGCATCCGTGGACGCAGACGGCAGAATCACCGCGTTCAAGCCGGGCGTGGCCACGATCACCGCGACGGTGGGCAGTGCCTCCGCGTCGGTGGAGGTGACCTGCTATGGCCGTGCCACGGGATTCGAGCTGCCGGAGCGGATGGGCGTCTTTGCCCGGGAGAACACGCCGGTCCCCGTCGTGAAGATCGTGCCGGAGGGCGCGGAAGTCAACCTGACCTGGCGCAGCGAGGATGAAAAGCTGGCCACCGTCGACGAAAGCGGCAACGTGTACGGCAGGCGGCCGGGCAACGAAGTGACCATCACGGCGACCACCGACGACGGCATCGAGCGATCCTGCGTGGTGCGCATCCTGCCGGCCCGGGAGGACCTGGACATCCTGGAGCTGCCCGCGAACCTCACGGCCATTGACACGGAGGCCTTCGCCGGCGCGGCGTGTCAGTGCGTGGTCGTGCCCGATGGCTGCGTGAGCATCGGGCCGCGGGCCTTCGCGAACTGCCCGAACCTGGTCTATGTGCGGATCCCTGCCAGCGTGCAGACCGTCGCCGAGGACGCCTTTGAGGGCTGCGGCGACGTGTGGATCGACCATCCGGGAGAATAATGGTACACAGTTGAATGAAGCGCCCCCGGGATGCTCCCGGGGGCGTTTTGGTGTGGACAAGTCGGCTCGATTTGTGTATAATATAAGTAAAGAACCGAGGCAAAAGTTAACGTGGTGATATAAAGGAGGCATCCGGCATGAACAAAAAGAGCATCGTCATCGACAGGGAATACGGCAGCGGCGGCCGCGAAGTGGCCCGCATCCTGTCGGAAAAGCTGGGCATGGAGTTCTACGACGGCAACCTTCTGACCATGGCCGGCAAGGAATACGGCATCGAGCTGGGCGTGATCGAGGAGTTTGACGAAAAGGGCGTGGGCGGCATACTGTCCGACATCGCCATGATGTCCAACGTCTCCACCCCCGGCTACAAGATGGAGCAGGCCTACAGCGTGTTTTCAGCCCAGTCGCGGCTGGTGCAGCAGCTGGTGGCCAAGGGCCCCTGCATCTTCCTGGGCCGCTGCACGGCGCGCATCCTCAAGACCGAGGCCCACGTGCCCTTCGTGAACGCCTTTATCTACGCCAGCAACATCCAGGACCGCATCGAGCGCGCCCGCGCGGTGGACGGCGTGGAGACCACCCGCATCGAATCCTACATCAAGCGCCGGGACGCCCAGCGCAAGAACTACAACAAGTTCTTTGCCGACAAGGTCTGGGGCGACCCGAAGAACTACGACTTGATGTTGAACACCTCCACCCTGGGCTACGAGGGCGCGGCGGACGCCATCATCGCGGTGATGGACAGGTGATATGATTGCGATTTGGATTGCCCTGGCGCTGCTGGCAGTGATCGTAGGGTTGGGCTTCTACCTGGCCCGCTTCGCCATGACCGGCAAGCGCCAGACGCTGGATGAGGCCCGGGCCTGGCAGGAGGCCCACTATGACCTGGGCTGGTACGACGCCCTGGAAAAGCGGGATTATATCGTCAAAAGCGGCGACGGCTACGCGCTGCATTGCCAGCTGGCGCGCAATCCCGAGCCATCGAACAGGTATGTCATCATCTCCCACGGCTATACCGACAACCGCTTCGGCGCGCTGAAATACGGCAGGCTGTACCTCGACCTGGGTTTCAACCTGATCGTGTACGATCTGCGGGGCCACGGGCTGAACGCACCCGCCTTCTGTACCTATTCCGTGCGGGAAAGCGAAGACTTGAACGCGGTCATCGCCGACGCCCGGGCGTGGTTTGGCGACATGAAGGCGCTGGGCCTGCACGGGGAGTCCCTGGGCGCGGCCACCACGGTGGCGGTGCTGAAATATGCCCCGGCGGTGGATTTCGCCGTGGCGGACTGCGGCTTTGCAGAGATCACGCCCGTGCTGGTGGGCGGCCTGAGGGCCATGAAGCTGCCGGGCGTGCTGGTGCACGTTGCCAGCGCCTGCGCCAAGCTGCGCTATGGCTACGGCTTCGGCCGGATGCGGCCCATCGACAGCCTGGCCGAAAGCCGGGCGCCCCTGCTGTTCATCCACGGCGCGGAGGACGACTTCATCACTCCCGACCACAGCCAGAGGATGTTCGACGCCACCCGGGGAGAAAAGCGGCTGGTGCTGATCCCCGGCGCGAAGCACGCCAATTCCGTGCTCACCGACCCGGCCATGTATGCCGAAGCGGTGGGGACGTTCGTGAAGAAGGTGCTGGGTGAATGAAGGGTGACGCCATTTCAGGAAAGCGTCGGTTCGACGATGTGAACCACGGCCCCTGTCCACAAGGCAGCCAGCAGATACGGCGGGCGTAGCGGAGCAGATATGCCCTGTCAGTTGGCGTGCCGGGGAAGGATGGCGCTCGAGGGGCCGGGCTCGGGCTGCATATCCCGCGCTTTGCCGTTTGCTCACCAAACGGGGATATGTGATAATTCGCCAAACGGCGGATTTCAGAGGGCTTGTAATGTTCCATCAATGGCTTTGAAAGGCGGTGTGCCTGATGTTCAGCGGCAAGGTGGTCTTTGGAGATACGGAAAAAGGCATTGAAAAGCTGCGTATCGCGCTGAAGGAAACGGATGCGGTCGTGATCGGTGCGGGCGCAGGGCTGTCCACGTCGGCGGGGTATACCTATTCCGGAGAACGGTTTGAACGATACTTTGGCGACTTCCGGGAAAAGTATCACTTCGACGATATGTATTCCGGGGGGTTTTATCCATATGGATCGTTGGAGGAACAATGGGCCTTTTGGAGCAGGTATATCTTCATCAATCGCTATATGGACCCGCCGAAGCCGGTATATGGGGATTTGCTGTCGCTTGTGAAGGACAAGGACTACTTTGTCATCACCACCAACGTGGATCATTGCTTCCAGCGCGCTGGCTTCGACAAGCGGCGCCTGTTCTATACCCAGGGCGATTACGGCCTGTGGCAGTGCTCCAAGCCCTGCCACAAGGCGACCTATGACAACAAAGAAACTGTGAGGAAGATGGTGGAAGCGCAGGGCCTCGTCATCGCCGATTACGGCGATTTGACCATCCCCGAAGGCGTGACGCTGAAAATGACCGTGCCGACGGAGCTGGTGCCGCGCTGCCCGCGCTGCGGAAGGCCCATGTCCATGAACCTGAGGGCGGACGATACCTTTGTGGAGGACGACGGCTGGCGTGCACATGCCATGCTCTATAACAACTATCTTGAGCAGCACAGGGAAGGCAAGACGCTCTTCCTCGACCTGGGAATTGGCGCCAACACGCCGACCATTGTGAAAGTGCCGTTCATGCGCATGACGCTGGAATGGCCGGACGCCACCTATGCCTGCGTCAATTATGGAGAGGCGTTTACTCCGGAAGAGATTTTGGACAAATCGATTTGCATCAATGACGACATCGGCCATGTGCTCCAGCGTTTGATCCTGCAATGACGCGCCCCTTGCGCCAGCCTGCTGGACGTCGCACGATCACGGTAAGATCATCCCGGCGAGCTGTACTGATTTGAAGGGCATTTCCGCCCGACCGGATGAAGAAGCCCCCGAGGGCCGCGAGCCTGCGGCAGCGGTTGGCATTGATACCTGTGAAACCTGTCTGAAACGTAGGGGAGGCCAGGAGAACGCCCGGACCCACACAGAAATTGGCAAAAGTCTTGACAAGTGACCTTTCGTTCACTATAATATGTGAACGAAAGGTCACTTATTTTCCCGGAGGTGCTTATGGCGAAGGACACGAAGGAGAGGATTCTGGAGGAAGCGCTGGAGATGTTTTCCCAAAAGGGCTATGCGGGCACGAACATCCGCGAGCTCACCGCCGCGCTGGGGCTGGTCAAGAGCTCGATGTACAAGCACTTTGACAGCAAGGAGGCCATCTGGGACGCCCTGCTGGATCAGATGATCGCCTACTACGGCCAGCGCTTCGGATCGGCGGAGAACCTGCCGCCAGTGCCGGATTCCCTGGAGGGGTTGGTGCGGATGACGATGGGCATGGTGGATTTCACCGTCCACGACGAGAAGATCGTGATGACACGCAAGCTGCTGGCCATCGAGCAGTTCCGGGACGAGCGGGCCAGGGCGCTGGCCGGGAAGCACTTTTTGACCGGCTTGACGCAGATGTTCACGCCCATCTTTGCCGCCATGATGGACCGGGGCCTCATCCGGCGGGACGACCCGGAAATGCTGGCGCTCGCCTACACCGCGCCGATCTCCTCGCTTATCCACCAGTGCGACCGGGAGCCGGGGCAGGCGGAGGAAGTGATGAAGCGGGTGGAGGCGTTCAGCCGCCACTTTGTGAAGGTATACGGGGAGGAGGGCGCGTCGTGAACAAAGACTGGTCCGACATGAACAAGCAGATGCAGGCGCTGATCTCCAGGAAGGCCACCTTCAGGGAGGGTGTGGAGAAGCTTCTGGAACTCAGGAAGAGCCTGCTTGAGCAGATCCAGCAGATCGCGACGACCTGTCCACCCGAGGCGTTTTGGCAGATGCCCTTTGCCGGGGCGAAGGGGTATCACTCAAAGACGCTGGCCTATTCCATCTGGCACATATTCCGCATCGAGGACATCGTGGCCCACGAGATGATCGCCAGGGATCGGCAGGTATTGTTTGAGCAGGGCTTCTCGGAGTCGGTGCGCTCTCCGATCATCACCACCGGAAACGAGCTTTCCGGGGAGGCCATCCCGGCGTTTTCCAGGCAGCTGGACGTAAAGGCGCTGTGTCGCTATGCCCGGGCTGTGGCGCAGTCCACCGAAGGAATCCTCTCTCGCATTGAACACTCCGACCTGAAGCGCAAATTCGGGGAGGACATGGTCGATAAGCTGCGGCGCACCGGCTGCGTCAGCGAGGATGAGAACGCGTCATGGCTCATCGATTACTGGTGCTCAAGGGACGTGCTGGGGCTCATCAGGATGCCCTTCAGCCGCCACTGGATCATGCACATCGAGGCCATGCTGCGCATCAGGAACCAACTGTGCAGGCGGGCGAGAAAGGGTGTCGATCCCGTGGCGTACTGCGGCTTCTCCTGCAACCACTGCTTCCTGGGCGAGTGGTGCGGGCCCTGCCGGACGGCGTACAACATCTGCTCTTTCGCCACGATCTCGCCGGACGGGAAATGCCCCAATGTGGTCTGTTGCCAGGGAAAGGGCATCGACGGGTGCTACGAATGCGACGATTTGGAGAGCTGTGAAGTGGGATTCTATATTCTCTCGAATGACGGCGCACTGGCCGCGAAGGCTCAGGCCATGTATATCAGAGCGCATGGAAAGAAGGCGTTTCTGCAGGTCCACGACCGACTCCATCAGAAATATGATTTCGAGAAGACGCAGGAGATCCTCGGGCAGGACTACCGGGAGGGCCTGAGGATCCTGGAGGAGAACTGAACGGCTGTGAGGAGGGATTCACAGATGAAACCGCAACCCGAGGCCTATCTATACGGCCAGGTACTGGGCACCCATTCGTTCCTGCTGCGGGACGGATTTTTGAAGCCCGACGAGTATTCCGAGATCGCGGCGCAGTACTTCCTGCCCGGCGGCGAGACGGGCACGGCGGCCACGGTGCTGGCCTCGCTGGGCGTGCCGGTGCGGGTGGACGGCACCTGGATCGGAACCCGAGTCGCGCCGATGCTGAAGGGCTTTTACGCGGACAAGCCGGTGGACCTGACCCCGCTGAACTTCGTGGAGGACGACCCCGGTGTGATGGACTACGTGGTGATCGCGGGGCTGGCGCGCTCGCCGATGGGCCGCTTCCAGACGCTGTTTGCCTCGGGCAAGCGCTGGTGGAGCGTGCCCAGGGAAGCGGACATCGTCGGCTGCCGGGCCGCGGCCATCGACCCCTATTTTGGTCAGGAGACGCTGCTGGCGGCGGAGCTGTGCCGCAGACAAGGCGTTCCCTATGTGACCATCGACTGTCCCCACGGTTCGCCGCTGCACCGCCATGCCGCCGTGGACGTGATCTCCCACGAGTGCCTCTCGGAGCACTACGCGGGCATGGCGCCGGAGGACGCGATGGCGCTGCTGAAGGAGGCGTCGGACGGCCTGACCATCCTCACCCAGGGCGGCGGCGAGATGCTGTATGGCAGGAAGGGCGAACCCATCCGCCGGATGAAGCCCTTTGACGTGGAGGTAAAGAGCACCCTTGGTGCGGGGGACACCTTCAAGGCGGGCTGCGTGTATGGCCTGCTGCATGGCATGGACGACGGCGACCTGGTGCGCTTTGCCAGCGCCTGCGCCGCCGTGGCCATCTCCCGCTTCCCGCTGCCGCTGAACCCGCCGCGGCTGGAGGAGGTGCGGGCGCTCATCAGCGCATAACGGATGCCGGGTGCCGCGCCGCACAAACCGCCGAACAGGATATATTTTGATAGAGAGAGGGAGGAAGCCCCATGAAGATACTCGTATTGAACGGAAGCCCCAAGAAGAAGAGCGACACCTTCCGGCTGACGGACGCCTTTTTGAAGGGCCTGAACCGGGACGGACAGCATGAGGTGAATATCGTCAACGTCATCGAGAAGAAGATCGCGCCGTGTCGCGGCTGCTTCGGCTGCTGGCAGCGCGGGGACGGGCACTGCGTGATCCAGGACGACCAGAACGCCATCCTGGACCTGTACCGGGACGCGGACGTGATCCTCTGGAGTTTTCCGCTGTATTGCTACGGCATGCCTTCTCATCTGAAGGCGGTGCTGGACAGGACCATCCCGCTGGTGAAGATGAAGATGGTGCGCCAGAGCGACGGCGCCGTGCGGCACGAGGCGCTGGCGGATTTCTCCCGCATCCACACGCTGGTGATCTGCGGCTGCGGCTTTCCCCACTGGGAGGGAAACTTCGACGGCCTGAAGCAGATGTGCCGCACCTGCTTCGGGAATTTGGACATGGTCTGCGTGCCGGAGACGCCCATGCTGAACGTGCCCGCGGCGGCGGTGGTGGCCGATCCGCTGCTGGCGCGCTTTGAGAAGGCGGGGGAGGAATACGCCGCCGCGCTGACCCTGTCCACGGAGACGGTGGCCGAACTGGAAAGGCCCATGATTCCTGCCGAGGAATATATTCGGAACGTGAACGGGGTGTGATGGGCCCCGGGAGGATTGAATACCCCTATGGAACGCAACGGAAAGGGCCTGTTCGGCCCGGGAAGATTTTACAGGAGCGCGCTGGCGATCGCCGTGCCGATCATGCTGCAGCAGCTGATCCAGAGCCTGGTGTCGCTGGTGGACAATTTCATGGTGTCGGGGCTGGGAGACGTGTGCATGTCGGGCGTGAACGTGGCCGGGCAGGTGCTGTTCATATTCATGGTGTTTTTGAACGCCATCTGCATGTCCGGCGGCATCTTCATGACCCAGTTCTTTGGCGCGAAGGACCGGGGCGGCATGGGCCAGGCCTTCCGCTTCAAGCTGGTGGCGGGCATGGCGGCCTTCGTGCCCTACTGCCTCGTCTGCCTGGTATTCCCGCGGCAGGTGCTTTCGCTGATGCTCATCGGCAACACCCAGGCGGAGGCGATCCTGGACGAGGCGGTGCAGTACATCCGCATCATGTTCTTCATCGGCATTCCCATGACGGCCTCCGTCTGCATCGCCAGCTCGCTCAGGGACCTGGGCAGGGTCAGGACGCCGCTGGTGGTGACGGTGATCGCCACGCTGACCAACACGCTGTTCAACTGGCTGCTGATCTACGGCAACCTGGGCTTCCCGGCGCTGGGTGTGCGCGGCGCGGCCTGGGCGACGGTGATTGCCAGGATGCTGGAGTTCGTCATCTTCACGGCCGTGTATGTCCACGCGGAGCCGGACTTCGCCGTGCGCCCGGCGGACTTCTTGAAGATCGACGGCAGGCTGTTCAGGGAGATACTGAAAAAGAGCGCGCTGGTGCTGTTCTGCGAGATGGTGTGGGTGCTGTCGGAGACGATCACCACGGCCATCTACAACGGCCGGGGCGGCGCGGACGTGGTGTCCGGCATGGCCTCCAGCTTCGCCATTGCCAATCTGTATTTCGTGGCCTTCGGCGGCGTCTACTCCGCCACGGGCGTCCTCCTGGGGAAGACCCTGGGCGCGGGCGACCTGGAGAAGGCGCGCAGGGAGAAGACCTGGCTGCTGTCCGGCTCGGCGGTGTTTGGGCTGGCGATGATGGTATTCGGCTTTGCCACCACGCTGATCGTCCCGGTGGTGTTCGGCCGGTTGAGCGATAGCGCCATCGAAATCTGCCGGCGCATGGTGGGCACGATGGCCCTGTTCATGCCGGTCTGGGTCTACATGAACACCCAGCAGGCCGTGGCCCGCTCCGGCGGCGACGCGCGGATGGGCGCGACCACCGACGCAGGGCTGACGATCTTCGTGATGCTGCCCATGGTGTTCCTGCTGGCGCGCTTTACCAGCGTGGGCCCGGTGGCACTGTATTGCGGCGTGAAGCTGATCGACGTGGCCAAGATGGTGATCTTCCACTTCTGGCTGAAGAAGGAACACTGGCTCAACAACCTGACGGTGCAAAACTGATGAACGGGAATGAATGTATGAGGAAGCCGCTGCTGCTCCGGGCGGCGGAACGGGGCGCTTTCGGCAAGTGCCACCGATTTGGGCGCGGCAGCATCGCGGACGCGCTGTTCGTCTATCTGGATGGGGAGCCGGAGCCGGAGAGCGTTGAGGCGCTGGAGGCGGGCTTCCTGGCCCGTCCCTGGGTGTGCCTGACCGGGGCGTGGGAGAGCTGCATCCAGCAGCGGTATCCCTGCGTGCAGGTGTTCCGGCGCACCCGGATGAAGCCTCTGAGCCGATTCCGCTTCCCGGCGGAGAAGCCGCTGCCGGAGGGCTGCCGACTGTCCATGATGGACGAGGCCGCCTTCAACACCCATCCCTTCGGGCACGGCGCGAACTACCCTTCCTTTGAGGCCTTCCGGGCGGAGGGCTCCGGCGCGGTGATTTGGCGGGGCGGTGAGATCGTCGCCTCCGCGTCCTCGTTCCTGAGCCTGGAAGGGGAGGTGGAGCTGGATGTGTCCACGGCGGAGGACTGCCGCGGGCAGGGCCTGGCCACCGCCTGCGCGGCGGCGATGCTGCGCGACTGCATGGCGCGGGGCATGCTCGTCCACTGGGACGCGCAGAACGACGCCTCCCGCCATCTGGCTGAAAAGTTCGGCTTTGAGGCGGAACGGGAGTATAAAGTGTGCTGGGTGGGGGAGGAAGGATAAGATGGCCATTCTGATCGTCGTTTGCGGCCCGCAGGCGGTCGGAAAGATGACCGTGGCGGAGCGCCTGAGGGACAGGGACGAGAGGGAGTACCGGTTCGGCACGTGAGGCGGAGCATGACAGGGCAATTGATCCGCCGGCTCGGCCTGTCGGGCCTCGTTGCGCTGCCTGCCGAGCGGGGCAAGAAGGCGAAAGAGACCGGCGTGCGTGCCGCGTTTGACAGACGGGCCGCTGTGCCCAAGCTCTCTGTGCAGAAAAAAACAAACCGCCTGCGATTCCATTCGGAAGCGCAGGCGGGAATTTTATCTACAGCTTGGAATACCCGAAGCTGTTGACGATGGCGTCCAGCTTCTGGCCGGCCCGGCACAGCGGGCAGGCGTGGGCGTCGTAAGAGGTGTAGCCCGGCAGGTCGTTCGGGTCGAACAGGCGGGTGACGGGCAGGCCCTGGATGGTGTCCACGGTGGCGAATATGGAGGCGATGCCCACGGCGCGGCCGCCGTAGTAGGCGATGGTCTCCACGGCGGACTTGGCCGTGTAGCCGGTGGACACCGAGGCCATCAGGATCAGCACGTTCTTTCCGGAGATCATCGGCGCGGTGTTTTCCCGGAAGATCAGCTGGCTGCCCACGGTGCGCTCCGGGGTCAGCACGTTCATGTCCTGGTTCTGGTTGATGTTCATCAGACCGGATTTGGTCATTTCGCTGGCCATGCAGGCGGCGATCACCTCCGTGCCGTCCAGGCACAGTATGGTGTCGATCAGCGTGGTCGCCTTGTATTCCCGGCTCAGCGCCAGGGCCACCTTGCGGGCCTCGGACAGGCAGAACTTCTGCCGGGTCACGTCGATATAGTGGTTGATGTGGCTGTGACCGGTGGCAAAGTGCCCCTTGGTCACGTTCAGGATGATGTCTGCTTTCGTGGGCTGCTGGATGTGCTCCAAGGCCATGTTTAAGCCTCCCTTATGGTTTGATTTGTAAATATTATAACACGATGGCAAAGATTATGCAATGGGTTTTTGCAGACAAAAGCCTTCCCCCAAGGGGAAGGCTTTTGAGTTACCATCTTCCCGGCACGTCCGGGCAATGGCGTTCGCGCTGCGCGGCGCGGTATTCCACATAACAGCCGCACAGGCCGCAGGTGCCCGCGGCCAGGTGTTCGCAGGCCCGGCAGGCGGCGAGCCGCGCCTGATACGCGCCTTCCTCCGTGCGCCGTTCCCCGGGCAGGGCGTCGATCCACTGCCGGTTCAATGCTGCCAGCGCCTCCGCCCCGGGCGTCTCGCCCAGCAGGCACCGGGGACAGGGCCTGTCCCGCTGGCTGCTCACGCGATGGTGAACGCCGCCACGCTGCACGGCGGCAGGCTCAGGGTGATCTCGCTGCCCTTGACGGCGAAGTCGGTGAACGCGGCGCTTTCCACGGGGCTGGCGTCAAAGTCGTTGTGGGCGTGGGCCTCGGCGGTGAGTATGCGCGCGGATACCCTGCCGGTGTTGGGCACGCGCAGGGTGATGTCCGCGGCCTCATCCATGGACAGGTTGGTCAGCGTCACGGTGATGACGCCGTCCTTCTCCGACGCGGAGGCGCTGATGCGCTCCACGTCCCACTGGCCCTCGCCGATTTTGTCCGTCTCCACGAAGCAATCCAGCGCCCGGGCATCCTGGTGGGATTTATATAGGTCGAACACGTGCCAGGTGGGGGTGAGCGCCATCTGATCGCCCTCGGTGAGGATCACCGACTGCAGCACGTTCACGGTCTGGGCGATGTTGGCCATGGCCACCCGGTCGCAGTGGCGGTTGAAGATGTCCAGCGTCAGGGCCGCCAGCACGGCGTCGCGCATGGTGTTCTGCTGGTAGAGGAAGCCGGGGTTGGTGCCCGCCTCCACCTCGTACCAGGCGCCCCACTCGTCCACGATCATGCCCACCCGCTTTTCGGGATCGAAGCGGTCCATGATCCTCGAGTGGTTGGTCACCAGCTCGTCCATGTAGGCGCCGCGGTGCATCAGCTCGTAGTACTCGCTCTTCGTGAACGTGAGCGCGTGGCCCTTCTTCTCCCATTCCGGGCCGGTGAGGGTGTAGTAGTGCAGGCTCAGGCCGTTCATGAACTTCCCGGCCCGCTCCATCAGCACCTCGGTCCAGCGGTAGTCGTCGGTGTTGGCGCCGCAGGCGATGCGGTACAGCTTGCTGCCCGGATAGTCCCGGCAGTAGGTCTGGTAGCGGCGGTACTCGTCGGCGTAGTACTCCGGCCGCATGTTGCCGCCGCAGCCCCAGCTCTCGTTGCCCACGCCCAGGAACTTCACGCCCCAGGGGTCCTTCTGGCCGTTCTCCCAGCGCTGGCGCACGATGGTGGAGTCGCCGGGGCTGTTCAGGTACTCCACCCACTCGGCCATCTCCCGCACGGTGCCGGAGCCCACGTTGGCATTGATGTAGGGCTGGCAGCCCAGCTGGCGGCACAGCTCCAAAAACTCATGGGTGCCGAAGGAGTTGTCCTCCACCACGTGGCCCCAGTTGGTATTCACCATGCGCTTGCGCTGGGCCTTGGGGCCGATGCCGTCCTGCCAGTGGTACTCGTCGGCGAAGCAGCCGCCGGGCCAGCGCAGCACGGGGATGCGGATGGCCTTCAGCGCCTCCACCACGTCCGTGCGCATGCCGTTCACGTTGGGGATGGGGCTGTCCTCGCCCACGAAGATGCCGCCATAGATGCAGCGGCCCAGGTGCTCGGAGAAGTGGCCGTAGATGTTGCGGCTGATGGTGCCCAGCGTGCGCTGGGGATTCACTGTGATGCGGTTCATGCGTTTCCTCCTGAATTTACAGTTTTGCGCGGATGGCGGCGATGTAGTCGCCGTCGATCACGTCGTAGCGCTCCTCCGGCGGGTACAGCGCGCCGCCGTAGAAGATCTCGGGGTTGGCGGCGGTGGAGCTGTCCGTCCAGCTGCGGAACTTCGCCACGTGCACCTGGTCGCAGCCGGTCTCCGCCACGAGCCGCTCCACGTTGCGCAGGCTCACGCCCGCCCCGGGCAGGATCTGGATCGCGCCCTGGGCGAACTCGATCATCTCCCGGATCACCGGCGCGCCGTAGTACACGTCCGGGGCCTGGCCGCTGGTGAGCACGCGGTCGATGCCGATGTCGATCAGCTGGCTGAGCGCGCCCTTCCAGTCCTCCATCACGTCGATGGCCCGGTGGAACACCTTGGTCCTGTTCCCGGCCAGGCGGGCCAGCTCCTTCGTGCGCTTCGCGTCCAGGGTGCCGTCGGCGTTCAAAACCCCGAACACCAGGCCGTCTGCGCCGTGCTCCAACAGCATCTCGGCGTCGGCCAGGGCCGTGCGATACTCCGCGTCGGTGTAGCAGAAGCCGCCCTGGCGGGGGCGCACCATGGTCATGATGGGCAGCTTCGACAGCTTTTTGGCGGTGATCAGCTCGCCGATGGAGGGGGTCAGGCCCCCGTGGAACAGGCAGGAGTTCAGCTCGACGCGGTCCGCGCCGCCCTTCTCGGCCTGGAGCACGTCCTCAACGCTGCCGCAGCAGACCTCGAGCGTGTAGTTTTTCATGCGTATCTATCTTCTCTCTGTGTTAATTTGTACAGCTATCTTTTAATTCAGCTCGTCGGCCATGGCGGCGTCGATGCGCTCGTGCAGCGCGGCGCTCAGGGCGATGGCTGCAGCGCCCTGGGCGCAGGCGTCCTCGAAGCGCTCGCCGAAGGTGTAGTCGCCGTCGGGCAGCAGCCCCGGTATCACGCGCACGGCGTCGGTCATGTCGCCGCCCAGTATGATCTGGTCGGGGTCCAGCATGGCCCGCACCAGCTGCAGCACGATGTTCAGGTGGGATATGAAGTCGTCCATCAGCATGCGCGCCCAGGTGAGCCCCATGCGGTTGGCCTTGAGGATATCGCCGATGGAGGACACGGTGGGGGAGAACCGGCGGGCGCGCTCCACCATGCTGATCTCCATCAGGTGCTCGTACAGGCAGTCGTCCATGCCCACGTACACGTCCTCGATCTCGCCGGCGGAGTTGGTGGCGCCGCGCACGATCTCGCCGCCCACCATGTTGGAAAAGCCGATGCCGACCCGGCCCAGGTACAGGTAGGCCGCGTCCTTCTTGTCGTCCTTGATGCCCAGGCGCGTGGCCTCCCAGGTCAGACAGGCGCGCACGTCGTTTTCCACCAGTACGGGCATTTCCAGCACTTCCGACAGCGGCGTGGCCAGGTCCAGGTTGGACCAGCCGAAAGCCTTGCTGGCGCCCACGATGCCGTGGGCGGCGTCCATGCGGCCGGACACGCTGATGCCGCAGCTGCGCAGGCGCTCCGGGTGCTCCGTCACCAGGCGGGCGGCCTGCTCCTTGATCAGCGCCCCCAGTCGGCGGGGCTCCCGGTCCTCCGGCGGCAGCAGGACCTCCGTCACGGCGCGGCACTGGTGGGCGAAGTCCATCAGGCAGACGCGCAGGCTGCGCGGGTCCACATGACAGCCCAGGGAGAACATGCCGTCCGGCGCGGTGCACAGGTTCACGGCCTTGCGGCCGCGGCCCGTGCTGTCCAACACGCTGACCTCCTTCACCAGTCCCAGCGCGTTCAACGCCGTCACAAAGCGCGTGACGCTGGCGGAGGACATCTCCGTCAGTTTGGCCAGCTCCGTGCGGGACACGGGCTGGCAGCGCTCCAGCGTGGTAATCATGTGCTCGATGTTGTGGCGCTTGATGTACGCCTGGTCCAACGTGCACAGTTGCTTCATGCCATACTGCCACCTTTCAGGATGTTATAAAATGATTATAGCACGGTAAATAAAAAAAGGCAAGATATATTTTTGCCGTGAAATAAATTGGACAGTAAAACGCTATGAAAAGCCCTTGGGAGGCGCGGTTTCGTTTCCACGCCCAATGCCTTGCAATGCGGCGCGGAATCTGTTATAATGGCATTAAGACCAATATGACTCAAGGAGGAATACATATGGCTGGTTTGATGGACGAACTGGGCAAGGCCATGTCGAAGCTGTCCGATCTGGGCGGCAAGGCGGTGGAAGGCGCGAAGGACCTGTTTGAGAAGGCGAAGCCGGGCCTGGAGGACACCTTTGAGAAGGTCTCCGACGGCGCCAGGAACCTGGCGGAGAAGGCAAAGCCTGTGGTGGCCGACGCCCTGGACAAGGTGGGCGAGGGCGCCAGGAACCTGGCTGAGAAGGCCCGCACCGGCGTGGAGCAGGCCGCTGAAAAGCCCCTGGATGCCAAGCAGCAGATCGCCGAAGAGGTGAAGGCCCAGGTGGAGGAGATTCGCGCAGCCAAGACCGGCACCGATCCCATCCACGACTATATCCAGGCCAAGTTCAACAAGATCGAGGAGAAGGCCGAGGAAGCCACGAAAGAGGCTGCCGCTCCCCTGCAGCAGGCCGCTGACGAGGCGAAGGAAGCCGCCGACAAGGCGGAGGAGGCCGCCAAGGAAGTGCTGAACGCCGTGGGCGCCAGCCTGGGCGGCATCGCCGAGAAGATACAGGGTGCGTTCGAGCAGGCGAAGGACAGCGTCGCCGAGGCCTATACGCAGGCCACCCAGACCATCGCCGAGACCGCGACGGAAGCGGCCGATACCGTTGAGGAGACCGCCGCTGAAGCGGTTGAGACGGTTGAGGAGACCGTTACTGAGCCCGCCGAGATCGAAGAAGGCGTGGCCATCGAGTCCGTGGAGTTCGAGGAGCCCGACGAGACCGACGCCGAATAAACACATATCATCCCAGCGCCGCGCGATTTCCCATCGCGCGGCGCTTTTTTTGCGCCCGCTCGCAAGCGGGAACCTTTAAATTTTCATTGCGCAAAAAATGGATTTTTAACCGGAATAATGGCGCCAATGGGCATAAATTGTGTATATTTGCCGAGATAAATGGTATTTTTATACTTTTGAATTTATTGCAGGTTTGCCGTTCCGGCTTAATGGGCGTGGCAAAAGCGGTCAGAAGCCGGTGTCCGGGGCTGTGAAAAATGACCAAAACTGGAAGATGACGTGCAGCGGTGGGGAAGGGTGCCTGCATTTTTTTGCGAAGAAGCTGATTGTTCGGGTTTTTAGGTGGATTTGAAGCGGAATATTAAGGTTTTCAATCCTGTAACATAAAAACACGAACGTTCGGAATTTTCACGGGTTAAATATTCGGGATTTGACTTGACGAGCAGGGCCGGTCGGGGCTATACTGTACGCGTCGAGAAACGCGAAGGAGGCACGCCGTGACGGGCGTCCGGCGGGCAATCCATCATGGTGGATTGTCCACTATTTTGCCCCCGGAGCGAAAACTTTGGAGGCACGCATGAAGAAAGTAGCCATCATCATGGGCAGCGACAGCGACCTGCCGGCGCTGGGCGGCGCGATGGACGCGCTGAAGGCGCTGGGGATTCCCTTCGCGGTGCGGGTCATCTCCGCCCACAGGACACCGGAGGCCGCGGCCGAATTTGCCAAGGGAGCAAGGGACGCGGGCTTTGGCGTTATCATCTGCGCGGCGGGCAAGGCGGCCCACCTGGCCGGGGCCATGGCCGCGAATACGATTTTGCCGGTGGTGGGGATTCCGATGAAGTCCTCCACGCTGGACGGCCTGGACGCGCTGCTGAGCACCGTGCAGATGCCCTCGGGCATGCCGGTGGCCACCGTGGCCATCGACGGCGCCGCCAACGCCGCCCTGCTGGCCGCCCAGATCCTCGCCCTGTCCGACGAGGCGCTGGCAAGGCGCTTTGCCGACTACCGCGCCGCCCAGACGGCGAAGGTCGTCGAGAAGGACAGGCGGATCAGCGCAGAATACAGCAACCTGTGAACCAAATACATTAATTGGAGGAAACACACCATGGAAAAGCTCAACCAGCTCTACGAGGGCAAGGCCAAGAAGGTCTACGCGACCAGCGACGAGAACCTGTACATCGTGTCCTACAAGGACGACGCGACCGCCTTCAACGGCCTCAAGAAGGGCACTATCGCCGGCAAGGGCGTCATCAACAACCGCATGAGCAACATGCTGATGCAGATGCTGGAGCAGCACGGCGTGCCCACCCACTTCGTCAAGGAGTTGAGCGACCGGGACACCCTGGTGAAGAAGGTTTCCATCGTGCCGCTGGAGGTCATCATCCGCAACATCTCCGCCGGTTCCTTCGCCAAGCACTACGGCGTGGAGGAGGGCATTGTGTTCGACGCTCCCACCATCGAGTTTTCCTATAAGAATGACGACCTGGGCGATCCGCTGCTGAACCGGTACCACGCGCTGGCGCTGAAGCTGGCCACCGAGGAGGAAATCGACACCATCGAGAAGTACGCCTTCAAGGTGAACGAGGTGCTGAAGGACTACTTCCTGGGCCTGAACATCACGCTGGTGGACTTCAAGCTGGAGTTCGGCCGCCTGAGCGATGGTACCATCGTGCTGGCTGACGAGATCAGCCCCGACACCTGCCGCTTCTGGGACAAGGACACCGGCGAAAAGCTGGACAAGGATCGCTTCCGCAGGGACCTGGGCGGCGTTGAGAACGCCTACAACGAGGTCATGCGTCGTCTGATGGGCAAGTAATCGACCACCAAGGAGATCAGGAGAGTAAACCATATGAGCAAGATCCATGAGGAATGCGGCGTCTTCGGCATCTACAGCCCCAACCAGGCCGAACTGGCCTCCGACTGCTACTATGCGCTGTTCGCGCTGCAGCACCGCGGCCAGGAGAGCGCCGGCATTACCGTGAACGAGCGCGGCCGCCTGCGCACCCACAAGGACGCCGGTCTGGTGGAGGACGTATTCACCAAGGACGTGATGGACTACCTGGGCAAGAGCAACATGGCCCTGGGCCACGTGCGCTACGGCACCGCGGGCATCAATCCCGTGCAGAACGCCCAGCCCATCGTGGTGAACCACTGCAAGGGCCTGATGTCCCTGGCCCACAACGGCAGCCTTACCAACGCCTCCGAGTTGCGCGAAGAGCTGGAGATGGCCGGCTCCATCTTCCACATGACCAGTGATTCCGAGATCATCGCCCATGTCATCATCCGCGAGCGCCTGAAGTGCGACTCCATCGAGACCGCCGTCTCCAAGGCCATGGACCGGCTGGACGGCGCCTATTCCTTCGTGGTGATGAGTTCCACGAAGCTGATCGCGGCCCGCGACCCCCACGGCTTCCACCCCCTGTGCATCGGAAAGCGCTCGGACGGCAGCATCATGTTCGCCTCCGAGACCTGCGCGCTGGACGCCGTGGGGGCGACCTTTGTCCGGGACGTGAAGCCCGGCGAGGTGGTCATCGTGGACAAGGACGGCCTGCGCAGCGACGAAAGGCACGTGGGCCAGTGCAAGCGCAGCCTGTGCGTATTTGAGTACATCTACTTTGCCCGCCCGGATTCCGTGGTGGACGGCGCCAGCGTGCACATGGCCCGCCAGCGCGCGGGCAGCTTCCTGGCTCTGGAGCACCCCGTGAACGCGGACGTGGTCATCGGCGTGCCGGACAGCGGCCTGGACGCCGCCATCGGTTATGCCAAGACCTCCGGCATCCCCTACGGCATCGGCTTCATCAAGAACAAGTACATCGGGCGCACCTTTATCCAGCCCACCCAGTCCGACCGGGAGAACCTGGTCCGCATCAAGCTGAACCCGGTCTCCGCCACGGTGAAGGGCAAGCGCGTGGTGCTGGTGGACGACAGCATCGTGCGCGGCACCACCTGCGCCCGCATCGTGAACCTGCTGCGCGAGGCCGGGGCCACCGAGGTGCACATGCGGTCCTCCGCGCCGCCGTTCCTGTATCCCTGCTATTTTGGCACCGACGTGGACAGCCAGGACAACCTGGTGGCCTGGAACCGCACGGTGGAGGAGGTCCGCCAGATCATCGGCGTGGATTCCCTGGGCTACCTGTCCTGCGAGAACGCCCACAAGCTGGCCGAGACCGGCGAGGGCTTCTGCACCGCCTGCTTTGACGGTAACTATCCCTGCACCCCGCCCAAGACCCCGGACAAGACCCGGTTCGAGCGGGGAATAGATGAGTAAATAATGAGGAATGAGGAGTGAGGAATGAGGAATGAATGAGCAAATCCTTTCGGATTTGTTTGATTGAATCAATGAAATCCGAAAGAATTTCTTCCACAATTCCTCATTTCTCATTCCTAATTCCCAATTAAACTTCGGAGGTTTCGCATGGCGAACAACATTTCAAGATCCGAGAGTTACGCCGCGGCGGGCGTGGACATCACCGCGGGCTACAGGGCCGTGGAGCTGATGAAGCGGCACATCGCCCGGACGAACATCCCCGGCGTGGTCAGCGGCATCGGCGGCTTCGGCGGGCTGTTTGAGCTGGACATGACCGGGCTGACCCGGCCCGTGCTGGTCAGCGGCACCGACGGCGTGGGCACCAAGCTGAAGCTGGCCTTCCTGATGGACAAGCACGATACCGTGGGCATCGACTGCGTGGCCATGTGCGTCAACGACATCGTGTGCTGCGGCGCCAGGCCCCTCACGTTCCTGGACTACATCGCCTGCGGCAAGAACGTGCCGGAGAAGATCGCCAGCATCGTGTCCGGCGTGGCCGAGGGCTGCGTCCAGGCGGGCTGCGCGCTGATCGGCGGCGAGACTGCCGAGATGCCCGGCTTCTATCCCGTGAACGAGTACGACCTGGCCGGCTTCTCCGTGGGTGTGGTGGACAAGGCAAAGATCTTCGATCCCGCTTCCGTGAAGGCGGGGGACGCGCTGATCGGCCTGCCCTCCTCCGGCGTGCACAGCAACGGCTTTTCGCTGGTGCGCAAGGTGTTCGACGTGGAAAACGGCGGCCTGGACTTCTACTGCGACGATCTGGGCAGGACCCTGGGCGAGGCGCTGCTGGAGCCCACCCGCATCTATGTGAAGCCGGTGCTGAGGCTGGCCGAGACCCTGACCGTGAAGGCCGTGAGCCACATCACCGGAGGCGGCTTCTATGAGAACATCCCGCGCAGCCTGCCCGAGGGCCTGACCGCCTGCATCGACCTGCAGCAGATCGGCCCGCAGCCGCTGTTCGAGCGCATCGCCACGGCGGGCCGCATCCCCATGCGGGACATGTACAACACATTCAACATGGGCATCGGCATGTGCCTGACCGTGGCCGCCGAGGACGCGGACGAGGCCGTGCGCGTGCTGAAGGATTGCGGCGAGGACGCGAGAATCATCGGCGAGATCGTGCCCGGAGAGGAACGGGTGGCGCTGGGATGAAGACGCGCATTGCGGTGCTGGTGTCCGGCGGGGGCACCAATCTCCAGGCGCTGATCGACGCCGCCGGCCGGGGCGAGATCCCCCACGGGGAGCTGTCCCTGGTGGTGTCCAACAATGCCGGGGCCTATGCCCTTCAGCGCGCGGCGCAGGCGGGCATCCCCGCGGCGGTCTGCGTGCGGGAAAAGGGCGAGCCGAGGCCCGACTTCGAGGCGCGGCTGCTTCAGATCCTCCGGGAAAACGACATAGAAATGCTGATCCTGGCCGGGTTCATGGCCATACTGTCCGCCGACTTCGTCAGGCACTACCCCGAGCGGATCATCAACGTGCATCCGGCGCTGATCCCCTCCTTCTGCGGCGAGGGCTTCTACGGCCTCAGGGTGCACCGGGCCGCGCTGGACTACGGCGTGAAGGTGACCGGCGCGACGGTGCACTACGTGAACGAGATTCCCGACGGCGGGCGGATCATCGCCCAGAAGGCCGTGGACATCCTCCCCGGTGACACCCCCGAGACCCTGCAGCGCCGCGTGATGGAGCAGGCGGAATGGATCCTGCTTCCCCGGGCGGCGGAGAGCGTTGCAAAAGAAATATTGGACCACAAGGAGGCTCCTTTATGATTCAGACAGCACAGAGCGCCGTCGGCGCCACCACCTATCCCGGTCGCGGTATCATCGTGGGCAAGAGCGCGGACGGAAAGCGCGCCATGATGGCCTACTTCATCATGGGCCGCAGCGTGAACAGCCGCAACCGCGTGTTCACCGCGGAGCCGGACGGCATCCGTACCGAGGCCTTCGATCCCTCCAAGATGGTGGATCCCAGCCTGATCATCTACCACCCCGTGCGGGTGATCGACAACAAGGTGATCGTCACCAACGGCGACCAGACCGACACCATCCGGGACTACGTGGCCAAGGATTCCACCTTCGCCGACGCCCTGCGCACCCGTGAGTTTGAGCCGGACGCCCCCAACTTCACGCCCCGCGTCAGCGCCATGGCCACCTTTGACGAGGGCGATTTCAGCCTCGACATGGCCATCCTCCGCGCCGGCGACGCCCAGGGCAGCTGCTGCCACCGGGTGTTCTGGGAGATGGAGAAGGTGGAGGCGGGGAAGGGTTATTTCCTGCACACCTACCTGTCCGACGGCAGCCCCATCCCGTCCTTCACCGGCGACCCGGAGACCGTGTCCCTGGGCGACGAGGACGCCGCCGCGCTGGCCGAAGCCGTCTGGGCCGGCCTGAACGCCGACAACCGCGTGTCGCTGTGGACCTGCACCCGGGATCTGGCCACGGGCGAGACGGATACCTGCATCATCAACGCCAATAAGTAACGGGAGGAAGATCACCATGTCCCACGAGATCCAGTTGAAATACGGCTGCAACCCGAACCAGAAGCCTTCCCGCATCTACATGGAGAAAAGTGATCCTGTCGATTCTCCGAATCGCCAGAATCAGTTTCGCCCTGAGGGCGAAACCGGGAATACTTCGTATTCCCACTCGGGCGAGCTGCCCCTCGAGGTGGTTAACGGCCGCCCCGGCTATATCAACTTCCTGGACGCGCTGAACAGCTGGCAGCTGGTCTGCGAGCTGAAGAAGGCCACCGGCATGCCCGCCGCGGCCTCCTTCAAGCACGTCAGCCCCGCGGGCGCGGCCATTGGCAACCCGCTGACGGACGTGCTGCGCCGGATCTACTTCGTGCCCATGGACATGGAGCTCTCCCCGCTGGCCTGCGCCTATGCCCGGGCCCGCGGCGCGGACCGTATGTCTTCCTTCGGCGACTTCATCGCCCTGTCCGACGTGTGCGACGTGCCCACCGCCCAGCTGATCCGCCACGAGGTGTCCGACGGCGTCATCGCCCCCGGCTACACCGACGAGGCGCTGGCCATCCTGAAGGAGAAGCGCAAGGGCGGCTACAACATCATCAAGATCGACCCCGACTACGTGCCCGAGGAGATCGAGCGCAAGCAGGTGTTCGGCATCACCTTCGAGCAGGGCCGCCAGGCGCTGGAGATCAACAACGAGATGATTTCCAACATCGTCACCGCCAACAAGACCCTCACTGAAGCCCAGAAGCGGGACCTGCTCATCGCCCTGATCACCCTGAAGTACACCCAGTCCAACTCCGTCTGCTACGTGAAGGACGGCCAGGCCATCGGCGTGGGCGCTGGCCAGCAGAGCCGCATCCACTGCACCCGGCTGGCGGGCGGCAAGGCCGACAACTGGCACCTGCGCCAGCACGAGAAGGTGTTGAACCTGCCCTTCAAGCCGGACCTTGGTCGCCCCGACCGGGACAACGCCATCGACGTGTACATCTCCGAGGACTGGGAGGACGTGCTGGGCGAGGGCAATTGGCAGCGCCTGTTCACCGAGCGCCCCGAACCCCTGACCCGCGAGGAAAAGCGCGCCTACCTGGACACCGTCACAGACGTGGCCCTGGGCAGCGACGCCTTCTTCCCCTTCAGCGACAACATCGAGCGCGCCCACCGCAGCGGCGTCACCTGTATCGCCGAGCCCGGCGGCTCCATCCGCGACGACCTGGTGATCGAGAAGTGCAACGAGTACGGCATCGCCATGGCCTTCACGGGCATCCGACTGTTCCACCATTGATTTGAGCGTTGAGTGTGGAGAGTGGGGTGTGGCGTCAAGATTTGCCACGCCGCTTTCTCTGGACTGTGCCGGGCTTTTGCCCCCGCGTTCGGGCGTTTGATGCGGCATTTGCCATGGACTGACCCGTTCCTGGCATTTTCAACTCCACACTCCAAACTCCTTGCCTGGTCCCGGGCTTTCAAAGCGCGGCCTTTCGGCCCCGTATTCCCGGCTGTGACGACGAAGGGACGTCGGTGCGGTCGGTGAGAGGCTGAGAAGCCGGTCTTTGAAAGCCCGGTTAAGTGAACCATGAATATTGGAAGCAATCTGCTGCGCCGACTGTTTGAAAACGTCTACTTCATCACCGGCACGGCCTACGCCGGCAAGTCCACCATGGTGCGCATGCTGGCGGAGAAGCACGGCGGTGTCTGGTGCCGGGAGAACTACACCGAGGCGCTGTTTGGCCTGATCGACCCCCAGCACCAGCCGAACCTGTGCTATTTCCAGACCATGTCCGGCTGGCAGGAGTTTGTCAGCCGCACCCCGGAGCAGTACGAGGCGTGGCTCTACGGCTGCGCATCGGAGAACCAGGGGCTGGAGCTGATCGAGTTGATCCGCCGCACCGAGGGCGGGAAGAGGGTGTTCGTGGACACCCAGTTTTCCCCGGAGGCGCTGCATGAGATTTCTGATTGGCGCCATGTGGCGGTGATGCTGGCCGACCCGGCGGTGTCTGCGGCCCGCTTCTTCGAGCGGGAGGACGCGGAAAAGCAGTTTATCTATCAGAAGATCATGGAGGCCGAGGATCCGCAGGCGACGATGGAGAACTATCGCGCCGTGCTTGAGCGGATCAACAGCCCGGAAAACTATCGGAGACTGGAAGACAGCGGCTTCTTCGTGTTGAAGCGGGACGACGCCCGCACGCCGGAGGAGACGCTTCACCTGTTGGAAAGACACTTTGCGCTTGTGGAGGATGAAACATGAAGATACTGGTCGTCGGCGGCGGCGGGCGCGAGCACGCCATCATCAAGAAGCTGAAGGAGAACCCCCAGGTGGCGGAGATCACCTGCCTGCCCGGCAACGCCGGCATCGCCCGGGACGCCCGCTGCGTGCCCGTGAAGGCCACGGACATCGACGGCATCGTCAGTTATGTGCGCCAGAACCCGGTGGACTTCGCCGTGGTGGCCCCGGACGACCCGCTGGCCCTGGGCTGCGTGGACCGGCTGCACGCGCTGGGCGTGAAGTGCTTTGGCCCGGAGGCCGCGGCTGCCCGCATCGAGGCCAGCAAGGTGTTCTCGAAGGACCTGATGAAGAAGTATCACATCCCCACCGCCGCCTACGAGGTGTTTGACAACGCGGATAAGGCGCTGGAGTACGTAAAGACCTGCCCCATCCCGGTGGTGGTGAAGGCGGACGGCCTGGCCCTGGGCAAGGGCGTGGTGATCGCCTTTACCCGCGAAGAGGCCGAGGCCGCCGTGAAGTCGGCGATGATCGACGGCGCGTTCGGCGCGTCCGGCAGCCGCATCGTGGTGGAGGAGTTCCTGGAGGGCCCGGAGGTTTCCGTGCTGGCCTTCACGGACGGCCACGTGGTGAAGCCCATGGTGTCCAGCATGGACCACAAGCGGGTGGGGGACGGCGACGTCGGCCCCAACACCGGCGGCATGGGCACCATCGCGCCGAACCCCTGTTATACCCCGGAAGTGGCCGAGCGCTGCATGCAGGAGATCTTCCTGCCCACCATCCAGGCCATGAACGCGGAGGGCTGCCCCTTCAAGGGCTGCCTGTACTTCGGGCTGATGGTGACGAAAGACGGTCCGAAGGTGATCGAGTATAACTGCCGCTTCGGCGACCCGGAGACCCAGGTGGTGCTGCCGCTTCTCAAGAGCGACCTGCTCACCATCATGCTGGCCGTGGAGAACGGGACCTTGGCGGATACCCCCGTGGAGTTCTCGGACGGCGCGGCCTGCTGCGTGATGCTGGCCTCCGGCGGCTATCCCGGCAAGTATGAAAAGGGCAAGGCCATCGACCTGGGCAACGCCGAGGCCATGGCCCAGGTTTACCACAGCGGCACCGCCCTGGACGAGGACGACAACCTCATCACCGCCGGCGGCCGCGTGCTGGGCATTTCCTGCACGGCGGACGACCTGCCCACCGCCATCGAAAAGGCCTATGCCGCCGCCAACCAGGTGAAGTGGGACGGCATGATCCTGCGCCGGGACATTGGCCAGCGGGCGCTGGGGATTTTGAAGAAGGAGAAGAACTGACATGGTCTATCGCGTATACGCAGAAAAGAAGCCGGGCTTCGACCACGAGGCCGCCGCGCTGTACGAGGAGCTGAAGTCCTTCCTGGGTATCGAGGGCCTGGAGGGCGTGCGCATCCTGAATCGCTACGACGTGGAAAACATCGACGAGGCCCTGTTTGAAAAGGCCGTCAGCAACGTGTTTTCCGAGCCGATGGTGGACAATGTGACCTACGCGCTGCCGGAGTACACCGGCGTGATCTTCGCGGCGGAGTACCTGCCCGGCCAGTTCGACCAGCGGGCGGATTCCGCGGCCCAGTGCATCCAGCTGCTCCAGCAGGTGGAGCGCCCGGACGTGCGTACCGCCACGGTGTACATCCTGGCGGGCAGCCTGAGCGCGGCTGACATCGAGGCCGTGAAGAAGCATGTTATCAACCCGGTGGAGCGCCGCGAGGCGTCCCTGGACGAGGTGGCCACCCTCAAGACCGCCTACGCCATCCCCACCACGGTCGAGACCATGACCGGCTTCATCGACTACACCCCGGACCAGCTCAACGGCTTCATCCGGCAGTACGGCCTGGCCATGGACGCGGCGGACATCGCCTTCTGCCAGACCTATTTCAAGGGCGAGCACCGCGACCCCACGCTCACCGAGATCCGCATGATCGACACCTACTGGTCCGATCACTGCCGCCACACCACGTTCCTGACGGAGCTGGGCGACGTGACTTTCGAGGACCAGGACGTCGAAGCTGCCTATAAGCGCTACCTGGCCGTGCGCGGCGAGCTGAACCGCACCAAGCCCGTCTGCCTGATGGACATCGCCACCATCGGCGCGAAGTATTTAAAGGAAAAGGGCGTCCTGACTGACCTGGACGAGAGCGAGGAGATCAACGCCTGCACCATCAAAATGGACGTGGACGTGCACGGTGAACAGCAGAAGTGGCTTCTGCTGTTCAAGAACGAGACCCACAACCATCCCACCGAGATCGAGCCCTTCGGCGGCGCGGCCACCTGCATCGGCGGCGCGATCCGCGACCCGCTGTCCGGGCGCGGCTACGTCTACCAGGCCATGCGCGTCACCGGCGCGGCCGATCCCACCCGCAGCGTGGATCAGACCATCCCCGGCAAGCTGCCCCAGCGCCAGTTGGTGACAACCGCCGCGGCGGGCTATTCCAGCTATGGCAACCAGATCGGCCTGGCCACTGGACTGGTTGAAGAGATCTATCACGATGGCTATGCCGCCAAGCGCATGGAGATCGGCGCGGTGGTGGGCGCGGCCCCGGCGGACCAGGTGCGCCGCGAGGTGCCCCAGCCCGGCGACGTGGTGATCCTGCTGGGCGGGCGCACCGGCCGCGACGGCTGCGGCGGCGCCACCGGCTCCAGCAAGGCCCACACCCATGAATCCCTTGAAACCTGCGGCGCAGAGGTACAGAAGGGCAACGCCCCCGAGGAGCGCAAGCTGCAGCGGCTGTTCCGCAACCCCAGGGCCGTCAGGATGATCAAGCGCTGCAACGATTTTGGCGCGGGCGGCGTTTCCGTCGCCATCGGCGAGCTGGCCGACGGCCTGTCCATCGACCTGAATGCCGTGCCCCGAAAGTACGAGGGCCTGGACGGCACGGAGCTGGCCATCTCCGAATCCCAGGAGCGCATGGCCGTGGTGCTGGCCCCCGAGGACGTGGACGCCTTCCGGGCGCTGGCAGATTCCGAGAACCTGGAGTCCACGCTGGTGGCGAAGGTCACCGCCGAGCCCCGGCTGGTGATGAACTGGAACGGCGTGAACATCGTGAACATCGCCCGGGACTTCCTGAATTCCAATGGCGCGCCCAAGCACACGGACGTCACCGTGGCCAAACAGGACAAGGCGGACGCCCCCGTGAAGGCGGGCTTTGCCGAGGGCATGCGGGCGATGGCTTCCGATTTGAACCTGTGCTCCCAGCGGGGCCTGGCCGAGCGCTTTGACTCCACCAACGGCGCCTCCAGCATGCTGATGCCCTTTGGCGGCGCGCGCCAGCTGACGCCCATACAGGCCATGGCCTCCCGCGTGCCCGTGGAGGGCGGCGAGAGCGACACCGCCAGCGTGATGGCCTACGGCTTCGACCCCTTCATCAGCGAAAAGAGCCCGTATCGCGGCGCTTACCTGGCCGTGGTGGATTCCATCGCCAAGCTGGTGGCCGCGGGCAACGGCACCGAGAACGTCCACCTTACCTTCCAGGAGTATTTCCAGCGCATGAACAGCGAGATCGCCTGGGGCTGGCCCCTGTCGGCGCTGCTGGGCGCGCTGGACGCCCAGCTGGACTTCGGCGCGGCGGCCATCGGCGGCAAGGACAGCATGTCCGGCTCCTTCGAGGACATCCACGTGCCGCCCACGCTGGTGTCCTTCGCGGTGGGCGTGTGCCCGGCGAAGAACATCATCTCCGGCGAATTCAAGCGGGCCGGCAGCCATATCGGCTGGCTGAAGCCGGAATACCGGGCCAACGGCACCCCCGACCCGGACAGCCAGAAGGCGCTGTTTGACAAGGTGACCCGGCTGCTCCGCTCCGGCGAGGCGCTGTCCGCCTACGCGGTGGGCAAGGGCGGCGTGGCCTCCGCGGCCTTCCGCATGGCCATGGGCAACGGCTTCGGCGTGATGTTCGACGACAATGCCAACCTGTTTGAGCCGCTGTACGGCTCCTTCCTGGTGGAGTATGCCGACGACGCCAACATGGACGACGTGATCGGCTGCACCACCGCGGCCAGGGCGCTCACCCAGGGGGATCAGAGCGTGCCCGCCGACGAGCTGGAGGCCCTGTACGAGGGCAAGCTGAACGGCGTGTTCCCGGCCACGGTGAAAAAGGAATTCGCGGAACCCATGGTGGGCTGCTTCGAGGCGAAGGACCGCGTGCGGCCCGCTGCGCCGGTGGCCCGGCCCCGGGTGCTGATCCCGGTGTTCCCCGGCACCAACTGCGAATACGACACCGCCCGCGCCTTCATCAAGGCCGGGGCCGAGCCGGAGGTCATGGTCATCCGCAACCTGTCGGCCCAGGCGGTCGCCGAGTCGGTGGAGGCCTTCGCCAAGGCCATCGACCGCAGCCAGATCATATTCATCCCCGGCGGCTTCTCCGGCGGCGACGAGCCGGACGGCTCCGGCAAGTTCATCACGGCCTTCTTCCGCAACCCGCTGCTCAAGGACAAGGTGCACGAGCTGCTGAACGCGCGGGACGGCCTGATGGGCGGCATCTGCAACGGCTTCCAGGCGCTGATCAAGCTGGGCCTGGTGCCCTACGGCGAGATCCGCGAGGCGGACGAGTGCGTGGAGACCACGCTGACCTTCAACGACATCGGCCGCCACCAGTCCCGCCTGGTGCGCACCCGGATCGCCAGCAACAAGAGTCCCTGGCTGATGCACACCCGCGTGGGCGACGTGCACGTGGCGCCCGTCTCCCACGGCGAGGGCAAGTTCATCGCCTCGGACGAGGTGATTGCCCGCCTGATGGCGGGCGGCCAGGTGGCCACCCAGTACTGCGACCTGAAGGGCAATCCCACCATGGACATCCTCTGCAACCCCAACGGTTCCTGCGCCGCCATCGAGGGCATCACGTCCCCGGACGGCCGGGTGTTCGGCAAGATGGCCCACAGCGAGCGCGTCGGCTTCGACGTGCCCCTGTACGTGAACGTGCCCGGCAACTACGACAACGGCATGTTCCGCGGCGCGGTGGACTACTACAGATAGAGACCGCTGCTGTGCAATTCGCGATGCAGGCCAACAAGAGAAAAACTGTATAATACGGCAACAGGGACGCCATGGCGTCCCTGCTGTTCATACATTATTCCATGATGCGCTTGCGTCTGTCACCCTTGCGATTTGTCCAGCTTTTCCCCGGCGATCTCCCGGTACACCCGCAGGGCGGACGGGAAGGGCAGGGCGTCCAGCTGTCCGGCGTCCACCGGGATGAAGCCCTCGGGAGAGGCATTGCAGGCGGCCAGCCAGCCCTCCATCCGCCAGACGCGGTGGGTGAACACGTGCCGGCTGTCGGGCAGGCGTTCCGCGAGCCGGAACCCGCCGAAGCCCAGGGCAGCCATCCGCTCGGCCAGCGCCGCCTCGTCAAAGCGGCCCTCCACGGCGGCGAACTCATACAGCCCGCCCAGCAGCCCCTTCGGGCGCTGACGGACCAGCAGCTTATCGCCTTTGAACACCAGAAGGATCGTCCACTCCTGCTCCTTTTTCGGCACCGGGGCGGGTTTCCTGGGAAAGTCCTCCTGGGCCTCGTCCGCGCAGGCCAGGCAGTGCCCGGCCACGGGACACAGGTCGCACTTCGGCGCCTTCGGTGTGCAAACGCCCGCGCCCAGGTCCATCAGCGCCTGGTTGTAGTCGCCGGGGCGCTGCCTGTCAAGCAGCTCCAGGGCAGGGGAGAGCAGGTCGAAGGGCGTCCTGATCTCGTCCTCCCAGGCCAGCACCCGGCTGAGCACCCGCGCCTGGTTGCCGTCCAGCGCCGGGACGGGCTCCTCGTAGGCGATGGAGGCGATGGCGTTGGCGGCGTAGGCCCCCACGCCGGGCAGCTTCTTGAGCCCCTCGGCATTTCCGGGGAACGCCCCGCCCAGCTCATGGGCCACCAGCTTCGCCGCCGCGTGCAGGTTCCGGGCGCGGCTGTAGTAGCCCAGCCCCTCCCACAGCTTCAGCACGTCGCCCTCCGGCGCGTCCGCCAGGGCAAGCACGTCCGGGAAGCGCTCCAGGAAGCGGGCGTAGTAGCCCTTCACGGTCTGGGCCTGGGTCTGCTGGAGCATGATCTCGCTGAGCCAGATCCGATAGGGGTCGCGCGCGCCGCGCCAGGGCAGCTCGCGGGCGTTCGCGTCGTACCATTTCAACAGATCGGACGAAAAGGACATGGGGCCTCCTCATGCAATCGGCGCCGCGCATTTGCGCGGCGCCGTACCTATTAATGAAGTTTGTTTCAGTCCGCCGCGACGGTGGCCACGTCGGAGCCCATCACGGTCTGGATGTCGGCCCAGACCTGGCGCATGCGGGCGGCGTCGGCGTAGGCCATGCCCTCCGGCTCGGCGTCCAGCCACTGGCCCACGGCCAGGGTGTGGTAGTCGTACTTGCCGTCCTGGGTCTCGGCGCGCCACACATAGGTGGGAATGTAGACCGGGCTGGTGATGGAGAACTTGCCGTACTCCTCGGATTCCTGGATGGTGAACTGGAAGATGATGCCGTTGTCATACTGGCCGTACTGGTCGGACAGGAAGTTGCCGGCGCAGCCCAGGCACAGCGTGCGGTGCACATTGCCCTCGGCGTCCTTGTTCTCCAGCCACATGGCGGGCTGGATCACGTGGGGGTTGTAGCCGATGACCACGTCCACGCCCCACTCGGCCAGCTTCTGGGCAATCAGCTGCTCGGTCTCGGTGGGGGTCTGCTTCAGCATCTCGCCCCAGCTGCAATAGCAGATGATCACGTCAGCTCCCGCGGCGCGGGCGTTCTCGATGTCCTTCTTGGCGTTGGACTTGCTGATCAGGTTCACGCCGTACTCGATGGCGGCGGGATCGGTCTTCGCTTCGTTGCCGTTCAGGGACTCGGTATAGGCCAGGAAGGCCACGTTGATGCCGTTGATCTCGCGGATGACAGGGGTGGCGCGCTCCTCGGCGGAGGCCGCCGCGCCGACGTAATCCATGCCCTCGGCCTGGCAGTTGGCCATGGTGGCCTGCAGCTCCGCCCAGCCGCCGTCCAGCGCGTGGTCGTTGGCCAGGGTCAGCATATCCACGCCGCAGGCCTTCAGCGCGCTGATCAGCGAGGGAGGCGTGGCCATGCGGTCGCTGCCGGCGTACTCGGTGGTGCCGCCCAGCGTGCCTTCCACGTCGGCCACGGTGTAATCCGCGTCACCCATCACGTCGGATATGTAGGAGAACATGCCGCTGAAATCGAAGGTGTTTTCGCTGACGGCGGCGCGCAGCAGGTTCTGTTGCATAGCAATCTCACCCAGCGAGCGGATCGTGGCGCTGCGGGGCTCCGGCACGGGAGTGGGGGTGGGCACCGGCGTGGGGGTGGGCGCTTCCGTGACATCAGCCACTTCATTGCCGGCCGCCGTCGCGTCCGGGATGACGCCCGACACCGTGACATCCGGCTGGTCAAAGGGATGCAGCACGGTGATCACGATGACCGCCACCAGGATCAGCGCCAGCGCGCCCAGCGTGCCAAGCCCCAGGGGCGTGATGCGATAATTCCCGATTCTCAGGCCTTTTGCGGGTTTGTTGGACATATTGATTACCTCCGTCGAATCCGCCGGACGGGCGACAGGCCGCACGCCGGATTCCACATATTCCGATTAATAAAAACATTATACCATATCTTACTCCGGCAGGCAATGGAAGAATTTGATTTTTCGGTATATTTTTTGCAATAATATTTCTATATGTGAAATTCTATTAATTAAGATTGTGACAAAATTTCACTTTTTTATTCCGAAATGATTGACAGCTGCGCATATGTGATGTATGCTTGTAATGGCATTAAGTAGTTATCGGGCGTTCCATGCTCTGCGCCTATACGGCGAACGCCCGCAGCGTATCGGTATTGATATAAGGTGGTACGAACTATGGCGACACATGAGATTGGAAAATTCAAATTCAATCTGTCGGACGGCGGTCTGGCCTGGCGGATGGGGGATGGCAGCGTCCATCGCCTGTTTGGCGGCAAGAAGGCCCCGGCGGATGATGAGTATATGGAAAACGTGGATCCTGATGGCGCGGAAGGCTACCAGGACGGTTATGATGCCCAGGACGCGGGCTATGACGACGACTACGATTATGACGATCGTGCCGACGAGGGCGATTACGACGACGCCGACTACGACGATGATTACGACGACGCCGGCTATGACGACGGCGACGGCTATGACGGCGATGGCTACGACGACGGCGACGACGGCTATTATGACGACGATGGCTATGCCGACGACGGCGATTACGACGACGGCTATGCCGACGACTACCAGGGCGATTATGACGATCGCTATCAGGACGTGGACGCCGACGACTACCAGGGCGGCTATGACGAAGAGCAGAGCAGCCTGATGCGCTATGTGGACGAGAACGACTGGGTGACCTACCTGCTGCTGTTCCTGTTTCCGCCGCTGGGCATCTATCTGCTGTGGCGGCGCAACCGCTTTGAAAAGCCCCTGCGCTGGGGCCTGACGGCGGCCTCTGCCATCTGGTTCGTCGTGGCGTTGATCCTGCTGCTGCGCGGCCTGTTCGGCGGCTCCGGCGACCAGCCCGTCCAGCCCAGTATCACCATCCCGCCTGCTCAGGTGGCTGTCACCGCGGCCCCGGCAGCCGACGGCGTGACCTCCATCGACCTGGGCGGCGGCAATATCGCTGCGGACGATGGCGAGGGCGACGCCGACACCGGAGACATCGCGGACAGCACCGGCGACCTCACCGGCGACGATGTGGAGCCCACGGCCACCCCGTTGGCCAGCGCGGCCAACGGCGCCAACGTCAATAACGCCACCTACGTCTGGAGCCCGGCCTCCGGCCTGTACTACCACTCCTCCAACACCTGTCCCTCCATCGAGGAAGGCGTGCAGGTGTGGCAGGTGACCAAGGAGATCGCCGAGAACAGCCGCCACCAGAGCCCCTGCCCGGACTGCATCGGCGGCGGCACGGTGACCACTTACTACGCCCGCGCGGACGGCAAGTACTACCACGTGGACGCCACATGCTCCAAGATGAAGAACGCCAAGGTCTACACCAAGGAGGCCGCCGAGGGCGAGGGCAAGACGCCCTGCCCGGTCTGCATCCTGAAGACCAAGAGCAGCCTGGACGAGGAGGAGACCGTCGCCGGGCGCCCGGTGTTCATCAGCTCCGATACAACCGACAAGAGCGGCATCCAGGTCTACGCCACCAAGGGCGGCACCCACTTCCACGTGAAGAGCAACTGCTCCGGCATGCAGGGCGCCAGCAAGGGCAGCCTGAAGGACGCGCTGCTGGCGGGCAAGACGGCCTGCCCCACCTGCTGTCCCACGGCGGGCACGCTGGTGTACTGCCGCACGGACAGCAAGAGCTACCACAGCGACAAGACCTGCCAGGGCATGAAGAACGCCAAGCAGATCACGCTGGCGGAGGCCATGGTCATGGGCAAGCAGCGCTGCGACGTCTGCATGAAAAACGGCGCGTCGGCCAGTTCGTCCATCTCGGAAAACACATCCGGCAAGAACAACGGCAGCGCCGTGTCCCTCACCAGCGCCACCGGCGACAGCGTGAAGGTCTATGCCACCCAGAACGGCACCTACTACCACACGAACAGCACCTGCTCGGGCATGAAGGACGCCAAGCTGTACACGCTCAAGGCCATGCTGCAGGCGGGCAAGAAGGCCTGCCCGGTGTGCGCCTCCAGCGCCACCACCACGGTGTATGCCAGCAAGGGCGGCAAGTACTACCACTCCTACGCCACCTGCTCGGGCATGAAGAACGCCTCCAGCGGCACCCTCGCGGAAGCCCTGGCGGCGGGCCTGAAGCGGTGCCCGGAATGCTGGGACAAGTCTGGCAAGGCGGTGAAGCAGACCACCCAGACCGCCTCCGCCAAGACCACCACCGCAGCAACGACCACCAAGACCACGACCACGGCCAAGGTGCCCACGGTCAGCGCGGACAAGAAGAGCGCCGCGCCCAGCAAGGCCACGGCCAGCAACACCTACGTCTACGCCACCCGGAAGGGCAGCTACTACCACGTAAACAGCGGCTGCGGCGGCATGACCGGCGCCAGCCGGGTCAGCCTGAAGACCGCCATCCAGGCGGGGAAGAAGGCCTGCCCGATCTGCGCCAGCGCCGCCAACCGCACGGTCTATTCCACCAAGACCGGCAGCCACTACCACGCCGCCAGCGTGTGCGTGAAATCCGGATTGAAGAACGGCACCAAGCGCAAGCTCTCCGAGGCGCTTATGCTGGGCCAAACCGCCTGCCCTTACTGCCTGAGCAGCAAGAAGGCGGCCCAGACCGCCCAGACCACCGCCGCAGCCGTGAAGAAGGCCGTCGCCACCGTCGCTTCCCGTCAGACCAGCACCTACAAGTCCGGCAAGTCCGGCGTGCGGGTGTACGCCAGCCTGACGGGCAAATACTATCATACCCGCAGCAGCTGCCCGAATCTCTCCGGCAGCGCCAGCCGCGTCACGCTGGAGACGGCGCTGAACTACGGCAAGACCGCCTGCCCCGAGTGCGCCTCCGCCGCCAAGCGGACGGTCTACGCCACCAAGGGCGGCAAGTACTATCACTACAGCAAGACCTGCGCCGGTTCCAGCGCCCGGAAGGGCAGCCTGGCCTCCGCGCTGGCCTATGGACTGGATCCCTGCCCCAATTGCGTGACCCACACGGCCTCCGCGCCCAAGCCGGTGACCACCGCTTACCAGAGCGGCACCTCCGGCATCAAGGTGTACGCCTCCGCAGGAAGCAGGTATTACCACTCCAACAGCACCTGCTCCGGCATGACCGGCGCGAGCAGGGTGACGCTGGAGACGGCGCTGAACTACGGCAAGAAGGCCTGCCCGGTCTGCCTGGCCGCGGCCAACTTCAAGGTCTATGCCGTGCCCGGCGGCTCCCATTACCACTACAGCAAGGCCCACGCCGGCTCCGGCGCCATCGGAGGCACGCTGGCGAAAGCGCGCGCCATGGGCCTCACGGCCTGCCCCACCTGCACCAAACTGGCAGCCGGCGCGGACAGCTATGACAACGGAGGCGCGGCGAACGCGCCCGTGTCCACCCAGGATTATCCGGGCTTGCCGGACTCCAGCGTGTACATCGACCTGGGCAGCGCCAACAACTACTACCACCTGGGGCCGAAGTGCACCAAGGCCAAGTTCTCCGGCGGCACCAAGGTGACGTTGCAGTACGCTGTGGACTGGGACTACAAGGCCTGCCCCTACTGCAACCCGCCCACCACGGTCATACCGGATACGGATGCTTGAACCGCATAATTGTCAACCAACCCGAGGGGCGTCTGTGACGCCCCCGTTTTTTTACTTGCGCAACGGCGGTCTATGGTTTACAATAGTATTTGGGGAAATGGGGGTTGTATGGGCAAAAACTCACGCATCCTCCGTTTCAGAAACACACCCTGAATTATCCCGACCGAGGAACAAAAATGACCTATTTGACACAATCCGAACAGGACACCCTTGCTTTCGCGTCCCGCCTGTCACCGATGTTGGCGGCGGGGGATACGGTGCTCCTGACGGGCGACCTGGGCGCGGGCAAGAGCGTGCTGGCCCGGGGCATCGCCCGGGGCATGGGCATCGCCGGCCCCATGCCCAGCCCCACGTTCACGCTGATGGTGCCCTATGAGGCCGGTGGGAAGAAGCTGTACCACTTCGACCTTTACCGCCTGTCCGACCCGGACGAGTACTACGCCGCAGGGCTGGACGAGTTCGTGGGCGGCGACGGCGTGGCGGTGGTGGAGTGGCCGCAGATGGCCGAGCTGGACGCCTCGCCCGCGCTGCATATCGAGCTGACTCGCGGCGCGACGGACGACGAGCGGCGCATATCCATTGAAAACGACGGCGTGGCGGGCTTCGATCCCGCGGCGCTTGAAGACTGGAGGGACGACCATGGCGAATAACCCCACGGTGCTGGCCATCGACACCTCCGGCCCGGTGGCGGGCTGCGCGATGCTGAAGGACGGCAGGATCGTCCACCAGATCGCCATGAACCATGGCCTGACCCACTCGGAGACCATCATGCCCGCGGTGGACGAAGCGCTGAGCGCCGTGGGCCTGGGCTGCGGGGACGTGGACGTGTTCGCCGCGGTGGCGGGCCCCGGCTCGTTCACCGGCGTGCGCATCGGCGTCTGCGCGGCCAAGGGCCTGGCTCACGCGGTGGGCAAGCCCTGCTGCGCGGTGCACGCGCTGGAGGCGCTGGCCATGAACTTCTATGGCTTCGACGGCCTGTGCTGCCCGATCCTGGACGCCCGGCGCGGACAGGTGTACTGCGCGGCCTTTGACATGGCGGGCGGCATGCCCGTCCGCGCCCTGGAAGACGCCGCCGAGCCCCTTTCGGACTTCCTGGCGCGCCTGCCGGAGGACAGGCGGCTGGTGTTCGTGGGCGACGGCGTGCCGGTGCATACCGAAGCGGTGCTTGAGACCCTGGGCAGCCGTGCGCTGATCGCCCCGCCCAGCCTGCGTGACCTGCGCGCCGACGCGGCCTGCGTGCTGGCGGCACAGCGCCCCGAGAGCTGGGTGGACGCCGCGGCCCTGCGGCCCATCTACCTGCGCGCGCCGCAGGCGGAAAGGGAGAGAAAAAAGAGAGTTGAGAATTCAGAGTTCAGCTGCTGTCTGTGATTGTTCGCCGGACGATGAACTTAAATAGAGGAACTTATGCCTGAAATTACCATCGGATTGATGACCCTTGAAGACGTGGACGCCGTCGCCGCCATAGAGGCGGCCACGTTCAAAACGCCCTGGTCGAAGGACGCCTTCTACCGGGAGGTGACGGACAACGCCCTGGCCCGCTACATGGTGCTGCGGGAGGACGGCGAGGCTATCGCCTACGCCGGGGTGTGGTTCGTGCTGGACGAGGGCCACATCACCAACATCGCCGTGCGGGAGGACAGGCGCGGCATGGGCTACGGCGAACAGGTGACCCGGGCGCTGATCCAGCTGGCCGCGGACAGTGGCATGAACTGGATGACGCTGGAGGTGCGCCGCGGCAACACGGCAGCCCAGAACCTGTATCACAAGCTGGGCTTCATCGACGTGGGCTATCGCAAGCGCTATTACGAAAACACCGAGGACGCGCTGATCATGGCGCTGGAGCATCTGCCCGAGGGCAACCCGGAGAACGACCCGTTCCTGGTCCGGGAGGACTGAGTAGCGCTTCCCAGGAAGACAGGTTATACAAAGAAGGAATACTATGCTGTTCAATATCGTGGAAATCGTCATCGTGGTGGTGGCCTGCTGCGCGGCGTCGGTGCACTACATCCATGTGCTGCAAATGGAGCGCTACCAGCTGCCGGCCTATCGCCACTGGCTGGCGAAGAATCGCGACCGCTGGCTGAAGGAAAACGTGCTGTGGGCGTTCCTGGCGGCGGCGCTGAGCCTGTACCTGCCGGTGCTGCTGTCCATGTTCATGGCGGGGGAGGAGGCGCGGCGCGCGCTGGCCGGCTGGCTGGTGCTGCTGCTGTTCGCCGGCCTGATGGCCTGGATCGCCTGGCGGGACTACACCCGGCCCAGCCGCAAGCCTTTCGTGGCTACCCAGCGCATCCGAAGGCTGTTGTCCGTGCTGCTGGTCATCTGCCTGCTGGCTGCGGCGCTGCTCAAGCTGGTGGGCATTCCGGTGTACTTCCTGTTCGCAGCCATGCCCTTCATGGTGCTGCTGGCGGCCATGATCATCAACCCCTACGAGGCGCGGCTGAACGCCGGCTTCTTCAAGAGCGCGAAGAAGAAGATCCGCGAGCACAAGGGCCTGATTACCATCGGCATCACCGGCAGCTACGGCAAGACCAACGTGAAGTTCATCCTGCGGGAGCTGCTGTCGAAAAAGTACAGCGTACTGGCCACGCCCGCCAGCTTCAACACCGCCATGGGCATCTCCCGGGTGGTGAACGACGACCTGAAGAAGGAGCACCAGGTGTTCATCGCGGAGATGGGCGCCACCCACGTGGGCGACATCAAGGAGCTGGTCACACTGGTGCGGCCAAAGTACGCCATCCTCACCAGCATTGGCCCGAGGCACATGGATACCTTCGGCTCCCTGGAGAACATCGCCAGCACCAAGTTTGAGCTGATCCAGGGCCTGCCGAAGGACGGCTTTGCCGTGTTCGGCTCCGGCGACGACTACATCAACCGGCTCTACGCCCTGTGCCGCCACGACAAGTGCCGCGTGGGCCTGGAGAGCGACGGAGACGCCTGGCTGCGGGCCGAGAACCTGAACTTCAGCGAAAAGGGTACCGCCTTCACCATGGTCTGCGCCGACGGCCAGACCGCCCGCTGCCGCACCCGCCTGCTGGGCAGCTACAATGTGAAGAACATCCTGCTGGCGGCGGCGCTGGCCCAGCGGCTGGGCCTGTCCCTGGAGGACATCGCCGAAGGCGTGAAGCGCCTCAGCCCCATCGAGCACCGCATGCAGCTGATCCCCGGCGACCTGAACGTGATCGACGACTCCGTGAACGAGGACGCCGACAGCGCCTTCGAGGCCATGCGGGTGCTTTCGCAGATGCCGGGCAGGCGCATTGTGGTCACTCCCGGGCTGGGCGAGCAGGGCGGCAAGGAGGCCGACGTGAACTTCGCCCTGGGCACCGTGATGGCCGACTGCGCCGACGCGGTGATCCTGGTGGGCCGCCGCGCCTTCTCCCGCAGCATCATCCGCGGCATGCTGCAATCCGGCTTCTCCCGCTCCAACATCCACACCGCCGACGACATGGACGACGCCTCCGAGATCCTGCAGGAGATCTCCGACAACGGCGACACCGTGCTGTTCGAGAGCCGAATCCCGGAGTATGAGGAGGAAGAGTGAGGGACCGGGGGCAAAGCGCGAAGCTAAAGCATGCGGCCGGCACGGGATATGACGATCCGCGCGGCCTGTGGCGCTTATAAAGCAGATCCTTCGCTTCGCCCAGAATGACAGCGGTGTTATGCCCGTCATCCTGGGCAAAGCGAAGGATCTACTGCTTTTGATTGAGAGTGGAATGAGATAAAAGGGCTTCCCCGGAGGGGGAGGCCTTTTGTGTTTTACAGTGGTATATTCCCATGCCGCCGCCTTGCCACGATCCTGCGGATCGCAGCCTTGTAGCCCAGCCTGTTCAGCTGTTCAATCAGTTTGTCGCGGGTCTCCTCCGGGCGGATCTCGGCGGTGATGTAGCCGCGCTTCAGGCCCAGCCGCGTGTTCATCACCTCGCGGCGGTACTGGGCGGCCTTCTCGTCCAGGAACGCGCGGGCATGCTGGCTGTCCATGCTGCGGGTCTCCCGGGCGTAGAGGATCTCCACCGCGCCCTGCTCGCCCATGACGGCCACCTCGGCCCCGGGCCAGCTGAACACACAGTCCGCGCCGATGTGCACGCTGTTCATGGCGATGTAGGCGCCGCCGTAGGCCTTGTGCAGGATCACGTTGATCTTCGGCACGGTGGCCTCGGAGAAGGCGTAGAGCAGCTTGGCGCCGTGGCGGATGATGCCGGCCTGCTCCTGGGCGATGCCAGGCAGGTATCCCGGCACGTCGGTGAACGTGACGATGGGGATGCGGAAGGCGTCGCAGAAGCGCACGAACCGGGCGGCCTTGTCGCTGGAATTGCAGTCCAGCACGCCGGCCATGTACCGGGGCTGGTTGGCGATGATGCCCACGGTCTCGCCGCCCAGCTTCGCCAGGCCGATGACGATGGAGCGGGCAAAGTCCGGCTGCAGCTCCATGAAGGACTTCACGTCGAATATGTTGGCGATGATCTCGCTGATGTCATAGCCGCGGTGGCTGTCCTGGGGCATCTGGAAGTTGAATATGGGGGCGTTGCTGTCCAGATAGGCATGCAGCCTGCGGTCCCGGCAGTTGGAGGGGATCATGCCCACCAGCCGCCGCACCGCCAGGAAGCACTCCAGCTCGGTGTCGGCGCAAAAGTGGGCCACGCCGCTGTTGGCCCCGTGCATCACGGTGCCGCCCAGGGCCTCGCCGGTAATGGTCTCGCCCGTCACGGCGTGGATCACCTTCGGGCCGGTGATGAACATCTGGCTGATCTTCTCGGTCATGAAGATGAAGTCGGTGATGCCGGGCGAATACACCGCGCCGCCGGCGCAGGGACCCAGGATCATGGAGATCTGCGGGATGCGCCCGGAGGCCTTCACGTTGCGATAGAAGATGTCGCCATAGCCGGAAAGCGCGTCGATGCCCTCCTGGATGCGCGCGCCGCCGGAGTCGTTGATGGAGATGAAGGGACACTTCTTGCGGATGGCGCGGTCCAGCCCCCTGGCGATGTTCTGGCCGTGCTTCAGCCCCAGCGTGCCGCCCTTGTAGGTGAAATCCTGGGCGGCGACGATCACCCGCTTGCCGGACACCTGCCCCTCGCAGATATACACGCCGTCGCGGGTCTCGGGCGAGGTCAGCTCCTGATACTGCTGGTCGTCAAACAGCAGCGCCAGGCGCTCCTCCACATAGAGCTTGCCTTTTTTATGTTGTTTTTCAACGAGTTTTTGATCCATGGCTATTCCTCGTAATACAGGTTTGTTGAACGGGGGAGAAATCCGGGAAATAGGGAACGGAGAATACCGCTGCACTATGATCGGGGCTCCGGGTTTATTGCTGCGCAGCCACTTTTCCTAATCCCTAATCCTTCGTCCCTAATCCCTGTGCGCCAGCGCCTCCAGCGTCTCCTTCAGCGACGCCGCGTCGCCCACCCGCAGGATGGTGGCGTCCTCCAGCGTCTTGGCGGCCAGGCCGGAAAGGGTCCTGCCGGGGCCGCACTCGATGAAGGTGTCGAAGCCGTTGGCGCGCATGTTTTTAAGCGTCTGCACCCAGCGCACCGGGCTCATGGCCTGCTTCACCAGCAGGCCAGGGATGGCCGCTGCGCCCGGGCACACCGCACCGTCCACGTTCATGTACACGGGAATCTTCGGTTCCGCGAAGGTCTTTTCGGCAAACAGCGCCTCCAGCTTCTTCGCCGCCGGCTCCATCAGCGCGCAGTGGAACGGCGCGCTCACTGCCAGCTTTTTCCCGCGGATACGCTGCTCCCGGGCCAGGGCGATGGCCTGCTCCACCGCCGCCGCCTCGCCGGAGATCACCGTCTGGGTGGGGCAGTTGTAGTTGGCGGCCACCACGTAGCCCTCCGTCACCGCCGCGCACACGGCCTCCACCGCCTCGGGCGAGCCGCCCAGCATGGCCGCCATCGCGCCCACGCCCGGGGCCACGGCATCCTGCATGCTGTCCGCGCGGAACTGGATCATCGGGAAGACCTCATCCATCTTGATGGCCCCGGCAAAGGCCAGCGCCGCGTATTCGCCCAGGGAGAACCCCGCCGCGCCCTCCGGCTGGATGCCGTGGGCCGTCAGCGCCGCCGCCGCGGCCAGGTCCGCCGCCAGCACGCAGGGCTGGGTGTTGTGGGTCAGGTTCAGTTCCTCCTGTGCGCCCTCGAAGCACAGGCGGGAGATGTCGCGGCCCAGCGCGGCGTCCGCCGCCTGGAACAGCTGCCTCGAAGCGGGTTCATTCTCGTACAGGTCCTTCATCATGCCGGGGAACTGGGCCCCCTGGCCGGAAAACATAAACGCGATCTTCATGTCAGCTTCTCCAATCAAAACAATGTAAAACGATGTTAAAAAACGATTGATATGGTATTTGATACAAGATCATCTGTATCTCCATGTCCATAATATAGCACAACTCATATTAAATGTCAACGGATATGGTGGTAAGCCTCTGGTCCCAATGGGTTATTTACATACAATGAAGAATAAGCTGACCTTCGCGCCGCCCGCCAAAGAGGGGCTGTCTCAAAATGAGACAGCCCCGATGAATTGCGCCTTCGGCGCGTGAATTGACCTGGCGGCCGTGAATTGCGCCTGGTGCCGCTTCCCAATCCGCAGGATTGTGAAGTCGGCAGTCCGGCGCATTGGAAAAGGTGCAATTCAAATCATGCGTTCATGCGCAAATCATGTGCGAAGCACAATGCATGGCGCACAGCGCCAATTCATTTTGAGTCCCCTTTTCTTACACGGCAACCCATGCAAAAAACGTTGAAAGGTCGTGTTAAGTATGATTTGATTATACTGTAAAGTTGTGCAAACCTGCCCGACCCACAGGAGGGATAACCGTGAAGCACGTTTTGAAGCGATATTACAAGCCTATTTTGGTACTGGCACTGCTGGGCCTGATCGGCGCGGCCTTGTGCGGGTGCAAAATGTTGCCCGTAGAGGGATGTCAACATGACCTTATGCTTAGACAGAAAAACGCAATCGTGTTGAACGTGCAGGAGACAGAGGTCGAATATACTTATGAACTGTCGCAGGTGCCATGCGGTCAGCTGGGCTAGTCGTATGACATGTACGAATGCAGAATCTGCGGCGGCACCATTTATCGCAGAGCGAGCGACAAGCCGGTCCGCATGCAGCATGACATGTCCTCGTGCAAAAGGACGGTGCAGGAGACCATCCCCATCGCCCCGAACAATCACCTCATGGCGAAGGTCATTCCGGGCAAGGCGGCCACCTGCACGCAGGCGGGCCTGACCGACGGCAGCATATGTGGGGACTGCGGCACGGTACTGACCGCCCAGGAGGAGATCCCCGCCCTGGGTCATACCCCCGCCGAGGCGGTGGTGGAGAACGAGGTCGCCGCCAGTTGCGTGGAGGGTGGGACTTATGAAAGCGTCGTCTGCTGCTCCGTTTGCGGCGAGGAAATCAGCCGCGAGACGGTGGAGACGGACGCCCTGGGCCACACCGGGGCACCGCCACCTGCAAGGCGCAGGCCGTGTGCGAGCGCTGCGGCGAGCCCTATGGCGAGCTGGGCGCGCATCAGTTTGTGGAGGTGGAGCCGGAGAAACCCGCCAGCTGTGATGAAGAAGGCATCACCGCCCTGTACCGCTGCGTTGTCTGTGAGGAGGCGGAAAGGGGCGGCGAGGAGATTCCATCCCTGGGACACAACTTTGTGGACGGCAAATGCACCCGCTGCGATGAGCTGGAGACGGCTGGGCTGCCCGAAGACTGAAGCCATCGCCTCGCCGCGCGCCCCAAGCCTTCCCCCTTTAGGGGAAGGTGGCTGGCCGTCAGGCCAGGCGGATGAGGTCCTCGCGCGTCCCAAGCCTTCCCCTTTAGGGAAAGGTGGATTGCCGCTCAGAGGCAAGACGGATGAGGTCGTTCTCTTGCCTCCCCTTTCAAGGGGAGGTGTCTCGCGAAGCGTGACGGAGGGGTTTTGCAGGGGCAACACCGCCCCTGCGCCCATCCGCCTTCCTTCATCCATATCTTTACAATTCCATAATTCCCTGTTATAATATAGGCGGAATATTACCAACCGTTCAGGAGGGATGGATCATGGGACTTTTCAGCAAGAAGGTATGTGACATCTGTGGCGGCGACATCGGCCTGCTGGGCAACCGCAAGCTGGAGGACGGCAACCTGTGCAAGGACTGTGCCAGGAAGCTCTCGCCCTTCATGACCGACCGGCGGCAGTCCACCGTGGCGGAGATCCGCCAGCACCTGGCCTATCGCGCCGGCAACATGGCCGTGCTGGCCAACGTTCATCCAACCAACGTGCTGGGCGGCGCCACCAAGGTCTACATCGACGAGGACGCGGGCAAATTCTTCGTCACCCGCAGCCGCAACTGGCGCGACGAGAACCCGGACGTGATCGACTTCAGCCAGGTCATCGACGTGCGCACCGAGGTCACCGAACACCGCACCGAGGAGTATCACAACGATCCCCAGGGCCGCCGCGTGTCCTTCAATCCGCCGCGCTATCGCTATTCCTACGAGTTCGACACCACCATCCTTGTGGATTCGCCCTACTTCAACGAGATCCACTTCGAGCTGACCGAGCAGCGCCCGGAGCACCAGCACGACCAGGTCTACAACTACTATGAGCAGCTGGCCGACACCCTGCGTGCCGCGCTGATGCCCGCCCAGGCGACCCGGCCCGCCAGTGTTGCCGACGCCCTGAGCGCCACCATCGCCCGGGCCGTGGCCTCCATGACCGGCGCCGCCCAGCCCGCCGCGCCCGCGCCTGTCGCCCAGCCCGTGGACGACGGCAAGTGGACCTGCGCATGCGGCGCGGTGAACGCCGGCAACTTCTGCACCAATTGCGGCGCGAAGAAGCCCGAGCCGGTGAAGGTGTTCCGCTGCGACAAGTGCGGCTGGACGCCCGACGATCCTACCAACCCGCCCAAATTCTGCCCCAACTGTGGCGACCCCTTCAACATGGCCGACGCCCACTGACAGAACGATGGGGGAGCGGCGCCTTCGGGCCCCGCTCCCTTTTTGCTGTCCTTCGCCTGCGAACCGGAAAGAGGGCCATTTGTCCCGAACCTCAGCGGATGCCGCCTGGCCCATCTTTGTTAAATATCGGCCCCAGCCCCCAAAAGTATGGACAAAACCCCTGTGATTGTGCTATAATCCTTAAATGTCAGCGGCGGTCGGCGGTGCTCCGCTATCGCGCCAATGTAGCTCAGTTGGCAGAGCAGCGGTTTCGTAAACCGCAGGTCAAGGGTTCGAGTCCCTTCATTGGCTCCATGACAACGAGGTGTAGCGCAGTTTGGTAGCGCGTTTGGTTCGGGACCAAAAGGTCGCAGGTTCAAATCCTGTCACCTCGACCAATCAAAAAGCCCTGAAAACGCGGCGTTTTCGGGCTTTTTTCTTATGCATTCAAGCTGAATTTACCCCACTTTTTACCCCAACCAGCTTCAAAATCGGTGATTTACCCCAACGATTTACCCAACAAACCGTTGATTGCTTCTTGCTGTCTGGCAGCGGATTCTTTGCGGGCATTTTCGGAAACATGCGCGTAAGTGTTGACGGTGAAGGCGCTGGAAAAGTGCCCGAGGGCGGCTTGAATTTCTTTGATGTTGTCCCCGGATTCCAGAGCGAACACGGCGTAGCTGTGTCGGAGATCATGGAAGCGGACAGTCTCAGGAAGGCCGGCAGCGGCAAGGCAGCGTTTGAAATTCATGTACAGCGTATTCCTGGCGACGTTCTCCCCGGTATACCTGGTGAATACGAGGTTATATTCATTCTGCCAGTCTGCCCCCATCTGGAGCTTCATTTTCGCCTGTTCACGCTTGACCTCTTTGAGAATATCGAACACGAACGGAGCAGGGGACAGCAGACGCGCCTTGTCGCTTTTGGTGGAAACTATAACGTAGTCCCCACGAATAAGCTGTAACTGTTGCTTGACGTTGATTGTCCCTTTTTTGAAGTCGATGCAATCCCACGGCAGCCCCAACAATTCCCCTTCCCTCATGCCGGTAAAGATGGCAATAAGGAACATGGATTCGTAGGGATTGCCCTTGACAGCATCAATGAACCTTTTGAGATCATCACCAGCAAGGAAATTGACCTCTTGCTTTTCGATGCGGGGCAAGCTGATGTTGTCGGCAGGATTCCGAACGATATACCCCCACGAGGCGGCAACCTCCAAAGCACGGTGGAGGATTCCATGAATATTCTTGACGGTTTTCGGCTTTACTCCATCCAACTTGTTAATGAACGTCTGTACCTGTTTCGGCTGAAGATCGGAAAGCCGAATATTGCCGAGGCCGGGGACGATATGCGTCTCAATGGCGCTTTTGTAGGTGTTCCGTGTCCGTTCTTTGACATCCCCGCAACAGTCGGTCAACCATTGATTTAACCACATGCCAACCGTCAACCGTTTAGGGATGTTGACAGCCCCTCGGTCATATTCTGCAATAGCTTCAGCAACTTTTGACCGAAGCTCTTTGTCTGTTCTGGCGTAGATGGTTTTGCGATATGGCTTGCCGGTTTTCGCGTCGAAACCGAGGTTGCCCCTCCATCGATAATACTTGATGCCGGATTTGGTCACTTGATCGAAAGTGCCTTCGCCGTTTTTGCGCTTGCCTGCCATTCTGAGACCTCCATGCTATTTCAGGCGATACTTTGATAATTCGGAAAGCTCAATAATCCGCTTTGTTGCTTCAATTTTCCCGGCACTGTTGAGCTTTTCAAATGCTTGCAGGAGATCGGTCTTACAGTCTTCATCTGTAACAATGCTTGTAACAGGTACACCATTGAAGAATGCTTGCCCTTTGGAATCATTATACTTCTGAGATCCATTATTCATCATATTTGAGGTTACGTTCTCTATTTCTGTCCCATAAACAAGCTCTTGCCATGTTACATGAAGCGCGCTTGCCATTGCTACTATTGTAGGGATCGAAAACCTCGTTCTTTCCCCGCTCTCATAACGACTTATAGCAGCCGACGAAACCCCGATTGATTTTGCAAGGTCCGCTTGTGTCATAGACCTTTCTTGTCGAATGACTTTCAATCGTTCACCAAAATTCATAGAATCACCTCTAATGATGATACTATCATATTTAGCCGATGTTGTCAATAGATTTTCACTATTGACAATCGTATGTTGATGTGATAGAATAAAGATACGGTTGGTAATCATTACATACCAAACGAATATACCCACCCCGGAGGCACGAGGGAAGGAAGGAGATTCATGCCGAAAACCACACAAACCATCAATTATGGGCGGCGAATGTCGGCGGCAACGCTGGGCGTTTCGTTGCCTACTTTTGATGCACTTTGCAGGCGAGAAGAAAACCCTATACCGCATTTTCGTGTAGGCCGCAAAATTCTTTGTCCTGTTGAGGGCTTGCGCAAGTGGTCCGAGGATGAAGCGGCACGACAGAGCGAAAAGGGGGCGTAGAGCATGAAGGCGAATCGTTTTGATATTCCCGTTGGCCGGGATCGTGCGATCAGCCGTCAAGCCCTGGCGCGGCGCTGGAATTGTTCGGAGCGTGAAGCACGGCGAATGATTGCCGAACTGAGGGCCGAGGCTGGCGGCGACGGTTACGCGATCCTGAGCACGTCCCGCACACCTTCGGGATATTGGCGTTCTTGCGATCCTGAAGAAATCAAAGATTTCATCAATGAGACGTCGGCGAGGGCGCGGAATACGTTTGTTTCAATCAGCGACGCAAAGCGTGTTTTGCGAGAGATCGAAAACAGGGGGCGCTATCCTCGGCGGTTGGATCAGCGCGGGGAGGTGTAACCCGTGGCAAATGATGGAACATGGTGCAGGTTTGGAAGCGGAGTAAGAGATAATACAAAGACGCTGGCCCTTGCCGAAAGGCTGGGTCTTCCCGTCTATGCAGCCGGTGGCCTTTTGGCCTTTCTTTGGTCGTGGAGCATTGAACATGCCGAGGGGGAGAACGGCAGCATAAATGATTTTTCTGTCCGAGCGATTGAAAAGGCTTGCGCGTGGGATGGTAAGCGCGGGGCACTGGTTGAAGCCTTGTGCGCATGTGGTTTTCTTGACGGTGAACCTGACAGCGAACATAACCCTTTGAGGATTCACGATTGGGCCGAATATAACGGGGCAATCCTGGAACACAGGCACAAAGAAGCCGAGAAGAAGCGCAGGCAGCGCGAAAGGGAAAAGCTGGAAAAGCTGGCGGCGCTTCCCTCTGGTGATATGTCTGGGGGACTGTCCCCGGTGATTGTCCCTGGGGACATGTCCGGGGGGATTGTCCCATTGCCTACAGAAACAGAGACAGAGACAGAAACAGAAACAGGGAAAGGGGAAACGAGGATAACGGCGCGAAGCGCTTTGACCGTTGAGGGACTACAGAGTTACTATCATAAACAGTTTAAGAGGTCCACGTTACCAGAAGAGTATATTGCTATATGGCAAAATAGGGGAATGTCTTTGGAGACTATAAAGGCATGTATAGACCTGGCAAAAGCAAAAAATCCCCGACAGGATTTTGAAGCGTTCAAAATGTGTAAAACCATCATAGAAAACAAGATGAAGGATAAAGCATAGGAGGCAGGCATGAAGGATTTTATTTCGTTGGCGGTTAATCCAGCAGGCAAGGCCGCTTGCGCGATCCTGGCGGCCTGGTGATGATCCTGGGCGCGATCCTCGGCCCCTGGTGCGGATCAGCAGCCGAGGGCCTGCCGGTGATCCTGGCGGCAGCTGATGCCCTGGGTGAGCCTGGCGGCCTTCCTGGGCGCGATCCTGGCCGCCGGTGATCCTGGCACCCTCCATGCAGCAGCTGGGCAGCTGGGCCGTCCCTCGGCGGCCTGGCGGCCTGGTGACGATCCTGGGCGCGATCCTCGGCCCCTGGTGCGGATCAGGAACGGACGGCAAAAGCCGGCGCGTGTGCGTCGGCTTTTGTGATGCCTTCCCCGTCATTCCTCTGCGGGCGTGTCCTCGGCGTATTCGATCAGGTCCCACGGCTGGCATTTGAGTAATCGACATATAGTGTCAAGCTCTCCCCATGAGGGTAATTCACCTTGACGGAATTTCTGTATAACACGCTCACCGAATAGCTTTTCTTTGCGTATACGGTAGGAGCTATAACCCACATCTTTGAGTTGATCGAGGATGTTTACACCATGTTTATACTGGATCATGCACAATTCCCCCCTTCATGATATATCGTGATTATAGCACGAATATGCACACATAGCAAGTGTACATATTGCATAAATTATATACTCATATTTTGTGTGTACTTTTTCTCCGAAACCCATTGACAAACACACAATATGGGTGTATAATATGGTTACAAGGTTGAGGGAAGTCAAAAGTACGGAAAGGAACTAATGACCGGAAGGTAAAACCCGTGGTGGTGCGTGACGCCGAGAAGTGCTGACAACCTCGAAGGGTGCTTCCCTCAATCCTGAACCCCTGAACCCACCGACCAAAGAGAGGAGAGAACCCCATGAAGTACAACCTTTCCAAACTGATGAAGCGGGCGTGGCACTACTTCAAGCAGGCAGCAGCCAAGACCGCAATCACCTTCAGCGAGGCACTGAAGAAGGCGTGGCGCTGGATCAAGGCGCAGGACGCGAACAATGCCAAGATCGAAGCGGCAGCCGAGGCCGCCGGGATCGAAGAAGAGTTTCACAGCTGGGCGGGCTGGAAAGCCCTGGGGCGGCAAGTGATCCACACCGAGAAGGCAGCCTTCCAAGTGGTTGTCGATACCCCTGAGAAGGGCGAAGGCAAGACCTACCGCAAGAGCTTCTTCCTCTACAGCCAGACCCAACCGGCACCAATGGCAGAGTAAAGCCCCGGTTCACCGACCAAAGCCAACCGGGGCAACCCACAACCGACCAACCGAGGCCGAGGGGCTGACTACAGTATAGCGCGGCCCCTCGGATCAGTCAAGAAGGGAGAACAACATGAACGAGAAAATCAAGGCTTCTTTGCAGCGTGTCGAAGACGCAAGCGGCGACGTAGCGCGGGCGCGCGTGATGATTCTGGCAATGGCACAGGCCGAGGGGTCTTTCCCGAACCTTTCCCCGGCCGAGGTATGGGACGCCTTTAGGCTTGTCGGTGACGTGCTTCTGAAAGCCTATACAGAGATTGATGAAGCGCGGGAAGACATAGCCGACGAAATGAAGACCGGCAGCGCCGAGGCATGAAGCAGACCGGGCCGAGGGACGGCAACCCCTCGGCCTGATGAATGGAGGTAGCACATGAGCATTTTTGAAATCAGCATGAAGTCATCTTGCCTGGTGAACCGTCTGAAAGGAATACGGGACATCATGGAGGCGCGGAACTTGAAGACTGAGGATCGGGCGACGGTTGGCCTTGATATGATCCTTGATGATTCAATCAGGGAGGCCATAGAGGAGGCGGCGAAGCTGGCGCGGGCAGCTCATGTCCTGGCGCTGGAAGGCACGAAGGCGGCGCGATCCTGACCGGCAAAGTTTACCCCACTATTTACCCCAACTGTGATTGACTTTGGTTTGTCATAAATTACAGGTATCGGATTGAAAAGCCTTGCAAATACGGCATAGTTGATCGTGGTTTTTCGCCGATTGTCGGGCGGTCAATAATTCAAATCCTGTCACCTCGACCATAACTGCACGGCAATTTTGATACAATGTGTATCAGGGTTGCGGTGCAGTTTTTCTTTGTCAAAAACCCGCAGTTACGGGCTTTCTCAACACTTTTGCACGATTGATTCTGAAATTGAGCACGGAAAACCACCCTCGAAGTCGTTCTAAGCCGGCGCGAAACTTCCGCACCTTTGCACGATTGCTATTTTGACCGGTGCACCTTTGCACGATTGGGCAGGACTAACAGGGGCAATCGTGCAAAAGTGCTTAGACGTATTTTTGTCATGTTTCCTTCTCCAGAAGGAAACAGAGGGCGGGGGAAAGGGCTCTTGGCCACTGACGCCCACGTTGGCCCCTGTCATCGGCGGACAGGGAAACTGCCCACTTGATTACCTGAGACGGCGAGATCAGTCGAAACTTCATGGCCAGCAGATCTGACAATTCGACTGTCCCACGCGACAATTTGGCAATCCATGATTGCAAGCTATAGTCTGCTATGATACGATGCGTACAACCGGGGAGGCAATCCGTCCGGTCTCATTGATGGAATGCCCTGTCACAATATTGACGTGACGATTGACAGGAGGTCGATATCATGGCAAAGAAAATCAGAGCAGTTGAAGGATTCTTTGGCGGTACGAATTATTATGACGAGCACGGGAAGAAGATCGGTCATTCTGAACCAGGCTTTCTCGGCGGCGTTAACCACTACGATACCGACGGCCATAAGGTTGGCCACTCGGATTGGGGTTTCTTCGGTGGCATGAATCATTATGACAACAATGGTCATAAGGTCGGGCGTTCGGATTGCGGTTTCTTCGGCGGCACCAACCACTATGACAACAAAGGCCACAAGATCGGCCATTCCTAGCCGGGGCTCTTTGGTGGCTCTACCACATGGCTGAAGGACAAGAAGTAGCACTTTTGTTCCGATGGTGATTGGAGGGTGGGTTATGGCAAGGTTTATTACAAGCCGACCTGGACTATGTGGAAGCAATCTTCTGTTCGATGAGTGCGGAAGGCTGATTGCTGAGGGCAGACCTGGACTGGCGGGAACTGTCAACTATTTCGATGCTGGTGGTCACTATCTCGGCCAGTCCCTGCCTGGCTTCATGGGAGAGAATATCTACATCGATTCCAACGGACGCTATTCCGGCAGTTCCCGCCGGGGAGCCTTTGGTACCACGATACACACCGATGATGAAGGGTACTATGCCGGAGAGACTTATCCTGGGCTCATGGGCGAACAATGGACTCGCCTGGAAGATGAATAGCATCAATACTCTGGGTGATATGTCGATCGATGCTACGGTATCCATTTACAGATCCAATGCATCGAAAGATGGGAGTCTGTGATTCATAGCATTAAAGAATCCCATGCCGTAATCATCATAACGGTCATGGGATTTCCTTTTGCGGTTGTACAGTTTTTTGCTTTCGACCTTCTTCGTCACCGGCGAGAACGCCCAGGTGGCGCGCTGCTCGCTGTTGAGCTGCTTCCGGGCCTTTTTGCCCAGCTTTTCCCGTGGGACAAATTTCCTCATGCTCATTCCCCCTCGTCCGGGTTCCATTTCTTGTAGTAGAGCCACGAATTGTACCGGGCCTGCGCCGCCTGGCGCTCCTTCTTCTGCCGCCAGGTCTCGATCTCGGCGCAGATGGCCAGCATCTCGTCCACCAGCATCTCCTCGGTACACGGGTACGCCTGGCGGATATAGGAGACCATGCGGTCAATGGCTTTGGGGCTTTACGCACCGGCACTACTGCCCAAAGGGCAAGCACCGGAAGCGCCGCGCTGGAATCCGAAAGATTCGCGCGGGCTGGTCGCGCTTCAGCATAGCGGAGTAGCGCGACTGCTATCAAGCTGCCTGGCCATCAGCTGGGCCAGCTCGGCGGAGAAGCGAATGCCGGTGACGGCGGCGACCAGCTGGTCCCGCGCCTGCGCCCAAAGATACTGGTTCGGTGTCATGGATGTGGCCTCCGTTTGAGAAGCCGGGTCATTATATCACAGGCGGGATGGGTGATCAAGAGCGAAGACAGGTATCGAAAAAACACAGCTTGACTTCGCCGTTCGGCTTATATTATAATGGAGGCAGGGGAACTGAGCCGAACGGCTCAATTCATTCGATGTATCATAGAATTTGTTTGAACGATGAAATGGGGGATGAAGCATGATTACCGATGCGGCATCATTCGGTCAGGCGATACGCCAAAGGAGAAAGGAACTCGGGTACACGCAGGCGTTTGTCGCAGAGTTGAGTGGTTTCAGCGTCAGCTTCATTTCCGATTTAGAAAACGGCAAGAGCACGGCGGAACTGGGAAAGGCGATTTTCCTGGCGAACCTACTGGGACTTGACTGCGCGCTGACTCCGAGGCGTGAAGCATGAACACATTGCTTGTCAGTATTGAGCGAGATGGGACCATGATTTCCGTGGGAACCTTCATCGGCGATGATCCCGCCTATCGGCCTGAATACCTCCGGCAGAGTGATGCGGCAGCCATATCCATCAGCCTTCCGACGCCTATCGTGAAGCAGAGCCATGTCCGGCTGAATAGTGTCGATCGGCATTGCCGTTATTATGGCCTGTGAGAGATGCCCTTTCATTGTGCCAGCCTGGTAAACGCCTGGGTGCATAAGTGCCGCGATACAAGTCCTCGATGAAAAGAACAGAGGTAATGAGGAAAAATGACAAGAAAGAGTAATACGCTGGCCCGCAGCCTGGCAGGTGAGAATCGTCAGTTGAGTTTGATGACGGTTCCGGTGGTGGTTTGGTATGTGCTGTTCTGCTACCTTCCACTCTTCGGCATCGCCTTCGCGTTCAAGGATTTCACGCCGAAGCCCGGGCAGTCGCTGCTCAAAAACCTGTTTGTGAACAGCCGATGGTCGGGGCTTGAGAACTTCTCGTTCCTGTTCCGCAATCCGCAGAGCGGGGCGATCCTGTTGAACACGCTGTTTTACAACGTGATCTTCCTGGTCGCGGGTATCGTCATACCGGTGTTCCTGGCGATCCTGCTGACGGAGGTGCACCAGAAGCGGTTCAGGGGGCTGGTGCAGATGACCCTGGTGCTGCCCTATTTCCTGTCCTGGGTCATCGTGAGCTATTGCGTCTACGGCTTCCTGGCCTCCGATCACGGCCAGATCAACGCGGTGCTGAACGCGCTGGGGCTGGCGTCGGTGCAGTGGTACCAGTCGCCCCAATACTGGAGGGCCATACTGATCCTCACGGGAATCTGGAAGAGCTGCGGCTATTCGCTCATCATCTACATGTGCGCCATCACCGCTATCGACCGCACGCTTTACGAGGGCGCGGTGCTGGACGGGGCCACCTTCTGGCAGCAGGCGCGGTATATCACGCTGCCGCTGCTCCGGCCGACCATCGCCACCATATTCATACTGAGTATCGGCAGCCTCCTCTCCAGCGACTTCGGCCTGTTCTACCAGGTGCCCATGGACTCGGGCGCGCTGCAAGAGGTCACACAGACGCTGGACGTGTACGTCTACAAGGCACTGATGCAGCAGGCCAATTTCAGCTATTCTTCGGCGGCGGCCTTCCTGCAAAGCGCGGTGGGCTGCGCGCTGCTGTTCCTCTCCAACGCCCTCATCCGGCGCGTGGACAGGGACAGCGCGCTGATGTGAGGAGGCGAGCGCATGAAGACACGCAATCATTCCGTCGAAGCGCCCAGGATAAGCGCCTTCAACAAACGGGCGAACGCGCTGGCCATCGCGTTCTTTTCCGTCGTCATCTTGCTGGCCTTCCTGCCGGTGCTGCTGGTGATCATGTCGTCGGTGTCCTCCGAGGAGAGCGTGAGCCTCTACGGCTATCGCTTCTTCCCCCGGGAATTTTCCCTGGAGGCCTTTCGGGTGATGTCCCGCTCGGGCTCCACGCTGCCCGGGGCGTTCCTCAATTCCGTGCTGATCACCCTGGGCGGCACGGCGCTGGGACTTGCGATCATGTGCCCCTGCGCCTACGCCCTGTCCAGAAAGGAGTTCGGGCATCGCAAGGGACTTATGCTGTTTTTGATGATCCCCATGCTGTTCTCCGGCGGCCTGGTGGCCACCTACATGGTCAACACCCAGGTGCTGCGGCTGCGGAACACCTATCTGGCGCTGATCCTGCCGGGCATGTGCACCACCTGGTACATCATGCTGCTGCGCAACTACTTTGTCACCACCGTGCCGGACGCGCTGATCGAGTCGGCGCGGCTGGACGGCTCGCAGCCCTTCCAGACCTTCCTGCGGGTGGCGCTGCCCATCTGCACCCCTGTGGTGATGACCGTGGCCATCTTCCAGCTATTCGCCTACTGGAACAGCTGGTATCCCGCGCTTCTGTACATCGACACCAACCACACGGAGCTCTATCCGCTGCAATACGTGCTGGTGAACATTGAGCGCACCATCCAGGCCATGAATCGGGATGCGGCCTATGTCTCTGGCACAAACAGCTACGACCTGCCCTCGATCACGCTGCGCATGGCGATGGTGGTGGTGGCGCTGCTGCCGATCATGATCCTGTTTCCCTTCTTCCAGAGATTTCTGAAGACAGGGCTGACTGTAGGCGCGGTGAAGGGGTGATAGGATGAAAAAGAGATGGATGAAATGGGCTGCGCTGCTGCTGGCAGCGGTCATGACGCTGACGCTGACGGCCTGCGGGAAGCTGACCTCCAACGACGGGGCGGTTCACCTGCGATGGGTCACCTACGGCGCGGCGGTTCCGGCGGACCTGAAGGAGGTCATCGCCGCGGCGAACGCCTATTCCCGGGAGAAGATCGGCGTGGTGGTGGACCTGGAGCTGCAGCCCAGCGACATGCTGAACCTGATCATGGCCTCCGGCGAATACTATGACATCATCTACACCTGCGAGTGGCTGAATTCCTACGACAAGGCCGCCGCCAAGGGGCTCTACTACGACATCACCGACCTGGCCCCGGAGGTCGCGCCGGAGCTGTACGCGGCCATCGGGGATTATTGGGAGGCCGCGGAGCTGGACGGGCGCATCTACGGCGTGCCGACCCTGAAGGACATGGGCACGGAGATGATGTACCGCCTGAACGCGGACTACTTCGAGGGCGAAAAGGGGATGGAGATCCCGGAACGCATGGCCTTTGGGGACATCGAGCCCTTCCTGGCGGCCTATAAGGCGGATTATCCACAGAAGTACCCCCTGGCGATGGACAAGGCGGGGCTTCCGGGCTTCACCAACTTCCTGGATCGCGTGATCAGCATGATCGTCGTCATCCCCTATGAGCAGGAAGGTGCGCCGCGGGCGATCCCGCTGTGGGAGAGCGACGAGCTGATGGAACGCTACCGGCTGCTGCACCGGTGGTACCGCCTGGGCTACATTCATCCCGACGCCTCCACCATCGAGGGCACTTCCGCGGACAAGTCCATCCCCGTGCGCTGCGGCGTGGCCTGGCGGGGGTATCTGGGCTACTCCAATCCCGCGGACTGGGGCTTTCAGGTCAAGACCTCCCTCTATGATGGCCCCTACCTGTCCCGGGCAACGGAGCAGGGCGCAATGCTGGCCATTTGCGCGGCCTGCAGCGAGGAGAAGGCGACCGCCGCGTTAAAGTACATCGAACTGCTGAACACGGACAGGGCTTTTCGGGATATCCTGGCCTATGGCATCGAGGGCAAGCATTTCAGCTATCTCGATAACGGCACGGTGCTGCGCACGCAGGCGGGCCGTGAGCGTTACGCGCCGGCGCTCTATACGCTGGGCTCGGTGGTGAACGCCTCGGTGGAATCCGTCAGCACGGGCTTTGTGGCGGACCCGGACCAATGGCCCAAGGTGTTCGAGGGCTACGGGGAATACGCTGTTCGCAGCCGCACCCGGGGCTTCTCCTACGATCAAACACGCAAGCCGGACATCATCGCCGCCGTGACCGCGATCTACGCGAACTACGCCACGGACCTGCGCACGGGGACCTCCGACCCGGATGTGGTCATCCCAAAGATGCGTGCGGAGATGGAAGCCGCTGGTATCCAGGAATTGGTGGATGACATTAACGGTCAGCTGGAGGCATGGCTTGGCGGCTTGAATGATAAAGCCGCCGAATAATCCTGATTTTTTGCCTTGAAGAACCTGCTTTTGCCCGCATTCAGTGGGCAAAAGGGATAACTGACGCAGCCTTGGGAGATGTTACTTTGGGTTTATTCGGTATTGGTTCGAAAAAGAAGCTCGAAGCGCTGTGGGCAATTTGTCAAAAGCATTCGAGAATGCTGAGTGTTGCCAAGACCGACGCTGCTCGAGCAAAATCCATGAAAAAGCATTTCGATCTGGCAGATAAATATGCCGCGCGCCTCGGCAATGATGGGAAAAAGAACATTGATAAGCATTTGAAGGTGGCAAAAAAATACGGTTACAATAGCTGATCTGGGAGTATATACTCCCTATGTCAAGGACAATCGAATTCTGCACAGTTGAAAATAGCGGTAGAAGATTGTAGACTTTTGCTTGCTTTGTTTTCTTGTGCTATTATATTCTATGTATTCTTCCTGTACAGAGACGATGTTCTCGGTGACCATTCCACTTTGTGCTTTCACAGCTTAATGTGATTAACAAGCTGATAGAACAGCAAGCAATATTATCAGAATCGGGGCGAACATATGCTGCACATGTCGAAATCGAGATACTGCCAGGCGGTCCAGTGCCCGAAGATGCTTTGGCTGCACAAGCACATGCCGGATGCCTTTGATGATTCCGCCGTCAACCAGGCGGTTTTGGATCGGGGCAACGCCGTGGGCGACTTGGCGATGGGCCTGCTGGGGGATTACGTCGAGGTGCCTTTCGGCGACCTGTCGGAGATGATCCGGAGGACGCGGGAACTGATCGACGCTGGCACGCCTGTGATCGCCGAGGCCTCCTTCGCCTTTGAAGGGCTGTTCTGTGCCGTGGACATCCTGAAGGCGCTGGGGAAGAACCGCGTGGAGTTCGTGGAGGTGAAGAGCTCCACCCACGTGACGGACATCTACATCCACGACGTGGCCTATCAGTACTACGTGCTGACGAAGCTGGGCTATACCGTCGAGCGGGTCAGAATCGCCCACATCGATTCCGGCTACGTCCGCCACGGCGAATTGGAGCTGGATCAGCTTTTCACCATGGAGGACCTGACGGAGCAGGCCCGGGCGCTGCAGCCGGAGGTGGAGAAGCGCGTGGCAGAGTTGGCGGCGTACATGGCACAGGCGGACGAGCCGGCATGCGCCGTCGGCGGCCAATGCTTCTATCCCTACGCCTGCGGCTTCTTCAAGTACTGCGGGCGGGACCTGCCGAAGCCGAACATCTTCGACGTGGGCGGCATCCAACTGCGCACGAAGCTGGCGAACCTGGCCAAGGGCATCGTCTCCTTCCAGGACATCGAACTGAAGAAGGCGCTGAAGTCGGACAAGCTGATGCAGATCCAGCACGAGCTGCACGACCTGCCCCCGGCCATCGACCGGGAGAAGATCGCCCGGTTCCTGGATGGGCTCTCCTGGCCGCTGTACTTCCTGGACTTTGAGTCCTTTCAGCCCGCCGTGCCGCTGTATGACAATTCCTCGCCCTATGAGCAGATCGTGTTCCAGTACTCGCTGCACTGCATCGAGGAACCAGGCGGGTCGCTGAAGCACAGGGAGTACCTCGCCCAGCCCGGCGCGGACCCGCGGCGGGGCGTGGCGGAGCAGCTGTGCCGGGACATTCCGCGGGATGTCTGCACGCTGGCCTACAACATGTCCTTTGAAAAGACGCGGATCAAGGGCCTGGCCGCGCTGTATCCGGACCTTGCCGACCATCTGATGAACATCCACGATCACATCGTGGACCTGATGGTGCCCTTCCAGAAGCGCTGGTATTATACGAAGGCCATGCAGGGCTCCTACTCCATCAAGTTCGTGCTGCCGGCGCTGTTCCCGGACGATCCGGAGCTGGACTACCACAACCTGGAGGATGTGCACAACGGCACGGAGGCCTCCGCGGCCTTCGAGAAGATGGGAGATATGGAGCCGGAGGAGCGGGAGCGGTACCGCGCCAACCTGTTGAAGTACTGTGGTCTGGATACGCTGGCCATGGTGAAGGTTTGGGAAAAGCTGCGGGAAGCGGTCGGCTGAGCCGACAAGACCGGAGGAAAGCCGGTAAATCAATGAGGGAGAGAGACGGCTCATGAGCTTTCGGGACGATATCATTTCCAATGCCAGGCAGTACCGGGCGGAGAAGGCGGAGGAAGAGAAGCGGGAGGCGGAGCGCCGGAAGAACGCCGGCAGCGATCTCGCGCAGGTGACCATCCGGGCGATTATTCGGGATTTGAAGAAGACGGCCCGCACCCGGGGAACCGTCGTGCAGGACGGCAAGGAGACCGTGTCCTGCGTCCTCGTCCTGCCGGAGGGGTATGGCCTTCAGCTGGACAATCAGGCCATCTGCCATTACTATTTTGGCAAAATGCTGAAATATGAAGAGCGGGAATGGGAAGAGGTCGTCCGTGAGAAAGACCCTTTTCCGGAACTGCATTGGCCGGGGCGCGAGAAGATCGTCAGGCGGGGAATCCGGCATCGTCATAAGGACGTGACGCTGTCGATCGACCAGGACAGCCCGATATTCCGAGACTATGACAGCGAGCTGCGCCGGCTTGCCCGGGAGGAGGGCATTCGGATTTCCTATTGTGCAATCGACAAGCGCTCGTCGTGCCCGTGGCCTGAACTCACAGAACTCGACACAATTGGAGAGCTTCCGTATACCGCGGATGCTTATCTCAGGGACGCTGCATCATTCCTGCGCCTGGGCGTGCGCGCCAGCTATACCTTTGAGCCCGAAGGCGAGAATGGATAAATCCCATATTGAAAAACGGGGATAAATACTTCTTGACAAATCCGAATCCTCTGCTATACTGGTATCAGCCTATCAAGAGTGCGCGAGAGATCAAGCTCGATGACCGCACAGCAACCTGCCCGCGGGGTAAGGTGCTAACGCTTGGCGATAGGGTGCAGACAGACAAAACAGCACTCATCGCAGCGATGGGTGCTGATTCTTTTCAGCGACCCTCCTCATGATGGGCGAATAATCATCAAGGAGGAATCCCCATGAACCACCGTCCCATTTCCGAACTCTTTAAGCACGAAGGCGCGCTCTACATCCACTGCGCAAGCCCGGCGGTGAAGGCCATGCTGGCCCGCGATTTGACCGAGCAGGGCTTCCGCTTCCGCGACGGCACGTCCCCCGAACAGCGTGAGATCGATGCCCTGATGCGCATCCACCGGGACTACACCATCGGCTTCTGCGGCTTTGCCTGCCAGGTGCAGTACAACATCGGCCGGCCGGATCAGCTGGAATACTGCAGCAAAAACAGCGAGCGCGGCGCCACGCGTATCGACTATGCCCGCTTCATCAGCGGTGAGAAGAAGTATGTGCTGCGCCGGAAGAAGGAGGTGGTCTGAATGAAGATCACCCGGGAGATGATGATTGCCGGCGGCGAGCGGTGGGCGAAGATATTTGCCGCGCTGGAGGCGATGGGCGAGAGCGACGGGAGGAGGGAGACCATCCTGAAGCTCTGGCGGGAGGTATACCCTCGGCATGATTGGGCGAATGCGGAATACTTGCTGTTCCTCTATCAGAAATCAGGCTACATAGACGGCCTGGTCTTTGAGGACAAGCATCTCGTCGAGCCGATCCTGCCGAAAGTGACCGTGCATGGTCGCCGGAAAAAGGCGAGGTTCGAGGAAATCCAGCGAAAGCTGCTCAATGGTGAGGCGTTCGAAGGCATGGACATGCTGGAAGGATCTGAAACAGAAAATCCCATGCGGTCGATAGCCTTGGGGCTTTCCGGGGCATAATGTCAGCGATTACCATCCGCCGTGATCGCGGAAGAAATCCTCAGCTTCTTCAAAGCTGTCGAACTCGTCGCGATAATCGCCATAAAAATCTTCTGCGTTGGCAAAGTCCGGATGTCGTCGCCCTTGATTCTGACGTTTTCCTTGAACGAAGCGAAATCCTCCGGAAACTCAACGTCAGAAAACCCGGGATTTCCTGCCAAGTGTAAAATGGAATGGTATGCTGTACCATATGGGCCCCTGATTGGCGGACGATGCGGGGAACGGCGTTCACATGGACCTACGACGCGTAAGCATGGAGTGCGGCAGATGCAATGCGGGGCTTGCAGCAATTGGAGATTGCCTCAGGGATATCCGCATGCTATAATGAGTGTGGAGCGATGAATCGAATCACGCTCGATATGGCGTAGGCAATGCCTTCTGGCTTTCGCATTGGAATTGAGGTGGGCAGCCTGCCCACCTTTTTCACAACGGAACGTGTTACAATCCCGTTAGAACAATGGGGTGAGTGAGTTATGCCGGATGACAATCGAATCAGCACAGACGAACTGCTGGCGCTGCTGTTCAAGGAACGAAACCTTGAGCACTTTCTCCAGAGGAATGAATCCGCGTACCTGACGGCATCCTTCGGTGAATATCTGAACAACTGGTGCAGGCAGCATTTGGAGGTGCCGGAGCAGGTGATACGACGGGCCAATCTGGAAAAATCCTACGGCCACCAGCTGTTCAGCGGCAAGCGCAACCCGTCGAGGGATACGGTTTTGAAGCTGGCATTCGCCATGCAGGCCGACCTGACGCAGGCGCAGGATATGCTTCGGATCGCCCGCAGGAGCCTGCTCTATCCGCGCATCAAGCGCGACGCGGCAATCATCTACTGCCTTCACAACCACGTCTCTCTGGTGGACACGCAAATCATCCTTCAAAATCTGGAATTGCCGCTGCTGGGAGGAAGAGAAAAGTGAATGAATTGAAGCAAATTGTGGCGGACATGGAATCCGTATTCGCCCAGAGCAGCTATCCAAAGGACTTTCTTGCGGCATACGACCAGATGGAGTGCCTGGCGAGCCACACCGGGCGTGAGACCTTCCTTGTGCAGCGCAAGGCTGGGGGAGAAATGGCCGTGGCCACCTGCTATGACCGCGCTGTGTTCCCGCTGCGCCCGGATATCCAGCTGCTGCGGGAATTGCACCACCCCGGCCTGCCCCGTTATTACGAGCAGTACCAGAACGAGCAAATGCTGTGCGTCGTTCGGGAATACATCGAAGGAGAACCGCTGAACGCATACGTCCGGGATCGTCATCTGTCCATCGCGGATATCGCGTCAGTGGCAAGGCAGCTCTGCGACATCCTGCAAGTGCTGCATGCCCACGTGCCGCCGGTGGTGCACCGGGACATCAAGCCGGAAAACATCATCGTCAGGCCCGACGGCGGCATTGTGCTGATCGACTTTGACATCGCCCGCGCCGTGAAGGAAGGCAGCAGCACGGACACGGTGTTCTTCGGCACCAAGGGCTTTGCGCCGCCGGAGCAGTACGGCTTCGGCCAGACAGATAACCGTGCGGACATCTACGCCTTCGGCGTGCTGCTGCGCTGGCTGGTGACGGGCAATGTCCGGGCGAACGGGAATATTTCCATCGACCCGGACCTGCAGCGGATCATCGACCGATGCACGGCGTTTGCTCCGGAACAGCGCTTTTCGGACATCAGCGAGGTCAAGCGGGCGTTGGTGACCGTCGGCAGGCGCAAAAGGCGAATCAACCCCAGGATTGCCGCCGCCCTGGCGCTGGCGGCGCTCCTTATGCTGTGCGCGGGCTTTGCCGCGGGCCGATATACCGACTGGCTGCGGCCCGTGGAAAGGATATCCTTCCAGGAGCCGTTGATCGAGCAGGCCGCGCGGCTGTGGATCGGCAAGGAGAGCGGCCCGCTGACCGAGGAGGACCTGGCCCAGGTCAAGCGGCTGTATATCTTTGGCAACCAGGCCTTCAGCGACGCTGAACCGTTCAACCAATGCGACGTGGCCGACTGCGTCGGGGGCCCGATCCGCACGCTGGACGACCTCCAGCTGCTCAAGAACCTGGAGGAAGTGCACATCGTCCATCAGGGCTACGTGGACGCGACGGGCATTGCGGGGCTGGCAAAGCTGTATACCGTGGAGCTCAAGCACATGCATCTCTCCGGCGTCGCCGCCATCGCGGATGCGCCGGGGCTCAAGCACGCGATCCTGTTCTGCGACGGCCTTTCCGATGTGACCGCGCTGGAAAGGTGCCCGTGGCTGGAGACGCTGGACATCGGGCTGAACGACATCACGTCCCTCAATCAGGCGGGCAGCTATCCCAACGTGAAGAACCTCGGGCTCATGTGGCTGGAGCTGGACAATGTGGACGACATCGCCCAGCGGTTTCCCAAGGTGCGGTCCGTGACGCTGCAGCACGGGAACATCAAGGATCTCTCCGGCCTGAAGGCATTTCCCGAGCTGGAGGCCGTCTATGTGCTCCAGGAGCAGGTCGACGCGGTCAAGACGGTGCTTGAGGGCACCGACGTGCAGATCAACATCACGGAAAACTGAACGGGATCAAATCCCTTCACAAGGTGGGCAGACTGCCCACCTTTTTTTGTTGATAAAAGGTTATAATATCATTAATGGTGTATCTGCCACAACAAGGCTCTATAAAGGAGGAATGACCCATGAAACACAGGTTGCTGGTCTGCTTGCTGGCGCTCGTGCTTTGCGTCGCTTCGCTCACCGCTGTGGCGCTGGCGGAGGTGTCGCCCAGCTTGCGTGTGAACACACTGACGCCGAGATACAACGAGGAGATCAACATCTTGATCCAGGCCCCCGACGCCAGCGCTGTGCGCGTATGGAATGACGGCGATGAGCGTTGGGATTATTACGATCGCTATTGGAACCTCGCCGCCTTTAGCATCTATATGATGTGCTGGCGCTCCGGCGAGTGGGTGGTCAAGGCCGAATATACTTCGGACGACTATCCGGACGACTTCGACTGGGACGAGGCGGACGATCTCACATGGGAACAGCTTGGCCAGCCGGTGAGCGTGACCGTCGGCGAATGCCTCGGCACGCTGAACCGCCCTTCGGCCCACCTGGACAATGACAGTGTGACCAGGGGCGATATGGTCTATTTCACCATCGATCAACTCCAGGGCAAGGGCGAGTGGTATTTCGCCGAGCTGAACCGGCTGGAAGGTACCGACTCCGTACGCGTGGAGAACTGGCACATGGACTTCGCGGCCGAAGCCGGCGCGTCCCAGGGCTTTCCCACCATCAACCTGGAGCCCGGAGACTATGACCTCTGGCTGTCCTGCGAGGCCTTGGACTACGACCAGAGCCAGACGCGCCTGAGCTTCACCGTCGAGGAAAGCGCGGCGGAACTGCCGGATATGGCACTGTATCTCTCCGAAGAAAGCGTCCTCAGCTATCGATCTGTGGTCGTCTACGGCTACGCGGAGGAGGCCGACTGGATGGAGGTGGAGATTCGCAAGGAAGGCGAACCGGACTGGGAGAACCGCCTGAACCTGAACGGCTCCTTTGATCGGGCCTTCTGGAGCAGCTCGGAGGAGGGCACTTTCATATTTACCCTCAAGGCGTGGCGGGGCGACGACTGCCGCGAAGCCGGGCCGGTGTCGCTGGTTGTGGATGCGCCTGACGGCGACCTGGAAGCGCCGGCGGTTGAAGGGGTGCCCGCGGTCCTGACGCTGGGGGAGGCGCTTGACTGCGAATTTACAGAGGTGTCCAACGCCGAGGATTACCACGTTTGGCTGGAGTATCGCCAGGAGAACGGCGGCTGGGAACACCTGTATGAACTTAACCCCTGCCGTTACGGGACTGTGGATACCCGGATTCAGATTCCGGAAGCCTTCTTCCAGCATCCGGGCATCTATCAGCTGCATGTGAATTGCTTTGCGCTGGGCTACAATGGCGGATATACGGATGTGCGCTTCCTGGTGTCCGATTCCATGGAGCAGGCGCTGACCCTCACCGTCAACGGCAGCACGGAGGACATTGAAGAATGGCTGAGCAATAAGGGCATCCGCGTGGACGTGGATATTCCCGAGGAAGCCACGGCCCTGAGGGTCCTGAACGGCGATAACTGGGAATACTTCGACGTCCGGGATTTCAACGGGATCGACGGCTGGAGCTATGGCAGAGGAGATATCATCTTGGTGGCGCAGGCCACGGACGCCGAGCCCGTATGGCGCGAAGAGGGCTTCGACTGGGGCGGGTTCGACTGGAGCAGCCTCGATTGGAGCATGACCAGCAACGGCGTGAGGCTGAATGTGATCGCTCCCTTCGGCAGCCTGGACAGCCCGACGCTGACGGTGCCCGAAAACGTGGAGTATGGCGACTGGCTGGAAGTGACCATCGGCGAGGTTGAAAACGCCGAGGATTACTACCTGCGCCTGTACCATCGCAACGAATACGGCGACGAGGACGAGTGTCTTTTTGAATGTGATTACGATGAAGCCGGCCAGGTTCGGATTTCCACCTTCGCACTGCAGCTGGGCGAGACCTATTGCGTCAAGGTCTGGGCGAACGCGGAGGGCTACGATAGCGGCGAATCCGAGGAAATGAGCTTCCTGGTCACCGAGCGCACGAAGCCGCTGCCGCCGGCCGTGCTCCAGCTCTCCAGGGAGGAGATGCTTACCCAGGACAATCTCACCATCTACGCCTATGCGCCTGGAGCCGACAATATGAACGTCGAAATCCTGTGGGACGCCGATTCGAACTGGCACCAGGATTTCGATGGCGGCGGCGATTACAACACCTGGAACTGGGGCTGTTCCGAAGCCGGCACCTATACCTTTAAGCTGACTGCCTGGATGGACGACGAGCCCATCGAAGCCGAGCCTGTGGAGCTGACCGTGACAGCGCCCAACGGCGATTTGGAGGATCCTGTCATCCGGGGCCTGCCTGCCCTTCATGCCGTGGGCGAGAAGCTCGACTTTGCCGTCGAGAAAGTAAACAATGCCGAGGATTATCATCTGGAACTGAGTTACCGCCCGGAGGACGGCGGCTGGGAATACGTGGATGATGCCTTCGATGGCGAAGAGGGCGACGGGAGCATCCTCTATTCGATCCCCGGAGATTGCTTCCAGCAGCCGGGTATGTATATGCTCCAGGCGCACGTGAGCGCGAGGGGCTACAACGGCGGGCATACGGACGCATGCTTCCTGGTGTCCGATTCCATGGAGCAGGAGCTGACCCTCACCGTCAACGGCGGCACGGCTGACATCGATAACTGGTTGAGCCTGAAGGGCATCCGCGTGAACGTGACCGCTCCCGAGAGCGTCACGGCCCTGAGGGTCCTGAACGGCGATAACTGGGAATACTTCGATGCCCAGGATTTCAACGGGATCGACGGCTGGAGCTTTGGCAGCGGCGATGTCTTAATGGTGGCGCAGGCCACGACGGACGACCCCGTCTGGCGAGAGGAGGACTTCGACTGGGGCGAATTCGACTGGAACGACCTCGATTGGAGCATGATCAGCAACGGCGTGCGGCTGCACGTGATCTCGCCCTACGGCACACTGGACGACCCGGTGCTGACGGTGCCCGAGAGCGTGGCGCAGGGCGACTGGCTGAACGTGGGCATCGGCGAGGTTGAAAGCGCCGAGGATTACTACCTGCGCCTGTATCACCGCAACGAATACGGCGACGAGGACGATTGGCCCTTTGACTGCGGTTACGAGACGGCAGGGGAGATCCTGCTGCCGACCGTGGAACTGGCTGTTGGCGAGACCTATTGCGTCAAGGTCTGGGCGAACGCGGAGGGCTATGACAGCGGCATGTCCGAAGAAATGTGCTTCACGGTGACGCCGGGCAGCGGCGAGGAGGACTTCAAGGTCACTGCCGCCGAGCTGCTCACCCAGGAAAGCGCCAGCTGCTCGGTCTACGCGCCGGGCGCGGAAGTCATCCGCATCACCTGCAATGACGAGCTTTGGGATGAGAGAGACTCCGAAGCCATGAGCCGCAGCTTTTCCTTTGACCAGCCGGGAAAATACGTGCTGAAGGCCATCGTGCCCGACGGCGAGGGCTGGCGCCTGATCGGCGAGCCCATCGTCGTGAGCGTCACCGCCCCCAAAGGCGCGCTGGAGGCGTTCATCGAAGCGCCGGCCACCGTCGCGGCGAACGGCGAAGCGGAGTTCACCGTCACCTGGAAGCACAACGGCGTCCGCTTCTTCCACGAAGTGACGCTCAACAGCATGGAATGGGATGATATGCCTCTGGAGACCATCTCCATCACCGAGGGCGAGGAAGAGACCGTCGGCGTTTACCGCGTGAGCGGCGAAGACCTCGAGACGGGCGTTCCCTATCGCATCGAGACATGGCTGCGTCCCGACGCCATCGGCTACGAGCCCACGCGGGTCACCGCTGAAATCCTGGCCGTCGACAGTCAGGTCGTCGACGGCACGATCACCGTCAGCGAAAGCGAACTGCTGCGCTGCGAATCCGCCCTGGTGACGGTCGACGTGCCCAGCGCGACAGCGCTGTGGGTCTACCACGGCGACGATGCGTGGGACGGCTTCGTGGGCAGCCATATCGAGGAGCAGTTTGGATTCTACCAGACAGGCGTAAACCGGGTTTACGCAAAATACACCACCGATCCCATCGACGATCCGGAGAACGTGGATTTTGAGAGCCTGGACTGGGTCGGCGTGACCCCCGTCGTCACCGTTCAGGTGGATTCGCTGGGCGCGCTGGAGGCGCCGGATTATACCCTTGAGAGCGAAATCGTCCAGCGCGGGCAGCCTTTCCGCATCACCATCGACAACCTGCAGGACCATGATGAGTGGTATATTGGCTACCTTCGCGACGAAGACGACCGCGACGTGACGGACCATTTCTTCTGGGACGAGTACAACCACACCATTCGGGTGGAGACGATCGACACGGAGCCCGGACTGTACTACCTGGAAATCCACACGGATGCCATCGGCTACGAGAGCGGCGACATTCGTCGATTTGTCGCCGTGGAAGAGCCGGGCGAGGGTTTGGTCGTGAGCCTGCCCGAATCGCCCGTGCTCACCCAGGATCGGCCCCGCGTGACCGCCTATGCGCCCGGCGCGGAGAAGATTTCCATGGCGATCTCCATCCCCGGCGATGATTCGGAGCCGCAGCTCTTTGAACAGGAGGGCGAGAGCTTCACCGAGGATGTGGTGTTCGGTTCGATGGAGGGCGAACGCCAGGTGCTGTTCACGGCCACCTATCCCGACGGTAAAACCGAGACCAGCGAAGCGGTCATTCAGCTGGCCGCGCCCTATGGCGACCTGCCCAGCCCGGAGATTCACATGTCGCAGGTTTGGACCCAGGGCCAGCCGCTCAGCTTCGAAGTGGTCCCCGAGAGCGCGATTTTCATCGTGACGGAAGTGACGGAGCACGACACGGAGGAATACGTTTACTACGACGAGGATCTCAATTTTGACGACTGGAGCTACTCCATCCCCGCCAGCGATTTCACGCCCGGGCAACGGTACGACATCTTCGTATTCAGCACCGAAGTGGGCTACAATTACAATATGACCACGTACACCGTGGCCATGCTCCCGGAGGATCCCGACACGTTGACCCTGCCCGCCGCGCTGACAAAGATCGACGAGGAGGCTTTCGCAGGCTCTGCCGCGCAGAAGATCGTGATCCCCGCTACGGTGACCTCGGTTGCGGACCGTGCCTTTGCGGACTGCGCCAGCCTCCTGGCTGTTGAGATCGAGGACGGCGCATCCGGTATCTCGGCAGAAGCCTTCGATGATGCCGGCGCGTTCACGGTCTACGGCGTATCCGGTTCCGACGCGCAGGCCTATGCCGAGGAGAATGGTCTGGCCACTTTCATCCACCTGGATTGAGCGGGATCGCCAGACGACAGGACAAATCACAGGGGCAGTCGGGAAAACCCGACTGCCCCATACGCATATATGACCATGGCGCCTAAACAGGCGCCTTTTTCCTGTCAATGAATGCCGCGCAGGACACCTTTGGCCCGGATGAGGCGGATAAAGGATGCCTGACGGGCGCAGGCCCTCTGCAAAAGGGCGTGGCCCGGGACCCTGCCGGTACTACCCTCCACGCCGAAACAATGGCTTTTCGCTTATTTTCCGGTTGTGTGTACCGGCCAACAGGAAATTTGACAACCAAATGTTGACAATTTTGAAAAAATAGTGACAAACTAGGTTTGGTGGATGTAATGATGGGCGAGATGTGGAAAAATACAATGGTAAAATGGAAATATTTGTTCCAGGACAAAGGAGAATGAATATGAAGCATACGATGAAGAGAGCGTTGGCGCTGTTGATCGCGCTGCTGCTGGCCGTGCCCACGTTTGCGTTCGCGGATGAGCCCGCGGACGGGATCGTGGCGGTTGAAGGCGCATCCTTCGAGGGGACGCGGATTCCAGCCTCGATGTGGAGCCGGAGGCCGAAGGGGTGGGGGAGATCCCACTGCCTGATCTGTCAGGCGACACATTCCCGGACAGCTTGGCTGCCGAGGACGGAGCCGAGGCAGACCCGGACGCCGTGGTGACGTATTGCTTCATTGCGGAGGATACGCTGCTCTCGGAGCAGGCGGCGCGGGAAGGTGAGGAGATCGTCCGCCCCGACGATCCCGTCGCGCCGGAGGGCTTTGCCTTTGAAGGCTGGTATCTGGAGGACGGTGCGCCGCTGTTCACGGACGCAGACGGCGACGGCGGGATCGACCCGGTCATCGCCCATCCGGACCCGTTTATCCTGAAATCGCAGAGGAGACTGTCGACGAGGCGACGCCCTTCTCTGCCTCCGCGGGCGCGGTGACGGTCACCGCCGAGCCGGGCGTGTTCCCGGATGGCGCGGCGCTGATCGTCAGCGATCCCAATGACGGGGTTTCGTTCAAGAAAGCCTATGCGGCGCTGGCGGACGACGCGACGCAGGCCGCTGCGGAGGCTGAAACCATCGTGGCTTCCTATGAATACGAGATCACCGTGACGGACGCCGAGGGCAACCCCGTGCAGGTGACCAGCGACAACATGGCCGACGTCCTGGGCGACGGGAACGTCAAATATGAGTTTACCAGCGAAGCCGACGGCGGTACGATGCAGTACAGCACTGACGGCAAGACCTGGAGCACGACCGTGCCCACCGCCACCAACGCAGGCACCTACACCGTGTACTACAGGGTAAAGGGCGACGCGAACCACGACGATACTGCGGCGCGAAGCCTGAAAGTGACTATTGCGACGAAGCCCGAGGACGCGACGAAGCCCGACCCAGTGAAGCCTGATCCGGTGAATCCCGAGCCGGCGCACCGTCCCATTTATCCCGATGCCACGCTGCTGGCGGAGTTTAAGACCTCCGGGAAGACGGCGCTGACGATCAACTGGACGAAGGTCGCCGACGCGCAGGGCTACGACGTATTCTTCAGGAACTGTGACGGCAAGGGCAACTATCCGCTGCGCCAGACCGTTTATGGCGGCACGATCACCTCGTATACCATCGAGGGCCTGAAGAAGGGCAAGTGCTACAAGGGATATATCAAGGCCTGGAAGATGGTGAACGGCACCAAGGCGTACATCGGCACGGCCAGCCCCACGGTGAGCGCCAAGGGCGTCGTAAAGGGCGTGAAGAAGGGAACGGTGACGATCATCGCAACCACCGCCAACGGCTTGACCGCACAGACGAAGGTCAAGGTGAAGTAACCGGGCACGGCTCGATTCGGGCCGCTGCATTGAGGGCGATCCCGCAAACGGGATCGCCCTGTCATTAATGGACTTAAGTCCGTCGAGCGAAGCGAGACAAGAAACCACCCGCTATGCGGGTGGAGACAAGAAGTTAAACAAAAACTCACTCAACCTGCTACA
>CADCFG010000004.1 GCA_902800625.1 uncultured Eubacteriales bacterium | reverse complement strand
CAGATGCCCCCAGATGGGGTTGTATCGATCAACAAGGCGCTCATTCACCCTGCAGTATTCCGCTTCAGTCAGGAGCCCCTTGCCGAATAGCGTCCGCATCCCGACACGCACAGTTGCCCGTGCGCGTCACCACTTTTTTCAGTGCAAAACACTTCTCGTTCAATGTGTGCTCCTCCTTTCCAAATCGGCCTGCGCAATCACGGCTTTCACATCCTCCACGCTCTCAACACGTCGCGCGATCCCGCCTGCCGCATTGATCCTGTCCAGCGCCCGCTTCTGTAGCTCCGTCAGCCTGCCGCCCGGGAGTTTTGCTTCCAAACCGAGGAAGCGCCCCTTGTAGCAACAGATGATGTCTGAGATGCCGGAGGTTCCATAGGGGCCTCCGTGTTCTTTCCAGAAGAAGATGTCGCTGCCAAGAGAGGACAGGTATTTTTTGATGGCCGCGACCACATCACGTTCCAGCATCACACAACCTCCTGAATCCGCGCCTTCACCGCCGCCAACAGCGCGTTCTGATCCGCAGCCTTGTCATGAAGTGCACGCATCACCTGATCGTCCATCGTGCCCTTCACCACGAGGTGGTGTATTACGACGGTGTCCTTCTGCCCCTGCCGCCACAGGCGGGCGTTGGCCTGCTCATATAGCTCCAGCGACCAGTTCAGCCCGAACCACACGATTGTCGAGCCACCGCGTTGGAGGTTCAGCCCATGCCCGGTAGAAGCGGGCTGGGTCACTGCCACGGCAATCTGGCCCGCGTTCCAGTCATCCATGTCCGCCGCAGTCTTCAGCTCTCGCACACCCTCCGGATACTCAGGACTGTACTTTCCGAAGCGCTCCTGAATCCGTGCAAGGTCATGCTGATAGCTGTACATTACCAGCACCGGCTTCCCGTTGGCAGCTTCGATCAGGTCTTCCAGCGCGTCAAGCTTCCGGTCATGGATGACCCGCACATTGTGGAACTCGTCGTAGCAGGCACCGTTGGCCAACTGCAGCAGCTTTCCCGCCAGCGTCGCGGCGTTCAGCGCAAGGATGTCGCCGTCCGCGTAGGGCAGCAGCATATCCCGTTCCATCTGCCGGTACAGTTTTTCTTCCCGGGGCGACAGCTTCAGTTCCACGATGTTGTCCACACGCTCGGGCATCTGAATGTGATCGCCAGCCTTCATGGACACACAGATGTCGCCGATGCGCTCGTAGATCTGTTCCTCCGCGCCGGGCTTCAGCTCGTGCTTGTAGGGCAGCCAGCTGCTCGGTGTCGTGAAGAACATATCGATGTAAGAGCGCATCGTCCGGCCCAGCCGCTGTCCCTTGTCCAGAAGGAATACCTGCGGCCACAGATCCTCCAGTCCGTTGGGAGCAGGTGTGCCCGTCAATCCAACCACACGGGTGAACTGCCCCAGCACACGCTTCAGGGCAATGAACCGCTTGGCTTTGGAATTCTTGAAGGAGGACAGCTCGTCGATCACCAGCATGTCGAAGGGCAGTCTTCGACCGGCGTAGTGCTTGACCAGCCACTCCACGTTCTCCCGATTGATGACATACAGCTCCGCCCGCCTGGACAGCGCGGCGACACGGTCCTTTCCGTACACCATCTTCTGCCTGTCGCCCTGCTCGTTCTTGTAGGCGATGTGGAGATCGGATTCGGTGACTTCGAGCTTCCCGGTGATGAACAGCATCTTGGTCATGTCCATCGCGATTTCGACTTTGTAGTGCTTCATCGGGGTTATCCTCGCTTTCTGGTCGGTGGTGTTTTGTTTCTTTATGGGTACATAGTACACCAAAAACGTTTACTTGTCAATAATCTAAATGGTTATTTAATAAATCTTTAACGTTGACAAATAAACCAAATAGGTGTACTATATTCTAAACAGACATGCAGAGAACGGAGGTGAGATCATGGCGACAATATCCAGCAAGGTCAAGATGGTGCTCGGCTTCTATGGCCGGAAGCAAATCGATCTATTGGAGTGCTTGAACATGGGAAGCAAGCAGAGCATCAACAACAAGATGGCGCGGGATAGTTGGTCTGCTCAGGACCTGGCGACGGTGGCCGAGTTCCTCGGCTGCAAGGTGGGCTTCATTCTGCCTGACGGTTCGTACATCTATCTTGACGCGCCCGTGAAGGAAGAAAAAGGAACGGCTCCGAGCGATTAAGCCCGGAGCCTCGTCGTCACTTCCTGCCTTGCAGCCGCTTCATGGAGGCGGCTTTCCTTCGTGTCTCCCTTTCCCAGCGGAGATCGGCAACAGCTGACACGTCATCATTGATGACCTCCATCGTCAGCAACTCCGAGAGATCGCACTTCAACACTTCACATATTCCCTCGAAATGGGTAAGGCTGATGCGGTCTATATTCTCGTTGTAATAATGATTGATGGTTGCCGTGCTGATTCCTGTCAAGTCAGCGAGATCCTTTTGCTTCATACGCCGCTCGCCCAGCAGCGCAGATAGCCTGATGCGAATTCGTATCATACCGATACTCCTTTCGTGGAAAATATTACCAAATTCCCAAATGAAAATCCGGCAGAATAAATTATATTTTGAAATGAGTAACAGCGTTATCGGTGCGTTAATCCCGTTTCGATTCAAGAAACAAAAAGAGGCCACTATACCCCGAATTAGGGCATAGTGGCCTCATTGTTATTTGGGCTTGAGATACCAGGTAATGACAAACCCCTTCCCGTTGAAGGTAATCCTGTCTCGCGGGTCGGGGTTTGTATAGGGTGAGTGTGGCGTGCCCGGCGGGATTCGAACCCACGGTCTTCAGAGTCGGAGTCTGACGCGATATCCAGCTTCGCTACGGGCACACAGCACTTGGTATTATACCCCATCACGGCCAAAATGGCAAGGGCCAGAGGCCCAAAAGACGATAATTTTCCAAAATATAATCAATTTGTGTCCGGTTTGGGGCCAGTTGTGGCGCAAATGCTTGCGAATTTACATTCGTTTTGATACAATAACATAGGTATATCATGTAAGGGGGTGCAGGATGAGCGAGTACATCATCGCGTTGGACGCCATGGGGGGCGACAACGCGCCTGACGCCATCGTTGCGGGGGCCATCGCGGCGCTGCGGCGCTATGAGGACATCCGCGTGCTGCTGGCTGGGCCTGAAGGCAGGCTCACGGCGCTGCTGGAGGACGCCGAAGACGTGCGCGAGCGGGTGGAGATACTGCCCGCGGACGAAGTGATCGAAATGGATGAGTCGCCCATGCTGGCTGTTCGCAGGAAGGTGAATTCCTCGATGGTGCAGGCCATGCTGGCTGTGCGCGAAAAGCGCGCGGGCGCAGTGGTATCCGCCGGGAACACCGGCGCGGTGCTGGCGGGCGGCATGCTGCGCATCGGCAGGATCCAGGGCATCGAGCGCCCGGCGCTGGCCCCGGTGATTCCCGGTGCGAAAAAGCCCTTCCTATTAATAGACGCGGGCGCGAACGTGGATTGCCAACCCAAGTACCTGGAGCAGTTCGGCCTGATGGGTTCGGTATACATGCGCACGGTGATGGGCGTGAAGGACCCTGCCGTGGGCCTGGTGAACATCGGCGCGGAGGCGGAAAAGGGCAACAAGCTGACCAAGGAGACCTACCAGCTGATGTCCCGGCAGACCAGCTATCGCTTTGCCGGCAACGCCGAGGCTCGGGACATCCCCAGCGGCGATTTCGACGTGGTGGTTGCCGACGGCTTCGACGGGAACATCATCCTCAAATACACCGAGGGCATCGTCGGCGCGATGATGGCCATGCTGAAGGCCAATTTGAGCGCCTCGAAGGTAAGCAAGGTCGGCGCGGCCCTCGCCCGCCCCGCCTTCCGCAAGTTCAAGCGGAGCATGGATTACAACGCCTATGGCGGCGCGCCGCTGCTGGGCGTGGAGGGCGCGGTGATCAAGGCCCACGGCGCCTCCGGCGAGACCGCCATCATGAACGCGCTGCGCCAGGCCCGGGAGATGCTCTCCGGCGACGTGTGCGGTAAGATCAAAGAGGGTTTAAGCGGCCTGGCGGCCGATTGAATTTTAGACGATAAGACAGGAGGTCAATATCATGGATCGCAATGCTATTTTCGACAAGGTGAAGGAATACATCCTGATGCAGCTGCCCGTGGAGGGCGACAAGGTGGCTGAGGACGCCCGCATGGTGGAGGACCTGGGCGCCGACAGTGCCAACCTGATGATGCTGATCATGGATCTGGAGACCGAGTTCAACATGACCGTTGAGGACGACGCCCTGGGCAGCATCCGGACCGTGGGCGACATCGTGGATTACATCCAGAAGAAGGGCTGACCGTGCACGCATTATGCAGTAAGCTGGGCTACACCTTCAAAGACAAAAAGCTGCTGGAGACGGCACTGACGCATCCCTCCTACGGGGGGGATCATCATGTGCCGCACTACCAGCGGCTCGAATTTCTGGGCGACGCGGTGCTGGAGCTGGCCATCAGCCGGCATTTGTACTTTGAGTTCCCGGAGGTAGACGAGGGCAAGCTGACGCGCATACGCGCCGGGCTGGTGCGGGAGGAGACCCTCTGCCGCGCCGCTCGGCGGCTGGACCTGGGCAGATATATCCGGCTGAGCGTGGGCGAGGATCGCTCCGGCGGGCGGGAAAAGCCCAGCATCCTGTGCGATGTAATGGAGGCGGTGCTTGCCGCCGTGTACCTCGACGGGGGCTTCGACGTGGCCGTGGACGTGATCCGCAAGGCCCTGGCGGAGGATCTGCATCCCCGGTTCCTGGAGGATCACCTGGACGCCAAGAGCCGCCTGCAGGAGATCTTGCAGCGCGACGGCGGCATGCCCCAGTATGAGTTTATCTCCATGGAGGGGCCGCCCCATGCCCCGCTGTTCCGATACAGCGTGACGCTGGACGGCAGGACGCTGGGCACCGGCGACGGCACCAGCAAGCAGAACGCCCAGCAGGAGGCGGCGCGCGCCGCGCTGCGGGCCATGAGGAACGAAAAGTGACGCACGTGCGTCCCCCGTTCCCCCATTCCCCCATTTCACCGATACTGATTGGAGCGAAACACCACTTTGCGACTGAAGAAACTCATCCTCCACGGATTCAAGTCCTTCGCGGACCACGTGGAGATCACCTTTGAGGACGGCATCACCGGCGTTGTGGGCCCCAACGGCTGCGGCAAGAGCAACATCTCCGACGCGGTGCGCTGGGTGCTGGGCGAGCAGAGCGCCAAGAGCCTGCGCGGCTCGAAGATGGAGGATGTCATCTTCAACGGCACCGAGAGCCGCCGCCGGCTGTCCTACTGCGAGGTGACGCTGGTCTTTGAGAACGAGGACCACGCCCTCGCCATCGATTTTGCCGAGGTGTCCGTCACCCGCCGGGTGTACCGCAACGGCGACGGAGAATACAAGATCAACGGCGCCGCCTGCCGACTGCGCGACATCGTGGATCTGTTCCGCGATACCGGCATCGGCAAGGACGGCTATTCCCTGATCGGACAGGGTCGCATCGACGAGATCCTGTCCGCAAAGTCGGAGGACCGCCGCCAGGTGTTCGAAGAGGCGGCGGGCATCGTCAAATACAAAGCCCGCAAACTGGACGCCCAAAAGCGCATCCAGCGCACCCAGGAAAACCTGAACCGCGTGGAGGACATCCTCGCGGAGCTGGAGGACAGGGTGGAGCCGCTGAAGCAGCAGAGCGAGCAGGCCCGGGAATACCTGGCCCTGCGGGACGAGCTGAAGGGGCTGGATTTGAACGTGTTCCTGGTGCGCACCGAGCGCTACGAGGCGCGCATCAAGGAATTGAAGGAATCCGTGCAGACCCTGGGCGAGTCCATCCTCCAGGCCAACCAGGCGCTGGAGAGCCAGAGCGCTTCACGCGACGAGGCCCAGGCGCAGCTGGACAAGCTGGAGTTCGAGGCCAGCGAGAAGCGCGAGGCCGTGCAGCGGCTGATTCGCGAAGTGGAGGCCGGCGAGGGCGCGGTGCAGGTCATGCGCGAGCGCATCGCCGCGGGCGAAAAGGAGCGGGACCGCATCCAGGCCCAGCGCGCTTCCGCCGCCGAGGGCGGCGAAGGCATCCGCCGCCAGATCGAAAAGATGGGCGCGGAGATCGAAGAGGAATCCCGGGTACTTGCCGAGGCGGAGGCCGCGCTTCTGGCCCGCGAGGGCGAGCTGGAGGGCTCCGAAACCAAACTATCGGACCTGGAGGAAGCCTCCGAGAACGCCAAGCAGCAGATCATACAGGCCATGAACCGGCTGGGCGACGTGCGGAGCCAGCGGGCGCGTTTGAGCGCCATGCAGACCGCTCTGGAAAACCAGCTGAAGGCCATGGAAGCGGACCGGGAACGGGAGCAGAACGGCTCCGAGGCCCTGAACGCCCACGTACAGGCCGCCCAGGAGCTGGTGGACAGCGAGAGCGCCCGCAAGGCGGAGCTGGACGAGCAGGTGGCCGGCATGCAGGCCAGGGTCCAGGCGCTGGGCGAAGAGTCCGCGGCGCTGTCCGACCGGGTGATGCGCATGCAAAACGAAAAGCAGCAGCGCGATTCCCGGCTCAAGATGCTGCGGGAGATGCAGCGGGACTATGAAGGCTACAACAACTCCGTCAAGCAGGTGCTGATGCAGGCGCGCCGCCAGGGCGAGGGCTCCGGCGTGCACGGCGTGGTGGCAGACCTGATCCACGTGCCCGCGCGGCTGGAGCGCGCCATGGACATGGTGCTGGGCGGGGCGCTTCAAAACATCGTGGTGAACCGGGACGAGGACGCCAAGCGGATGATCGAGTATCTCCGCGCGAACCGCTTTGGCCGGGCCACCTTCCTGCCCATCTCCTCCGTGCGCGGACGCACCCTCTCCCCCCAGGAGCGCAGCGTGCTGGCCATGCCGGGCTGCGTGGGTCTGGCGTCCGAGCTGGTGGAATTTGACCCGAAGTATCAGGGCGTGATCGACAACCTGCTGGGGCGCACCGTGGTGGCCGAGGATCTGACCACCGGCATCGCCATTCAGCGGGCCGGCAAATATCAGTTCCGGCTGGTGACGCTTGAGGGCGACGTGATGCACTCCGGCGGCTCCATGACCGGCGGCAGCGTGCAGAGCCGGGTGACCAACCTTCTGTCCCGGACCCGCGAGATCGAGGAGAGCGAGCAGGCCCTCAAGAAGCTGGAGGAGCAGTTCCAGCAGGCGCGGGAGCAGTACGCCGCCATCGAGGACAAACGCAGCAATCTGAAAAAGGAACGCGGCGAACTGTACGACGAGCTGCACAAGCAGGAGGTCGTCGTCGCCCGCGCCGAGGCCCAGCTGAACGCCGCCCTGGACGAGCAGGGCAGCAACAACCAGCGCGTGGCCCGCGCCGAGGCCGAGCGGGAGCGCCTTCGCAGTCAGCTGGCCGACGTCACCGAGGGGCTGACTGCCCTGGACGAACAGCAGCAGAGTGCCGAGAGCAGCACCGACGACCGCCAGGCCGAGGTGAAGCGGCTTTCAGAGGCCATCTACAGGCTGCGCGGCGAGACCGACGCCCTGCGGGACGAGGTGAACGCCGAGCGCGTGCGCCTGGCCTCCCGCAAGCGCGGCCTGGAGGCCAGCATCGCCGACCGCGACCGAATGAGCAGCCAGGCGGAGAACGCCGAAAAGCTGATGGCGGAGTCCGAGGTCATGCTGAAGGACTGCCTGGAGGAATTGGAGAAGAACGCGGCGCTGCTGGAGAAGGACATCGAGAGCCTGTCCGGCAACAAGGTCCTGCTGGACGCGGCGCGGGCCGAGTTCGACGAGGCCGACGGCCGGCGCACCGGCGTGCAGAAGCAGCTGCAGGCCCTGGGCGAGCAGATCGACGCCCTTCGCGCCAATCTGGACGACTTCAGCGACAAGCACCACCGCAGCGAGCTGCAGCTGGCCCGCGTGGAGGGCGAGTTCAAGCAGATCCAGGACCGCATCTGGGAGGACTACGAGCTGACCTACACCGGCGCCGAGCCCTTCCGCCAGCCGGATTTCAAGCTGACGGAGAGCGAGAAGCGCATCACAGCCATCCGCCAGCGCATCCGCGCTATGGGCACCGTGAACGTGGCAGCGCTGGACGAGTACCGCCGCACGGTGGAGCGCGTGGAGGAGCTGACCAGCCAGCGGGACGACCTGCTGAAGGCCCAGGCCGATCTGGAGGGCATCGTCGCGGAGCTGGAAAACAAGATGGAAAAGCAGTTCAAGGAGCAGTTTGCCCTGATGAACGAAAATTTCCAGCGCACGTTTGTCAAGCTGTTCGGCGGTGGCAAGGCGGAGCTGCGGCTTTCCGACCCCAAGGACGCGCTGAACTGCGGCATCGACATCGTGGCCCAGCCCCCGGGAAAGAAGCTGCAGATGCTCTCGCTGCTCTCCGGCGGCGAGCGCGCGCTGACGGCCATCGCCATACTGTTCGCCATACTGGATCTGAAGCCCACCCCGTTCTGCATACTGGACGAGATTGAGGCCGCCCTGGACGACGCGAACATCGACACCTACGCCGACTACCTGAAGGCCTACTCCGAGAACACCCAGTTCATCGTCATCACCCACCGCAAGGGCACCATGGAGCGCTGCGACGCGCTGTATGGCGTGGTGATGGAAGAAAAGGGCGTGAGCAAGACGGTATCGGTGAAATTGAACGAAGCGAGCTGACAGGAGTGTGGTGTTTGGAGAGTGGAGTGTGGAGTAAAAGACAGCAGCTGCCGCATGGCAGCCGGTAACTGCGACTCCACTCTCCACTCTCGTTCCCTGCCTATCATGTTATTGGAGGTATAACGATGGGATTATTTGACAAAATCAAAAAGGGCTTGAGCAAGACCAGAAACGCCTTCTCCGGCCGCATGGACGAGCTGGTGGAAAACTATCAGGATCTGGACGACGACTTCTTCGAGGACCTGACGGACATCCTGATCATGGCGGACGTGGGCGTGCCCACCTCGGAGCTGGCAGTGAACCGGCTGCGCGAGCAGGTGAAGGCCGAGAAGATCGGCAACCCCGAGAAGGCCCGGGAGGCCCTGAAAAAGATCCTGGTGGACATCCTGTGGGCCGAGCCCATGCAGCTGTCCAGCCCCATGGTGCTGCTGATCATCGGCGTGAACGGCGTGGGCAAGACCACGTCCATCGGCAAGCTGGCCTCCCGCATGAAGGTGCTGGGCCGGCGCGTGATCATCTGCGCGGGCGACACCTTCCGCGCCGCCGCCGCCGACCAGCTGACTGTCTGGGCCGAGCGGGCCGACGTGCCCATCATCAAGCACCAGGAGGGCGCCGACCCCGCCGCGGTGGTGTTCGACGGCATCCAGGCTGCCAAGGGCCGCCATGCCGACATCCTGCTGGTGGACACCGCCGGCCGGCTGCACAACAAGGCCCACCTGATGGAGGAGCTGCGGAAGATCAGCCGCGTGGTGGAGCGGGAGTATCCCCAGGCCGCGCTGGGCGCGCTGCTGGTGATCGACGCCACCACGGGCCAGAACGGCCTGGCGCAGGCGAAGGTGTTCAGCGAAGTGGCGAACCTGCAGGGCATCGTGCTCACCAAGCTGGACGGCACCGCCAAGGGCGGCATCGCCATCGCCATCCGCAACGAGCTGGGCCTGCCCGTGCGCTACATCGGCCTGGGCGAGCAGATCGACGACATGCAGCCCTTCGACGCAAAGGAATTCGTGGACGCGATATTCGGAGAGTAAAGCCTTGCAAAAGCCGTATAAATCCATAGAGGTGCACCATGACCATCGACAGCCAGCTTCAATCCATCATCGCCCGGTTTGATTTCCCCGGAGAGCTCATTGAGTGCGAGGCCATCAAGGCCGGACACATCAACCGCACCTACCGGGTGCGCTTTGCACTGCCGGAGGGCGGCGCGCGGGACTACGTGCTGCAGCGCATCAACACCTTCGCGTTCAAAAAGCCGAAGGAGGTCATGCACAACGTGCGGCTGGTGACAGAGCATCTGTGCGCAGCCATGGAAAAACAGGGCCGCGACCCGGCGAACCGGGTGCTGCGGCTTGTGCCGGTCAAGGGCGGCGGCACGCTGTTCGAGGACGAAAGCGGCAGCTGGCGGGCCTACGACTTCATCACCCACGCCCGCACCGTGGACCGGGTGGACTCCCCCGACCAGTTCCAGGAGATCGGCCGCGCCTTCGGCGAGTTCCAGAGCATGCTGGCGGACTTCCCCATCGAAGAACTGTACGACACCATTCCCAACTTCCACCACACCGTCCGGCGGCTGGAGAGCTTCGAGCGTTCCGTCGGGACGGATGTGAAGGGCCGCGCCGCGGAGGTGGCCCCGGAGATCGACGCCATTCGCGCGCGCAAGGCGGAGATGGGCCGGATCGTGGGCATGATCGAAGCGGGCGAGCTGCCCCTGCGGGTCACCCACAACGACACCAAGATCAACAACGTGATGCTGGACGAGGATACCGGCGAGGCGCTGTGCGTGATCGACCTGGACACGGTGATGGCCGGCTCGGCGCTGTACGACTTTGGCGACGCCATCCGCTACGGCGCGTCCACCGCCAGGGAGGACGAGCGGGATCTGAGCCGGGTGCACCTGGACATGGCGCTGTTCACTGCCTACGCTGAGGGCTTCATCTCCGAGACCGCCAACGGGCTGACCCTCCGGGAGCTGGAGGAGCTGCCCCTGGGCGCGCTGGTGATGACCTATGAAAACGGCGTGCGGTTCCTGACGGACTACCTGGACGGGGACGTGTACTTTCACATTGACAACCCCGACGACAACCTGGCGCGCGCCCGCTGCCAGCTGGCGCTGCTGAAGGACATGGAGGCGCACCGGGATGAGATGTACGCGGTGGTGCAGGAGCTGATCGCGAAGTATCGCTGACGGGCATCAACAATAAAACAGACCGAAGTCTTTTAAAGACCTCGGTCTGTTTTATTGGTCGATTCATGTCAAAAATACCGTAATTTCAAGGTGTTTTGAACAACAGACCAGGTTCTGTTATTCCCTTTCCCGGCTGCCGAAGCCGTCGGCATTCTCGGGCAGGGATTCGGCAAACACCCGGGAGAAGGCGCGGCCCACGCAGCAGTCCTTGCCCAGGCCCTTGGCGTCGTAGAGGTTGCTGTCGGCCTGGTGCATCATCAGTCGCAGGTCGTAGGACAGCTCGCACACGCCGTGGACATAGCCCGCCGAGAAGTGAACCGGCAGGCCCTTTTGATCCGCGTCGATCTGGCGCACCCTCTGCTTGAGCGCCTCCAGCCTGCCCAGGAAATCCCCCTCCGGGACGTCCGGGAGGATCACCAGGAACTCGTCGCCGCCGTAGCGATAGCACCACTCCGCCCCAAAGCTGTCCGCCAGCGCGGCGCTGAGCTGTTTGAGGATGGCGTCCCCCGCGCTGTGGCCAAACCGATCGTTGATGCCCTTGAAGTCGTCCAGGTCCAGCATCATCACGTGCACGTCCCGTTTCTCGAAGCGGCCGTAGTCCCGGCGCAGGGCAAAGCGGTTGCGCACGCCGGTGAGGCCGTCGGTCATGGAGGCGGCCTCCAGGTGCCGGTTGTCCCGGGCCAGGTCCCGGTTCGTCTCCCGCAGGTGGTCGTGGGCCTCGGCATACTGCCTCTGCAAATGGCCGATGAACAGCGTATTCAGCGCCACGCCCAGTACGATCACGCCCATCTTCTCCAGGTTGAGCGTCGTATAGCGAAAGAAGCTGTGATCCGTGGAGAAGAAGTACATGGAGTACAGGATCATCACCGCGCCGCAGGCGATGCCCGCCGGATAGCCGTAGAGGCACGTGAACACCGCCAGCACCGTAATCAGCAGTATGTTCGGATTGGGCACGTTGAACAGGTACACCACCGCCACCATCGCCAGCATCGCGCCCAGGGCGATCAGGATGTGCCTCACGTCCGCGCGTCTGGCAATGGCGCCGGTTGAGCATCCGGCACTGTCCTTGGCCACCATCTGTTTCCGCTTCCTTCCCCTCATTTTACCAAAACCATCATTATTATAACACAAATTAAAAGATATTCAACCCTCGGCGGGGCATGCGTGCTTTCCGATTTGACATTTCTTTGATAAAATATCTCTGATTACGCGCATCGGGAGGCAGAGGATATGGATTATCGCATCGAACGGGACTCCATGGGTGAAATGCAGGTACCCGCGGACCGGTATTGGGGCGCGCAGACCCAGCGCAGTTTCCAGAATTTCAGGATCGGCGGCGAGCGCATGCCGTTGGAGATCGTGCGCGCCTTCGGCATCCTGAAGAAGGCCGCCGCCATCGCCAATCACCGCATCCAGCCGCAGCGCATGACGGACGCCAAACTGGCGGTCATATCCGCCGCCTGCGACGAGGTGATCGCCGGGAAGCTGGACGACCACTTCCCCCTGGTGGTGTGGCAGACGGGCAGCGGCACCCAGAGCAACATGAACGCCAACGAGGTAATCGCGAACCGCGGCAATGAGATCGCCGGGGAAAAGCTGCTGCACCCCAACGACGACGTGAACATGTCCCAGAGCAGCAACGACACCTTCCCCACCGCCATGCACATCGCCTCGGTGCTGGCCATCGAGGACGCCCTGATCCCGGAGATGGGCCGCTTGATCGAAACGCTGAAGCGCCTGGAGGCGGAGAACGAGGGCATCGTGAAGTCCGGGCGCACCCACCTGCAGGACGCCACGCCCATCCGGTTTTCCCAGGAAATCCTGGGCTGGCGGGGGCTGGTCGAGTCACCCAGGGAGATGCTGCTTTGCGCCCTTCCCCAGCTGAAAAAGCTGGCCCTGGGCGGCACCGCCGTGGGCACGGGGCTGAACGCGCCGGCGGGGTTTGATGCGGAGGTGGCCGGGGTCGTGTCCGATCTGACCGGCAAGGCCTTCGTCACCGACGAAAACAAGTTCCACGCGCTGACGGCCAAGGACGCGCTGGTGTTCGCCCACGGCGCAATGAAGGCGCTGGCGGCGAATATGATGAAGATCGCCAACGACGTGCGCTGGCTGGCCTCAGGGCCCCGCTGCGGCCTGGGCGAGATCCGCATCCCGGAGAACGAGCCAGGCTCCTCCATCATGCCCGGCAAGGTGAACCCCACCCAGTGTGAGGCCATGACCATGGTGGCTGTGCAGGTGATGGGCAACGACGCCGCCGTGGGCATCGCCGCCAGCCAGGGCAACTTCCAGCTGAATGTGTTCATGCCGGTGCTGATATACAACTTCCTGCAGTCAACGCGACTGCTGGCGGACGGACTGCGCTCCTTCAACGACAACTGCGTCAGCGGCATCGTCGCCGACCGGGAGAAGATGGCCCACAACCTGCACAACAGCCTGATGCTGGTGACAGCACTGAATCCTTACATCGGCTACGACAACGCGGCCAGGACCGCCAAGCTGGCGTTCAGGGAGAACATCTCCCTCAAGGAAGCCTGCGTGAAGCTGGGCTTTCTGTCGGCGGAGCGCTTTGACGAGGTGTTCCATCCGGAGGAGATGGCGTGAAAAAGAGGGATTAAGGATCAGATGAGATTAAACGGCTTTCCCGCCGCGGCGGGGAGGCCGTTATTTGTCTGTTTCCCCATTCCATAATCGAACACGGCGCGACAAAAGCATGATAATTACCCCTTTTCGCTTGACACGAACACATGTTCGATTATATAATAAAAACATCAAAAGCGATCGCAAACCCATTTACGACAGCCCGCCGGAGCGCATCCGGCAAGGAGGAATACGATGGTTCTGATTTTCGCGATGATGGTGATGCTGCTGGTGGCGGACGGACTGAGCGACTGGGCAATCGGCATGCTGCGCCGGGCCACGGAGCCCCGGGCCCCCATCGTCCGGGCCAGGCGGTACCGCTTTAACTGACGGATGATTTGTGGTATACTGCTTACATACCAAAGAAGGGAATGACGCCCCATGCTGACCCTCACCAATCAACAGGCCCGGCAAGTGCTGGTGCGCTGGCAAAACCTGGACGGCGCGGACGGCTTTCGGGGCCTTGACGGCGCGCGAGCCGTCATGGACCGGCTTGGCACGATCCAGTTCGACCCACTGAACGTGGCCGGCCGCAACCCCGACCTGGTGCTCCAGGCCCGAGTGCGCGGCTATCGGCCCGACTACCTGCGCCGGCTGCTGTACGAGGAGCATTACCTGGTGGACGGCTACGACAAGGAGATGTGCATCTACGCCGCCCGGGACTTCCCCGGCTTCGCGCCGCAGCGCGTTCTGCGGGCGGCGGACGGCCGGCGCTGGCTGGAGGGCCGGGGACAGGGCGAGGCCTTCGACATGCTGGAGGACATCCTCTCGATCATCCGCGGGCGCGGGCCGTCGTCGCTGGCGGACATCCCCATCGGCGAATCCAAGGACTTCGGCTGGGGCCCCAGGCGGCCCTCGGGCGCGGCCATCGAGTACCTGTTCGCGTCCGGGCGGCTGTGCGTGGCGGACAAGGCGGGCACCCAGAGGCGCTTCGACCTGACGGAGCGGGTATTGCCGCAGGAGTGCCTCACCCCTGTCGAACGGGACGACGACGCCTTCGCCGACTGGTATGTGAAGCGGCGTCTGGGCTGCGTGGGCCTGCTGTGGGACAGGCGCGGCGGCGCATGGCAGGGCTATGTGGTCGGGAACGACAAGGCCCGCAAGGCGGCACTTCAGCGGCTCTCAGACCGGGGCGAGGTCGTCCCCTGCCGGGTGGAGGGTATCCGGGCGCAGTTTTATGCCCTTCCGGAAGTGGTGGAGGCGCTGCCCGAGCGTATTCGACGCCCCGCCTGCCGATTCATCGCGCCGCTGGACAACCTGATGTGGGACCGGGAAATGATCCAGGCGCTGTTCGCCTTCCGCTACCGCTGGGAGGTGTACACCCCCGTGGCCAAGCGGGAGTACGGCTACTACGTGCTGCCCGTGCTCTACGGCAGCCGCTTCGTCGCCCGGTTCGAGCCGGAGCCGGTGAACAAGGCGCTCTGCCTTCGGGTGAAGGCCTGGTGGTGGGAGGACGGCACGCGGGTGAGCGGCGCGATGCTATCCGCCGTGGAGGCCGCGCTGAACCGCTTTGCCCGGTTCCTGGATGTCCCCTGCGCCCCGGAGAACATGGACCTGATCGTCAATGCCGCCGGAACCCGTGCGTGAGCGGGCCGGCGGTCTTTTATGCCGCGGCACCCAGGAAGCGACATATATCCTTAACATCTGACCCGTTGTAATTGGGTTAAAAATCGAGTATAATGTTAAGAAGATGAGTATACATATCTCATCGAGCATTGACCAATATCACATGACGGAGGATTTTCCCATGAAGAGAACGCTTTGTCTGCTGGCCGCGCTGGCGCTGGCGCTGACCGCGCTGGTCGTTCCGGCAGCGCTGGCCGAGGAGAACGACAACTGGCTGCACATCTTCCTGACGGAGGACCCGGAGACCCTGGACGTGCAGATGACCACCGACAGCTACACCATCCCCCTGAATTGCTTTGACCGCCTGGTGGAGACCGACACCGTGGACGGCGCGGCCCAGATCATCCCCGGCCTGGCGGACAGCTGGGACGTGAGCGAGGACGGCCTGACCTACACCTTCCACCTGCACGAGGGGGTCACCTTCCACAACGGCGACGCCTTCACCGCGGATGACGTGGTGTTCAGCGTGAACCGCATGATGGAGCATGAACGTCTGGCGAAGAATTACGACATCTACTACGGCATCGTCGAGGGCGCCGCGGAGTGCTTCGACGGCGAGGCTGAGGCCGTGTCCGGCGTCACCGCCGTGGACGACAACACCGTCGAATTCAAGCTGGTCAAGCCCTGTTCCTCCTTCCTCAGCCGCCTGGCCACCCCCGGCGGGTCCATCTTCAACCGGGAATCCACCGAGGGCGTGGACGACTTCGGCGTCAACCCCGCGATGTGCTTCGGCACCGGCCCCTTCCAGGTGACCGAGTGGACCCTGGGCAGCAAGGTGAAGGTCGTCGCCAACCCCAACTACTTCAAGGGCGCGCCGGCCATCGACGGCATCGAGATGTTCATCGTCTCCGACGCCGACACCCAGCGCATGATGTTTGAAAACGGCCAGGTGGACGTGTTCAACTTCGACTATGCCGAGAGCCAGCTGCAGTGGTTCAAGGACAACGGCTATGCCGACCAGATCGTGTCCGGCAGCCGCGCCGGCACCTACTACTTCATGTTCAACACCGCCATCGAGCCGCTGAACAACCCCAACGTGCGCAAGGCGCTGCAGATGGCCGTGGATCGCCAAGTGATCCTGGACCAGATGTACGCTGGCGAGGGCCAGGTACTGAGCACCTTTATCCCCGAGGGCGTGCTGAGCTTCAACGCAGATGCCGAGCCCATCCCCTATGACCCCGAGCAGGCCAAGCAGATCCTGGCCGACGAGGGCTATGCCGACGGCTTCGACATGGAGCTGGCCATCACCTCCGATTCCGACACCGGCCGCAAGATCTCCAAGACGCTGTGCAGCTTCTTCGGCAAGATCGGCGTGCGCGCCACCGTGGCGGAGTATGACGACGCCACCTACAAGGACATCCGCCACAACGGTCAGCTGCCCAGCTACTACGGCGTGTGGAGCGCGGACTACAACGATCCGGACAACTTCCTGGACACCTTCTTCGCCCGCCGCAACACCGTGGGCCGCTCCATCAACTATGACAACGAGGAGATCCTGAACCTGATCGACGAGGCCCAGGGCATCATCGACTTCGACGAGCGCATGGCCGCCTATCAGAAGATCGACCAGGCCGTGGTGCACGATGACGCCATCACCCTGCCGCTGTACCAGCGCAACCACCTGTTCTGCCTGAACCCCCGGGTGCACGGCTTCAAGGTGGCCTGGAACGGCTGGAGCGACATGAGCTTCTATCCCATCTCCCTGGGCGACTGACGCACACTTTAACCATGTAGGGGCGGCGTTTCGCCGCCCCTTCAAATCATTGACAGACCTCCCGGAGGATTCCCATGGCCAAGCACATCGCCAAGCGCATACTGATCACCATCCCCGTGCTTCTGGGGCTGGTTTTCCTTGTCTTTTTCATGCTCAACGTGGTGCCGGGCGACCCGGTGACGGTGATGATGCGCGAGCACGTCAAGGAAGACCTGATCGACAGGATGCGCCAGAGCATGCACCTGGACGACCCCTTCCTCGTGCGCTACTTCCGCTACATCTGGGATATGCTGCACGGCGACCTGGGCATCAGCTGGAAGCTGAACCGCCCGGTCACGGGGCTGATCGCAAACGCCTTCCCCTACACGCTGAAGCTGGCCGTGGCCTCGTCGCTGTTCTCCTGGATCATGGGCATCCCCGTGGGCATCATCTCCGCCGTGAAGAAGAATTCCCTGTTGGATCACCTGAGCATGGGCATTTCGCTGTTTGGCGTGTCGATGCCGGTGTTCTGGGTGGCGCTGATCCTGCAAAACACCTTCAAGAACGTGCTGCCCATCTCCGGCGCTGACAGCTGGCAGTGCTACATACTGCCCACCATCGTGCTGGGCTGGTCGTCGGCGGGGCGCATCGCCCGGCTGACGCGGTCGAACCTGCTGGACGTGCTGCGCAGCGACTACATCCGCACGGCGCGCTCCAAGGGCCTCTCGCCGCTGAAGGTCATCAACCGCCATGCGCTTAAGAACGCGTTGATCCCGGTGATCACCGTGATGGCGATTCAGATTTCCTCGCTGCTCTCCGGCGCGGCCATCACCGAGTCGGTGTTCGCCATGCCCGGCGTGGGCGGCCTGGCAGTGGAGGCCATCAAGAAGCGGGACATGCCGCTTTTGCAGGGCACGGTGATCTTCACCGCCGTGCTGATCATCGCCGGGAACCTGCTGGCGGACGTGCTGTATTCGGTGATCGACCCGCGGATCCGCGTGGAGTAAGGGGGTGCGGGCGTGAAATTTCTGAGCAAGGACAAGTACACCCGCACGCTTTCGGATCAGATCATCGCCGCCGAGATCCAGCCGGACGAGGGCGTCTGGATGAGCATACGGCACATGTTCCGGGTGAACCGGGCCGCGCTGCTGGGGCTGATACTGATCGCGCTGATTGTGCTGATGGCGGTGTTCGCGCCGCTGATCACCCGCTACGATCCCAATGAGATGGACCTGATGAGCATGAACGAGCCGCCCTCCGCCGAGCACTGGTTCGGCACGGACGACCTGGGCCAGGACGTGTTCACCCGGGTGGTGTTCGGCGGGCGCATATCGCTGATGATCGGCTTTGTGCCCTCGCTGATCTCGCTGGTGCTGGGTACGGCGCTGGGCCTGATGGCCGGCTATATGGGAAGGCACGTGGACAACGTCATCATGCGGCTGGCAGACGTGGTGCTGGCATTCCCCTCGCTGCTGCTGGCCATGGTGGTGATGTACACGCTTGGCTCCAACATCCTCAACATGTTCATCGCCCTGTCCATCATCAACTGGGCCGGCACCGCCCGGGTGGTTCGCGCCCAGACGCTGTCACTGAAGGAAAAGGAGTTTGTGGAGGCGGCGCGGTCCATGGGCGTGAGCCGCTGGACCATCGCCTTCAGGCACATCCTGCCCAACTGCCTGCCCAATTTGATCGTGCTGTTTACGCTGGACATCCCCGCCGCCATTATGTGGGAGAGCAGCATGAGCTTCCTGGGCGTGGGCGACCCCAACGCCGCCTCCTGGGGGCTGATGGTCAGCCAGGGAAAGGATTATGCCTATATGTGCCCCTGGCTGATCCTGGCCCCGGGACTGGCGATCCTGTTCACCGTCATGGCGTTCAACTTCCTGGGCGACGGCCTGCGGGACGCCATCGACCCGTATATGAAGACGTGAGTGAGTGCGGGGTGTGTATGTCCAATATTTTAGAAATCAAGGATTTATGCGTGTCCTTCGCCTCCGACGGCGTGAAGGAGCGGGCCATGGCCGTGAGCAACGTGAGCCTGGCCATTCCCGAGGGCAGGACCGTGGGCCTGGTGGGCGAATCCGGCTGCGGCAAGAGCGTGACGAGCCTGTCCGTGATGGGCTTGCTGGCGAACAACGGGCGCGTGGAATCTGGCGAAGCGCTGTTCGGCGGACAGGACCTGCTGCGCCTTTCCGACCGGGAAATGCGCAGGATCCGCGGCAACCGCATTTCGATGATCTTCCAGGAGCCGATGACCAGCTTGAACCCGGTGATCACCGTGGGCAGGCAGGTATCCGAGGCGCTTCGCCTGCACAGCGGCATGGACGCCCGCTCAGCGAGGGCGCGCACCATCGAGATCTTTGAGAAGGTGGGCATTCCGGAGGCGGAAAGGCGCTTCGGCAGCTATCCCCACCAGCTGTCCGGCGGCCTGCGCCAGCGGGTGATGATCGGCATGGCCATGGTGATGCGTCCGGCGCTGTTGATCGCGGACGAGCCCACCACGGCGCTGGACGTGTCCATCGAGGCCCAGATCCTGCGGCTGATGCGGGATCTTCAGCGGGAAACCGGCACGTCCATACTGCTCATCACCCACAACCTGGGCGTGGTGGCGGAGATGTGTGACGAGGTATACGTGATGTATGCCGGAGAGGTGGTGGAGCGGGCGGACGTGGCGACGCTGTTTGACGCCTGCGCCCACCCCTACACCCGGGGGCTGATGGCCTCCCTGCCCCGCATGACGCCCAAGGGCCAGCGGCTGTACAACATCCGGGGCACCGTGCCCAACCTGCGCGCCATGCCCTCGGGCTGCCGGTTCTCGCCGCGGTGCGAGTTCGCCACGGAGAAGTGCCGCGGCGAAAAGCCGGAGCTTAACGACCTGGGCGGCGGGCACCTGTGCCGCTGCTTCTATCCAAAGGACGACGGACGGTCCCCGGGAGGTATCGATTGATGAGCGAGCTTCTGCGCGCCGAGCATCTCGTAAAGGAATTCCCCGTCAAGGGCGGCGTGGTCCACGCGGTGTCCGACGTTTCCTTTGCCATCCAGGAGGGCGAGACGCTGGGCCTGGTGGGCGAATCCGGCTGCGGCAAGTCCACGCTGGGCAAGCTGGTGCTGGACCTGATCCCGCTCACCTCCGGCAAGGTGTTTTTCGACGGCCGGGACCTGTCCGCGCTGCGGGGCGAGGAGCTTCGTGCGCTGCGCCGGGGCATGCAGATGATCTTCCAGGACCCCTACGCCTCCCTGGACCCGCGCATGTCCGTGGGCAGGATCATCATGGAGCCGCTGAACGCCCACCATATCGGCGCCAGCCGCGCCGAGCGGGCGGACATGGTGCGCGTCCTGATGGAGCAGGTGGGCCTGCGGCCGGAGTTCTACAGCCGCTATCCCCACCAGTTCTCCGGCGGCCAGCGCCAGCGCATCGGCATCGCCAGGGCCCTGGCGCTAAACCCGCGGCTGATCATCTGCGACGAGCCGGTCAGCGCGCTGGACGTGTCCATCCAGGCGCAGATATTGAACCTGCTCAGCGATCTGCAGCGCCAGCGGGGGCTGACCTACCTGTTCATCTCCCACGATCTGAACGTGGTACGCTACCTGTCCGACCGGGTGATGGTGATGTCCCTGGGCCAGCTGTGCGAGACGGCCCCCACCGAAGCGCTCTACGCCGCGCCGAGGCACCCCTACACCCGCTTCCTGCTGGACGCCGTGCCCCAGCCCGACCCCTCCCGCCGGAACGAGGAGCGGGCGCTGCTGACCGGCGAGGTGTCCAGCCCGGTGAACCCGCCCAGCGGCTGCCGGTTCCACCTGCGCTGCCCCTTTGCCGACGAGCGCTGCGCCGCGGAAAAGCCGGAGCTTAAAGACCTGGGCGACGGCCGCTTCTGCGCGTGCCATCACCCGCTGGGAGTTTAAATGAATTTGGAGGAATGACCGTGAAAAAGACGATATTGCGCAAGTACGCGCGGCTGATCGCCGAGAGCGGCGCGAACGTGCAAAAGGGCCAGGAGGTGTTCATCGTGGCCGGGCTGGACCAGCCGGAATTCGTGGCCATGGTGGTGGACGAATGCTACAAGCTGGGCGCGAAGCGCGTGGTGGTGGACTGGGACTACCAGCCGCTGGAGAAGCTGCACGTGCGGCACCAGAGCGTGAAGACGCTCTCTGAGCTGACCGACTATCAGGAGGCGCGCTACAAGCACTTCCTGGACAAGCTGCCCTGCCGCATCTACCTGGATTCCGACGACCCGGACGGGCTTCGCGGCATCAACCAGAAGAAGCAGGCGACCGCGCGGCAGAAGCGCTATCCGCTGATCAAGGGCTATGTGGACGCCATGGAGAACAAGTACCAGTGGTGCATCGCCGCCGTGCCCGGGGCCGCCTGGGCGAAAAAGCTGTTCCCGGGGCTGTCCAGGCACCAGGCCATTGAAAAGCTGTGGGAGGCCATACTGGCCACCAGCCGCGTGACCGACGACCCGGTGGAAGCCTGGAAGCAGCACAACGAGGAGCTGCACCGCCGCTGCGCCTGGCTCAACTCCCTTGGCATCGAAAAGCTGCACTATACCGCCGGAAACGGCACGGACTTCACCGTGGGCATGATCCCCGAGGCCGAGTTCAAGGGCGGCGGGGACACCACGCTGTCCGGCGTGTTCTTCAACCCCAACATCCCCACCGAGGAGTGCTTCATCTCCCCCATGCGCGGCGTGGCCGAGGGCATCGTGCACGCCTCCAAACCCCTTAGCCGGGACGGCCAGCTGATCGACGGCTTCTGGATCCGCTTCCACGAGGGCAAGGCTGTGGAGTGGCACGCGGAGCTGAACAACGAACTGCTCACCCACATCATCACCATGGACGAGGGCAGCGCCTATCTGGGCGAGTGTGCCCTGGTGCCCTACGACTCCCCCATCCAGAACAGCGGCATCCTCTTCTACAACACACTGTTTGACGAGAATGCCGCCTGCCACCTGGCGCTGGGCATGGGCTTCGCCGACACCATCCGGGGCTTCGAGGACAAGACCCTGGAGGAGTGCCGCGCCATGGGCATCAACGACTCCATGATCCACGTGGACTTCATGATCGGCACGGCGGACATGGCCATCGACGCCATCACCAGAGATGGCAAGGTGGTACCCGTGTTCCGCGACGGCAACTGGGCGGAATAAGGTATACAAAAAAAGCCTTCCCCAATTCGGGGAAGGCTTTTTCCTTTACCGTCCGGGCCGGCCGGGGCCGCCCTGGCGACCGGCGCCGCCGCCGGGCCTGCCATTGCCACCAGGCACATTGCCCGGGCGATTGGGCGCCGCCGGGTTCGCGGGGCGCTGGGGCGCGGCGGGACGCACAGGCGCAGCGGGCCTCGGCGGCTGAGGCGCCGCGGGCCTCACGGGTACCACAGGCCTCGGCGGCTGGGGCGCAGCGGGCCTCACGGGAACCACAGGCCTCGGCGGCTGCACGGGAGCGACGGGCCTCGGCGGCGCGGCGCGGTGCACCGGCGGGCGCACAGGGGCCACCCGGCGGGGCGGCACGGCGCGAAGCGTGTTATTCAGGCGATAGACCGGCGGGCGCGTGCCGTTGAAGCGATATGGATAGTCCATGCGACGAATCTTGTCCCGGGAAATGCGGTTGCCCACGTCGATCAGCCCCAGGGCCGCCGCCACGGTGGCCACCAGGTCGCCCGTCTGGTCCCACACGGAGCCGCTGGCGGACTCCCAGTCGCGCCAGCCGTTGCCGTCGTACACGGACACCTCCAGGCCGAACTCCGTCAGCGCCTGGGCCAGGTACATGGCCTGATTGTCGTTCAGGCTGCGGGCCACCACGATGGGCGCGTTGTCCACGATCAGCAGCGCTTCCTCGGTGGTGTAGCCGCAGATCTGCGCAAGCAGCGCCGCCGCCGTCGTGCGGGCACAGGTGCCCAGGGAAAGCAGCATCACGCGGTTGTCGTTATCGGCGGTTTTCACGGCGGTTACAGTGCTCACCTTCGTGCCGCAGTTCGGGCAGAAGTTCACGCCCGCTGGAAGCTGTGTGCCGCAATTCGGACAAAACATGTCATTCACCCCTTCTGTGCGGGCGCATAAACACCCTATTATCTGATATTAGTTTATCGCACAGATGTGGAGCGATGATGTCGAAAATATTAACACTGTATCAAATCACGCTTTACATATCAGGCAGCCATTCAGAGGGGCGATCCCCCCTTCGCCCGGGACCGGGGCCATGCTGAAGGCCGGAATCCCGGGCGAAGGGGTCTGGCCAGCGGAACCGTATCAGCCGCGACCGTTGAAATCCTCGTCGATGCGCTCCTTCCAGTCCGAGGCGATGGGCCGGCAGGCGCGCACCTCGGCGATGGTCTGTGACAGCACCTCGTAGTTGAGGGCGGTGCCCTCGGAATCGGCGTGATAGTTTACGGCGCGGCTGGCGTCGATGCCGAAGCCCTCGGCGGTGTGCACGGCGTCGATGTTCGCGCCCAGAAACAGGAACTCCCAGCCGTGCTTCTGCTTCTGGTGCTCGATCATGGCGCGCACCCGGTCGGCAGAGTAGCGGTGGCTGGCGTTCTCCATGCCGTCGGTGGTGATGACGAACAGCGTGCGGGCGGGCACATCCTCCGCACGGGCATACTTGTGGACGTTGCCGATGTGGTGGATCGCGCCGCCGATGGCGTCCAGCAGGGCCGTGCAGCCCCGGGCGTAGTACTCCTTCTCCGTCAGCCGGGGCACGTCTGAAAGGCGCGCGCGGTCGTGGATCACGTCGATCCGGGTGTCGAACAGCACGGTGGAGACCAGGGCCTCCCCCGGCTCCCGGCGCTGCTTGTCGATCATGGCGTTGAAGCCGCCGATGGTGTCCCGCTCCAGGCCGGACATGGAGCCGCTGCGGTCGAGGATGAAGACCAATTCGGTGAGATTGTTGTTCATGATAAAACCTCCTGTAATGTCCTGTGGTTTCGGTTGACAGGATCATTATAGGAGGTTTTGGGGGCGGGATGGTCGCCCGCGAGGCGACAAATCGTCAATATCCCAGCGGCTGCAGATCCAGGCGGAACAGCACCTGGTTGATCTCGATGAGGTTGTAATTGCCGGTCATGATGCAGTATTCGACGACGATGTCCTCCTTGTTGCTGTGGGACAGCGCAAAGCCCGCCTTCATCAGCAGCTCCTTCGCCTCGTTCATGGGCAGCTCCAGCGCGATGGCGAAGGCCAGGGCGGTCTGCTTGCTGGGGCGATAGGCGGGATTGTTCTTGATCTTGTTGAACAGCCGCCGATCCACGTTGGCCCGCTTGTAGCAGGCGGCGTCGGTCAGGCCCTTCTCGTCGATCTTGCGCAGCAGCATCTGGCCGAAGCTCTCATCCACCTGGCTCAGCATGTCGTCCAGGCTGGCCTTTGGCTCGGTCGAACCGATCACCGGCGCGGGCATGGCGCTTTCCGCGAAGATGGTCTCGTTCCGGGCGGTGTCCTCGCGATGGGGGCGGCGGAACAGGCCGTTCGCCGGTGCGCCGTCGGCGCGGGCGCTGCGGCGGGCCTCCCGATAGGGATCGTAGTGCTCGGAGACGTACACGTCGTCGATGTAGGCGACGACCTCCTTGTACAGCTTGCCGCCCAGCTCCACGGCATCCCGGGTGAACACCACGATATAGACGGTCATGTCGTTCTCCAGCAGGAAGCGGGTGATCTCGTCCATGGCCACCTGCAGCGCCTCGGCCTTGGGATAGCCGTAGACGCCGGAGGAGATCAGCGGGAAGGCCACCGATTCGCAGTGGTATTCCTTCGCCAGCGCCAGGGAGCTGCGATAGCAGGACGCCAGCAGCTTGCGCTCGCCATTCGCGCCGCCCTTCCAAATGGGGCCGACGGTGTGGATCACGTACTGGCAGGGCAGGTTGTAGCCCCGGGTGATCTTGGCCTGGCCGGTCTCGCAGCCGTTCAGCGTGCGGCACTCCTCCAGCAGCCTGGGCCCGGCGGCGCGATGGATGGCACCATCCACGCCCCCGCCGCCCAGCAGCGTTTCGTTGGCGGCATTGACGATGGCGTCAACCTCCATGCGGGTGATGTCATTTCTCACGATTTCCAGCGGCATGGGAACCCTCCTCAAATGGTCAAAAAGGATTATCTATCAAATCTATTATATCACAACGGCGGAAAATGGCAAGGGTACGGATGTAAAACGCCCCTCCCGGATGAGAGGGGCGCTTCCGTTGATTCCGTTACTTGACCACTTTGATCTTCACCTTGGCCACCTTGCCGTTGGACGTGCGCACAGCCACATAGCAGGTGCCCTTCTTCCAGGCGGTAACCCGCCCGTTTTCATCCACTGTGGCAATACTCTCCTTGGAGGACTTCCAGGCCAGAGTGGTGACGGCGGTGTTGGGCAGTACGGTCGCCTTCAGCTGCAGCGTCTTGCCCACCTTCAGCTTCACGGTCTTTGTCTTGTTCAGCTTCACCTTGGTGGGCACGGTGGGATCGTACACCTTCACCGTCAGCGTCGCCTTTTTCTTGTTCTTGGTGGTGACGGTGATGGTTGTCTTGCCTACGGCGACGGCCGTGATCAGGCCAGTGTCGGTGACGGAGGCATACTGGCTCTTGGAGGACTTGACACCGGTGACGGTCCACTTCTTCTTCGTGGCGAATTTGGGCACCAGCTGCACCTTCTCGCCCAGGGGCACGTTAATGATGCCGTTCTTGCCGGTCCTGGTCAGCTTCTTCTGTACGGGGGCCTTCACCACCGTCACGACGCAGCTGGCGGTGAAGCCGCCGTCGCTGGTCTTGACGGCGATGGTGGCGGTGCCCGCCTTCAGCGCGGTGATCTTGCCGTCGGCCACGTTGGCCACGGTCTCGTCGCTGCTGGCCCAGGTGACCGCCTTGATGCCGGCAGTTTCAGGGGTGACGGTGGCGGTCAGCGTGGCGGTCTCGCCCACGGTGAGGGTGAGGCTGGTCTGATCCAGGCTCACGCCGGTGACGCTGATGCTGCCGTCGTCCGCGGAGACGCAGTTGGCAGGCAGCGCCTTCACGCCGGGCCAGCGAATGTATTTGATGTAGGTGTAGCCCTGCTTCCCCCAGGAATCATAGAATCCCTGCCAGGTATAGTAGCGGGCGTGATGGCTCAGGTTGTCGATGATGGTCACGCCGTCGGCGCTCTTGTCCGCTACGATCATGCTGTGGCCGTGGTGGCCGCAGCCCAGGCCGTCGTTATTGAAGCTCTTGCAGGACTTGGAGCAGCCGCACACGCGGATGGTGGCGCCCACGGTGGTCTGGCCGATGAAATAGCGCACGTGCACCGGAGTCACCTTGCGCTGGGCATCGTTCAGATTGGCCAGCAGATTCATGCCCGTGGAACTCTTGCCCTCAAAGGTCTCGCTGAAATTGCAGCCCCACACGAATTTGTAACAGTTCTGGGACCACTTCCAGCAGTTGTTGACCTCCGGAAACTGGGTGGCCTTGACCTCCTTGCCGTTCAGCACGAACGGGGTGTCGTTGGCCAGATAGGATGCCGCCAGCACCTCCAGGCCGTCGCCGTAGGTGACGCCGTTGAGCGCCGCCAGGGGCCAGTTCAGATCGCCCTTGTACAGCGCGCCCACGCCATCCACGGCCAGGGCATCCAGGAAGGACTGGGTCCGCGCTTCGTCCATGGGCAGCAGGTCGGCAAGCTCCATCCAGCCGGACAGCACCTTGCCATCGGCACAGAAGGCCACGGGGGCGCGGCTGGCCATGGGGCCGGTCAGCAGCACGGTGTCGTTCAGGCTCAGCAGCGCCGCGGGTTCCCAGCTATCCAAATCGGAATAGACCGCCGCGCCGTCGGTGCCGACCAGACAATAAGCCATGTCGGATGCGTCTGTCTCGGTATATTCAGCGCCGGCTTCAGGCTCGGAGATGATCTCCGGAGCCGCGTCCTCCTGGCCGTCGTCCACGGTGAGGCCGGTGTCCGCGTCCACGGTATCGGCCAGGGCAATCTCCGCCTCCGCCTGCTCTTCCATCAGAGCGGCGGGAACCATGGAAGCCAGCAGGCACAGTGCCATCAGAAGCGCAATCAGTTTCATCGGTCGCATACTCTCTTCCTCCAAAGGGTTTCCGTATTTTGACATTACAATAATATTCTAATATTATGTCATAAGTTTGTCAAGATCAAACCGATTATGAAAAGATTTTGACCAAATGTTCCATTTATGTCCCATTCGCTCCCAAAAACCCGTGAAGTTTGTGTTATCCAGCGCATATGGATTGACAAGGGCAGTGCTTTCCTCTATACTGTTTTCCAGTGGCGCACGTGCGCCAGAGAGGAACCTCTGCCCTTTATTGGCGGGGGGCCTCTCGCACAAAATGGCACGCGCGCGCCAGCGCAGAATAAACCGAACGGAGGTGTGTGAAATGAGGCTTCGCAACGCAATCGCAGCCAAGCTTGTTTTCACCTGCCGTCGAAGGGGTTATTCTGCCTGAATCAAATTGGGCAAGTGCCGCCGGACACGCAGGTGTCCGGCGTTTTTTATGCGCATAACTGATGCAATTTGGAGGTTTCCCATGCGGAATCAAACGACAAAATCCCCCGCGGAGCGCGGCGTGCTGCAGCGCTTTCCGGAGTTCATGAAGGGCAGCGGCATGAAATACCTGGGCAGCGTGCTGTCCGTGGCCGTCAGCGTGCTGACCGGCTTTTTGACGCCGCTGCTGATCGCCGGGGCCGTGGACGCCATCACCGACACGCTGAACGGCGCGGGCGCAAACCCCGTGAACCTGCCGGGCTTCCTGGCGGGCTGGTTCAATGCCCGGGGCGGCGCGGAATACCTGGCGCGGCACGTGTGGATCGTGGCGGCGATGCTGGTGGCGGTGAGCCTGATCGGCGGCCTGTTCCAGTACCTGCGGGGCAAGTGGAGCGCCGAGGCCAGCGAGACCATCGCCGAGCGCATGCGCACGCGGCTGTACAGGCACCTGCTGGCCATGGACTACGATTACCACGTGAAGGCCCAGACCGGCGATTTGATCCAGCGCTGCACCACGGACGTGGAGACCGTGCGACGCTTCCTGGCCAGCCAGGTGATCGAGATCTTCCGCACGGTCATCATGGTGGTTTTGGCGCTGACGCTGATGCTGAACATCCACGTGAAGCTGACGCTGATCTCGCTGATCCTCATTCCCCCGCTGTTCGGCCTGGCCTTCTGGTTCTTCCACTGGGTGCAGAAGCTGTTTCTGGAGGCCGACGAGGCGGACGGCCAGCTGAGCGCCATGCTGCAGGAGAGCCTGACCGGCGTGCGCGTGGTGCGGGCCTTCGGGCGGCAGCGCTACGAGAGCGACCGCTTCAACGTGCGGGCCGACGCCGTGCATGACAAGAGCGTGCGCATCAGCCACGTGATGGCCATCTACTGGTCCGGCTCGGACATGCTCAGCATGCTCCAGACGGGGCTGACGCTGCTGTTCGGCATCCTGTTTGCCGTGCGGGGCGAGATCACCACCGGCAACGTGTTGACCTTCGTCAGCTATATCTCCATGCTGATCTGGCCCATCCGCCAGCTGGGCCGCATATTGCAGGACCTGGGCAAGTCCATGGTGGCCATGAAGCGCGTGTACGAGATCCTGGACGCGAAGGTGGAGGGCGACACCCCCGGCGCTGGCGAAGCGCCGCTCTATGAGGACATCGAATTCAAGCACGTCTCCTTCCACTACGACGGCAAGCACCCGGTGCTTGAGGACGTGTCCTTCACCGTGAAGGCGGGCCAGACCGTGGCCATACTTGGCGCGACGGGCAGCGGCAAGAGCACGATGATGAACCTCTTGCAGCGGCTGTACGACGTGAGCGGCGGCGAGATCCTGATCGGCGGGCGGAACATCAATACCATCGAAAAGAAATACCTGCGCAGCCGCGTGGGCTATGTGCTGCAGGAGCCCTTCCTCTATTCCCGCTCCATCCGGGACAACCTGGCCATCACCCGCGAGGACGCCGCGGACGGCGAGATCCAGCGCGTGGCGGACGTGACCCACTCCACGGGCTTCATCACCCAGTTCAAGGAGGGCTACGGCACCATGGTGGGCGAGCGGGGCGTGACCCTGTCCGGCGGCCAGAAGCAACGCATCGCCATCGCGCGCACGCTGCTGCGGGAGAACGACATACTGATCCTGGACGACTCCCTGTCCGCCGTGGACACCGAGACCGACCGGGCCATCCGCGAGGCGCTGAAGGAGGGCCGCAGCGCGGGAAGCCGCGTGCCCACCACGTTCATCATCTCCCACCGGCTGACCACGCTGGCCGACGCCGACCTGATCCTCGTTCTGGAGGACGGCAAAATCGCCCAGCAGGGTCGGCACGAGCAGCTGATCCAGCGGGATGGCCTGTATCAGCGGGTGTACCGCATCCAGGCCGCGCTGGAGGACGAATTGACGCGGGAAGTCGGATAACCCTCAAACGCGAAAGAAGCTAATTATCTATGTTGTATTCGAGGTGAAAACCCATGCAATACCAGCAGGAACAGGATTATACCAGGAAGCTGGACGCGGGGCTGTGGCGCCGGGTGATCGGCTATATGAAGCCCTATCACCGACACCTGATCGCCATCATGGCGACCATGGCCGTCAGCGCGCTCTGCGACACCATCTTCCCGCTGCTGACCCGGGAGGCCATCGACACCTTCATCGGTTCGGGGCAGACCGCCGGGCGGGCCTGGTTCGTCGCGCGCTATATCGGCACGGTGCTGCTGCAGTCCGCCTGCATATTCACGTTCTGCCAGATCTGCGGCCGGGCCGAGTGCGGCATCAACCGCCACATCCGCAAGCTTGCCTTCAAGCGGCTGGAGGAGCTGTCCTTCTCCTACTACGACCAGACGCCCGTGGGCTTCATCATCTCCCGCATGACCAGCGACACCAGCCGCATTGGCGAGACGGTGGCCTGGGGGCTGGTGGACCTGTTTTGGTCCGGGGCCTACATACTCATCACCGCCATCGCCATGCTGCTGCTGAACGCGCGAATGGCGCTGCTGGTGCTGAGCGTGATGCCCGTCATCGCCGTGACGGCGGTGTGGTTCCAGAAGCGCATCCTGGCCAGCTACCGGGAGGTGCGCAAGACCAACAGCCAGATCACCGGCGCGTTCAACGAGGGCATCATGGGCGCCAAGACCAGCAAGACGCTGGTGCGCGAGGAGGCCAACGCGAAGGAGTTTTCCGTACTGACGGGCAAGATGCGCACGTCCTCCATCCGGGCGGCGGTGTTCAGCGCGCTGTTCTACCCCATCGTCATCTCCCTGGGCTCCATCGCCACGGCGCTGGTGCTGCAGCGGGGCGGCACGGAGGTGTTCAGCGCCAGCGGCATCGTCACCGTGGGCACGCTGGCTGCCTTCGTGCAGTACTCCACCGGCATCTTCGAGCCCGTGAGCAACATCGCCCGCATCTTCGCTGACCTCCAGGCCAGCCAGGCCGCGGCGGAGCGCGTGGTGAGCTTACTTGAGACCGAGCCGGAGATCTTCGACACGCCGGAGGTGATCGAGAAGTTCGGCGACAGCTTCAGCCCCAAGAAGGAGAACTGGCCGGACATCAAGGGCGACATCGAGTTCGACCACGTGTCCTTCCACTATTCCACCGGCGAGGAGGTGCTGGAGGACTTCAGCCTGAAGGTGAAGGCCGGGCAGACCGTGGCGCTTGTGGGCGAGACCGGCAGCGGCAAGAGCACCATCGTGAACCTGATCTGCCGCTTCTACGAGCCCACCAAGGGCGTGATCCGCATCGATGGCGAGGACTACCGCAGCCGCAGCATCCTCTGGCTCCAGGCCCACCTGGGCTACGTGCTGCAGCAGCCGCACCTGTTTTCCGGCACCATCCGCGAAAACATCCGCTTCGGCCGGCTGGACGCCACGGATCGCGAGATCGAGGCCGCCTGCCGCGCCGTGGACGCCGAGGACTTCATCCTCAAAATGGACAAGGGCTACGACTCCGAGGTCGGCGAGGGCGGCAGCCGCCTGTCCACCGGCCAGAAGCAGCTGATCTCCTTCGCCCGGGCGCTGATCGCCAAGCCCGCCATATTCGTGCTGGACGAGGCCACGTCCTCCGTGGACACCCAGACCGAGCAGAAGCTGCAGGCCGCCATCTCCGTGGCGCTGACCGGGCGCACCAGCTTCATCATCGCCCACCGGCTGTCCACCATCCGCAGCGCCGATTTGATCCTGGTGATCAAGGGCGGCAAGATCATCGAGCGCGGCACCCACGCCGAGCTGCTGGGCCAGAGGGGCTACTACTACACCCTGTACGCCAACCAGTTCCGCGAGGAGGGCGAGAAGCGGGCCTGGGAGGAGGGCGCGAGCGCGTAAGGCAAAGGGGCTGTCTCTGGATGAGACAGCCCCTTTGAATTGCGCCTGACTGCGCATGAAATGGCCTGGTTACCCCACGCAGGAACAGACCGGCGACTTCTACGACAAGGCAATAGAACAGGAACTACTGTAACGACAAGCCCGCGTCAATCGGCGCGGGCGTCATGTTTTTATCTTGTGTATCAGCTGTAGCAACAGCTTCAACTCATCCTCCGGCATATCCTGTATTTCGGCTGTAATCATCTGCGCAAGCAGATTCCCTTCCCCGTCACCCGCGAAAAACGCGGAGGGCGATACATCCAGGTAATCGCAGATGTAAAAAAACTCCGTCAATGACGGCATGGAACGCCCCGCAACGATATGATGGATATAGCCGTCGCTGTGGCCCAGGTCACGGGACATTTTCAGTTCCGAGATGCCCTTCTGCATCCGCAACTCCGTAATGCGCCGTTGAACAAATACCGCATCCATTGTCTCACCCCTACAAACATTGTATTGCAGGACATAAAAACATACCTCTCATAAAGACTTGATTTTTATGTCTGCATGACTTATAATGTTTGATAGGAGATAATTACATCAACATAGAAGGAGGAATACCCATGAAGAAACACTTTGCCCTCATGCTGGCGCTGGCCCTCGCCGTCGCCACGCTGACCGTGCCCGCTCTGGCGGAGACCGCGCCCAAGGCCGGCAAGGCCAAGACGGTCATCACGCTCTCCCACTCCGGCACCGTCACGCTCAACAAGGGCGACACGCTCCAGCTGACGGCCACGGTCACGCCGAATAAGAAGGTGACGTGGAAGTCGTCATCGAAGAAAATTGCCACCGTGAGCAAGACCGGAATGGTGACCGCGAAGAAGACCGGCACGGCCACCATCACCGCCAAGGCGGGCAAGAAGACCGCCAAGGTGAAGATCAAGGTGGTCGACCCGAACAAGGTCACCAAGGTGACCCTTTCCAACGGCAAGTCCGCAAAGCTGAACCTGGGAAGTACCCTCCAGCTTAACGCTGCGCTCAAGCCCTCGACTGCCAGGGCGACTCTCAAGTGGAAGTCCAGCAAGACCAAGGTCGTCACCGTGGACGGCAACGGCCTGGTAACCGCCAAGGCCGAGGGCAAGGCCAAGATCACCGTAACCGCCGGTAAGAAAAAGGCAACCATCACCATCACCGTGGTGAACCCGAACAAGCCCACGGGCATCAGCATCAACCGCTCCGGCACCGTCAAGCTCCCGATGAACGAGACCCTCACGCTCACCGCCACGCTCCAGCCCTCTACCGCCGTGGGCAACGTCACATGGAAGACCAGCAACAAGAAGGTTGCCACGGTCAACGGTGGCGTCGTCACCCCCAAGAAGAAGGGCACGGTCACGATCACGGCCAAGGTAGGCAAGAAGTCCGCAAAGGTCAAGATCAAGGTCGTCAGCGCGAGCGAACACCAGCACGCCTGGGAGCCGGTCTATGCCACCAACACTGTAGTGGACACCCCCGCCTGGGACGAGACCGTCGTGGACACCCCCGCATGGGATGAAACCGTCGTGGACACTCCTGCCACCACCCAGACCGTCAACCATCCGGAAGAGGGCCACTACGAGCAGGTCGAGCACAAGGCCGAAGGTCACTACGAGACCAAGACCGTAACCGACAAAGAAGCCTGGGTCGACTATGAGCCTATCTACAAGGATCGCTGGGTCGTGACCCAGGAGGCCTGGACGGAAAAGACGAAGTTGATAGAAGTAGTTAGGTGTTACTGCGGGAAAGTGTTCAACCCTAAAGAGCTCAAAACTGTAAGTTGGGGAGATCACTCAGACGAATGTATAACGGTACAGCAGTATTACAATGGTTTCTGGGATAACCAGCCTGACGTCAAGGAACTCATTGAGGAAGCTTACGGCAATCCACCAACATGTGATGGCGACATCAACAAAAGGCATGACGGATACAGCATTGTCTCCTACGAAGTCGATCTTGACCCCTCCGAATGGATCGAACATCCGGAAGAGGGCGTCTGGGAGAACTACTTCACAGGCGAATACGAGACTGTCCAGCATCCTGCTGAAACCCACGAAGAAAAGGTGTGGGTCGAAGACAAGGCTGGTTGGACTGAGAACAAGTGGGTCGTGGACAAGAAAGCCTGGACTGAGACTATCAACGTCCCGGCAAAAACCCACGTCGTTCACCATGACCCCGTCACCCACGTAGTGCATCACGATGCCGTGACGCATACCGAACAGGTTGTGACCGGGCACAAGTGCTCGACGTGCGGAGCGACCAAGTAGGTAGTAAGAGAAATCCAATCCCGCAAGTAAGGGGCAGGTCGGCTTCGCCGATCTGCCCCCTGTTTTCCCCTTGAAGGGAAGAAACGCAAGATTACAAGAGATTTGAGGCGCAGCACCGCCAGTGCAAATCATGGAACGCAGCGAGAAATCATGCGCGTCGCGCAAATCATTTCTGCCATCAGCAATTATAACCAGGGGCTGTCTCATTTTGAGACAGCCCCGTGAATCCCCCAAAGCGACATTTCGTGCGGAAAACTGCGGTTTTCGTACGCGAAGCATTGACCTTCCCCGCCAAAGTGGTATAATGCAATCACTCAATACGAGGGAGTAGCCGAACGCGAAAGCGCGGTTCCGCAACCGTCAATACGATGCGAAGGCATCCGGTGCGGGTGAGACGGCAAGACTTATATTGTGAGCCATCACGATATAGGTCTTTTCTTATATCGGCAGCAACGAAAGGAGTGTTTCAAATGATGAACGCGGATATGGCACGGGAGGTGCGCGAGGCGCGCGCAGCCGGCATTCGGGCGCTGAACAGCCTGCGCAGGGCGGAAAAGGCCCTGGACAGCGCCAGGGGCTGGGGCATCATGGACATGCTGGGCGGCGGGTTGATCTCGTCCCTTATCAAGCACAGCAAGGTGGACGACGCCCAGCACTATGTGGAGCAGGCGCAGTACGACCTGGAGGACTTCTGCCGGGAGCTGAAGGACGTGAACCTGCCGGACGTGCGCATCGACGGCTTCCTGACCTTCGCGGACTTCTTCTTCGACGGCTTCCTGGCCGACTTCCTGGTGCAGCAGCGCATCAACGAGGCCCGCTCACAGCTGGAGCGCGCCTGCCGCCAGGTGGAGGACGTGCTCAGGCAGCTGCCGGCCGACAATATCGGCTGACAATCGCTGCCGCGACATGGGCGCATGCGCGGCAGGCGGCGGCGGAGGTTTTCAATCTTCATTCAAGCGATTTCTGCTATACTGAACCCACAAGGGAGGTGGAACCATGTTCACGCTTATGATAATGTTTTTCGTCTTTCGGGCGATGCTTCGCCCGTGGCGGCCCTGGGGCATGTGGTATCGCCCCTGGGGCATGTGGGGCGGCATGTGGCGCCGCCCGCCGATGGGCTTTGGCTTTGGGCCCCACCGTCCCCCGATGGGCGGCTTCGGCGGCCCCGGCCGGGGATTCGGCAGGTTCTGACAGATGACGGTTTATCCGATAAAGGCCCGGACGCTTGGCGTCCGGGCCGATGTATTCTGTCCGCTAAAACTTCTCCCCCGACAGGATCGGGTTCCACTTGCCGTTCTTATAGTGGATGGCAAACAGCGCACAGAGCAGGATGTTGTGTGCGATCATCGCGCCCCAGGCGGCGGTGAGGCCCAGTTCGAAGCCGTGCACGAGGACGACCGTGCCCAGCACCCGCAGGCCCCACATGCCCACGATGTTGCACACGAAGGCATACATCGTGTCGCCCACGCCCATGAATATGCCCTCCAGCACCACGGCAATGCCGTACAGCGGCTCGGTGACCGCCACCATGCGCAGCACCGTGCTGCCCAGGCGGATGACCTGTTGGTCGGGGGTGAACATGGCCATCATCCTCGGCGCGAGTATGAACAGCGTCGCGCCGGAGACGGCCATCAGCGTCGGCTCCAGGATCAGCAGCGTGCGGGTGATGGCCTTCATGTACTTCTGGTCCCGCATGCCCCCAGCGTTGCCGGACAGGGTGGCCGCGGCAGTCTGGATGCCGTAGGCGGGGATGTAGAACGCGGATTCGGCGGTGTTGGCGATGGAGTGGGCGGCGGTGGCCACCGTGCCCAGGGAATTGATCACCGAGGCGAAGGCCACGTAGCCGAAGGACGTGCCGAAGCGCTGCAGCGCCGCCGGCAGGGCCACCTTCAGGCAGGGCTTCAATATCGTCCAGTCCGGCTTCAGGCTCTGTCCCTTCGGCGATATGCGCGGGTGCCGCCACAGCGCCAGCGTCATGGCCACGCCGCCCACGGCAAAGCCCGCCGCCGTGCCGATGGCCGCGCCGATCACGCCCAGCCCCGCGCCGGGCATGCGCACCGTCAGGCCCAGCAGGGTCACGTCCCGGGTCTCGTAGATCAGCAGGTAGTTCAGCACCACGTTCACGCCGTTCACCAGCATGTTCACCTTCATGGGCGTGCGGGTGTCGCCGGAAGCGCGCAGCACCGTGCCGAATATGACCGTGGCGGCGCGCAGCAGCATGGGCGTGTAGATGATGAAGAAGTAGCGGGAGGCGGTCTCGCGGATGTCCTCGGCGGCGTTCATCCAGCCGGGGATGTACTGGCTCAGACCCAGGGTCAGCGCGGTGAAGCCCAGGCCGGCGATCAGCGCCGCCGACACGGACTGGGCCACGGCCCGGGAGGCGTTTTCAAACCTGCCCGCGCCATATTCCCGGGCGATATAGGCCAGGAAGCCGATGCCCAGCGCGGAGAGCGTGCTGCCCACCATCCAGTTGATGGTCACCGTCGCGCCCACCGAGGCCGTGGCCGCCGCGCCGAGGCGGCCCACCATGGCGGAATCCACGTACTGGGCCGCCACCTGCAGCAGCTGCTCCAGCATCGTGGGCCAGGCCAGCGCCAGCACGACCCACAGCGTCCGCCGTCCGTCCTTTGCCCGCAAGCCCATCGCCTCCCTCGGTAGTGCATCCAAACCATTATAGCACAAGTGGGCTTTGGGTGCAAACATTACTTGCGTGCGCGAAAAAACCGCCATCCCCCGTTTGGAGGAATGGCGGTTCGTCTCTGTGCCGTCCGTCAGTTGTTCACCGCGGCGGAATCGGTCGGCAGGCCAGCGTCGGCCACGCCGCCCACCATGGTCTCGTAGAAGGTGGCGTTGGCCTCCACGGTGGTGGTGCCGGAGGTCTCGATGGTGCATTTCACGTCGCTGATCAGGCAGCGGTTCTCGCTCTTGAGCAGGTCCTCGACGATCTCCCTCGCCTTGCGGAAGCCGCCGGTCTGGTACCTCAGCTTGAAGCTGCGGCGGATCTGGTTGCCGGTGCGGGTGACGTCGGCGAAGTCGATGGAGTAGCTCAGCGTGTCGGCCAGCAGGTCGTTCAAAAAGCGCACCTCCGGCTTGCTGTTGTTGTAGCTGGCCATCCAGGACAGCTTGCCCTGGGCTTCCATCTCGTCCATGGAGTTTTTCAGCGACCGCAGGCGCGCGGCTCGCATCTGGGCGGCGTCGATCTCCGTCTCCAGCATCTGGGCCTCGGACTGGGCGTTCTGGATGGTGCTGCGCACTGTCTTGTCCACGAATTGATAGTAGACCAGCGCCAGCAGGATCAGCGCCAGGATCACGATCAGCACCTTTTCAGTGGTGGAAAAGTCTCGGCTGAACAGCTTCATTGCTCCGCCACCTCCTCTTCCACGGGCTGAACCAGATAGATCACGAACTTGCCGCGCACGCCGGATTCCAGAGAAGTCAGCGCGCGGGCCTTGGAGTCCTTGTTGGCGGTGGTCAGGCTGCAGGTGTCCACCAGGGGGCTCTCCTCCACCTTGCGGGCCAGCTTGTTCAGGTTTTCCAGCGTCTTGCCGGTCAGCTCCACCTGCAGCACGTTGCCCTGCACGTTCCAGGAGAGCACCTGCTCGCGATAGGCCACGATCTCCGAGCCCAGGGCGGAAACCTTCTGGCGGAACTCACTCAGCGACAGATAGGGATTGCCGCCGGAGGACAACTCCTCCACCAGGTTGTTCAGCCGCGGGGCATAGGCCTTCATGTCGAACAGGTTGTCCTGCTCCTTGATGATGGTGCTGACCAGGTTCACCACTTCGGCGCGACCCACCAGGCCCGTCTCCTCCGCGTTCATGTCGTCATAGGTATAGTGGGCATAGGTGGCCTCCACCTCGCCGAAGCCCTCGATGGCCGCCAGCGTGTCGTCCAGCGTCTTTTGCAGCTGGTTGACCCGGCCTGAGGCCTGGGACATGGCCACGAGGCGATCCGCCACCAGGAATTTGCCGAACGCAAACGCCAGCGCGACGATCAGGATGATGCCCAGCGCCGCCTTGACGGGGTTTATTTTGTTTTCATCGACCAACACCAGGTTGATCGACCGCTTCACCGGCATGTGCCCGCCAATGCCCTTCTTGGGGGCCTTGCCGCGCGCCGGTCTGCCCTTAGCAGCCAATATTCTTACCTCCAGTGAGATTTAAACTCACACATCTTCCAACCCGCTTCGCAGGCCGCCCTGAATTACAGCCCCAGCGCAATGCCGATGGCCTGGATATAGGTGTTGCACTCCGGCACGTTCTCGCCGCCGGGCACCAGCTCGGAGGCCTCGTGCAGCTGGATGTTCAGCATATCGCCGATGGTTTCGGCCAGGGGCTGGATCACCGCGCCGCCGCCGCAGAGCCACATATGCTCCAGCGTGCTGTCCGGGTTGGAGAAGCGATAGAAGTTCAACGCCCGCATCAGTTCCACCGCAATGTTGGAATAGGCGTTCATGCACTCCTCGCGCTGCTGGCAGTTTTCGAAGTTGCTCATCAGGTAGGTGTGCGCCAGGTGTACGTCCACGCCGTAGAGGTCGGCCAGGACGCTGTCCAGGTTGGACATGCCCATCTCCAGCACACGAGTGGCCACGTGCCTGTCGCCCTTGAACATATACATGCGGATGGACTCAAAGCCCAGATCCAGTACGCAGTACTCGTCCGTCATCAGGGACAGCTTGTCACCCAGCGCGCGGATCAGCGATATGTAAGCGCTGATGGCCGGGGCCGAGAGCACCATCTTCTGGCCCGACTTGCGCAGCGACTCCTTGCAGTCCTCCAGCACGGCGCGCAGCGTGCCCACCGCCATCAGCTCCAGCGAGGGCGCTACGGCCTCGCCGCCCTCCCCTTCGCCGGAAGCGGCATTGGGGTCGGAGACCACGGCGTAGTCGAACACATAGTCCTTCAGCTCGCCGGTGATGTAGTCATTGAACTCAAACGGCAGGTTGTACTCCAGCTGCTCGATGCTCATCAGGGGCATTTCCACGTTCTTGACAAAGACCACGTGGTTGGGCAGAGCCACAGCGGCACGGCCCGCGCGGATCCCGCCGGACTTCATGGTGGTCTTGATCAGCTCGCCCATGCTCTCACGGCTGGCGATTCGGCCTTCCTTGAGCAGGTTCTCCGGCATGGGCGCGGAGGCGGTCTTGATGACCTGCCGGCCCCGCACCAGCGCCAGCTTCAGCTGGTCGTGCCCGATATCGACACCCATTATCGTCTTTGCCATTCAAATACCCTCTATATATTCAGCAATCCCTGATACCACTTCACCAGCGGCTCGCCGTACAGCAGCATCAGCGCCGCGGACAGCGCGATGGCCGGCCCGAACGGAAACGCCCGCTCGCCGTCCCGCCGCTTCATGGCCGCGTTCATCAAAAGGCCCAGCACGCAGGCTGCCAGCAGCGAAAACAGCGTGCCCACAATGCCCAGGTACAGCCCCACCACGGCAAACAGCTTGATGTCGCCGCCGCCCAGGGAGTCACGGCCCAGCACCTTGTCCATGACCAGCGAGATTCCCAGCAGTCCCCCGCCGAAGATCACCGCCGACAGCACGGAGCGCAGCACGTCCCCCCATCCCGTGAACAGGAACGGCAGGGCCGCCAGCCACGCCACCACCGCCGCGATATGGCAGCCGTCGGGGATGGTCATGTCCTCCATGTCCGTCAGCGTCAAAAGGAACAGGCAGCACAGGAACACATAGTTCCGAAGGCACAGCACCGTCAGGTCGAACCGCAACAGGCACAATACCGTCACCAGCGCAAAGCCCATTTCCGTCAGCGGATAGCGGACGGACACCTTCGCCCCGCAGGCGCGGCATTTGCCCCGCTGGAACACCCAGCTGAGCACCGGGATCAGCTCCAGGGCCGTGAGTTCGTGACTGCAGGCGGGACAGCGGCTGTGACCCCTGAGGAAGCTCTCCCCGCGAACGATGCGGAAGGCCGCACAATTCAGGAAGGAACCCATCACCGCGCCAAAGCAGGCCGCGACGATCACGAAGAAAAACAGCACTGGCCGATATTCGTAGATGGACACATCCATCCCCTCCTTCGGCCTTCCTGAGGCGCTATTACGCCACCCATACTTTATACCAAAACAGGCCGTGTGTCAAGGGTTTGGAGCACAACGGTCTGTTCTTTTTGCAAAATTGTTAATTTGTTTACGTATTTCGTCAATATTGGTAGGCGTCGCCCGTCCAGCCGTCGTCCGCACGCCAGACGGCGCAGTGGTCCTCGTCGGCATAGATGAAGTAGTAAAGCTCGCCCGCCTTCACGCCCTTGACGGGAAATTCGCCCTCCCCCGCGATTCCGTAGAAGGCCACGACGCCCTCATAATCGTTGGAAGTGGCGGTACCCCGGCGCAGGCGCACGGCTTTGTCCACCAAGTCGCATTCCAGCATCTGGCCATTCAGCGCGATCTTCACGCTCTCCGGCGCCGTAGTACTCTTCTTCTTCGCCTTGGTGAGACTGCTTTCCAGCAGCTCCCTGGCCCGGCTGGCGTTCAGCCGGCAGCGCTGCTTTCCATCCGGCGCATGCAGGCCGCAGACGGGCTCGAAGATGCCGTTGGCCCCTCGCACCAGATACACCGTGCCGCCGGAGGGGCAGATGTTGGGCCGGGCGGGCATCACCACGTCCAGGGTGTTCATGGCATCCTGGGTGGAGCCGGCCTGGAAGCTGTTGAAATACTCGATGATCAGGCCGTCCCGCGCGGAGGCCAGCGCCTGTTCGCAGGCGATCCTCTGGCTCTGCTCCGAAAAGCTCTGGAGGCTGGGCAGGGCGATGATCACCAGCATCACGGCGATCAGCGCCAGCAGCACCGCCATCACCCGGGGAATCCCGCCCCGGCGCGCGCGCAACTTGTTCATAGCGTTCATCACCCCGGCGATCACATCGCGGCGTACATGCCGAACATGGCCATATAGATGGCGATGACGATGAATCCGGCGAAGCCCGCCAGGAATACCAACACCGTAGGCTCCAGCTTGGCCAGCGCCGCGGCGGTGGCCTGCTCCAATTCGGTATCGTAATATTCGGCGGTCATGCCCAGCGTCTGCTCCAGCTCGCCGCTCTCCTCGCCCACGGCGGTCATGTCCACCAGGATGTCCGGCAGGCAGTCGGCCTCCCGCATGCTGTGGCCCAGGGTGTAGCCCTCCTCCAGGCGGGCAGTGATCTTGCCCACCTGCTGGCTGATGAAATAGTTGTCCAGCACGCGGCTGGTGATGGTAACGGCCTTGGTCATCGGCAGGCCCGCGCCCATCATCATGGCCATGGTGTTGGCAAACTGGCTGGCGGCGTTCAGCACCGCGATGTTGCCCAGAACGGGCAGCCTTAATTGCAGCTTGGCCAGGTTGATGCGCCCTGCCTCTGTGTTGCCATAGAGCTTGAAGCCCAGCACGATGGCCGCCGCCACCGCCGCCAGGATCATCCAGTTGTGGCTGAAGAAGTTGGACATGGCGATCAGAATCTGGGTGGGAATGGGCAGCTCGGCATCGTAGCTGTCGAAGATGGCGGTGAACGTGGGCACCACCTTCACCATCAGCACGATGACGACCACGATGGCCACCACCAGCACGAAGGCCGGATAGATCAGCGCGCCGCGCACCTTGCCCTTCATCTTGCTCTGCTTGGCATAGTGCTCGCTGACGGACTCAAAGGCGGAATCCAGGCTGCCGGCCTCCTCGCCAGCGCGCACGGTCTCCAGGAAGGTGACGGGCAGGATCTTCCCGCCCCGCTCCTCGAAGCTGGCCGCAAGGGAGCGGCCGCCCTCCACGTCCTCGACCACCTGTTCCAGGATGCGCTTGAGCGTCTTGTCCGTCATCTTGTCGGCGATCAGCTCAACCGTACGGCGGATGGGCACGCCTGCCTTGAGGATAACGGAGAACTGTCGGCACATCAGCATGAAGGCCTTGTCGTCCAGCTTGTTGCCGCCCAGGTCCATGCTGAGGAAGGCCGCGGCCTTGCTCTTTTCCTGTACCTCGCCCAGCTGCAGCACGATGGAATAGGACTCCTTGACCTTGGTGGCGGCGTCCAGCTCGTTGAAGGCTTCGATCAGACCGGAGACCTTCTTGCCGTCCTTGGTGACGGCGGTATACTTGTATTGGGGCATTGAGCGGATCTCCTTTGTCGCTTAATGGACAGCGCTATGCGTTCTTCTTCACATAATCCGGCTCGTGGGCGAAGGTCAGCGCCATGTCGCGGGTAATCTGGCCCGAGCGCACCAGGCGCACCAGGGCCTGGTCCATGGTCTGGCCGCCAATGGCCGCGCTGGTGGCGATGGCGTTGGCGATCTGCGGGGTGTTGCCGTTGCGGATCAGGTTGCGGATGGCGTCGGTGACCACCATCATCTCGCAGGCCAGCGCGCGCCCGCCCATCTTCTTGGGGATCAGCTGCTGGGTCAGCACGGCCTGCAGGCACATGGACAGCTGCAGGCGGATCTGCACCTGCATGCCCTCGGGGAACACCTGTACGATGCGGTCCACGGCGTCGGAGGCGCTGCCGGTGTGCAGCGTGCCGAACACCAGATGGCCGGTCTCGGCGGCGGTGATGGCGGTTTCGATGGTCTCCCGGTCGCGCATTTCGCCGATCAGTATCACGTTCGGGTCCTCGCGCAGGCTGGCGCGCAGCCCCGCCGCGAAGGACAGGGTGTCCTTGCCCACCTCGCGCTGGTTGATGGCACACTTGTCGGGGGTATAGATGTACTCCACCGGGTCCTCCAGGGTGACGATGTGGGCCTTGCGGGTGTGGTTGATGTAATCCAGCAGCGCCGCCAGCGTGGTGGACTTACCGGAGCCGGTCTCGCCAGTGACCAGCACGATGCCCTTGTGCAGGTCCGGCAGCTTCAGCGCCGCCGGGGGCAGGCCCAGGGTGTCCAGCTTGGGGATGCGGTCCGACAGCAGGCGCAGCGCCACGGAGGGCAGGCCCTGCTGGCGGAAGATATGGATACGGCAGCGGTTGCCGGCGTAGGTCTCTGCCGCGTCCAACTCGCCGGTCTGCAGATAGATGTCGTAATTCTCCGGCGTACCCGCGAGCTCGCGGGCATAGGCCGAGCAATCGCTGGCGGTCAGCGGGGTGTCCGTCATGTTCTCCAGCTGGCCGTCCTTGCGGTACTTGGGCGGCAAGCCGCAGATCAGGTGAATATCGGAAGCGTGGTCTTCTCGCGCCTTGGCGACAAGCTGTTCAATGGTCATTGTCATGGCTGTCGTCTCCTTGTATTCTGGTAAAATGGGTTTGGAAAGCGTATGAAGGCGGGCGGCGCATCGCCGCCCCTGTGGGAACGTGGCAGCGGGGATTCCTGTCGCCCGTTTCCCTAAATATCCTCATAGATCACGCGCAGCAGCTCGCTGGCGGTGGTGGTGCCGTTCTCCACCAGGCGGATGGCGTTCTCCCGCAGAGAGACGAAGCCGCTGCCCGGGGCCTTCAGCATGGCCTCGATGGCGTCGCGCCCGGCGCCCTTGGAGATCAGGCGACGCACCTGCACGGACAAGGGGAATATCTCAAACACAGCGGTACGGCCGCGATAGCCGGTGTCGAAGCACTCGGGGCAGCCCGTGCCGCGGTAGAACGTGCGCCCGGGCATATACTCCAGGCCCAACTCAGCCTGTTCCTCCTCAGTGGGTTCATAGGCCTGGCGGCAGTTGGGGCAGATGCGGCGCACCAGCCTCTGGCTGAACACGCCCTTCAGGGCACTGGCTACCAGATAGGGCTCCACGCCCATGTCGATCAGGCGCTCCACCGTGCCCAGCGCGTCGTTGGCGTGCAGGGTGGACAGCACCACGTGGCCGGTGATGGCCGAGCGCATGGCGATCTCCGCCGTCTCGCCATCGCGGATCTCGCCCACGGCGATGATGTCCGGGTCCTGGCGCAGTATGGAGCGCAGGCCGCTGGCAAACGTCATGCCCACCTTCTCGTTGATCTGCACCTGGTTGACGCCATCGATATTGTACTCCACCGGGTCCTCCAGGGTAACCAGGTTCACGTCGCGGGTGTTCATATCGCCGATCATGGTATACATGGTGGTGGACTTACCGGAACCGGTGGGGCCGACGATCAGTATCACGCCGTTCTTGATCTTCACCAGGCGCAGGTACTTCTCCAAATCGTCGCCGGTCAGGCCGATGGAATCGCGGCTCAGCTTCCGGCCGGACTTGTCCAGCAGTCGGGCTACGATCTTTTCACCGTAGACGGTGGGCAGCGTGGAAATACGCAGGTCGATGTCCTTGTCGCGAACCTTCACGTTGAAGCGGCCGTCCTGGGGCACGCGGCGCTCGGTGATGTCCAGGCCGGACATGACCTTCACGCGGCTGATCACGGCGGCCTGCAGCTCCCGCGGCACGGTGAGGATGTCGCGCAGCAGGCCGTCAATGCGCATACGCACGGAGAACTCCGTCTCCCTCGGCTCCATGTGGATGTCGCTGGCACGCTCGGTGACGGCGCGCTCGATGATGGCGTTCACCAGCCGGATGGCCGGGGCCTGGTTCACGTTCTCCTCGCCCACCTGGTTGGCGGTGAAAGCGCTGTCCAGCGCGACGGTGGTCTCGCCGGAGGCGGCAGCCTCGCGCTTCATCTCCTCGATGGCCTTGGCCGCGCCCTCATTGCCGTAGAGCACCTGGATGGCACGCTCCACGGCGGCGGACATGGCCACCATGGGCACGATCTTGCGCCGGGCGGCCTTGCGGACTTCCTCGATGGCATAGAAGTTCAGCGGGTCGCTCATGGCGATGTACAGCTCGTCCCGGTTCAGGCGCACCGGCACCACTTGATACTGCTTGGCGATGTTCTTGGGCACCATCTGAACGAGCTCCGTGGGGATATTCACCTTGCTCAGGTCGATGAACTCGATGCCCAGCTGCATCTGCAGCGCCTCGATCAGGTCGGTCTCGGTGATGATGCCGTTTTCCTGCAGCACCGTGCCCAGGCGCTTGCCGCTGCCCTTTTGCAGCCGCAGGCCTTCCTCCAGCTGTTCCTCGGTGATCAGACCCGCCGAGATCAGCAGGTCGCCCAGGCGCAGGTAGCCCTTGCCCGCCGGCTTTTTCCCGTTATTGCCTATGATTGCCAAAGTCCATCCCTCTGTTTCTGCGTCAATCCCGGTTTCTTCGGGTTGGTTTGTATTACTCGTTCACGACCAGGGTCTCCGGCGCGGGCCAGTCGCCGTAATGCGTGGCGACGAAGTCCACCGGGTCGGTCTCGTCCGCCTCTGCAACGACGGCGACGTCCCCCAGCTGTTCCACGGTATTGAAGTTGTACTTCGGCTGCTTTTCGCCGCTGTCGCTCTCCACATTATACAGATTGATCAGCGTCCCATCGTAGCTGATGGCGTCCTTCCAGTCCACCTTCGCACCGGAGAAATCGGCGTAGCTGGCGGCGCTGTAATCCGCGCGGCTGACGCCCGTCAGCTTCACGGAACCGGCGGGAACGTCCGTCTCGTCCGACGGCGCCCAGTTCGGCGCGGGCGGCAAATAGCTGACCGCGCCGCCGGTCGTGATCTCGTTGATGATCTCCAGGTACTGACAGTTCACGAACTGCTTGCTGGAAAGGATATTGCCCGCGATGGCCCCGGCGTTGGTGCCGTTCACGAGGCCGGTGGCGTAGCTGTTCTCAACGGGGCCCTCCGTCCTGCCCACCAGGCCGCCCGCGGTGTCGCCGGAGGCGGAGCAAGTGGAATAGCAGTGGTCGATGTTGACGAAGCCGACATTGCCCACCAGGCCGCCCGCGCACCCACCGGCGGTGACGTTGTAGATCGCCGCGCCGTTCTTGTAATAGCTGTGCGCGTTGGTGTGGCCGCCGGAATAGCTGGCCTTGATACTGCCGCCGTTGCTCTCGCCCACCAGGCCGCCTGCGTTGCCATTGGTGCTCTCGACCACCAGGGCCGCGGCGCAGTGGTTGACGTCCGCGCCAGTCGTCTTGCCGATCAGGCCTCCCGCCGCGCCGGAGCCGGATTTCACCGTGGCAGTTTCGAGCTTGTCGAAGCTGTCTGTATTCCGGGCCAGCACGTTTTCCACCGTCACCTTCGCGCCGTCGGGATTCGACAGCGTGCCCGCCAGCGCGCCGGCGTTGCCGGAGGCGGCGGTGATGTCGAAGTCGATCAGCTCCATGTTGCGGATCGTGACATTTGCACCCACCGTGCCGAACAGGCCAGCCGGGTTGCCGTCCTTCGCGGAAACCTTCACGCCGGTGATGCTGTGGCTCCGGGCGACCTTGTCCGCGTCGTCCGCGGCATCTGCGTCGCCGGGCTCCGCACCCTCATAGATCAGATCATAGTCGATGTTCACCGGCAGCCAGCAGCCCTCGTCTGTGTGGGTGGACTCGCCCTTCTTATAGATGCAGGCGTTGGGGATGGCAGCGGTAAAGGCCTTCGGGTCATCATCGGTGGGAGTATAGGTCGTATCGGTATACTTCCATACCAAATCCGCGGTCTGGCGGGCTTCGACGATAATGAGCTTATCGGTACCCGTCGTGTTCACGCCGGAGACCAGCTTGTCCAGGTTGGCCAGGTGGCGCATGTTGGAGATCATTGCAATCTTACCCGCGGGCGGCACGCCTTCGGAATCCACTGCGCCCTCGTCCTCCACGTCCGCGAACAGGCTGTTGGTGGTCCACTCGTTGCTGTAGTCGATGCTGGCCAGGGCGGTGTTGCTGAAGGCCACGGCCTGCACGGTGATGTTTTCGCCGGGGATGAATGCCGTGCCCGCCAGCACGTCGATGGCCGGCACCGTGGTGCTGGTCGTGGAGGCCATGTCGGTGGTAATGTCCGCGAAGTGGCCGCCATCCTTGCGCCCCGAGTCATAGGCCATGGTGATGTCGTCCAGTATGATGTCGTAATCGAAGCCATCGGTCGTCGATGCCTTCACGCGCTGGTTCTGGTCGGGCAGCACGGGAATGGCCGCCATGGCTCCGCTGGTCTTGCCCCGGATGATCAGCTTGACGGAGACGGAAACGGCATTGCCATCGGCGTCCTTGATCTCATTGCCGGTCTTCGGGTCCTTGTTGACGTCCGCGGTCTTTATGCGCACGATGAGCCGCTCGGCGTTTTCCACCTCGATATAGGGCGCGTTCAGGATCGCGCCGCCCTCCAGGGCTTCGTCGCCGCCATACCAACCGACGACCTTGCTGTCGTAGCTGTGGCTCGCGAGTTTGTCGATGGTGATCCCGCAGGGATCGGCGTCGTAACGGCCAGCGTACAGCTCGTTGGTGCGACGGCCATACCACACGTCCAGCACCCGCGCGGGCTTGGACTGGTAGCGGATGACATAGTTACCCGACGCACGGATGGTATCGTCAATGGAACCGAAGGGCAGCATCTGGTTCAGAATGCTGTTGGCCGGGAAGGAACCCGGTGTGTTCATCGTGACATAGTATACGTTGTCGGTGACGGTGGTCCCGTCATCATGGGTGTAGCTGGTGGGCGTGCCGTAATTGATGGTGTCACCCAGGTAGCCCTGGCCCTCGGCCATGGTCAGGTGGTTCTGCGCGGCAAAGAAGATCTCCTTGGCGACGGTATCCGCCTCCAGCTGGGCCAGATTCTTCTGGTGGGCCTGCACGGCGACAAAGCTGACGCCGGTCAGGATGACGATGATCGCCACCACAATCAGCAGCTCAGCCATGGTAAAGCCGCGTCTATTGTTTTTTCTCATCATATATCCACCGCCATTGTTCGGTCGAATTCGATCATTTATGCGCAGTTTTCCGCCGCCCGTCAGGCACCTTCGCAGGAGAACACGGAAATTACCAATGAATCATCCGAGGAATCATCCGAGGAATCACCCAGCGAAGCCAGCTCCACATTGCTGGCGCTGAACACCTTCATGCCGCTGATCCTCACTTTCCCGGTGGCCTTGTCCAGCGTGATGCTCCCGGCCTTCAGTGTCAGCTTGCCCAGCCGGTCGATGTCGGACTGGAACACCAGGTCGCGGGCCGTGGTCGCGGCCTTGTTCTGGTTGGTGCCCAGCAGAGCATCCAGGCTGGTTGCCCCGGCATAATCTAAAATCTTGATTTTGTTTTCTCCATCCAAATACAACTCTGCCCGTGTACCGGTAGATGCACTGAAATATGTCACATGATTATTGGACGGCTGTTCCACCTTCCAGGCCGTGCCCAGTTCGTTGCGCAGGGCGGAGACTGCCGTGGTGAGCAGCGTCTCGGCGTTGCTGGTCAGCACCACCTTTTCATAAGCCGTCCGCGCCACGGGCATGCCCGTGGCCACGATCGTGGAAACCAGCAGCAGGATCAGCACCGCCAGCAGCGTCTCCGCCAGCGTGAAGCCGGCGCGGCTATTCAGTTTTTTTCTGGCTTTCATGGTGCTTCACCTCGCTATATCATAATACTTCTATTCTACGGTTTGACCTACGGGTTCAGGGTGTCGCTCATCAACGTCTGCCATTGTCCCTCAATGTTCCCGGCTTCTGACTGATATTCCTCTATCGCCTTCCGGCTGGTGGTGATGATCCGCGCGGCGGAAGCGACGGCCCCCGCCAGCATCACCAGCGCCAGCGCGGCGATCAGCGTGGCGATCAGCGTCTCAGCGATGGATTCCCCCGCCCTGCCGCGTAACTTGGCTTTGATTTTCTTCATCATTGCTTCATCAGCCTCCTGTTTTCTGACTTGCCTGTCCCCTGGAGAGGCTGTTCAGCGACCATGTGACGATTGCTTTTACATTAGAAAGGCTTTTTCCTGTTTCTGGTCTTTTCAGGTTTGGCGTAAACAGAATATCCAATGTATACGTCCCCTTATTAAGATTCGATCCACCTACAGCACTTATGATGAATTCCAGCGTACCTTTTGTAGGTTGCTGTTCGACGGTACATGTATAAACCTCCGTATCCGACACCACGTTGGCAGCAGACCAGGACTTCTTCTCGTAATTTGCGTCAGTGACTACCGCCCAACAGGCGTTCTTTAAAATGTCGTCGGTAATAGCAGAGCCATCACTATTATTTACTGCGCTGACCAACGTGTAAGTGTCGCCAATCTTGTTATAAGTGATAACCACTGTTTGCCCATCAAATATCTCCTGCAGCGTGTGCGCCGCGGCGGTTGCCGCGAAATAGCGCTGGTCGGTCTCCTTCATGCCGCTCATGCGGCCGCCGGCAGTGCTGGCCGCCACGATGACCACGCCGCTGACGATGGCGCAGACCAGGAAGATCAGCAGCGCGAAGGTGATGGACGCGCCCCGGTTGGAGCGCAGCTTTCGCTTCATATTCATCATGGGCCCGTCACCTCCCTCTCGCACGATTGTTCAGCCTTTTTCAGGCTCAATGGGCATAAGAACCCTTATTGCATGATACCACAAAACCGCGTTTATCGCAACAGTTTTTTGGCAATCATGGAACAGGACAGAAGGGAACCATCTGTTTGATGCTCCCCCATTGCCCGTACTGTCTTATGATGCGGGCGGAACAGCCATGCCGCTCCGCCTGCGGGTCGGCCCGCAACGCTCTTTTATAACGTCGCAGGCTGTAGGGTTATGAATTGCCGTTTTGCGGTTGTTCTTCGATCGTGGTGCGCTGCGTGCTGACCGTAATGCCGCCGTTGCTGTCGCTGATCTCCACTTTCAGCGTGTACCACCAGCCATCCGTGCTTTGCTTCACGGTGTCGGGCACGCTTGTCTCGTGGATGTAATACGTGCCGCAAGGCAGCATGCCGATCCAGTAGACGCCGGTCGCGCCGGAAGTCAGATCCTTCAGCTCTTTTGTGGTGATATTGCCGGAACTGTCCTTAGCGCTGACCTTCACCACCGTCTGCTTGTCCGCGTAGTACACGGTGAACATCGCGTCTTTCAGCGGCGCGTTTCCACTGTTGACCTTCTTGAGGATGACCTTGCGTTCCAGGGTGGAGACGTTCATGATGTTGTAGATCTTCAGCGTCCCCGTACTCCCAGAAGCGGCCACTGTATACTTATCATCGGAACCCTTCTTCGTAAAGTCGACCGTGGGCTTGTCCGCAGGCACAGTGATATCCTCCGTCGCGTTCGGCCACTGATACTTGCCGGAAACGTCCTTTTTCACGCCGGAAATGCTGATCCATCCGGAGCCATCCACGTAAACCCAGTACACATCGAAGAGAGAATTCCAGGTATTGGGCTTGGTCGTCTCCACCATGAAGTAATTTCCCGGCGGGATCTTTTCGAATACCACCAGTCCATCGCCGTAGACAGCACGGTCCACAGGTTTATTCCCTGCGACGAACGCCTTGATGGTCACGGCGTTTGTCGCGGCGATATACGCCGAGGTGCCCGTGGCGTCGTTGTTCTGCTGCTGGTAAGCATTCCATTCGTCAGCATTCAGGTCCGGGGCGTAAGGATCAACGATCGGGGTGCCCTTTGGATCCTTCATGGCCGGCACCAGCAGCTTGCCATCATCGGTCTTCGCGGACGTGTACAGCGTGAACGTCGCGTCGTTCAACGCTTCGCCCTGGCCGTTGATCTTCCGGAAGGCGAAGTCGAAGCCGCCGGTCCAGTAGAGACACCTGGTTGTTCCGATGTCATCCCCGGTCTGGCCCGTCAGGTAATCTCCGCCGCAATCCGTGTCCACATCGGCCCTTGCGTTCCTGAAAGCCTTGCACGTTGCCTCTGAGATGGGCTTGGTGAAGGAAACCACGGCGAACTGCTTGAGCATGTAGTAGTGGTTGGGCTCAGTGTTGTAACTGCCTTCCGCCCATACCCAGATCGAGCCTGCCGGATAGTCGTCGGGAAGATTGTCGGTCAGGGTAATGGACGTCAGCGCTTCACCCTCACCCGTGGCTCCGGCAAGATAGATGTCCTGTCGTGCCTTTGAATATGTCTCGCCGCCGTTCTTGGCGTTCTCAGGCAATTCCGCGTCGCTGAAGTTGTCGCCAAAGCTCGGATCGCCGGAGAGATAGAGCCTGCTGCCCTTGGCAAGGTAGATGCCCGCGCCATTGCCATTGCCGCCATCTGTTCCGGCCGTCTTGCCGCTGCTATTGCCGCTGATCGTGCCGCCGGTGAGATAAACCGTCGTTCCGGCAATCGCATTGACTGCGCCGCCGTTTCCTTCCACAAAGGAGTTGCGCAGCGTCGCGCCTTCGGCGATCGTCAGCACGGCTGAGGTCTGCGCGTTTTTGACGATGCCGCCGTCGGTGATGATAACGAGGTCATCGTCGCGCCCATCCCTGTGACCGTCACCGTCCAGGGTGATATTCATCAGCGTCAGGTTGGAATGATTGGTGATCATGCTGCCGGTGCAGCCTTCGCCCCTCGTGATGACGCACACGGTGCCGTCTTCGCCTGTGTACGCATAGCCGTCCGTGTCGCTCTTGGGCGCGGTCGTCAACATGACGGTCTTGCCTCGGTTCAGCTCGACCCCCGCGCCGAGTTCATGCTCGTCGACCAGCATCTCGATTCTGCGCGCAGTAGCTCTGCCGCCACTGCGGTAGGTGAAATCATATGTGCCGGCAGCATTATAGGCCTCAAACCCATCCTTCAGAGAGCTATAGACGGCGGGACTGCCGTTCATGTAGAGGAGCGTGCCGTTTCTGTCTGTGATCTTGCAGACCACCTCGTCCCACTGCGCATAGAGCGTCATGTCGCCTTTGGATATTGATTGAGCATACTTAACAGCGGGGTCTGCAGAATCCGTACCGCGATAGAAGGTGATATTGTCCTCCCGCGCGTACTCAAAGTATCCCTTTGCTGTCAATTCTTCCTCTGTCAGCTCTGCGTCCTTCTCGCCCTCCGGCTTTTTATCCATCGTTGCCCACGCCTTGAACACATGGCTTTCCCTGGTGGGATTCGTTTCCCTGATCTCATAGCTGTGGCTGGTCTCTTTGGTGGTGAAGGCGATGGTATCCGTTCGCTCCCCTCTGCCGTCGGACAGCTTGCCGTTCATGGCGTTATAGGTCAGCGTCGGCTTCACATCGTTCTTCAGGCCGAAGGTTTCGCCGAGGTAAGCCTTTTCGGGAAGCACAATTTCCAGGGTGCGGTCAACTGCACCCTCCACGGGCACCATTTCCCAGGTCACGGAATTATCCCTGCCGATGGTCACCTTCCAGTGGCCCGCGGGAAGTACAGTCTTCTCTGCGGCAGCAGTCTGATCAAGCCTATATACACTGCCCGGGACAAAGGAAGCAACATTTCCGCCCGCTGTTTCGTTGCCGCCCCAGGGAATGGTCACAATGCCATCCTTTCCGCTCTTTCCGCTCCAGACCTGAACGCCATCCGCTCGGGTAAAAGTGAAGCTGGCGTTCTGTACAGGAACCTGCTTCTCGGAAAGGACGGGGTTTCTGTCGTCATCCAGCACAGGATTTCCGTCTTCATCGGTTTGAATCAGGTACTGGGTCACCTGCAGTTCCAAGCCCTTGCCGATCCAGGCAATATACTGGGTTCCGTCAGCGACTGAGCCGCTCATACCGGTCAGCGACGGATCGCGGTCGTTGACAAATTTATTGAGCTTTGCGCCGCTGAGGTTGCTGCCGGTATAAGTGCCAAAATCTCTGCCGCTCACGCCATGATCCGCGTAGATCGGGTTGTTCACATGATCCGCCCGATAATTCGGATCAGATGAATCAGACGTTTCCGGTTTGCCGTTGGCCACATAGACGCCGATGTTGGCGCTGGAACCGAGGCCGGAGCTTGTAATTATGGCGTTGCTGTCATGGCCAAGATATACGTTTTTGGCGGTCGTTCCGTCAGAATCCGTGTTCCCGCTGACGACCGCGTTCCCGGAGAAGGCCAGCGTGGCGTTTGCAGCGGTTGAAACAGCGCCTTCGGGCGATTTGTTCCCGTCCTTAATGGTGCCGCCGGACATTGTGAATCTCCTGCCAGCTTCAACGTAGACCGCACCGCCCTTTTCTGTGGCAGTGTTCCCGGTCATAGTGCCGCCAGTCATGGTCACGGTTCCGCCGTCGTATACCGCGCCGCCCAGTGCCGCCTTATTTTGGGTGAGGACAGGCGCGCCGGAGATCGTCACAGCCGCGTCTGCCGTGGCATAGACCGCGCCGCCCTTCTGGTTCGCTTCATTGCCTTGAAGAGTGCCGCCGGCGATTCGAGCTGTGGACAGGGTCGCAAGTCCGCCGCCGTTCGTTGCCGTGTTGCCGCTGACGCTGCTGCCGGCATACATGGTGAAGGTGGTGCCTTCGCCCATGTAAATACCGCCGCCGTTTCCATCCGCCGTGTTCCCTTCATCGGTTCCGATCCCACCGACGCTTCCGCGCAGGATCAGATTGGCCCCGGTATAGACCGCGCCGCCGTTGCCGGTGGCTGTATTGCCGGTCAGCGCTGTTCCCGCGTTCAGGTTTACGCTTGTCCCGGTGGAGGCGTATATCGCGCCGCCGTCGCCGCTGGTTGCCTTGCAGCCGGTGATGGTGCCGGTCGTGGTAATGGTGGTAAAGCCATTCGAGGCATACACACCGCCACCCGACGCGGCCGAGCAGTTGGAAATGGTTCCGTTCATCGTGAGGGACGCGCCAGAGCCCAGCCAAATCGCGCCGCCGTTACCGGAGGTCACTGAGTTTTGCAGCTTCGCGTCGCTGTTGACCGTCAGGCGCACCCGGCCCGCCACGCAGACGATGCCGCCGTTTGCCGTGGTGGCGGCAGACGTGCCGCCCCCGTCCAGGACAATCCTGTCGATGGTCAGCGCACCATTATCCACGATCATGCCGCCCTTCTCAAAGCCGCGATAGACCGTGGAAATATTGTCTCCGTCGCTCTCCCCCTTGTTGTAGGGATAATCCGCATCCGAAGGCAGAGCCGTGGACAGGAGAACCGTTTTGCCGCTGTTGAGCGTCGCCGTTCTCTCCATGGTGTACTGCGGCACGACCATTTCAATGCGCAACTGTCCCGACACGGTGCCGTTGCTGGAGGTTCTCAGATTGCCGCTGTTGATCTGGTCAAAGGCATCCTCCAGATGGGCGAAGATCGCAGGCTGCAGGTTGCCGGCTGCATCCCTGTAGTAGAGCAGTGCGCGGCTTCGGTTGGTGATCTTGCAGACGATCTCAAGGAAGTTGTTGATAAAGGCTACTTCCGAGGCATAAACCGTCTTTTCCTCGTCTTCCACGGTTGTGGTCGTAGAATGCTCGCCGATTGTGCCTTCCTGCTTCACGGCATAGACCGGTTCGGAGCGGTTCTTGGACACCTGGGTGCGGATTTGGGCCTTCTGCGCGTCTGTGAGTTTTTCCTCCACAGTATACTCCAGATCGGTGGGTAAGCCCTTGATCGTGAGCGATTCGCCGTGCTTGAGGCTGAAAGCATCAGATACGCCTGCCGTAAAGGTCAGCGTCCCTTCGGTCGCATTGTTTTCAGCGTCTTTCTTTATTGTTTTATAGGTCTTGCTGATGCCGGTATCCTTCAGGGTCAAGGTGAAGGCAAAGCTCTCTTCCTTGTCATCCTCGACTTCGCTGATGACCTGCTTGGAGACGGTCAGATCGCCCGTCGCACGGGTGTTGGTGAATACGACTTCGGAAAGGCTGGTGGAATTCTCTGTTCCGATATTTTCGCCCAGAGTGCCGGAGACCGTCAGCGGCTTTGCCTCTGTGAAGGGGTATGCCGTTCCGTTCCGCTCCGCCGTCGCCGTATAGTCCTCGCTCTGATCTTCAGACAGAACCTCCGTCACATCATAAGCAACCTTGTCAAAGGTATCCGGCAGGATCGCGGTCGCAGACTGTCCGGCCTTCAGTTTTACTGTAGCCAGACCAGTTTTATTAAAGGTCATGTCGCCATACTTGGTGCTGTTCTTATCAAACGATCCGGCAGGCAGTTGTACCTGGAATGTAAATTCCGCCGTATTCTTATCCGCGCTCAAGTCGCTGCTGACGTCCTTCGTCACGGTGAGCAGCGGATGATACTCCCAGAATATCCTTGTATCCGTTTCCTTGGCACTCTGGAAGCCGCGCAGATTGGTGCTGCGATCGTTGACAAAGCAGAAGAGGTTATCTTCATTCACTGCCCAGGTGCCAAAGGGTTTCCCGGACAAACCATGCTTGTAGTAGATAGAACCCGTATTGCTTTCCAGACCGGCGGTATAAATGCCGATCTCGGATCTGCCATCGAGGCCGTTGGCATTGATGAGCAGGTTGTTGTCCTGATTGAACTGGACATTACAGCGGGTGGTGCCGTTCAGGGTATTGTCCGTCACGATGCAGTAGTCCGAGAAGGTCGCCCGCGAATTACCATGAACCAGCGCGATACCGCCACCCTGGCTGGTAGCGTTGTTGCCGGTGATCGTGCCGCCGTTCATGACAATCCTGCCGCTGTTGTTCAGATAGACGCCGCCGCCATTGGCCGCCGAGCAGCCGGTGATGCTGCTGCCGCCGTTCATGGTGAAGGTGCCGTTGTTGACGGCCACCGCGCCGCCGTTGCTCGTTCCTGCGGAGCAATCCTTGATCTGGCTGCCGGCGTTCATGGTGAACGCGCAGCCAGTATCGTTGAGATACACCGCGCCGCCGGCTTTGTTCGCCGTCAAGCCATTCTGGAGGGTCGCGCCGTCGCCCAGGATCGCCGTACCCTTATTCTCGATGCGCAGTATCGCGCCTTCTTGGGTTGCCGCCTGTTCGTTGCCGTCCAGGGTGATGTTGCTCAGGGTCAGCTCCCACTGGTTGCCGCCGCCCACGAACACCATGGCGCTGGTAGGGGCAGTGCGCTTGATGGTCGCGGCAAATCTGGCGTCGCCCGTATAACCAAAGCCGCACTCATCCTTATCGGTTGAAGCCGTGGTCAGGACGATCTTCCGCTCGACACTCTGGTCCAGCTTGATCTGCCTGCCCGAGCCAAGCGCGTACTCCTGCACCAGCATCTGGACCTGGTAGCCGTCGCGCGCTTCATCGGTGTACTTACTATAGGTTCCGTCTTCGTTCAGGCGATAGAGATCGGGCGTAGCCGAGGTATTGAGCGCGCTGAACGCGCCGGAAGCGCCGATGTTCTCCAGCTCCGAATACACCGCGGGCGTGCCATTGGCATCCTTGTACAGCAGGTTGCCTTCCCCGTCATTGATCTTGCAGACGAACTCCGGCCAGATGACCTCATTGTTGCTGCTGCCCTTCATGCCATACAGGTATGGCCTGCGATCGTTGTGATAGACGTTGAGATTGTTCGTGTTGTTATACGTCGCAAAGGGCTTCCCGGGCACGCCATGGCCCGCGTCCTGCGCGTCAGAGGTGTAGACGCCGATGTAGGCATTCACGTTCAAATCTTTGTTCTTGATCACTGTGTTGCGGTTCTGATCGAGGTACACGTTGCACTCGGCATTCTGCGAGCCCATCGTGTTGTGCCGCACCGTCACCATATAATAGAAGTCCAGCAATGCGTTCGGCCCGCCGACTGCGATGCCGCCGCCCGCGGTCACAGCGTGGTTATAGCTGATCTCCAATGCCTTGGCCGAGTTATCGCTGAAGGTCGCCGTCTGTCCGTCGGCCACAAACACGCCCGCGCCGACATTCGCGGTATTCGCGTTCTCCGTCGAACCGCCTATCACCGCGCCTTTGCTCGTCATGTTGAACGTACCGCCCGCGTGATACACGCCGCCGCCATTCTCTTCCGCCATATTGCGGATGATGCTGCCGCCTTCAAAGGTCAAGATGCCGCCCGCGCTATACAGGCCACCGCCGTTATCCTCGGCTTTACAGTGTTCGATGCGGCTTGTCCCGTAGATGTTGAACGTGCCGCCTGCGTGATACACACCACCGCCATTTGCTACCGCAGTGCAGTCCTGGATGATGGAGGCGTTTCGCAGATTACAGGTGCCGCTTGTCTGATACAGGCCTCCGCCATTGGCAGTTGCATGGCAATTCTCAATAGTACCAATGCTGTTCTGGTCTTTCTGCCCAATGTGGAAGGTTTTCGCCGAGTTCATGTAGACGCCGCCGCCATTGGCAGCGCGACAGTTCTGAATCTTCGAATCGGCATCGGCATAGAAGTTAAGGTCGCTGGTAGTGCTGGCGTAATAGATGCCGCCGCCGTTGGCCGACGCCATACAGTTGGTAATGAGGCCGCCGTTGAACTGTAATGCGCCGCCGACATACAAACCGCCGCCGTTGGCGGAAGCCTGGCCGACGATTCTGGAACCCGCGTTCTGGTAGATGGTTCCAGTGTTCTGGTAGATGCCGCCGCCGTTGACCGCCGTCGCAGTATACACGGGACTGCCGCCTTCATCCACGGTCACAGTGCCAACAGACGCACCGGAATAGGCCGTGCCCTCATAGGTGGCATCGCCGATGGTATAGTTGCCGGCATTCTCGTAAATACCACCACCGTTGCCCGCAGCCGTACCGGCGACGGTACCGCTGTACTGGCGAACCCAGGCTTTGGAATCGTTTATATACAGGCCGCCTCCGTTGACCGTGGCGCTGCCGCTGATGGAACCGCCGAGGATGTACAGATTGCCGTTGTTCTGGTACCAGCCGCCGCCATAGGCCGCGCTGCAACCGCTGACGGTGCCGCTCTTATAGGTCGTCGTACCCCCGGCAACGTAGACGCCGCCGCCCTTGCTGTCGCTATTGGTGACGGTGTTACCGGTGATGGTGCAGCTGTCAAAGCTGGCGGTGTTGCCATTGGCAAAATAGATACCGCCGCCCTGAGCCTTGGCAGTGCTGTCCTTGACGGTGCCGCCTTCCAGCGTCACAGTTCCCTTGACCTTGGTATAGATCGCACCGCCGTAATTGCCTGTTGCAGTACAGCTTTCGAAGGAACCGTCCTTGAATGTAAGCGTTGAACCGTTGGCATCCCGGTTATGGTACAGACCGCCGCCGTCGGTCTGGGCTGTACAATTCTTGAATTTGCTGTCCACGCCGATTATTTTCAACGTATGCGCGGAGGTGTACAGCCCGCCGCCGGTGGTCGTCTTGGCCGTGCAGCCTTCAAAGCCGCAGTTTGCTATCTTAGCGGTGCCGGCATAATCGTGATACAGTCCGCCGCCCGCGTTGGCCGCCGTGCAGTTTACAAAGGAGCCTTTCGCACCCTCTATGGCAGAATCGTTCGCCGTATCGTAATTAACGGTCAGCGTCATGGCGTTGGCGTACAGACCGCCGCCGTTTCCGTTGTTGTTGGCCTCGCAGCCGGTAAATGTGCAGTTTTCAAGCGTCACACTGCTCTTATCGGCATTTCTCAACTGGTACACCGCGCCGCCCGAGCCGTAACCGGTGCAATCGGTAAAGGTGTTTGCGTCGCCGGTGATGGAAAGGGTCTGGGCCTTCGTGTACAGCGCGCCGCCGTTGCTGCTTCTCGCCGCGCAGCGGTTAAAGTCGACGTTCTCCATCGTGACGGTCGCGCCATCTTTGTTGTTATCGATGCCGCCGCCGCGGTTCGCCACGCAGTCGATAAAGTGCGTGGAGCCGTCGTTATCAGTGTTATCCAGGAACTTTCCGGCATTGGATTTTTTTATCTCAATAGACGGAACCGCGGCGTGAACGCCGCCGCCAACATCCGCGGCGGTACAGTTCTTAAATGTAGATCCGTTGATGTGCAGCCATTTTGCGTTACCATTGGTCATTTTGATCGCGCCACCATATTTTGACTGACAATTATCGAATTTGCAATTCTCGATTGTCACGTACCACATGGAGCTTACGATCGCCCCGCCATTGCCGCTGTTTGCAGCTCTGCATTCTTCAAACAGGCAATTTCTGACCGTGAGCCAACAATCACTGTTGTATGTACCAATATAGCCTTCACTGCCGCTTGCCCCCGTATCGCCAGCCAGGGCATTGATTGCTCCGCCGTTGCCTTTGCTCTTATTCGTATAGCTGCCACGGAACCTGCAATTTTCTATCGTGACATCCAGGGCGTCGGTTTCGATCGTGCCGCCGGAGCCGCCCACCGAGTAGGAGTTGCTGAAGGTGCAGTCCGAGATCACCGTCTTGGAATTGGAAGCCCAGCCGCTCCTGATGTTGTGGAATATGGAGCCGGCCTGGGCGTTGCCCTTCAGGCAGGCGCAGAAGTCAAAGGTGCAGTTTCTCACATACAGCTCTCTGGCTGTGGTCCAGAGCGCGCCGCCACCCGCTTTATCCACGGAGGCGTTGGTCTGGCAGTTGGAGAAATCACAGTGTTCTACTGTCAGACTGCTGCCCGCGTTTCGGTTATCCACATAAATTGCGCCGCCGTTGTCAGCTCGATAGCCTTTGAACTCACTGTTTGTAATGGTTACGGTCGCACAATTCGTGGTACTGATTGCACCGCCCTTGCCGCCTGCAGTCAGGGATCTGCCGTCAAAGGCCAGATTGTCAACGGTCAGAATGCTGTTCGTGGCCGAGACGGAAGAACCGGAGTTGCCGGTATCGCGGCTGAGGGTTGCCCGGGTGCCGTTTCCGGTGTAGGGCAGGGTTTCGGCGTCCCTGTCAGCGGTGGTGAAAGTGATGTTGTAGCCGTCGGGAATATCCAGCACGTCATCCTTGGGCACCAGATAGTCCACCAGCATCTCAATTTTGTAGGTATTGCTGCCGGTTGCCGCTTTCTGCGCGACAGCATAGTCCATTGCCGCCTTGAGGGTGGAGAAAGGTTCGTTCCCGATTTTGCAGATAGGCAGAGCATCGCCGAAAACCAGTTCCGCCGCTTCGTCGTTGGTATTAAGACTGTAGCTGCTCAGATCAACCGTGGTGCCGCTGATCGTCTGCTCAGCGCCGCCGTTGAAGGTATATTTGATCTCGCCCTCGCCGCTGCCGACAAACTCACCCCTGATGGTGAAGCTCTGACCCTGTGCGCCGGGGAACATCAGCTTGATGGAATCGCCGACGCCGAGCTTCAGGTCATCTGCGGTAAGTGTTCGCAATGTCGTCACGGTCGCGCCGTTCTTCGCGGTCACGAAGCCATAGACGCCATCCGTGGCATCTTTGCCCAGCACGGTCAGCCCGGAAATATCGAGCTCCAGGTTACTGGTGTTGTTGTTGACAATGGTCAGGTAGGCCGGGGCGGAATAAAAGATGACCAGCTTGGTGGTATCCGCAGGGGCGGTCGTGCCGTCCTGCTTGTCATACATCCACTTGCGGGCCGTGCCGTCCCACCGGATGGTCTTCAAATAGTTCTCGAAATTATTACCCATGGCCTTATCCGAGAAGGTATAGGCATAGACCGCCAATGAAGCGTATTTGGTTTTATCTACTTTGTTTTCAAAATCCGTGACATGTTTCTCGTACAGCTTCATGGCCATGACGAGGTCGTAGATGTCGCTCGTGCGCGTGCGCGGCGCGTAATCCTTATTGCTACACACCTTTGTGCTTTCCGTCAAATAGTTTGAAGTGGGCGGGAACTTGCTGGTGGTATAGTTCTTCAGGTAGTAAATATCATACTTCAGCTCGCTGATCCAGTACACCCGGTTGTTTTCATACGCCACCTTCAGGTCGCTGAAACGGTCGCTCTTGAACACATTGGGGATGTTTGCGAGCGTGCCGGCGGATACGTAGGCCCCGAAATAGCCGGTGACGTCGCCGTGCTTGACCACCTGATCGCCATTTACGTCGCCGGGCACATAGATGCCGATCTTCTTGCCGTTGTTCAGGCTGTCGGCGTTGACGACCAGCTCGGAATCCACGTCCAGGTAGACGTTGCTCTGCGCGCCGTTCATCGTGTTGTTGTTGACCTCGGCGCTACCCTTGAAGTTCAGGCGCGCCGAGGTGCCGCCGACGCCGATGGCGCCGCCGTTCGTTGCGGTGTTCCCGGTGATGGACGCGGAGACATTGGCAATGCCCGACCCGACGAAGATCGCCGCGCCGTTGACCGCGCTGTTGCCGCCGTTGATGGCGCCGCCGGTATAGTTCACCGTGCCGGTGCCTGCGTAGATCGCACCGCCCAGACCAAGGGTGGTATCTTCGCTCTCGCCTCTGCCGGCGCTGTTTCCGGAAAGCGTACCGTCGCTTACGGTCACGGTGCCGCTGCCGGCATAGATCGCGCCGCCGTTGCCCTGGTTTGCTTTATTCCCTTTGCCGGTGCCGCCGAGCACGCCGCCGTTGACCGTCACCGAAGCGCTTTCGGCATAGATCGCGCCGCCGTTGGCAGTGGCCTCGTTGCTCTCCAGCCTGCCATTGTCCACGGTGATCGCGCCGCTGGTTGCGTAGATGCCGCCGCCGTTGATGGCGCTGTTGCCGGTCAAAGTGCTGTTTGCATTCTCAACGGTCACGCTGCCGCCTTCCATGTAGACCGCGCCGCCGTTGCCCTCGGAAGTGTTGTTTTCAACTGTCACCTCCGCATCGGCGCTGCCGATCCTGGTGGTGCTGTTGAGCGCATAGACCGCGCCGCCGTTGGCAGTGGCGGTATTTTGGGAGAAGCTTCCGCCGTTGATGTTCAGGGTCGCGCCGCTGACATAGACTGCGCCGCCTGTTGCCGCATGATTGCCGGTGACCGCCGCGTTGACGTTCAGCGTGCCGTTTGTAGAATGAATGGCGCCGCCTTCTTCGTCTGCCTCGTTGCCGCTGAGTATGCCGCCGACCGTCAGTGTGCCGCCGACACGGTAGATGCCGCCGCCGTTGGATGCGTTGTTACCGCTGATGGTACCCTCATTGGACAATGTGCCGCCGACCTGATAGACCGCGCCGCCATTGCCGGTTGCGCTGTTTCCATCGATTGTACCATTGTTGGTCAAAGTGCCGTTGCTCAGGTATACCGCGCCGCCGTTGACCGATGCGGTGTTCTGAGCCATGCTGCCGTTAACCGTCAGCGTACCGCCGACCTGATAGACCGCACCGCCGTTTTCAGCTGTATTTCCAATCACGGACCCGGTCACGCTGACCGTGCCCTTGTTGATGTACACCGCGCCGCCGATGGTGGCAGTGTTGCTTTCTGCTCCTGTGCCGCCGATGGTGCCGACAATGTTGACTGTACCGTCATCTACATACACCGCGCCGCCTGTCATAGCTGAGTTGCCGCTGAGCTTTCCGGATGCTCCTATCGTAAACGTACCCGCCTTGACATACACCGCGCCACCACCGTTTGTCGCCTCATTGTTCGTCAGGGTGCCGTTCACGGTCACGGTGCCGTTTTTCACGTAGATCGCGCCGCCGTTGACGCCCTTGGCATTTTGCATCGTCGCGCCTGCATTGACAGTCAGCACCGAGTTTGCATCCCGGTTGAGTACCAACGCGTCCGTCGCCTGGACGTTCTTGCCGTCGAGAATGATGTTATCGAAGGTCAGTCTACCGTCATTGTAGAACAGGTGCCCCGCCGTATAGTTCATGCTGCGGCTGATGACCGCCGTACCCTCGCCCTCGTATTCCGTTTGTGCCGTGGTGATGGTAATGGTATACCCTTCGGGAATGGTCACCGCGTCATTTGAAGACCGGATGGTATAATCTCCGATCAGCATTTCGATGGTCGCTGTTGTGCCGTTTGTTTCGGCGTTGTTGACGACATAATCCACAGCCGCCCTCAGCGAATAGAACTTTTCCGTACCGATCTTGCAGACAAACTTTGGCAGGTAGAACAGCACCAGCTGGGCATTTTCGGGAGCATCAACGAAGTCGCCTTCCCCCACCTTATACTGCCACTTGGCATTCTCCCGGTCATACTTGATCGCCGAGACATGGGACGCGCCCTCGATAGCCTCCCCCGCCGCGGTGTACAGCGAGGCATGGTCATACATGTAGTACTTATCCGTGGGCAGCACATAGCCGATCTTGCTATGCATGTCATCAGCAAAATCCGCGTCGATGGCCCGGGTGAGCTCGTCGCCCGTCGGGATGCCCATGGCGCCCTTCCTGCCCTCCAGCTTCTTCGCGCCTTCCTCGGACTGGGTCTCGGAAACTCTTGCCTCCACGGGATAACTGATACGGCTGTGGGTAAAGGCCATTTCATGATAGGTATCCACATGCTCAAGGATGCAAAGCGCCGCATTATTCGGATTTGTGTAAGGATTGCCGTCAAGGCTGAGCGCGGTATCATAGTCGTCGTTTGTGCTCGTCTGCTCCACCGTCAGCTTTGCGCCGCCCGGAACCTTCAGCGTCATGGTATCCGCTTTATTCTCATCCGGCAGGGTGAAGGTAAGGGTGGGAACGCCGTCAACGCGCGTGAAGCCGTTCTTTTCATATTCGACCAGGCCTGTCCCGGTCAGGTCAAGCTTTGCAGTATAGGTATAGGAGGGTGCGGCATCGGTGTCGGCATAGTCGATCACCGGCTGCTTCACATCCACGTCCAGGATCGAAAGGATCCCGAAGCTTCCCTGCTCATATTCAACGCTGTAGTTAGATTGGTTCTGTCCACCCGAAACCGTGATCGGGTACTCGCCTTCCTCCTCGCTCGCATCGCGCTTGAGCGTGAAGGTGAGCAGAGCGGTGTCTCCACGTTTATAAGTCCAGGTTACGGTGCCGTCCGCACCGACGCTTGAAATCACAAGGAACGTCACCTCAGCCGCGCCGCTTCCTCGCTTGTAGGTACGGGTGACGGTACCGTTCTCGTCGGTTTCCGTAGAAAACAGCGTGGTGTCCTCCAACGGGTCATCCCCGTTTTTCCAGCCAGTGACCGTCGCGGTAAGCAGCGGATCCGTTTCCACGCCAACCGCCTTCACGACATGATCGGCCGTGACAAACAGCTCCGCCCGCTCAATGCTCAGCGTGCCGGGTTCAAATGTAAGCGTATAGTTTCCCTGTGTTTCCGCTCCGGTGGGTGTCAGGGGATAATTGCCGACACTTTCACCCGCCGTACGAGTGATCGTGAAGGTAAGCAGAGAGACCGCTTCGTCCCCTTCGCTCAGCGTATAGGTATAGGTCCTTACGCCGGTCGCTTCATCCAGCACAGAATTAAGCGTGCCGCCTTCTTCGTCCCTGTACAGGCCGTCGATTTCCACTTCCCATTCGGGGTCTTCATCTCCGTAGGTCTTCTCCGTGTTCACAACCTTAACGGTCAGGGCAGCGGGAGTGATGGTGAACTCTGCGGGCGCATAGGTCACGGTGTAATTGCCCTGCTCCGCTTCACCCGCGGACGTTATGCTGTATGTACCGACATTCTCGCCCGCCTCACGGGTCAGCTCATAGTTCAGGACGGACGCTTCGTCGCCACGCTGAAGCCCGGTAACTGTCGCGGTAAGCTCCGGGTCATCCTCGCCATATACCTTGGAGGCCGCATTCGCGGTCACCGTGGCCTGCGCTCGGCCGATTCTGAATACCGCGTTCGAGCTGTCATAGGTCACCCTGTAATTGCCCTGGTCGCTTTCGCCGGTCAGGGTGATGGGATAATCGCCGACATCCTCGCCCTCCTCGCGGGAGACCGTGTATTTCACGGTATCGCTATCCCCGGATCCGGCAGTTTCATTATTTTTAAGGCCCGTCACCGTCACGAGCGCAGGATCATCCTCGCCATAGACCTTGGAGGCGCCGGCGGTGATGGTGACCTCTGCGGAGCTGATCGTCAGCTTTCCAGTCTCAAACAGAACTCTGTATCCTGCCTGGGAGGCCTCGCCCGTAGGTGTGATCGTGTAAGCGCCTACGTTCTCACCTTCGTCTCGGGAAACCGTGAACTTGATGGTTTTTGACTCGCTCTGGGGGTCCGTCACTGTGGCGGTGTAATGACCACTGGCATCCGGGCCTGTTATGACTGCGGATGCTTCATCCTGCATAACGCTCGCAGTCAACGGATATTTCGGATCCTCATCGCCGTAAGTCTTTGTCAAATCACCGGCCTTAATCGTGACCGTGACCGGCGTCTGGGTGTTTTTGATCGTCAGTGTGCGCGGAGCAGAATCCACGGCGGGCGCGACAAGGTAACTATCCTCCTGGTTGTCCGGAATCGGATTCTCCAGAGCATAGTAATAGTAAGTGTTATCCTGTCTGTCTTTGCTCTGCAGGGAGTCAATGGTTGTACTCCAACTCTCCTTGGAAAGCGTCAACCCCGTGCGCACCTTCTCGGCATCCGCAAGAAAGGCGACCAGTTCAGCACGATTGAAATTGCCTTCTGCCTCTGTCGTCGTGCGGTACAGGTCAAAGGTGACAGCAGCCCTGCCAGATGTATCAGAGACCGGTGTTGTACCGTCTTGTTCAAACCATTGCTTCTGAACCACGACACTGACCGCGGGTTCATTCTTCACCACATACCAGCCGGTGCCGCTGACGCTGACGCTTTGGGCAAACTGCGTGGTGATGTCCGCGTCGTCCGGGGCGAAGACGCCCTTCACCACGACGGAATAGACGATATTCTTGCCATCCTCCTGGGCAGGGAGGTTTACAAACGTCGTGGTGTCATAGTATTTTTCTTTGGTCAGTTCAAGTGTCAGAGCCTCGCTGTTATTGTCCAGCACTTTTTCGGCTGTCGCGCCACCGACAGACTTATACAGCCCGACTACCACTTTGCTGATATTCTCCGTGCCGACGCCCCAGACCGCCGTCACGGGGACGTTGACGCTTGCGCTGCTGTTGGGCAGGGTGACGGTGTTATAGGAGGTCGTCAGGTCTGTGGCTGTCTTGCCGGAGGGCAGTCCGGCAGGAACTCCGCCGCCGTTTTCCGAGAAGTAGAAGTATATCTTCTCCGGATCGGCCGGAAGGACGTACCCCTCGGGCGCTTTGCTTTCCACAACATAGTAAAGTGTGTCAGGGGCATAGCCCGCCCCTTCATCCGACCGACGGATCGTAATCGAACCGTCCTTTCCGGTGGTGTAGGTTGCGACAGTTGTCTCCGTATTATCCGCTGTGTAAACCGAGAAGATTGCGCCCGGAATAGGCGCGCCCGTGTTTTCGTCAATCTTGATGAGGGTCAGCTTGTGATCCACATACTCGTTGGTGAAGGCGAAATCATAGCTGAACGCGAGTTTTTCATCCGGGTCCACGGTAAACTCGTTGCTGTTTTCCGTCACCCGCTTGCCGCCCTGCTGATAGGAAACGGTCACGGAGACGTTCTCGTCGATGGTGTCGGCAAGCGCCTCGGGACGCGCATGCTCCTCGATGATCCGATAGGTCGCAAAGTCTTCCAGTTCGGTTCCGCCCTTGCGCCCGGTGTTGAAGTTGATGGAACCATAGGAGAAATCCGCATAGGTATGGCTCTCCACATCCACCCAGCCGCTGGCGGTATACTGCGCCTCCTTCTGCAGGGTAAAGGTGATGGCATTTTTCTGCTCGTCCGTCAGGGTATAGTTGCCGCTAAAGCGCTTGGTTACGTTGATGCCCTCAGCTTCGGGATAGCAACGCACCTTCAGCACGTCGCCGTTGAAGTAGCTGTAGATGTCGCCGTACTTATAGCTCGGCTCATCTGTAATCAGGAAGCTGTAAAAAGTATCATCCTTCTGGTAATAAACGTTTTCTCCGTTTATCTCCTCATAAGGCGCGGTAGCCATTTCAAGGAAATATACGGTATTCTTTTGAATTGCCAGACCGTCGCTTTCATGATTGAGCCTAATGGTGACGGTTCCGTCTTCTCCCGTCGTAAACTTAATTTCCTTGCCCGCATTCTCCCCGGCAAGGTAATGCATCGGGCGCATGTTGGAATCGAGCAGGCGGAATTCGGCGCCGCTGAGACCACGTTCCATATGGCCGTCCGCATAAGCAAACAAATCGATGCTGTACACGCCGCCCGTTCCGGAGATGTCCGTGCCGGTCGGGGAGATGGTCCTGGTTTCATTTACCGTAGCCGTCGGGCCGGGAACGAAGCCCGAATCCCCCATACTGCCGACGACGGCGGTGTTGTAAAAGTTTGCCGGTTTGCCCACCTGTCCTGCTACTCTGGTAGTATAGGTGATGGTAACCTTGGCTCCGTCAGGAATGGTATAGGTACCGGTTTGCTCGCTGAAATCGTAGGTGACATTCTCCTCGGGAGATACGGTTACCGACCCGTAGTTGATGGACTGATTCCTGCTGAAGGTATCCTTCACAATATAGTTTTGTCCACCAGTCATAACATCCCCGGCAGGGTTGACTGTTATCGTATAGGTAGCAAGGTTGCCGTTGAAGGCTGTGAGTTCCTTCGCGACCATATTCTCAGGCCATGTGACGGTCAAGGTGCCGTTGACATAGGTGATGTCATAGTTTGCGGTGACATCTTCGTTTGAGGTGTTATTAATGACCGCCGCAGAAGGCACATTATCGCTGGAGCCCATGTGTTCCTGGCTGCCGCTTATTGTCACGGATTGCATTGTATCGCCTTCGGCCGGTTTAGTGTATGTGTAGGTATCTTTCGTTAAGGGAGAACCGTCATAAGCCTTCTCGGCGCTGTCGGCCGTGATGGTCAGGGGCATCCGCGCGATGGCTGCCGTGACGCACTGCGCCGCAGCATCGCTGCCGTCCGCTTTGTACCAGACATAATAGGTTCCGGCGTCGGTAGCAGAGGGAACGGTTGTGTTCCAGCTCACATTGTTCTCCGGCGCTGTCTCGCCGTTCTCGACAAGGGCATAGAGGTATGTTCCGCCTTCCACGTTTGTCACCAGCGCCTGCGGCTGTCCGTTGTAGACAAGGTTCGTAACCGGGGTGGGTGCGGGCTCTTCCTGCTGTTCATCCGTGACCTTGATCTCCACACTCTGGCCATTTTGGAGCGTGAGCGTCAGCGCCTCTTCAGTGCTGAAGGGCGCAAGGGAGCGGAGCAGCCAGTCAGAGTCAAGCTGCTCGATTGCTATGTATTCGGGATTGGAGAAAGTGACGTTCGCCACGTCTGCGGAGGTGATCTCCGTCACGCCGAGCTTTTCCAGAAGGGACGAGAGGGTGATTTCGCCCTCGCCTTCTATATTATATATATAGTCACCCCAGTGAAAGTCCACCGTATAGCGGGCGAGCATCAGCGCATACATGGAGAAGCCGTCGGCGTCAAAGGCAACCGTGGTTTCATCGGCATCACCGACTTCAGTCTGTTTATATTCGACCTCGGTCTGTTCTGTGCCGATCTCCACGCTCATGGCCACGCGGCTGCCAGTGCTTTCGGCCACTTCGGTCTGCTCCATCAGCTCCACCGCGCCGGTGTCGTCCATGTGGGCCACCAGGGCTTCCTGCTCCTCATTCATGCGCGCCGCCATGCTCATTTCCACGGCCACGGGCGCCAGCGGCTCGATTTCATTGCCGTCGGCGTCGTAGAAGGTGATGTCCACCACGAGGCAGCGGTCCACCTCCATATTGTCCGCGGAGACAGCGTCGGTGAAGTCAGCGATGGTGTCGCTGTTCCACACGGGCTTGACGGCCATGGTCGCGCCTTCTGGGAACGCGCCTTCGGGAGCGTCCACGTCCACGCGCACGAACACCGTGCTGCCGGTAAAGTGCTGCGCAGGATAAGCGACTTCGGTCGGTTCTTCTGTAGGCTCCGGCGTCGGCTCCTCGGTAGGTTCAACCGTCGGCGCTTCGGTGGGTTCCTCGACAAGATCAGCCTCGGGCTCCTCGGTGGGCTCTGGTGCCGGCTCGGCAGTCGGTTCCTCAGTGGGCTCCAGCATCGGCTCCTCGGTAGGTTCTGCGGTCGGCTCCTCGGTAGGTTCGACGGTCGGCTCCTCAGTGGGCTCTGCGGTCGGCTCGGCGATCAGCTCGACTTCCGTTTCCTCGGTGAGCTCTTCCGTCGGCTCCTCAACTTCATCGATTTCTTCGGTCGTCTCGGTTTCATCTTCGGTGGGCAGATCGATTTCAGTCTCTTTGACAGGCTCTTCCACCGCTTCATCTACGGGATCGGCTTCGGGTTCCTCAGGAACGTCGACCTCGGTCTCCTCGACCGGTTCTGCGCCAATGCCATTGATCAGCGTCAGGACGCAGACCTCCTCCCCCAGATACAGGGCCAGCCGCGCCTCGTCAAAATCACGGGTCACGGAGATCAGATAGTCCCCGTCAACAGCTTCCACGGTGAGCGGGTCAGGTTCTCCATCCCCATCGCCCAACACGGCCACATTCTCGACTTCGGTCGGTTTTATGGGCAGTCCAACGCTTTCCAGCACCGTGCCCAGTCGCTCCGGCCAGGCCGCGCCGATTTCATAGACGGGTTCGGCCGTCGCTTCCGGCACGGGTTCTTCGGTCTCCTCGGGCAGCGCCTGGGCCTGCTGGGCGCGCTTTTCCATCTCCTTGGCTGCGTCATCCGGCCTCCAGAGGCGCACGGTATAGTAATCGTCGGCGGTATAGACCATCAACCCCGCTTCCTCAAAGAAGCGCAGCGCGGTGATGCTGTAGTCGGAAATCTCGTTCTTGTCGTTCAGAATCGGCTCGACATACAGCGCCTCGCCGGTTTCCTGCTTTGAATCGGGATCCTGCTCGTCCAGGCTGCCCATGACGCTGATCATCTCGACATCCTTAACCTTTTTGATGGGCAGCTTCGCGTCATCCATGATCCTGCTGAACAGGAACTCGCTGTCATAGCCCGCATTAAATAGGTAGGCATCCTGGTCAGCCGTCTCCTGATCGTTCCCTTCTTCCAGCCCAAGATCCACATCCTGAAGCTCCTCGACGGCCTTCTCTTCCTCTTCCAGGACATCCGCGCCATACTCTGCAGTGTCTGCGGTTTGCGCGATGGCGACGCCAAAGTCCTCCACCGTAAATGTAAAGGAATTCAATATGAGGCTCAACGCAAGCAGACAACTCATCAGCCTGCCAAAATAGGCCAAGCTGAAGCGGCTGCCTCCACGCGGACGCGCTCCATATGTATTCGTATTTCTGGTAGGATGTCTCATTTTTGCCTCCTACTGCCTGGTCGAAGTTTTTGCCGTGCTTTTCGACACAGCCTGCGTCACGCAAGCGCGCAATCTTGCCGATACAGACCTAAGTCTCTTATTTGTGACGCAATTTGGACCGGCGTCTGCTTTTAAGACATTTTTCAGACCGGATTCTGTTTTATTTCGTCCCATTTCCCGCTTCCAGGCCAGCAGCCGACATGCAGACCTGATTCTGGGTATAGCTATACACGATACCAATATTATTATAATACATTTGCGGTTATTTGTCTATGTTTTTTTCTGCATTATCATATAACCATTTGTTATCCATGCATGCGGGCCAATCGCCATGCCCATTCACACCCATATCTCAACCGTTGTCGCGGGATTCTCCATTATATAATGTAAAAAACCGCTCAAAAGTTCAAATTGCCCCAAGATTTAACTTTCAGGCCTTGAATATGCCGAGTGAATTGTGTTATAATTCTCGGGCAAAACGCACTTCTGCCGATTCGCGCGGCGGTTGACCGTAGGGGGCAAAGCCCTCATGGTGCCAAGCGGAGATGAAGCAGGAGGTGGAAAAAACAAGGAGGGAAACCCACTATGGCAGTCATTTCCATGAAGCAGCTGCTGGAGGCCGGCGTTCACTTCGGCCACCAGACCCGCCGCTGGAACCCGAAGATGGCCCAGTACATCTTCACCGAGCGCAACGGCATCTACATCATCGACCTGCAGAAGACCGTTCGCAAGATCGACGAGGCTTATATGTTCGTGCGCGACATCGCGCTGGAGGGCAAGAGCATCCTGTTCGTCGGCACCAAGAAGCAGGCCCAGGAGAGCATCGAGGTCGAGGCCAAGCGCTGCGGCATGTTCTATGTGAACAACCGCTGGCTGGGCGGCACCCTGACCAACTTCCGCACCATGCAGACCCGCATCAAGAGGCTGAATGACATCGACGCGATGGAGAAGAACGGCCAGTTCGACGTCCTGCCCAAGAAGGAAGTCATCAAGCTGTGCGCTGAGCGCGAAAAGCTGCTGAAGAACCTGGGCGGCATCCGCGAGATGAAGAAGCTGCCCGGCGCGCTGTTCATCGTCGACCCCCGCAAGGAGCGCATCGCCGTGGCCGAGGCCCGCAACCTGGGCATCCCGATCGTGGCCATCGTCGACACCAACTGCGACCCCGATGAGATCGACTACGTCATCCCCGGCAACGACGACGCCATCCGCGCTGTCAAGCTGATCGCCGGCAAGCTGGCGGACGCCGTGCTGGAGGGCAAGCAGGGCGAGCAGACCGAGGACGAAGCCGCTCCCGTTGCCGCCGAGGAATAATTGAACTTCCAATGATTCATGCGACGCTCCCTTGTTGGAGTGCCGCTTGAATCGCGTAATGGAGCGATTGCGCTCCCCCCACCCCACATCATCTTAGGAGGAATTCAAAATGGCAAACTTCACCGCTAAGGACGTTATGGATCTGCGCGGCCGCACCGGCTGTGGCATGATGGATTGCAAGAAGGCGCTGACCGAGTGCGACGGCGACGTCGAGAAGGCCATCGACTACCTGCGCGAAAAGGGCCTGGCCAAGGCCGCCAAGAAGCAGAGCCGCATCGCCGCTGAAGGCATCGTGGGCAGCCACATCTGCTCCAAGTGCGGCACCGGCGCCATCGTCGAGGTCAACTGCGAGACCGACTTCGTGGCCAACACCCCCGAGTTCAAGGAGATGGTCACCGACATCGCCAAGCAGATCGTCAAGGGCAATCCCGCCGATGTCGACGCCCTGCTGGCCGAGAAGTATCTGGACACCGATTCCACCGTGGCCGACGTCATCACCGAGAAGACCGCCAAGATCGGCGAGAAGATCTCCATCCGCCGCTTCGCCCGCTATGAGTGCGGCGAGAACGGCTTTGTGGATTCCTACATCCACATGGGCGGCAAGGTTGGCGTGCTGGTGAAGGCCGAGGTGCCCGAGGTGAACGACACCGTGAAGGAAGTGCTGCACGACGTGGCGCTGCAGATCGCGGCGGCCTCCCCCGTGGCCCCCGAGTATGTGACCCGCGACCAGGTGAACCCCGAGCACCTGCAGCACGAGACCATGATCCTCGCCGAGCAGGCCCGCAACGAGGGCAAGCCCGAGAAGATCATCGAGAAGATGGTCCAGGGCCGCATCAACAAGTTCTATCAGGAAGTGTGCCTGCTGGAGCAGGTCTTCGTCAAGGACGGCGAAACCCCCGTCGGCAAGATGATCGAGAAGAAGGTCCCCGGCATGAAGATCGTCGAGTTCACCCGCTACAAGATGGGCGACGGCCTGGAGAAGAAGGTCAGCGACCTGGCTGCCGAGGTTGCCGAGCAGATTGGCAAGAAGTAAGCAACTCTTCAAAGGGAACGTGGAAACGCGTTCCCTTTTTTCAAATGGGGGAGGTCGAAATATGAGCGATGTCAAAAAGCGCATCGTACAGATTGCGAAGATGCTCTTTGCGGCGGCCACCGTCGCCAAGGTGATCACCATCGTGTTGATGGTGGTGACATGCCTTCAGATCGCGGCGGCCTTCTCCATCAAGGTGCCGGCTCTTACCGGCTTCTTCGACGGCCATATCAGTCAAATCGAAAGCGTGCTGGGCCGCAGCACGGTCTTTGAAATCCTGTTCCAGAGCGCCAACCTGAGCGCCATGGAGCCGGTCTATACGAAGGCCATCGAGCTGTTCATCACGTTCCTGTCGCTGCTGGTGCTGCTGTATTACATCGGCTTCTTCAAAAAACTGATCCGCCGCATCGTCGAGGAGGGCCAGCCATTCTCCGCCGAGGCAGCCCGGCACATGCGGGAAAACAGCTGGGGGCTGCTGCTGCTGGCGCTGGTCAACCCGGTGCTGGGGCTGTTGATGTTCCTGCTGTTTCGGTTCTTCTCGCTGGTGTTTGAATACGGCGCGTATCTGCAGGACAAGGCCGGAGAGACCAGCCGCATCCAGGAGGAGGTCATCGTGTCCCTGGCGGAGATCACCGAGAACAAGAGTGAGCAGACCGGCCAGCACATCCGTCGCGTGTCGGAGTATTCAAAGATCCTGGCGCAACAGATGGGCCTGCCCGAGGAGCAGGTGGAGAGCCTGCGCCTGGCCAGCACGATGCACGATCTGGGCAAGCTGATGATCCCGTCGGAGATCCTGGACAAGCCCGGGCGTTTGACAGATGCGGAGTTCGCAGAGATCAAGAAGCACCCTGGCTTTGGAGAGCACCTGCTGCACAACGTGGAGGGCGAAACCATGACCCTGGCGCGGCAGATCGCCCTGGAGCACCACGAGCGCTATGACGGCAAGGGCTATCCCAACGGCGAGACCGGCGAGGAAATCGGACTTGAGAGCCGCATCGTGGCCGTGGCGGACGTGTATGACGCCCTGACCAGCCGGCGCAGCTACAAGGACGCCTGGGACCCAAAGGTCGCCTACGACGAGATCGTGCGCTGCAGCGGCACCCAGTTTGACCCCAAGGTGGTGGAGGCCTTCGTGGCCGCCTATGACCAGATCGACGCCGTCCGCAAGGAATACGCGGACGACCACATTGCCAACAAAGCGGCATGAAAGGACGATTGATTATGTACAAGCGCATCATACTGAAATTGAGTGGCGAGACGCTGGCCCCGGAGAAGTTCTCCCCCACCGGCGCCTCCCATAGCTTTGAGGCCGGCCGCGTGGACCGCGCGGCGAAGGCCATCGTGGCCCTGGCCGACCTGGGCGTGCAGGTGGGCGTGGTAATGGGCGGCGGCAACATCTGGCGCGGCCGCTTCACCGACGCGATGAACCCTGTGCTGGCGGACCAGATGGGCATGCTGGCCACGATCATCAACGCCCTGTGCGTGCAGGACGCCATCCAGCGGCTGGGCCGCGGCGCGTCCGTTTTCACCGCCCAGGAGATGACCCGCTTCGCCGAGCTGTACCGCGCCGACCGCGCTATCGCGGCCATGGAGCGCGGCGACATCGTGCTGCTGGCCGGCGGCAGCGGCAACCCATTCTTCACCACTGACACCGCCGCAGCGCTGCGGGCGGCCGAGCTGGGCGCGGACGCGGTGTTCAAGGGCACCACCGTGGACGGCGTGTACGACTCCGACCCCCGGAAGAACCCGGACGCGAAGCTGATCAAGGACATCACCTACCAGCAGACCATCGAAATGGGCCTGAAGGTGATGGACACTTCCGCCTTCCAGCTGTGCCAGGACCAGAAGATCCCGGTGATCCGCGTGTTCAACATGGACGACCTGGACAACATCCTGCGGGTCGCCAGGGGCGAGGACATCGGCACCGTGGTGCACATGTGATTATTCCATGCAGGCTTGAGAAAGCCTGCAAGACAAGGAAGGACAGCCTGCCAATGAGGGCGTTTACACAGACGTAAGCAACCGAAATGGGCAAGCTGTCCTGACACTGGAAGCAGAAATCCCTCCCCTGCACGCTGTGTGTCAGGGGATTTTGCATTTGCGGGCTTTGTCTGTCAGCGGTCTAAGGCCGTCGGAGAACCGTCCGACGGCCTTTTTATGTTGACTTATGTGCCTGTTGACGGTATAATGAAAGCAATACACAAGGGGGTGAACTTCATGCGGCCCGGTCACAGCGCGCCCTGGCGCGTCATTTACATCGCCCGCGGAGAAGCGCAGGCCCGGCAGATCGACGACCTGCTGCGCCAGGCAGGCTTCCTGTGCGACTGGAAGCAGCCCCAGAGCGCCCACGCCGAGGACATCGAGATCAAGGCGCTGGAATCCGAGGCCGAGGAAGCCCGGATGTTCCTGATGGAGCAGGGGCTGTAATGGAGAGGATCGCCATCACCGGCGTCGGCTCCCAGCTGCAGGGGGTTGGCCGCCTGGCCGACGGCCGCGCGGTGTTCGTGCCCGGCGCGATTCCCGGCGAGGTCGTTCAAATCGAGATCACCCAGGAGAAGGGGCGCTTCTGCGAAGCGTCTCTTTCTGCTGTTTTGGAGCCGTCTGCCGACCGCGTCGAGCCCGCCTGTCCCCACGCAGGGACGTGCGGCGGCTGCCAGGGGCGGCACATGGCCTACGGGCGCACGCTTGAGCTGAAGCGGCAGATCGTCTATGACGCGCTGACGCGGCTGGGCGGCGTGGAAGCGCCCCAGGTACGGGAAACCCTGGGCTGCGAGACGCCCGAGCGCTATCGCAACAAGGCGGAGTATCCCATCGCCTGGCAGGACGGGCGGCCCGTGATCGGCATGCACGCCGCGGCCAGCAGCCGCATCGTGCCCATCGATAACTGCCTGCTGCATGCGTCCCAGAGCAGCCTTGCGCTGCGCTGGTTCTCGGAAAACCTGAACGCCCTCCCCTGCGCAAGACAGCTCAAGTACCTGGTCACCCGGGTAAACCGCGCGGGAGAGCTGATGCTGGTCGTCTGCGCGGACGCGCCGGTGCGGTCTGAGATCGAAAGGCTCATCCCCGCGCTGAAATGCGCCCTGCCCGATCTGAAATCGCTGTGGTTCTGCCAGCTGAACCGCCGCCCCGCCCATGCGCTGGACGGCCGCTGCGCGCGGCTGTGGGGCGCGGAGGCGCTGAAGGAGACGCTGCTGGAGCTGGAATTCGAAGTGTCGCCCCAGTCGTTTTTCCAGGTGAATCCCGTGCAGACCGAGCGGCTCTACGCCTGCGCGCTGGAAGCCGCCGGCATCGGCCCGGGCTGCGGTTTGATCGTGCTGGATGCCTACTGCGGCGCGGGCACCATCACGCTTGCGGCGGCGCGGCAGGCGAAGTCCGCCCTGGGCATCGAGATCGTCGCCCCGGCCATCGCCGACGCCAAGCGCAACGCCCAGCGCAACGGCCTCGCGGGCAGGGCGCGCTTCATCTGCGGCGACGCGGCCAGGGAGATCCCCCGGCTGCTGGGCCGGGGTCAGCGCTTTGACGCCGCCATACTCGACCCGCCCCGCAAGGGCTGCGACGCCGCGCTGCTGGAGGCCCTCATCGCCGCGAAGATTCCCGTCCTCGCCTACGTCTCCTGCAACCCCGCCACCCTGGCCAGGGACGTAAAGCTGCTGTCCGCCGGGGGCTACAGGCTGGAATGGGCCCAGCCCGTGGATATGTTCGCGTGGACGGGGCACGTCGAGACTGTGGCATCGTTGTCCCGACAATGAATTGCGCCCGACGGCGCGTGAATCGTCCTGGGGACATGAATCCATGAGGCGAACGATGCTTCGAGAAAAGCAGGCTTCGCGGAGGTGCTGTGATGAAGAAAATACTGATTCTGGACGAGATGAATTACCCGCCTGATTTAGAGGAGATCTATCGAGCGGCCGTGCGAGGGATCATTTTTGTTTATGGAAAGCTATTGATGATAGAGGGCGATTCCGGAGAACTAAAGCTGCCAGCGGAGGGATCGACGACGGTGAAGACGATTGCCAGGCACTGGTGAGGGAAGTCAAGGAAGAAACCTGATATGATGTGATTCCTGACACAATAGAACCTTTCGGCGAAATTGAAGAAAAAAGAATGTCCATCCGTGAGCCGAAGCTGTGGCATCAGATTAGTCGGCTGTACTTTTGCAAGGTCAATCCAGTGAAAGGTCAATGCCATTATTCGGAGAATGAAATAAAGCCCGGATTCAGGTATGTACTCTATTCCATTGAGGATGCATTGGGAAAGAGCAAGAGCGTGTTGGAAAAAGAGGGACTGCAAGCATGGAATCAGCGGGAATATAAGACCCTTTTATTGATCCGTGACCATGATTTGTGTAAATACGTCACTGACAGGAAATCCAATGCGCATTGAAAACAACAGGCTGGTCATTGGGGATACAGCCAACCGTGTGTCGCAGATGTGTATACCTTTGACTGCCAAATTCCGGTTTCGCGACATGTTCCCCTGCGCGAGAGAAAGAGAATCCACATACGTTATGAACACAGGGGTTGTCTCAAAGCGAAATCGTTTTGAGGCAACCCTGATCCTGTCGCCTTTGAAGCTGCCAGTGCTTTATCAATACGCTTCCCCTATATCCCCCGCGAAGCGCTTCAGCACTTCGTTGGCCGGCTTGCCCCAGGTGCAGTAGCCGTTGTTGTCCGGCCCAGCGAACTCGGGATAGAGCCGGGTGGCGGACCAGTCCCACCAGCCCGTGCCTCGCACAAAGGGATGGCGCCTGATCGCGTCGGTGAAGGCCTCGTACCAGCGCCGCTGCACGTCCATGTCAATGCCCTCGCCGAAGCGCCAGTCGTTGGGCCGGTACTCGCTGCCCACCCGGGCGGGGCAGCCGCACTCCATGAACATGAAGGGGCGGTCGGCCTTCTCCGCCGCGGCGCGGATGCGCTCGAAGTGCTCATCCAGCTGGTCGATGGGATAATAGCCGGAGGAGGAGATCACGTCCACGGCGTCCCACCAGGTGACCCGGTCCTCCTGGTACTTGTCGCAGTTGTAGGTGATGGGGCCGCCATAGCGCTTGCGTGCCTCGGCGATCAGAGCGCGCCAGTGGCCCGCCTGGCCGTCGGTGCCCACCATCTCGCAGCCCACGCACAGCATGTCCACATCGTTCTGGCGGGCCATGTCCGCCACGCGGCAGACGTGGGCGGTCCAGCTCGGGAACCAGTCCGACCAGTTGGGCTCGGTGGGCACGGGCGGGTCGAAGAAGTGGATGTAGGCCCGCCAGGCGCCGTCCCGACAGTTCACCATGGCCTTCAATATCACCTTCAGGCCCAGCCTTTTCGCCTCGGCGCACACCGCGGCCACGTCCGCCTCGTCCATCACGTCGGAGGAATCGGACACGACCTCGGTGGACCAGGGATGCTCCTGCCAGGCGGTGACGGGCAGTATGATGGCGTTGCAGCCGGTGGACCGGGCCATCAGTTGAAGGGACGCCTTCCAGGCCGAGCCCGCGGTGAAGCCCCGCTTCTCGCAGAAGCCGAAGGTGTAGGCGTTCAGAAAGGGCATGTGCTGCATGGCATCCTCCTATTTCGCCTTGCCGAAGGCGTCCTGGTGGGCGTTGGGGCTGGCCCGTTTTTCAATGTCCGGAAAGCGGCGCTCCAGCGCGGCGCGGGAGATCTCGATGTCCTCGGCGGCCTCGTCAGGATGGGTGCAGCCCACGGTGACCATGTCGCAGTCGCGGATGGTGTTCCACACGAAGTTCAATCCCACATAGGGCGTGGTGCGGCCCGCGGCGAAGGGCTTGATGGTCATCACCGGCTTTTTCGCGCTGTTGATGATGGCGGCCACGGTCTCGATCTCCACCTGCATCAAAAAGCCCATGCAGTTGTAGATCTGGATGTAGGTCTGCACGTCGTAGCCGTTCTCGTCGGAATAGGTGATCAGCTCCGGCATGTGGCAGGACAGGCCGGGGATCATGCCCTCCTGGCGGATCATGTCGGTGTAGTCGTCGATGCGCTGGATGGCGTGCTTGTTCTTGTTCACCAGCTGCTCGGCGCTGGAGTGGTGGATCAGGCACAGCTTCGCGCCGCACGTCTTGCTGCGGTGGATGGTGGCCCGAGCCTGCTTGCGGCCCTCCTCGGTGTCGTCCACGTTGATGATGGGCGTGTCGATCAGGATCAGCTCCCTGCCCGTGGCCTGCATGGTCTCCTGCACGGCCTCCTGCATCACCCGCTCCTGCTGCAGCGGGCCCATGATGGTGTCCACGCCTTCGTCCAGGAAGGTCTTCAGCAGCGGCACCACCTGCGCGCCGGCGGGAAAGCGGTTCTTGATCTGCCGGTCCGCAGCGGGGCTGCGGTGGCTCCAGCCCAGGATCCAGTTGGTGCCGATAATCATGCGGGAGAGAGAAACGCCCTCCACTTCAGTCCGGGGAAATGTATTCATATGGCATCCTCCATTTGATGGGCAGCGCCCATAATTTCTATCACTCCGCTCATATTATAGCTGGCCCGGTCAGCGCCGTCAAGGGCGAAAGCGCCCATTTCTCACGGCGTTCTCATGGGCTTCTCACCCAAAGGCAACCTGCAGTTAACCTGGCTCTGCTATGCTTATGCCCGTGAGGAGATTATCCCTGTGGGAGGGATCGTATGATAACCACCTATTACGACATCGCGCTGGCGCTCTCGCTGCTGATGACGCTGGTGTATGTGTTCATGTGGCACAAGCACTTCGACGTGCACATCACGCTGACCTTCGTGTTGGTGTCTGTGACGAACCTGGGCTGGGCCATGCTCAGCCGCGCCGAGACGCTGGAGGCGGCGCTGGTGGCCAACCGGCTGACCTACGTGGGCGGGTGCTACCTGATGATGAACATCACCTTCGTGGTGTTCAGCATGTGCCAGATTAAGCTGAATCGCTGGCTGCGGGTGGCGATGGTGTTGGTGTCCACGGCGGTGTTCGTCGCGGCCATGTCCATGGGCCGGGCTGACTTCTTCTACAAGAGCATCGCCTTTGAGCGCGTGGAGGGCACGGCGGTGCTCACCAAGGAATACGGGCCGGTGCACAGCCTGTTCGTGGCGATGATCCTGGTCTACTTCCTGATGAGCGTGGGCGCCATCGTCTACTGCTACATCCGCAAGAACCAGGTGTCCCGGAAGATGCTGGGGCTGCTATTTTTCCCGGTGGTGGTGTGCATGGTGGCCTTCTACGGCGGACGGCAGCTGTTCCCCCGGGTGGAACTGGTGCCCGCGGCCTTCGACATCGCGCTGGCCACCAGCCTGGTGATCGTGTACCGCATCTGCCTGTATGACATCACCGACACCGCCGTGGATTCCCTGGTGCAGAGCGGCAACACGGGACTGGTGAGCTTCGACTTCGGCTTCCACTACCTGGGCAGCAATGAAACCGCTAAGGCCATCTTTCCCAACCTGAACAACCTGACCGTGGACCGGTCCATCCGGCGGGACAAGCAGATGCAGGACATCGTGCGCCCCTGGCTGGAGGCGTTCCGGGACGACGAGAGCCAGGATTCCCACTACTACGAGCGGGACGACAGCATCTATCTGGTCAAAACTACCTACCTCTACGACGGCAGCCGCAAGCGGGGCTATGAGCTGTTCATCACCGACGACACCGAGAACCAGCAGCACATCGCCCTGGTGGACCGCTACAACGCCCAGCTGGAGGCGGAGGTGGCCGAGAAGACGGCGCACATCGTGGAGATGCATGACAAGCTGGTGCTGGGCATGGCGACCATGGTTGAAAGCCGGGACAACTCCACCGGCGGCCACATCAAGCGCACCAGCGAGGGCGTGCGGCTGCTGGTGGAGGCCATCCGCGAGGACAACGTGTTCGAGCTGACGGACGAGTTCTGCCGGGCCGTGGTGAAGGCCGCGCCCATGCACGACCTGGGCAAGATCGCCGTGGACGACGCCGTGCTACGCAAGCCCGGCCGGTTCACACCTGAAGAGTTCGACAAGATGAAGTCCCACGCCGCCGAGGGTGCGCGGATCGTGCGCGAGATCCTCGCAGGCACCGACGACGCCTACTTCCAGCAGATCGCCGAGAACGTGGCCCACTACCACCACGAGCGCTGGGACGGCTCCGGCTATCCGGAGGGCCTGAAGGGCGACGAGATCCCGCTGGAGGCCCGGATCATGGCCGTGGCGGACGTGTACGACGCGCTGGTGAGCAAGCGGGTGTACAAGGAGAGCATGTCCTTCGAGCAGGCCCACGCCATCATCATGGACGGCATGGGCAGGCACTTCGACAAGCGGCTGGAAGCGTATTACCTGGCCGCCAAGCCAAAGCTGGAGGCCTATTACAGCGGCTTGGCATAGAATATCGAAGCCATGGAATCCTGTGTCGATTCGCCAAAAAAGCCATGGGACCGTCCATGCGCATTGAAGAAATACTGTGTGCAGATCCTTCGCTGCGCTCGGGATGACAAGGAATGAAGCCCCGTCCTCCTGAACGCAGCGAAGGATCTGTGCATTTCGACGGGCCGCGGCATTGAAGCGGGTGCTTTGTCCCCGCATAATCGCAACCTGCCGTTCTCCTTGATGACTTTTTTATTTGCACATATTCCCCCGCTCTGCTACAATAGAGGCAGATATTTCCACACGGGAGGCACGCCATGAGATTCTTCCACCTGTCCGACCTGCACATCGGCTTGAAACTGATGAACCGGGACCTGTCGGATGACCAGGACCACATCTTCCGCCAGATCGCGGACGCCGCGCGCCGGGAGCGGCCCGACGCCATCGTCATCGCCGGGGACATCTACGACAAGGCCGTTCCCTCCGCCGAGGCCGTGGCCGCCTTCGACGGCTTTATCGCGCTGCTCACCCAGGCCGCGCCGCAGGCGGAGATCATGCTGATCTCCGGCAACCACGACAGCGCGACGCGGCTCAACCTGTACCGGGGGCTGCTGGACCGCCAGGGCGTGCACCTGATCGGCCTGCCGCCCATGTCGGAGGGCGAGCGCATCGAGAAAGTCACCCTCTCGGACGAATTCGGCCCGGTGAACTTCTACCTGCTGCCCTTCGTGAAGCCCAGCATGGTAAAATCCATCGTGGGCGTGGATAAAGACGGCAACAACCTGTCCTACGACGAGAGCCTGCGCCGGCTGATCGCCCGGGAAGCCGTCGACACGTCCCAGCGCAACGTGCTGGTCAGCCACCAGTTCTACCTGCCCGTGGGCCAGGACGCCGCAAGCGTGGAGCGCATGGGCAGCGAGATCGTCACCGTCGGCAATATCGACGCCGTGCGCGCGGACGTGCTCGCTCCCTTCGACTATGCCGCCCTGGGGCACATCCACAAGCCCATGCGCGTGGGCAGCGAATACCTGCGCTACTGCGGCACGCCCCTGGCCGCCTCCGTCAGCGAGGCCGGCCAGCAGAAGGGCATCATAGAGGTGACGCTGGGCAAAAAGGGCGACGTGGCCACCCGGGTCATTCCCCTGACGCCGCTGCGCCAGGTAAAGGTGCTCAGGGGAACCCTGGAGGAGCTGCTCCGTCAGGCCTGCGGGGACTATGTGACCGCCGTGCTGGAGGGCGACGCGGCTCTGGACGCCTTCGATCTGCACGATCGCCTGCAAGCGGCGTTCCCCCATCTGCTGGAGATTCGCCGCCAGCTTCCCCGGCCCGCCGACTACGGCCCCATGTCGGAGCCGATGGAGGAGCTGGATGCGCTCTCCCTGTGTGAGGCGTTCCTGGGCGAACTGGACGAGGAATCCCGGGCACTGCTCAACGACGTGGTGAACGCGGCGAAGGAGGTGGGCGCATGAAGCCGATCAAACTGGTATTGCAGGCCTTTGGTTCCTATGCGGCGCGGACGGAGGTCGACTTCACAGTCCCCGGCCAGAACCTGTTTTTGATCACCGGCGACACCGGCGCGGGCAAGACCACCCTCTTCGACGCCATCGTTTTCGCCCTGTACGGCGAGGCCAGCTCCGGCGCGAACCGCAAGGACGGCGCGGAGCTGCACAGCCAGTTCGCCGACCCGTCGCTGACCCCCTTCGTGGAGCTGACGTTCTCCGAGGCAAAGGGCGGCGAGGCCATGACCTATGTCGCGCGGCGCTCGCCCCGGCACCGGCGGCCCGTTAAGCGGGGCACCGGCTTCACCGACGAGAAGGAGATCGTGTCCCTCATCCTGCCGGACGGCCGGGAGTATTCCCAGAATCAAAGGGAGACAGATGAAAAACTCGTGGAGATCGTGGGCCTGAACAAGGACCAGTTCATGCAGGTGGCCATGATCGCCCAGGGCGAGTTCATGGCGCTGCTGCGCGCCAAATCCGAGGACCGCAAGGTGATCTTCCGCAAGCTGTTCGGCACGGAGCTGTACCAGAACATCGTCGCAGAGCTGGCGCGTCGCCAGAAGGACGGCCGCGCCGAGATGGCCCGCATCCGCACCGCCTGCCAGGCGGAGGTGGGGCACGTGGAGGTGCCCGGGGATTATGAAGGCGCCACAGCGCTCCTGGCGCTGAAGGGGGATTTACTCGGTTCCGACCGGATGAACATCGCCCGGATGGAAGCGCTGATGCAGGGCCTGGACGCGCTGTGTCTCTGGCTGGACGGCCGCGTTTCGGAAAGCCGCGACAGCTGCGCGGCGCTGGGCAAACAGCGGGACGCCGCCCGGGATGCCCTGACCCAGGCCGACGCCTTGAACCAGGCGCACGAGCAGCTGGCCCGGGCGGAGGCGGAGCTTTCCGACTGCGCGGCCCGGGAACCGGCAATGGCCGAAGCCGCCGCGCTGATCGCCGCCATCGCCGCCGCCTATGAACTGAAGGCCGCCCACCAGCGCTTCATCGACGCGAAGGAGGCCGCCGCAAGCGTGCAGGCAGGCCTGGATGAGCAGCGCAGCATCCTGCCCGGACTACAAAAGGCCCAGGCCGCCGCCGAGACCAGGGAAGCCGCCGCCAGGGAGGCCATGGATGCGGCGCTTTCAAGCTGCGCCAAGGTGACGGAACGGGTGGAAAAGGCGCTGGCGATGCTGGATCAGATCCGGGAGGCCGAAGCGAAAAAGGCCTACCTTGAAAAGCAGGTCGAAATCGGCAGGGCCGACGTCGAAAAGGCGCAGCACGCGCTCGCCGCCTTCGAGGACGAGGCGAAGGCCGTGCGTCGGCGTGCCGACGAGCTCTCCGGCGCAGGCGAGCGGCTGAGGCTGTGGCAGCGTCGCGTGGAGGAGGTCGAGGGCCTGCAGAGCGAGGTTGCGGAGCTGCAAAAGGCCCGGGAAGACATTGCCAGGCAGCGCGAGGCCGGCGAAAGGGCCCAGCGGGCCTATGCCGACGCCCGGGCGGCCTTCCTCGAGGCCGACGCCGAGTACAGCAGCCTTCGCACGGCGTTCCTGGACGCCCAGGCGGGCTACATCGCCAGGGAGCAGCTGCGCGACGGCGAGCCCTGCCCGGTGTGTGGATCACTGGACCACCCTTGCCCCTGTCCCCTGCCGGAAGGCCGCGAGCAGTTGACCCGTGAAGCGGTGGAGGCCCTGTCCGAGAAGACAGCAGCCTGCAACCGCGCCATGTCGGACGCCGCCGCCGGGGCGGGCGCCGCCGTGGAACTGCTGAAGGAGCGCGGCGCGCAGTTCGAGAAGAGCCTCGCCGCGCTGTGGACGAGGCTGAACCGGATCGCTTCCGCAGGCGGGGAGCCCGATCTCCAGGCGGCAGAGGCGCTCATCGGCGCGCACAGTGAAGCCCTCGAGGCCGAAGGCGCGAAGCTGGAGGCGGACGCGCAGGCGCTCGCCGGGGCACAGGCATTCCTGAAGGACGCCGACGCGCGCCGGGAAGCGCTGCGCCAATCCGTGGATGAAGCGGGACTCAGTCTCGCCGAAGCGCAGACCGCCCTGACGGCCGCCAGCGCCACCCTGGATGGGCTCGTCGCCCGGCGCGATTTCTCCACCGAATCCGACGCAAAAGCCGCCCTTGCCGCCGCCCAGGCCGCCAGGGACGGCAAGATATCCGAACACAATGCCGCGTCCATCCATGCGAAAGCTGATCGTGCCGCCGTGGAGCAGGCCGAAGCGCTGATCGCCCGGTATGAGAGGGAACTGCCCGAGCGCCAGTCCGCCCTCTCCGAACGGGAGGCGTCCTACGTCGCGCTGATCGACGAAAAGGACCTGCCTGAGGCGGAGTGGACCGAGATCGTCGCCAAGCACCTGCCCGCCGAAGCGGAGGCGCTGCGTGCTCAGCTGGACAGGCACAATGTGCGCAAGGCCACGGCCGTCGGCGCGAAATCAACGGCCCTGAACGCCATTGCTGGGCGTCCCCGGCCGGATATGGAGGCGCTCGCCGCCGCCAGCCAGCAGGCTGAATCGGCGCTGTCCGCCGCGCAGGACGCGCTGGAGAGGCTGACCGCCTGCGCCCGGACGGATCGCGCAGCGCTGGACGCCCTCACGCCCATACTGGCCCAGCGCAGTCGCGCCATGGCGGAGCAGGCCCGGGTGGACGACCTGTATGGACGCCTGGCAGGCCGCGTGAGCGGCGGGCGCATGGACATCGAAACCTTTGCCCAGCGCGCCTACCTGGAGCGCATCCTGCGCTCGGCCAACGCGCGGTTCCTGGAGATGTCCGCGGGCCAGTTTGAGCTGCGGATGGTGCCGGAGGACATGGCCGGCGATGGCCGCAGCAATCGCGGCCTCGACCTGATGGTCTATTCCGCCGTGACGGGTCGGGAGCGGGAGATCCGCACACTGTCCGGCGGCGAGAGCTTCATGGCGGCGCTGTCGCTGGCGCTGGGCATGGCGGACCAGATCCAGCAGCGCTCCGCCGCCATCAACCTGGACATCATGTTCATCGACGAAGGCTTCGGCTCCCTGGACGACCACGCCCGGGACACCGCTGTGAAGGTATTGCAGCGCATGGCCGGGGGCTCGAAGCTGATCGGCATCATCTCCCACGTCACCGAACTCAAGCAGGAGATCGACGACCAGCTGATCGTCACCCGGGACGACCACGGCAGCCACACGCGGTGGGTCGTCAGCTGACAGGCACTTCCCTCCATATGAATCGGCCCTGACGACTGTGCGTCAGGGCCGTGTTTTTCGGGAGCAGGATCCCATTCTGCGTTTGAGCAATCCCTGGCCGGGACCCTTATGGGCTCATACAAAATCCGAAGAGCCAGCAGGGTGGCTGATGTCCGTTCACATCAGATGTCCAGCAGGTCGCTGTAGGCCTTCAGGGCGCCGTCGGTGTCGTGGGCCAGCACCCGCTTGGCCAGCACCTTGCCCAGCTGCACGCCCTCCTGGTCGAAGGAGTTGACATTCCAGACGAAGCCCTGGAACATCACCTTGTTCTCGAAGTGGCTCAACAGCGCGCCCAGCGCCTCGGGGGTCAGCTGTTCGCCGATGATGATGGACGAGGGCCGTCCGCCGGCGAAGGCCTTGTTGGGGTTCTCGTCGTCCTTGCCGCAGGCGAAGGCCATGATCTGGGCCGCCACGTTGGCACACAGCTTTTGCTGGCTGGTGCTGCCCTGGATGTCCACGTCCATGCCCGCCTGGTTCTTCCGGAAGCCCACGAACTGCAGCGGGATGATGTCGGTACCCTGGTGCAGCAGCTGATAGAAGCTGTGCTGGCCGTTGGTGCCGGGCTCGCCGAAGATGATCGGGCCGGTCACGTAGTCGACGGGCTCGCCGAAGCGATTGACCGACTTGCCGTTGGACTCCATGTCCAGCTGCTGCAGGTGCGCCGGGAAGCGGGAAAGCGCCTGGGAATAGGGCAGCACGGCGGTGGCCGGATAGCCCAGCACGTTGCGCTCGTACACGCCGATCAGCGCGTCCAGCATGGCGGGGTTCCTGTGGATGTCCTTTTCCTTGGCTGTGGCGTCGGCCTGGGCCGCGCCGTCCAGGAACCGGGCGAACACCTCCGGCCCGAAGGCCAGGGACAGCACCACGCCGCCCACGCAGGACGTGGAGGAATAGCGGCCGCCGATGAAGTCGTCCATGAAGAAGGCGGCCAGGTAGTCGCTGGACTTGGCCAGGGGTGAGGTCTCACTGGTGACGGCCACCATGTGCTTCGAGGCGTCCAGGCCGGCGTTCTTCAGCGCATCCTTCACGAAGGATTCGTTGGTCAGGGTCTCCAGCGTGGTGCCGGACTTGGACACCAGCACGAACAGGGAGTGGGCCACATCGATGCTCTTGAGCACGCTGGCGGCGTCATCCGGGTCCACGTTGCTGATGAACCGGGCCTCCAGCTTCAGGTTGCCCGTCTGCCTGGCCCACTGCTCCAGGGCCAGGTACATGGCGCGGGGGCCCAGGTCGCTGCCGCCGATGCCAATCTGCACCACGGTGGTGAACTTCTCCCCCGCCGCGTTGGCGATCTCACCGGCGTGCACCTTGGCGGCGAACTCGGCGGCCTTCTTCTGCTGGGCCGCGTAGAACTGGCGCTTGTCCACGCCGTCCACCACCACGGCCCCGCCCTGCTGGCCACGGGTCAGCTGGTGCAGCACGCGGCGCTTCTCGCCGGTGTTGATGACCTCGCCATTGTAGAGGGCGGCATACTTGTCCGTCAGCTGGGCCTCGTCCGCCAGCGCTTGCAGGGCGGAGAGCACCTCGTCGTCCACGGCCTTGGCGGCGAAGTTATAGGCCAGGCCGCCCGCCATGGGCACGCTGTATTCGGCGACGCGTCGCGCGCCGTTTTCGCCGGACATGGCCTCGTTCAGCTTCACGCGGCCCTTGGTGGCGGCCAGCTTGTCATAAGCGGCCAGGGTATCCAGGTTCTTCCAGGAAATCATGGCAAACATCCTTTCTGTGGGTGGTTTGATATGGCATTATTATAGCGCAAAACCCCCGCCCTTGTCCAGAGGGAACGGGGGCTTAAACTGTGAGGAAGCATCATCCCTCCACGGTGATGACGTCCCTGAGCAGGTAGCCGAAGGTGGGCCAGGAGGTGGTTTCGTTCTCCTTGTAGCCCAGGCTCAGGTCCACGGTATCGCTTTCATCGGAAAGGCTCACGCCGGTATAATCGCCCTTGAACACCTCGATGGTGCCCTTCTTCAAGCCCTCGATGGCCTTGTTCAGCTTCTCCTGGGTGCCATAGGCGGCCAGCTGCTGGTTCAGCTCCGTCACCTCCACCCAGCCCTGGTCCAGGCCGGCGGAGATGTCGTTGCCGTGAACGCTGCCCTTCACGCTGCGCTCGATGCTCCTGCCGTCCAGCATGGCCTCCACCGCGCCCACCACATAGGGCGTCCAGTTCACCCGACAGCCGATCAGCGAAGCGGACGGCGCAATGTCCATCATGCTCTGGTTGTAGGCCACGTGGTAGACCCGCTTCGTGCCGGCGGCCTCCTCGCAGGCCATGGCCGGGCCGATGGTGTCCACATGCTGGGAGATGACCACGCAGCCCTCGTCGATCAAGGCCCTTGTGGCGGCCTTTTCCTTGCTGTAGCTGCTCCAGGCGCCGGTGTAGCGCACGCGCATCACGGCCTCCGGCGCGACGGATCGCACGCCCATCAGAAAGGCGGTATAGCCGGAAACGACCTCCACCGAGGGGAACGCGCCTACATAGCCCACCAGCGCCGCGTCCTTGGCCAGCAGGCCGTCGTCGATCATATCCCGCAGCTTGAGCCCTGCGGCCAGGCCGGCGACATAGCGCCCCTGATAGATGGTGGCGTTGAAGGTGTGGTAGTTGTCAGGGCAGCCCTCATGGATACCGGCGTTGTAGGACGTCTGGCAGAACTGCACGTCCGGGTATAGCCGCGCCGCCTCCAGGAATTGGTCGGAATAACTGTTGGTGAATATAATGTGGCAGTCGGCGCGCACCAGCTCGTGCACCGGCTCCAGCATCTCGCTCTCGGGCACATTACTGCTGACGTACACCTCCACCCGGCCCGGAAAGCTCTTCTCCACGGCCTTTTCGGCCAGGCTGAAATTGTAGGTGTAGGGCGTGCTCTCGTCGGTGTCGTAGATGAAGCCCACCTTCAGCGCCTGCCGACCCACTTGGCCGCCATGGCCAAAGTAAATCCCGGCGACGACAGCCAGCACCAGCAGGGCCGCTACGAAAGATGTGATATTTACGCGCTTCATGCCGATCCCTCCTTGGCCTGCCCGTCGTCCGTCTTCGCCGGATAGAGCGCATTCAGGTCGATCTTGCCATCGTCGATCAGCTTCAACAGGATCTCCACGAACCGGGGATCAAACTGGGTGCCGCTGCACCGGCGCATCTCGTTCAGCACATAGTCGAAGTCCATCTGCTTGCGGTAGATGCGATTGGCAGTCATGGCGTCGAAGGCGTCCGCCACGCCGATGATGCGGCCGTACAGCGGGATCTCCTCGCCCTTCAACCCGTCGGGATAGCCCGTGCCGTCGTATTTCTCGTGGTGATAGCGCGCGCCGTCCACCACATGATCCAGCAGCGTGAAGTCCTTGAGGATCTCCGCGCCGCGGGTGACGTGGCTCTTCATGACCGCATATTCCTCGTCGGTCAGCCGCGCGGGCTTGTTGAGGATGGCGTCGGGGATGCCGATCTTGCCAATGTCATGCAGCAATGCGGTGCGGCGGAGGTTCTCCAGTTCCTCGTCGCTGAATCCCAGTTCCCTGGCGATCAGCACCGAATACTCCGACACGCGCTTGGAATGTTGGCTGGTGCGCTCGTCCTTGGCGTCCACGGCGTTGGCAATGGCGATGATGGTCTCGTTGCCCATCTGTATCTTCTGGTTGGCGATGGCCAGCTCCCGCCGCTGGATGTCCAGCATGCGCTGCACCCGGGTGCGGGCGAAGTACCAGGTGAACCACGCCACCGCCAGCATGGGCACCAGCACCACATAGATGATGAACCACTGATTGTCGTAAATCTCCTTCTCCTTCACCAGCCGATAGTCCCGCTGGGCGAAGATCTCCGTCTGGTCGTTGTCAAACACCGCCAGATGGAAGGTGTATTCGCCGCTGGGCAGGTTGGTATAGGTGATGGTGCTCAGGCTGCTCTGGGGCAGTATGGTCCAGTCGGCATCGAAGCCCTCCAGCCAATAGCCCACAAACGGATCCTGGATGGTGTAGTTGATGACCTCGGGGTACATCTCGATCTTGCTGACGCCCCGGCCAATTTCGATCAGACTGCTGCGGCCCAGGCGATGCATCGCGCCGTCCAGGCGCACGGAGCTCACCGTCATGCGGTAGGCGCTGATGCTGGCGGTGTAGCCCGCGGTATCGATAATATAGACGCCGGTGTCGCAGGGCAGGAACAGGTCGCCGTGCTCGTCGCAGTAGTTCCAGGAATTGGCAGTCAGGGCGCTGTTCAGTCCGCTCTTGGCGTCCAGCAGCTCATAGCTCACGGCGTCGCTGCCGGAGAGCAGCTCGTCCCGGTCCACCACGTAGATGCCGGCGCTGCTCATCACGAACAGGGTGTCCCGGTCCTTGGCGAACACGTCATAGTTGTTGAAATACGGAAAGTTGTTCAACGAACGAATGGCCCCGTCGGCATCCATGTAGCACAGACCGTTGCTGGTGACGATGAACACGCCGTCGGACTTGGGATCAGGTACGGTGCGCAGGATGACCTCGGAGGACAGGCCGTCCTCCCGGGTGAGCATCTTCTCCACCTGGCCATCCCGGAACACGGCAATGCCGTCGCCGTCGGTGCCCGCCAGGATGCGGCCGTCCTTCAGCTCCGTAACGGTGAGGATCATGCTGTTGATCAAGCCGTCGGCGTAGCCCACGGTGTTCACGATCTCATGGCCCCGGATGAAGCTGACACCTGTATCGCCGCCGGCCATGATGGTGCCGTCGGACAGCTGGGCCACCACGCGGGCGCGGTTGCCGAAGCCGCCGTTTTCGCTGTTGTACCAGTGCTGCGTACCGTCCGGCTCCACCTCCAGAAGGCCGCTGCCGTAGGTGCAAATCCAAAGGTGGTTGCTGTCGTCCACCAGCATGCACCGGATGCGCTTTCCGTCCAGCTGCTCGGTCAGTTCATTGTGGATGCGCCGCTTGCAGGCTTCGTCCACCACGTCCAGGCCCTTGTCTGTGCCAAAGTAGAACTCGCCCTGCCACTTCACCACTGTGTTCACCACGCGGCTGTCCATGCCCACAGTGCTGTACACATCCTTGAAGGCCGAGGGCGCCATGCGCAGCAGGCCCAGGCGGGAGGACGTGAACCAGAGGTTGCCCTGGTAGTCGATGAGCATGTTGTCGATGGAGTTGTTGAAATCGTTGGTGTTGATGGGCTCGAAGTCGTCTTCCCTGGTGATGTATCCCACGCCGTTGTCCGCGGAGATGAACAGCTCGCCGTTTTCCAGATAGTACAGGTCGTTGAGGTTCTTGAGTCCTTCGCAGTCGCGAATGGTCTTCTGGTCGAAGCGGTCCTCGTTTACCTCGAACACGTAGATGTGGTTGGTGGAGGTGCCCGCCAGCAGCACGCCATCCTCGTCGAAGCAAACGCTGTTGAACAGCTCCGCGCCGTCGGGCAGCTTCAGGGAGCTGACGATCTGGCCCTTCTTCATCAGGAACAGCCGGCCGTCGGAGGTGATGGCCGCCACGTGGCCGGCCTCGTCCGCCGCCAGCTTGTCGCAGTAGTTGATCTCCCACAGGGTATTCACGGTCTTCAGGCCGTTGCTCAGCGTCAGCACCTGCAGGCTGCCGGTGGTGCCCACGTAGTAATAGCCGTCGCTGCCCTGCACGATGGCGCGCACGGAGTTGGACGGCAAGCCCCGGGACTGGTCCACCACGTTGGAGATCTCCTCGTTGATGCAGATGGACAGGCCGTTGTCGTTGGTGCCGATCCAGAGGCGGCCCTCCTCATCCACGAACAGGCAGTTCACGTTGCGCACGGACCCATAGTCGTCCATCCAGCGGAACTCCCGGCCATTGTAGCGGTACAGGCCGGCGTAGGTGCCGATCCAGAGGATGCCGTCGCTGGTCTGGGCGATGTCGTTGGCCTCGCCGCAGGGCAGGCCGTTGTGGCTGGTGTAGATGGTCTGCACGTAGTCGTTGTAGTCGGTCCGGGCCTCGGCATTCTCGGCCCGGGCGACGGGCAGCGTCAGGCACCCGCCGCACAGCGCCAGCGCCAGTATCAGCGCCGCGGCGGCCTTTACGGCGCCATTGTTCCCGTCCTCTGCTCCCCCGTCGCCGCTCTTGCGGCCCCGGACGGCGTGCAGCAGGCGCAGGCACACGCCAAACACCACCAGCGTCAGCACCTTGTCAGCGAAATCCAGATAGAACTGGCCCATGACCTGGCACAGCAGTGCCGGTGCGCCCCGCTCCCGCAGGTAGCCGATCACGCCGTCGCCCCAGAGGTTGCCGGTGCTGCCGCCGTAGAAGATGATGTTCAGCGGCACGGACACCACCACCGCCGTGAGCGTCGTCGTGGCCGCCACCGACATGGTACCGAACAGGGTCGCCAGCTTGCGCCTGCGCGCGCCGATACCCACGATGACGCCCAGCACCGCGCCGGTGATGGCATAGATCGCGGACACGTTGTTCATCATGGCAAACATCGCGCTGCCCGCCACGCCCACTATGGCGCCGCACACCGGCCCGCCGGCATAGGCGCACAGCACCGTGCCGAAGGAATCCAGCCACAGAGGCAGTTCCAGCCGCGCAGCCAGCATCCTCCCCGCGATGTTGATCAATATGCTCAGGGCGACAAACAGCCCGATCTGCCACGTCTTCCAACGCTTCATTGCCGTTCCACTCCCCCCCTTGACTCCCCTGATCCTTACATACCCAGCTCGGCAGCCAGCGCCGCGTACTCCTCGAACCAGGCGCGGTACAGGCCCTCGGCCAGCAGCCCGTCGATCACGCCGTTGACGAAGTACATCAGCTGGAACTCGCCCTTGCGGCCCGCCACGCGGTCGCCGTCATATTCCTCCTCCAGCGTGTAGCGCTGATCCAGCAGCAGCGCAAGGCCGCTGTCCGGGTTGTTGGCGATATAGCCCTGCGCGGGCTCCACGTCCACCATGGCAGCGTCGGCCTCGCCGGAGGACACCGCGTCGTAGACCTCCTGCTGGGTGGACAGCCGGCGGAACTCGTGATAGTCCATCACGTTCCTGGCCATCAGCAGCTCCTGCAGGGAGCCGCTCTGGGCCACGATGTCGCGCCCGGCCAGATCCCCCGCGCCGGCAATGGTTCCGACGTCCGCGGCACGGATCAGCAGCGCGCCGCCCGCCCTCTCATCGGCAAAGTAATAGCCCTTGGAAAGCTCCGCGGCGGCGGCGCGGCCCGGCGTAAACGCCAGGGCGGAGATCGCCAGGTCGCAGCGCTCCTCGTCCACGGCGGTCAGCACCTCCGTGAACTCCATGGGCACGATTTCAAGCTCCACGCCCATGGCCTTCGCGATGGCCCGGGCCAGCTCCATGTCCGCGCCTACATACTGTTCCTGCCCCTCCCGGGACGGGTCGATGAACTCCTGGGGCGGGTAGTAGGGCTCGGTGGCCACGCGCAGCACGCCCCGGTCGCGGATGTCCGCCAGCACGCCCTCGGCGTTCTCGGGAATACCGGCGCTCACGTCCATGGAGCCGTCCACGAAATTCATGGCATTTTCCACATATACCGTCTCCCCGGCGTCCGCCTCCTCCGACAGCGCCGCCATCGGCAGCGCCAGCGCGATCAGCAGCGCCAGAATCATCGTGCAAAAATTCCGTCTCATAAGCACCTCTCGGCCGTAGGGTCGATTGTCCTTCTTAACCTATACTTTTTCTAATTTACATTATAACCGATCTGACATGTGCCGGTCAATATCCCAGTGAGAAAAACAGAGCGGCGGAGGCGCGATAGCCCCCGCCGCAATACGCGGTTTCCTATTCCCCCGCCAGCTTTTCCAGCCGGGCGAGCTTGTCCTCGAACACCTTCAGGCTCGTGCGCCAGAAGTTCACGTCCGCCACGTCGATGCCCACGCTGGCGGCCACTTCGCGCACGGTGCCGCTCCCCGCCATGCGCAGCAGCTTCTCGTAATCCGGCAGGAAGTCTGCGCCCTTCTTCTGGTAGAGGGCATAGACGCCCACGGCGAACAGCTGCCCAAAGGCATAGGGGAAGTTGTAGAAGTGCACCTGGGTGGAGTAGTAATGGCTCTTGCAGGCCCACATATAGGGGTGCATGCAGTCCGGATCCAGGCCGTCGCCGTAGGTCTTTTTCTGGGCGTCCAGCATGATTTCGCACAGCTCCTGGGGGCTCAGCGTGGTGTCCGCACGGCGATCCACCACTTCCTTCTCGAACAGGAAGCGGCTCATGATGTCCACGATCACCTGGGCGGCGTCGGACAGCTGCTGCTCCAGCATGGCGATCTTCGCCTCCCGGTCGGCCTTCTCGAGCATCCGCTCGGCCAGCAGGGTCTCATTGAAGATGGAGGCCGTCTCCGCCAGGGGCATGGGATAGTCCGCCATCAGGATGGGCACGTCCCGCATGCATTCGTTGTGATAGGCGTGGCCCAGCTCGTGGGCCAAAGTGCTGACGGAGCCGTAGCTGCCCTCGAAGTTGGTGAGCACATAGCTGATGCCCAGCGGGTGCATGCCGCTGCAGAAGGCGCCGCCGCTCTTGCCCTCCCGGGGGAACATGTCGATCCAGCGCTCGTTGAAGGCGCGGTCCATCATGCTGGCCATGCGGGGGCTGAACGCGCCGAACTCCTTGACCAGCAGCGCATGGGCATCCTCGGGGGTGTAGTCCCCCTGGGCCTTCCCCACCGGCGCGAACAGGTCGTAGAACTTCAGTCCACCCTCGTAGCCCAGCATCTTCGCCTTCAGGCGCAGGTACCGGCGGAACATGGGCAGGCTCTCCTCCATGGCCTGAAGCAGCGCGTCCAGGGTGGCCCGATCCATGTTGGAGATGTCCAGCGCCATGTCCAGCACAGTGTCGAAGTGCTTCAGCTCGCACAGCGTGCGGGCCTCGCCCTTGATGCCGTTCAGACAGGCGGCCATGGGGATCTCCATCTTCGGATAAGCGGCGATTTCAGCCTCATAGGCGGCCTTGCGCACCGCGGCGTCGGGGCTGTTGGCCATGCCGCGCACGGCGGACAGGGGCAGGGACTTCTTTTCGCCGTCCAGCTCGATCTCCACCATGTGGTTGGCGTCCAGCTGGTCCCGCAGCTGCTCCCAGGCGTTGCCGCCGGTCATCTGCATCTTCAGCACGATGGGCTCCAGCGCCGGGTCGATCACGTGGGCCGCGTTCTGTTTGTACTTCTTGAGCAGGAAGGCGTGGGCGGTGAGCAGCTCGCTCTGCGCGATCAGCGCGTCCAGGTCCTCTACCGTTCCCAGCTTTGCGCTCAGGGCGCTGGAGGCCTCCTCCAGACGGTTCATCACCGGCAGAAGCCGCGCGTAGGCCGCCATGGCCGGCTCGCAGTTGGCGTCCGCCGCCAGGGTCAGCTGGGCGAAGGACATGGTCTTGGTGGCCAGCGTCGCCACCCGCTCGGACAGCCGGATGGCCTCCTCCAGCGCAGGCACGCCGATCGCCATGCCCCGCGCCTGCTCCACGGCCTCGTCCGCCAGTTCCTTCAGTTCCTTCATGTCCGCGGCGAATTCCGGCGCGTCAAAGGATGCGTACAGTTTGGTAAGGTCCCAGGTCATATGTCTTTCCTCCGGTCTGTTATTCATTCAGCATAAATTCCATCACAACGGGGTTGTGGCCCGAGCACTTGAAGCCGGTGTCGACCACCTGGCAGGACTCCACAGTCACGTTGTCGGACACGATGAAGCCGTCCAGGGTGTTCACAAAGGTCTCGCCCTTCACATAGGGGCCGTCGGCGATGCGGTTGCTGGGGATGGGGTTCGCCTCGTCCAGGGAGTTGACCAGCGTCAGCCCCGCCGGGATGGTTCCCTCGGGGATGGGCTGGTTCCAGCTGTAATCCCGGCGCTCCTCGCCGAACACGGCGGCGGAATCGCCCAGCAGGTCCTTGTTGAAGTCGCCGCCGCCCATCACGTAGTTGCCTGCCTGGTACTCGGCCAGCATGTCCGCGCACAGCAGCTCCAGCTGCTCCTGTGCGATAGTGCCATCGCTGGTATAGGCGGAGAGGTGCAGATTGTACAGCACCAGATGCTTGCCGCTCTCCACCGGCAGCCAGACCTTGCTGTAGCAGCGATCCAGATCCAGGATCTTGGCTATGCCCGTCTCGATGGGCAGGCCGATGCGCGCCTGGCGGTTGAAGCCGAACTTTGAAAGCGTCAGGATGCCCGATTTCGAGGCGCCGTGGGGCTGGGTGAACGGATAGAACAGGAAGGGTGAATCGAAGTTCTGGGCGAAGAAGGCCTGGAAAACAGGGAAGGCCTTTCGCATCAGTTCCGTCTCGTCCACGTGATAGCTGCGGGTGGCGTCAATGTCCAGCTCCTGCAGGATCATCAGGTCAGGGGCCAGCTCCTTCAATTTGTCCTCGGCAAAGTTCAGGTTCTCATAAACGGCGTCCTTGGAGAACGCCCAGGATTCCTTGCCGCCGTCCATGAAGAAGCCGTAGTCGTCGCTGTAGGCGCCGAAGCCCAGGTTCCAGGTGGCCAGGGTATGCTTTTCGCCCGCGCGGATGCTCTCCCCCGACGGCGTCACAGTCTCGTCCACGTCCGGCAGGCGATGGTAGGAGATGAACACATAGGCCACATAGCCAATGGCGATCACCAGCAGAACCGCCAGGATGATGGCGATGATTTTCAGGGCCTTTTTGAGCATGGTGCGTACCCCCATGATTTATTGCTGCCAAAGGGCTTCCCCTCGAAGGGAAGCCCTTGAGAGACCTGTGCTTCCCGCGAATCAGCAGATCCTCAGCAGCATCGTGTGGGCGTCGTCCATCTCCACCACCAGCAGGCCCTGCTTCTCCAGCGCCTTCATCACGTCGGAAAACTTCTTGAAGCCGATCTGCTTTTCCTCGAAGCTGGGATAGTCGGCCTGGATGGTGGCCTTGAGGATGGAGGGGTTGACGCGGTCGAAGCCCTCGTCTTTGAAGTGCTTCAGCGCCTGCTCGAAGGCTGGCAGCCAGTTGGTCTTGTCCAGCTTGGGCTCCTTGTCCTCCTCCTCGGCCTCCAGGCCGATCATCAGGCTGGACGCCTCCATCCAGCTGGTCAGCTTGTCGGAGTGCCGGGTGATCTGCTGCACCAGCTTCCCGAAGGTGGCGCAGCCATAGCTCTTCTCGGAGAAGTCCGGGCGCAGGCGGTTCAGCGTGTCCTTCAGCTCGCTGGCGTACATCTGCTCCTCGTCCTGGTCGCCCACGATGGTCTCCACCGTGCTGACCAGCTCGTTGATGTCGCCGTCCAGGGGCGTCTCGTCCTTCTTCTTGGCCTTCTTGGGCTGGCGCTTGGCCACGGACTCCAGGAACACGAATTCATTGCAGGCGTTCACGAAGATGCTGCTGGCGGCCTCCGAGCGGGAGATGCCCAGCACGTGCTTGCCCATGCTCTTCAATCGGCCCACCAGGGGCGTGTAGTCGCTGTCGCCGGAGACGATGCAGAAGCTGTCGATCAGCGGGTTGGTGTAGGCCACCTCCATGGCGTCGATCACCAGCTGGATGTCCAGGTTGTTCTTCTGGACCTTGCCCCAGCGCAGCGACGGCACCACGGCAAAGGTGTTGGAGAGCAGCACCGGCTTCAAGTCGGTGTAGCGGTCGGTATAGCCGTAGACCTTGCCCAGCAGGATGTCCCCGCGGATCTTCACCTTTTCGATGATGGACGTGAGCAGCGTCTCCTTCGCGCCCACGTTTTCAAGGTCCACAAATACCGCAAAATTGGATTTACCCATATATTATCCTTTCAATTCTGTCGTTGAACTGTCTGTACCCGTCGCCCGCCCGCTTGTGCAGAGGCATCTGAGGGGGCTTGGCAGGGGACTGAGCGCCACGAAAACATCACAGTGCGATTTTCATCGAAGACGGATCGGCAGGGTCCCTGGGGCCTGCCCCCGCCCGAAACCTCTACAGCACATTCTTGCCGTAGTCGAATTCTCCCTTTTCCTTGGTCTGCTCGTCGATGGTGTACTGGCCCCGCTCCAGCGCCACCATGCCGGTGCGCACCAGCTCGAGTATGCCAAACTCGTCCAGCAGGTTCTGGATCGCCTCCGCCTTGCTGTCATCGCCGATCAGAGCGATGGTCAGCGATTCGGTGGCCACGTCGATAATGGAAGCCCTGAATATGTTGGCGATCTGGATGATCTCGTTGCGGATCTCGTGGGTGGGTGCGGAGACCTTGATCAGCACCAGTTCGCGCCGGATGGCGTGCTCCGCGGCCAGGCGCTTCACCGAATGGACGCAGATCAGCTTCCGCAGCTGCATACAGATCAGCCGCGCCTGCTTTTCATCGGTCAGCACCTCGATGGTGATGCGGGAGACGGCGGGATCGTGGGTGGTGCCCACCGCCAGGGAATCGATGTTGTAGCCCTTGCCGGAGAACAGCCGCGCCACGCGGGACAGCACGCCCGCCTCGTTGTCCACCAGCACCGCCAGGGTATGCCTCTTGATTTCGTTCATCGCGCTTGCCCCCCCTCAGTCCACCATGAACTCGGTGATGCGGCCACCGCCGGACACCATGGGCCGCACCAGCTCGTCGGTGGCGATGGCGCAGTCGATCACCATGCCGCGGCCCCCGTCGATGGCCTCGTGGAGAGCCGCCTCCAGCTGCTCTACATCCGTCACGCGCCGCCCGGCGATGCCGTAGGCCTCCGCCAGCTTCACGAAGTCCGGGCCGCGGTCCAGAGTGGTCTGGGAGTGGCGGCCGTTGCAGGTCAGCGTCTGCCACTGGCGCACCATGCCCAGCGCGCCGTTGTTGAAAAGCACCGTGACGATGGGCAGGTCGTAATACTGCTCCGTGGACAACTCGTTCAGGTTCATGCGAAAGCTGCCGTCGCCGGTGATGTGCACGACCACCTTGTCCGGGTTGCCCACCTGGGCCCCGATGGCCGCGCCCAGGCCGAAGCCCATGGTGCCGAAGCCGCCGGAGGTGACCAGCTGGCCGGAGTACTCAAAGTGTAGATGCTGAAGGGCCCACATCTGGTGCTGGCCCACGTCGGTGGCGAATATGGCATCCCGGGGCGCGATGCGCGCGATGGCGTCCAGCACCTGCCTGGGCGTCAGCCGGTCGTCCGCCTCATCGTACTCCGTCACCGTCTTGAAGGAGAACACGTAGTCCTTCCATGGGGTGTGGTCCATCTGCTCCAGCCGCTCGTTCAGCAGCTGCAGCACCCGCTTGGCGTCGCCGATGATGTGGTGGGCCGTCTCCACGTTCTTGTTGATCTCGCTGCGGTCGATGTCGATCTGCACGATCTTCGCGTTGCCGGCGAAGGACGCAGGCTGCAGCGCCACCCGGTCGGAGAACCGGCAGCCCACGGCGATCAGCAGGTCGCAGGCGTCCACGGCCATATTGCTGGCCTGGCTGCCGTGCATGCCCACCAGCCCCGTGGCCAGCTTATTAAGGCCCCGGAAGCCGCCGGCGCCCATCACCGTAATGCCCACGGGCGCATCGATGCGGTTGGCAAACTCCTCGAACTCCCAGTCGGCGCGGCTGCGCACCACGCCGCCGCCGCAGATCACCAGCGGCTTTTCACTGGCGCGGATCATGTCACAGAGGATGTCGATGTCCCTGTAATCCGGCTCGGGAGCCTTGAAGTCCTGGCTGGAGCGCTTCATCAGCTGGCCCAGCTTGCCGGTCTTGCCGTGCTGGCTCCGGGAGAGGGGCTCGTACTCCGTTGTGGCGGTGGTCACGTTCTTGGGAATGTCGATCAGCACCGGGCCGGGCCGGCCGCCGCGGGCGATGGCGAAGGCCTCGCGCACGGTGTCTGCCAGGTCGCTCACGTCCCGCACCAGGTAGTTGCACTTGGTGATGGGCATGGTGACGCCGGTGATATCCACCTCCTGGAAGGAGTCCTTGCCCAGCAGGGGCAGGTCCACGTTGCAGGTGATGCACACGACGGGCGAGGAATCCATATAGGCGGTGGCGATGCCGGTGACCAGGTTGGTGGCCCCGGGCCCGGACGTGGCAAAGCATACGCCCACCCGGCCCGTGCTCCTCGCGTAGCCGTCCGCCGCGTGGCAGGCGCCCTGCTCGTGGGCCGTAAGGATGTGGCGTATGCCCGGATAGTTCAGCAGCTCGTCGTACACATGCAGTATGGTGCCGCCCGGATAGCCGAAGACGGTGTCCACCCGCTGCTCCGTCAGGCACTCCATCAGAATCTGTGCGCCGGTCATCTGCATGGAGACTTCTCCCCTTCCAACAATCTCAACAGGCGCGGCCGGACCGTGCCGACCGCGCCAGTGTGGTTCTTTAGTCGATGATCTCCAGCTCCAGCGTCAGGGTCAGCTCCTCATAGCCGCCCTTCACGTTGCCGTCCTGGTCGTATTCATAGCGATAGACCTTCAACTCCATGGGCTGGTCCTTGCCGCACTTGTCCACGGCGTTGACCAGGTCCTGGCTGGAGAGCACGCGCTCGCCGTTGGCCTCGGTGATGACGTCCTTCTCCTGCAGGCCGGCCTTGTCCGCCGGGGTGCCCTTCTCCACGGAATATACCTGGGCGCCGGCCGGCGGGAAGCGCCGCATGGCCTCGTCCGGGCCGTCGATGGAGATGACGGTGACGCCCATGCGGGGCCGCACCACGTTGCCGTTGGCGATGATCTGCTCGATGAAGTCCTTTACGGGGCTGATGGGAATGCAGAAGTTCATGCCCTCGCCCAGGGTGTAGATCACCGGGATGCCCACCATCTCGCCCTTGGCGTTCAGCAGAGCGCCGCCGGAGTAGCCGCCGGTGAGGGCCGCGTCGATCTGGATGGTGGTGATGTGGTGGTTGAAGTTGCCGGCGTTCACGTCCTCGCGCTCCAGGCCCGAGATAATGCCCGCGCTGACGCTGCCGAACATCACGTCGTCATAGCCGGTGGAGGGGTTGCCCACGATGATGGCCAGCTCGCCGATGCGCAGCGCGTCGGAATCCCCCAGCACGATGGGCTCCGCGCCTTCAGGGGCCGCGCCCTCGAACTTCAGCACGGCGATGTCGGTGCCGTCGTCATAGCCCACCAGCTCCACGTCCATCTCGGTGCCGTCCAGCCAGCGGGCCACGAAGGCGTCGCCGTCCTGCACCACGTGGTAGTTGGACAGCAGATAGCCGCCCTGGCCGTCGTCCAGCGCCCGGAAGTAGCAGGCCGAGCCATAGCCGGTCTCGTACACATCAGAAATGCGGGTGACGGCATCCCAGCTCTCCGCCTTGGTGATCAACTGCACGATGGAGGGGCGCACGCGGTCGGCGATGTCGGGGATGGGGTTGTTTGCGGAGTAGATCAGGTCGTAGGACGGGGTCTGCTCCGCAGCTTCCTCGGCGGGAGCGCCCAAGGCCAGCATGCCTGTGAGCATCAGTGCCGCCAGCACCAGCGCCAGCAGGCGGGAAAGGATGGTGGAATACTTCATATGGTGATCCTCTCTTTCGTGGGTATAGAATACTCGATTATCCACTATTATAACCCTTTATCGGCGGTTGTACAATCGGTATAATGTTATTTTAACTCTTTAAACCCCTCCGCCCCTTCAAAGGGGAGGCAAGGCTGCCGCCAGCTGAAGGCTTCGGGGGTTCTTCACTCTGCCGCGGGCAGCGTGAACTCAAACGCCGTCTGGCGATCGTCGGAGCGCACCTCGATCTTCGAACCGTGCTGCTGCATGATCCTCTGGCAGATGGACAGGCCCAGGCCGGTGCCCTGGCCGGAGGTGTGGGCCTTGTCGGCCTTGTAGAAGCGCTCGAAGATATAGGGCAGATCCGCCTCGGCGATCCTCGGCCCGTTGTTGGCGATGGTAAATCGCACGTCCTTCCCCTGCCGCGCGGTGCGCACGGTCAGCAGGCTGCCCTCGCCGTCCATGAACTTCACGGCATTGTCGATGATGTTGGACACCACCTGGTTGATGCGGTTGGCGTCGGCCATCACCATCAGCGGCCCGTCGGCAAGCTCCACCTCCACGGCGATGCTCTTGGCATCGATGCGCGGCTCAAAGTTGATCAGGTTGCGGCGCATAAGCTCGTTGGCGTCGAAGGGGGCCAGCGTCAGCGGGAACTTGCCCGACTCCAGCCGGGACAGGTCCAGCAGGTCGTTCACCAGCGCGGTGAGCCGGTCGGTCTCGTCCAGCACGATTTGATAGTACCGGGGCATGTCCTCCTGGGGGATCACCCCGTCCTGCATGGCCTGCACATAGCCGCGCATGCAGGTGATGGGCGAGCGAAGCTCATGGGACACGTTGGCCACGAAGCTGCGCCGGGAGTCCTCCAGCCGGGACAGCTCCTCGGCCATGCGGTTGATGGAATCGCCCAGCTCCTCCAGCTCGCCGCCGCAGTGCACATCCACCCGCCGGGTCAAATCGCCCTTGGAGAACTCGCGCACGGCGCTGGACATCTCCTTCATGGGCTTCACCTGGCTGCGGGCCAGGAAGAAGGCCAGTATGGTGCCCAGCACCACCGCCAACACCGCCGGAGGCAAGACCTGGTTCAGCACGCTGGAGAGGCCCCCCTTCAGCGAGGATGTGGGAATGTGCAGCAGCACCGCGCCCACCACCTCGTTCTCCCCGTAATACCAGGGCACGCCGATGGTGACGATGTTCTCGCCGTCCTCCAATTCCGGGAACAGGCCCTCCACGCGGATCTCGTTGCCCTGCTGGATCAGGGAAAGCTGCTCCCGCACGGCGTCGGTGGCGATGAACCGTGTGGTGTTCCAGCTCTTGTCCAGGTACTGCACGGTGCCGGAATCGTAGCTGACGATCCAGATGTCGGCGTTGTAGGCGCTGTAGATGTCGCCGATCTTTCGCCGGATGACCCCGCGCATGGTGCCGTTGCTCTGCACGAAGCTGAGGGCGTTCAGGTTCGCCATGTACTCCGCCACCTCGCGGGCCTGGCGGCGCACCTCCGCCTCGTAGCTCTCCTGCGTGGCCTGCTGGCGGGAGGCCACCAGCACGCCGGTGAAGATCAGTATCGTCAGCAGCACGGCCGCCAGCAGCACGCCGTAGGTGCGCAGGAAAAGGCTTCTGCGCATGGGCTACTTCACCTCGAATTTATAGCCGACGCCCCAGACCGTCTTGATCTGCCAGCCCAGGCTCTCGCCCTCGGTCAGCTTCTCGCGCAGGCGCTTGATGTGCACGTCCACGGTACGGGAATCGCCGAAGTAGTCATAGCCCCACACCTGCTCCAGCAGCTGTTCCCGGGTGAACACCTGGTTGGGATGACTGGCCAGGAAATTGAGTAGCTCCAACTCCTTGGGGGGCATCTCCAGTTCCTTGCCCATGTAGGTGACGGAATACTGGGTGATGTTCACCTTCAGGCCCGGGAAGGACAGCTCCTTTGTGCCGTCCTGGGACTGCTCCGGCTGCTGGTAGCGACGGATGACGGCCTTGATGCGGGCCACCAGTTCCTTCATGTCGAAGGGCTTGGCGATGTAGTCGTCCGCGCCCAGCTCCAGACCCAGCACCTTGTCGAAGGTCTCGTCCTTGGCGGTGAGCATGATGATGGGCACGTTCGAGTCCTTGCGGGCCTCCCGCAGCACCTGCCAGCCGTCCATGCCGGGAAGCATCACGTCCAGCAGCATCAGGTTCGGCGGCGACAGGCGGAACTTCTCCAGAGCCGTATCGCCCCGGTCCGCCATCTCCACCTCGAAGCCTTCCTTCTCCAAATACAGGTTCACAAGCTGGCGGATGTTCGGATCGTCATCCACCAGCAGGATTCTGGTCTTCATCACAGGAATCACCTCAACAATCTCATTCTCCATCAGGATAACACAAAGCCGTGAACAGGGTGTGAACGCAGGGTGAGGGTTTAGAGCGCAAAGTTCAGAGTTGAGATTGATTGGCCAAAGGGCGGCACGGCGCCTGTCCCCTTTGAGCTTCCTTTATCTAAACTCTAAACTCTTAACTCTTCCTCGCCCGCACCACCAGGAAGTCCGGCTTATGCAGCAGGTCCTTCGACCGGTCCGGGTACGCCGCCAGCATGGCCTCGTCGGGCACGGGCTCGATCAGCCTCTCCACGATAAAGCCCGGCGTCCACCAGCGTGTTGACGATGGTGGAGAACGTGCAGTGGTACTTCTTCACGCCGTCCACGAACCAGCTGGACAACCGCTCGCCGTCCACGCTGTAGTTGGAAATATTCGCCCACAGCTTGTTGCCCGCCTCGTCCTTCGTCCACCTTTCACCAGTGGTAAAGCAGCTGGTCAGCGGGTGCTCCTGGGAGAACACGAACAGTCCGCCGGCCCCCAGCAGCCGATGCGCCTGGCCCGCCACAGCGGCAAAGTCCGCCACGTAGTGCATGGCCAGGGAGCTGGCGATCAGGTCGAAGGGGCCTTCCAGCGCGTCCAGCTCCTCCATGGGCAGGTGGCGGTACTCCACGCGCGCGTCGGCATTCTTGTCCCGGGCCAGTGCCAGCATCTTTTCGGAGATGTCGATGCCCAGCACCCGGGAAGCGCCCCGGCGCACGAACTCCACGCAGTGGTCCCCCGCGCCGCAGCCCAGGTCCAGCACAGCCTTGCCCGTCAAATCCGGCAGCAGCGACAGCAGCGCCGGGGTCTCGAACAGCACGTTGGCGTTGTCCGTCCTCTCCCGAAGGCGTTTGTAGCCGTCGAAGAAGGTTGGGTTATCGTATATGTTCTGCATGGGTGCCTCCGCGTTTATCCGAATAACGACATCATTTCAGCTCCGCCACGGTCACGCCGTCCTCGCCCTCGCCGTACTTGCCCAGGCGGAAGGACTTGATGGCCGGGTGCTTCCTCAGATGCTGCTGGATGCCGCTGCGCAGCACGCCGGTGCCCTTGCCGTGGATGATGTACACCTGGCCCAGCTTGTTCAGCACCGCGCCGTCCAGGAACATGTCCACGGCCAGCAGCGCTTCATCCAGGCTCATGCCGCGCACATCGCACTCCGTCTGAACAGCCCGGGGCGACACGCCCACATAGCCCGAGCCGCCGCCGGAGCCCTTCGCGGGCTGGCGGCCCTTGGGCTTCTCCGGCTTGTCGGGCTTGGCGGTGCGCATGTCGGCAATGTTGGCCTTCAGTTTCAGCGCCCCCGCCTGCACGGTACATTCGCCCTTGCCGTCCGGCGGCGTGACGATCACGGCCTTGGTGTTCAGGTTCACCAGCAGCACGGTGTCCCCCACCCTGGCCTCCTTCACCGGCGCGCCCTCGCCCTCCTGGGCGGCGATCTTCTCGGTGTTGTCGTCGATGGCCCCCTGCAACTGGGCGCGCAGGTTGTGAAGCTCGTGGTCCTTCACGCCCTCGCGGCGCTGCTTCTTCAAATCGGAAATGATCTGCTCGCTCTCCCGCTGGGCCTTTTGCAGCAGCTGCCGGGCCTCCTGCCGGGCCTTGCGCAGCTCGGTTTCCCGCCTGGCGGCCAGCTCCTTCTGCAGCCGCTCGGCCTCATCCCGCAGCTTCTGGGTCTCCCGGTGGGCCTGCTCGGCCAGTTCCCGCTCCTTCTCGGCGATCTGGCGGTGATACTCCGCGTTGGCGATCACGTCCTCAAATCGCACGGCGTCCTTGCTGAGGCGGCTGTTGGCGTCGTCGATCAAGAACTCCGGCAGTCCCAGCTTCCGGGAAATCTCAAAGGCGTTGCTCTTGCCTGGCACACCGATGGACAGCCGGTAGGTGGGCCGCAGGGTCTCCACGTTGAACTCCACGGAGGCGTTCTCCACCCCGGGCGTGCCCAGGGCGAAGGCCTTGAGCTCGCTGTAGTGAGTGGTGGCCATGGTGGTCACCTTCATCGAGAGCAGGTGGTTGAGGATCGCCATGGCCAGCGCCGCGCCCTCGGTGGGGTCGGTGCCCGCGCCCAGCTCGTCAAACAGCGCCAGCGACCTCGGCGTCACGCTCTGCAATATCTCCACGATGTTGGTCATGTGGCTTGAGAACGTGGACAGGCTCTGCTCGATGGACTGCTCGTCGCCGATGTCGGCGAACACCTCGTCGAATATGGCCAGCTCCGATCCATAAGCCGCGGGGATCTGAAGCCCCGCCTGGGCCATCAGCGAAAGCAGGCCCACGGTCTTCAGCGTCACGGTCTTGCCGCCGGTGTTGGGGCCGGTGATCACCAGCGTGGTGAACTCCTCCCCCAGCCACAGTGTGGATGGGACCACCTTTTGCGGGTCGATCAGCGGGTGCCGCGCCTGGATGAGGCGCACGTGGCCCTGCTCATTCAGCTTCGGCGGCACGGCCCGCATCTGCCGGGCAAGGGCCGCCTTGGCAAAGATCACGTCCAGCCGGGCCATCAGGTCCAGGTTGCTGGCGATCAGCTCCGCGTCCGGGGCGATCCTGTCGGAGAACTCGCCCAATATGCGCTCGATCTCGTTCTTCTCCTTGATGGTCCACTGCTTCAGCTCGTTGCCGGCCTCCACCACACCCATGGGCTCGATGAACAGCGTGGAGCCGGTGCCGGACTGGTCGTGGACGATGCCGGGCACGTTGGCGCGGCACTCCGCCTTCACCGGCACCACGTAGCGCCCGTTGCGCATGGTGACGATGGCGTCCATCAGGTACTTCTGCATGCTGGACGAACGGATGATGCCGTTCAGCTTCTCCCGCACGCGGTCGTTCAGCACCCGCATCTGGCGGCGGATGGCGTACAGGTCGGGGCTGGCGTGGTCGCTGATCTCCTCCTCGGAGATGATGGCGTCGAAGATTTCCTCCTCCAGCGCCCGGTTCGTGGCCAGGCGGCTGCCCAGCTCGGTCAGCAGCGGCGTGTCCTCCCGGTCCGTCACCAGCGCGCTCCTGACCGTGCGGGACGCGCGCAGCACGTCCGCCACCTGCAAAAGCGCCTTGGGGCTCAGCGTGCCGCCGGCCTTCGCCAGCTTCAAAAACGGGCGCACGTCGGTGAACCAGGCCATGGGGTTGGAGCCGTTGTAGGCATACACCGAGGAGGCCTCCTCGGTCTCGGCCTGCCAGCGGCGCACGGTATCCGCATCACCCGAGGGCGTCAGCTGCCGCGCGGCCTCCCGGCCCGGCTCCGTCACCGCCAGCGCCGAGAGCATCTCCAGGATCTTCGGGAATTCCAGCACGCGAAGGTTGCGTTCGTTCATGGTCTTCAACTCCGTTATTTCAGTAATCCGCGGGAAACGCCCCGGTCCGCCTCACTCCACGCCCCGGAACCAGTGCCCCGTCGTGGTGCTCATTGCGTCGATGGCCGCCCACTCGGTAAGCGCCTTGAAGTCCTCGCCATTGAGCGCCGCGCGATAGACCTTCACGATGGCCTCGGTGGGCTCGTCCGGATTCAGCAGCAGCCGCCAGCGCTTCGCCCCGGGCAGCCTGTCCAGCTTCCTCAGCGGCATGATTGGCGCGGAGTTCAGCACCTGCACCACGCAGCCGCAGCCGGGCTCGGCGATCCTGCGCAGCGGGAAGACCACGCCCTTGCGGTCGATCAGGGTCCTGCCGTCCAGCCTGTCCGCCAGCTTGCAGCCGTCGCAGTGGCGGCAGTCGACGTGCTTTCCATTCATGCCCCTGGCCGCCCGAAGGGGGCAGTGCCGCAGGTGCATCAGCGGGATGCGGCCCCACAGGATCAGGTCGTCCGGCGCGTCCAGCAGGTTGACCTGCCCCGCGTTCAGCTCTACGGACGGGGTATAGCCGTCAAGGCCCCAGTCCATCAGCTGCGCGACAGAGGCGTTGTTGCCGATGTTCAGCATGTAGTCCCCCACGCGCCGCCCGGGCCAGTTGAGGCCCAACTGGCCGACGTTCGAGAGGAACGTTGCTTCGATGAAATCGCGGTTTTTGAGCGTCCAGGCGTTCAACGCCTCCAGCGCCTCCGCGCCCAGCACCGCCGGGACGGCAAGCGCCATGCGGCCCCTTTCGGCCAAGGGTGCCAGGTCCACCTGTGCCAGCGCCTCCGGGCGCATGTCGTTCGGGGCGTACACAGCCACGTCCGCGCCGCAAGCCAGTGCCGCTTCGAGCTGGGACAGGTCGGAGGACTGAGCCATCAGGAAGGGGGCGGCATCAGCGGCGGGTCGGCGGTTATCGACCTCATCCGTCCGGCCTTCGGCCAGCCACCTTCCCCGGAGGGGAAGGCTTTGGCGCGACACCGCTTCATAGCTCCGCGATTCCCGCCGTACCTCAGTCCGAAGTGCCTCCAGCTTCTGAAGCGCATCCCGCCGCAGGGCGTTCAGCAACGAGGCCGGGCAGAAGGCGTCCGCATCCGCGTCGTCGAAGTCGATCGCGTCGATCCGATATGCCGTGCCGCCGGTCTTTTTCAGCTGCGCGGCGGCGCGCTCGGCGTCTAAGGGCCGTCCCGTGGCCCTTTCGATGGCGTCCCCGACGGCTTCCACTGCGTGCTGTCCATCCGATACCGCCAGCCGCGCCGGCTGGCCCACCCGCAGGGTGGCCCGGGCGCTGACCGCGACCTGCCGGTTTTCGCCATTCACGCCGTCCCGGGCGGTCTTCATCTGCGCCTCGCTCACCAGCCGCCACAGGCCGTCGCCCCGCTTTGCCTTCGGGCAGCGGACCTTCTCGCCGAACATTCCCGTCAGCTTCACGGGCACGTCCTCGCCCGCGCCCCGCAGCACCAGCGCGTCGGCGGCCTGCACGTCCCGGGACAGCTCGATCTCCCCGTCCCGCCTGCACTCGCCCACCTGCACGCCGATGTGGTTCGGCCTGTCCGGATACATCAAATCCCGCTCCGACACCCCCGGGCCGTAGCCCCGGGTGAAGCCGCCGCGATTGAACATCTGTTTGAGGGCGTCGCGCTCGGCATCCAGGTCAATCTCCCGCCCCTCGTTGAGCGCGTCCAGAGCCCGGCGATAGGCCGCCACGGTGACGGCCACGTACTCCGCCCGCTTGAGCCGGCCCTCGATCTTGAGGCTGGCGACGCCCGCGTCCCGCAGCCGCGCCAGATCGCCGATGCCGCACAGGTCCCTGGTGGACAGCAGGCAGCCACCTGCGCCGTCCAGCCGCCAGGGCAGGCGGCAGGGCTGGGCGCACAGGCCCCGGTTGCCGCTGCGGCCGCCGATGAAGCTTGACATCAGGCACTGGCCGGAGCAGGCCACGCACAGCGCGCCATGGACGAAGGTCTCGATCTCGATGCCCTCCGCCGCGCATTTGGCCATCTCCTCAAAGGTCAGCTCCCGGGCCAGCACGGCGCGGTGAAAGCCCTGTTCCCTCAGGAACCGCACGCCCTGGCGGTTGTGGACGGCCATCTGGGTGCTGGCGTGCAGCTGGATCTTCGGGGCAATTTGCCGAAGGGCCCTCGCCACGCCCAGGTCCTGCACGATCACGGCGTCCGCCCCGGACAGGTACACGTCCCGCGCCGCAGCCAGCAGCGCATCGAACTCGTCCTCGCGCACCAGGGTGTTCAGCGTCACGTGCACCTTCACGCCCCGGGCATGGCAATAGGCGACGGCCCCGTTCAGGGCGTCGCCGTCGAAATTCCCGGCGTTGCGGCGAGCGTTGAAAGCGCCCGCGCCCAGGTACACCGCGTCCGCGCCGCTCTGCACCGCGGCGCGCAGGGCATCGAAGTCCCCCGCCGGGGCCAGCAGCTCCATGGGCCGGCTATTCATTTCCGGCCGCTTCCAGCTTCTGGCGCACCTCGTCCAGCTCCGTCTGGAGGCGGCGGATCTCGTCCCGGCTCTTCATCATGTCGTCGGCCGCGTTCACCGCCGTCAGCACAGCCAGCTGGGCCGCCGGCAGATGGGTGGCCGCGCCCAGCTCGTCCATGCGGCGGTTCACCCAGGCCGCCACCCGGTTCACATACTCCTCGCTGTCGTAGCTGGCGATGGTATAGTCCTTGCCCGCGATGCGCACGGTGGTCCTGATCTTTTCCATGTTACCCTCCAAAGCATACAAAAATCCATATTGATTATAGCACAACCGAGACCAATAGACAAGGGCGGCCAGAAGGCCGCCCCTGGATTCAGATGCCGTCAGTCCCACACGTCGTAATTCACCGCGTAGCGGACCAGCTTCCAGCCGCTTCGGTCGTTCAAGCCGCTGCTGCCCGTGTCCACCACCGCACAGCCGAAGGGAACCATGCCGCCATACCCGGGATAGGCCGCCCAGGCCTGCTCCTGGGTGTAGTAGCAGGCGTCGTTGTCCCACTGTTCACCGCCGGCGTACACGCCGAACCACACGCAATACCTGCCGCCGCCCAGCTTCTCCGCGCCGCTCAGGCAGGCAAAGCCGTCGGAGATATGTCCGCCGGTCTCCTGCCAGTAGTAATACCCGTTCTTGTAGTCGGTGTACGGCTGCTCGTGGCTGGGCTTGATGGACAGGCCAAAGTACTTCTTGACGATGGGCGCGATCTGCTCTTCCGGCAGGCGGACGTTGTTGTAGTTGAAATACTCGCCCCACTCCAGCCGGTTCTGGCGATTGAACCAGCAGTGATCCACGGCAAAGTCGGTCAGCTGCACCGGGTCGGCCCAGGCGTCGCTGTATGCGCCTTCCCGGCGGCAGAAGCCCACCTCGGTGAAATTGGACAGGAAAAGATTCAGGTTGTAGCGCTGCTGGCTGGTCAGGCTCACGGCCGTGCCGCTTTCCTCCACATCGCGCAGATACTTTTCCAGCGCCCAGCCCGACTGGCCCTTCCAGCCCACGCGCACAAAGCCGTTGGACCGGTCGCCCAGCGATACCGCCTCGCCCTTCAGCGGGATCCTGGCCAGCGCCGCCGCGGAGGTATCCGGCTCCTCGCGCAGGGTGATGTACTCCTCGCAGTTCACCACGCGCAGCTTCGAGCCGATCCCGGCGTCCGTTTCCGCCAGCGCCGTCAGGCCGCCCAGCGCCAGCAGCAGCGCCAGCGTGCAGAACAAAACTCTTTTCATGGAAACTCCCCCTCGCTCATCCGTGTTTGGTCCTTGGACGCCGTCGTCGGACAAAAGGTTCCTTTCCCCCGCTCAGTCCCACAGCTTTTCCGGGTAGACGCCCGCGTCCTTCATGGCCCGGATGGCGCCGCGCACCTTCTCCGCGTCCTCACGGTAGGTCATGCCGTACCAGCGCTCATCGGTCTTCAACAGCCGCACCCGGCCGCGGCCCTCGGCAATCAGCCCCTTGGGCACGTTGGGCAGGTAGAACTCCGCCTTCATCGGGTTCTTGGGCACGTCGTTCTTCAGGAAGTCCTCGAACATCCGAGGGAAGGCCTCCAGCACGCCGCTCCTGAACGCCCACAGGTTCATGGACACGGGCGTTCCGGCAGGGATGAAGGTCCAGGTCGCGCCGCCGTCCTCGGTGAAGGCCGCGCCGCCCTCCCGGGGCTCGATCACGGTGCGCTCGGTGATGTCGGTGAGATACCCCTCCGCGTCCCCGGCGCAAACGCCCCGGGACACGGTGCCGTTCTCGGTGAGGGTGTTTTCGATGTTGTAGCCCACCATGGCGTGCTCGTTTTCGTCGCCCCCGGCCAGCAGGAATTCCGCCGCGGCCCGGAAGGCGTCCCGGCCATAGAAGTCGTCGGCGTTGATGACGGCAAAGGGGCCGTCCACCTCCTTGAGGGCGCACAGCGTGGCGTGGCCGGTGCCCCAGGGCTTGGCGCGGCCCTCGGGAATGGCGAAGCCCGCCGGGATATTGTCCAGCGTCTGGTATGCGTATTTCAGCTCGACATGGCGGGCGATATTGTCGCCGATGGCCCGGCGGAAGTCCGCCTCCATCTCCGGCTTGATGACGCACACCACCTTGCCGAAGCCGGCGCGCACGGCGTCGTAGATGGAGAAGTCGATGATGATGTGGCCGGCGTCGTCCACGGGCGCGATCTGCTTGTTGCCGCCAAAGCGGCTGCCCATGCCGGCGGCCATGATGACCAGGGTGGGTTTGCTGTTCATATCCATACTTCCTTTCAGTGCTCTGCCTCTATTGTAAGCCAAAACGCGGGAAACTTCAAGCCGGGAAGGCATATTTCCGCCCCGACGCGCATATAGGGTATATATTGCGCGTCACAGGCGCGCGCTCAGGGAAATTTAAAAACTTTTGACATTCGCGGGGTTCAGTATATTCTGCGCACACGAGGCGCATACTCTGTATCATCAACGGTTTGGAGGGGATAAAATGGATCAGGCATTGACGCACGAAGGCAGCGGTCGCATGGAATTTCCCCGGGCGGGCAGGCGCGCGGGCTGGAGCGACTCGGAAAACAAGCTGTTGTGGGAGACCGCCGACGAGGCCCAGCAGCAGGGGCTGCCGCTGAAGGCCGTGTTCGAGCAGATCGCCCGCCAGACGGGACGCCGACCCAACAGCATCCGCAATTACTACTATGCCCAGGTGCGCCAGCACGACGGCGAGGCCCGCCCGGCGCGGTTCGTGCCCTTTACACAGCAGGAGGTGGACTGGCTGATGGAGCAGGTGCTGGTGGCCCGCTCGGCGGGGCAGTCGGTGCGCTCCTGCCTGCAAAAGCTGTCCGGCGGCGACCACAGCCTGATGCTGCGCTATCAAAACAAGTACCGGGCGGTCATCAAGAGCCGCCCGGAATACGTGAAGGAGCTGGTGGACAGGCTTAACGAGCAGGGCGTGGCCTGCGAGACGCCCCAGGTGAACCACCGGGTACGGGCGGATTTGCAGGAGTCCTCCGGCCAGCTGATGGCGGAGGCCCGGCGCTCCGGCGACGCGGAGCTGGCCAGGGCCTGCGACGTGCTGACCCAGTACCTGCGCTCCCAGCGCACGCCCCAGGAGGAGGGCGACGTGCTGGACGCCGCCCGGGCGCTGATCGACCCCATCAAGGAGTTCGTCGCCCTGGACGGCAAGGCCCGCATGGAGGCCGCGGACGCCTTCTGCGAGCAGATCAGCGAGCGGATCGGGGCGCTGGAGGCGAAGCTGTAGAGGAGTGGGGTAATATAATCAGGGAACCGGATTGCCACGTCGGGCTTGCGCCCTCCTCGCAATGACATCGTCCATATTCGCCGCGTTGCGCGAAACGCACAGTGCAGGGCATCAGGACGACGTCATTGCGAGGACCCCCAGCGGGGTGACGTGGCAATCCGGTTCTCTTGATGGGCTTTCGGCCTGTCCTCGAGGCTTCAGCCATTCAATCCATGCTCTCAACACTCTAATCGTATATCTTCCTGCCCTTTTCATCCTCCGCCCCACTGAGGCGGTGGAAGAAGGTGTTGACCACGTCCCGCCACTCGCGGGCGTTTTTGATTTGCCGCCCCATGCGCTCCAGCGCCTCGGCGCGGTCCGGCTCGGGAATGTCCAGAGACGCCAGTGTCTCCCCCATAGCCTCCGCGGCGGCGCAGCCCTCGAAGTGGTCGTCGTAGATGCGCTGGATCAGCGTGCGGCCATCGGCCATTACGTAATCATAGTGCAGCCGGTGGAAGAACAGCTTCAGGTTGTCCGGGCAGGCCTCGGGCGTGGCGTACTGGGCCCGCAGCGCCTCGGGATACTGCTCCAGGTACCCGGTGCCGGACGCGGTGCGGTCGATGCCCACGGCGTCCCGGCTGGCCTTGTGGTAGGTGCCCCACAGGTCGTACTCGTAGCCGGAGGGGTTCGGGCCGTAGTGGTTGTGGGGGTTCACCATCCAGCACAGGCCAAGCGGCGCGGTGTACTTCTCGTATGCCTCCCGGCTGTGCATCAGCAGCTCCACCAGCGCGTCCTCCTGCGCCTTCGACAAGCGATAACTCAGCCGCGCCCAGCGGCGGACGACCGCCTCCGGGTCGCTCTGCGGATCCCAGGCGAAGCGCCCGAAGCCGTACAGGTTCACCGCGGCGAAGGGATGGCCGGTGTAGTTGTCGTCCCTGCCCAGGTTGGACACCGCCGCCACCGCCGAAACCGTCTCAGGGGGCAGCGCCTGCGCCAGCTCCCGCCACACGGGCGGCATGGCGTATATGTCGATCTGCTGGCCGGTGTACTCCTGGGCCAGCTGCACTTCCAGTGCCAGGCGGGTGTTCGGCATGGCGTAGAACGTGGGCGACACAGGCTCGCGCACCTGGAAGTCGAAGGGACCGTTCTTCACCTGGAGGATCACGTTGTCGTCAAACTGGCCGTCCAGCGGCGCGTAGGTCTCGAAAGCCGCCTTGGGGCGGTCGGTGGAGGTGTCCCGCCAGTCCTGCATGCAGTTGTAGACGAAGGCCCGCCACACCAGCACGCCGCCGTGGGGTTTGACGGCCCGGGCCAGCATGTTCGCGCCCTCGGCGTGGGTGCGTCCGTAGGTGAACGGGCCGGGACGATGCTCGCTGTCGGCCTTGACCAGGAACCCGGCAAAGTCCGGGATGGCGGCCCAGACGGCGTCTGCGCGCTCCGCCCAGAAGCGCTGCACGTCCCCGTCCAGCGGGTCGGCGGTGGGGATGCCGTGGGCCAGGGGCCGGGAGAATTCGATGGAGGTCATCAGCCGGACGCCGAAGCGCCGGAATTCCGCCGCCAGCCGCGCCAGCTCCGGCAGGCCCTCATCCTCGATGAGCAGCGCCGCGTCCGCGCGCACATTCACGTTGTTCACACACAACACGTTGACGCCCGCCGACGAGAGCATCCTGCCCAGCTGGCGGATGCGCGGGCCGTCCCATTCCAGCCTGCCGCCCTCGAACCACAGCGACCGCCCGGCATAGCCCCGCTCCACGGTGCCGTCGGCATTGTCCCAGCAGTTCAGCATCCTGAGCGCATAAAAGGGCTTCTGAGGTCCAGCCGGGAGCTCCTCCCCCGCTGCCTTCGCGCATAGCCAGGCATAAACGCCGTAGAGCACGCCGCTCTCGCCGCCGGTGATAACGCCATCCTTGATTTCATAGCTCTCGCCCATGTCCGGCATCACCTGCAGCGCGGGAGCCTCGATGCCCAGCGTTTTGCAGCCCAGCTCCAGTTCAAAGGCCGCGGTCCTGGCCGGGGTATCGCAGGCGGCGGGAATATCCCCGTTCAGAAAGGGCAGCCAGGTTCGGCGGATAGAGGCAGTCATATCGATCATCCCTTCAAAGTATATTCGTCAGGTCAATTCTATTTCATCCCCGCCCGCGTGTCAAGCACCGCTGTATTATATCGAAAGGCCGCCCCGGAGCCAGGCTCCGGGGCGGCTGCGCGTCCATTCAGCAGAATTTCGGCTTATTCAGCGGTGTAGCCGTACACATCGGCGAGCTTCTGGGTGCGCTCGTCGATGCTGGCCTGGCCGCCATTGTCCAGGTAGTCCTGCATGCCCTGATCGTACACGGCGTCGAACTCCTCCACGGGGGCGGTGACGGCCTTGTTCAGCAGGGTGTCACGGAAGGTGGGCAGCTGGGTGCCGTACTCCTGCTCGGCCTCGATGTCGCCCACGTTGAAGTAGCCTGCCACGCGGCCGTCGGCCTTGGCGGCGGCATTGGCGATGGAGATCAGGTCGCTGGACACAGGCGCGTAGCCCAGAGCGGTGGTCACCTCGGTGGCGTCGCCCAGGTACAGGCCGTTCACGGTGATGGTGTAGTCGATATTGTTCAGGCTGTTCTGCAGCCAGTCGCCGGTGGTGGCCAGCTTCTCGAAGCCGCCCTCAACCGCGTTGTAGCTCTCGCCCTCCTTGCCCAGCTGCAGGAACGCGATGGTCTCCGGATCGGAGATGAAGTCCAGGTACAGCAGGGAAGCGATGGGCTCGTCGTTGGTGGCCGGGAAGAACACCTTGCGGTCGATGGGCTGGGCCAGGAACTTGCGATGCACGCCCGCGTCGTTCACGAAGGTATCCACGGCGATGTAGGCCGCGTCCTCGCCGACGTTGCGCTGCAGGTTGGCCTGGATGGAGTCGTCGCCGCCGCGATAGGGATAATCCCAGTTGTGCTGGAAGGCGCCGACGAAGCCGGCCTTCATCATGTCGTCCTCATGGGCGGAATCGGAGGCGTACTCGGCGAAGTCCTTCCAGACCAGGCCCTCGTTGTACCACTTGTTCAGAACGCGGACGCCTTCCTTGTAGTTGGGATAGAGCAGGTGACGGTCGTCGGCGCTATGGATGAACAGCTCCTCGTCCTTCACGTCGTCCGGCACATAGGCCATGAACAGCAGGTCGTTGCGCCAGCCGATGTCATAGCTGGTGCTGTAGGGAACCATCTTCTCGGCGTCGGCGCCCAGCAGGGTCTCGGCGTTGTCGCGGAAGGCGACCAGGCAGTTGTAGAACTCCTCCTCCGTGGTAGGCAGGGGCAGCTCCAGCTTGTCCAGCCAGTCCTTGCGGATGAAAGTGTTGATGCGGGCGTTGTCCGCCAGCTTGGCCTCGACGGCCCACAGGTTGCCGGACTCGGGATCCTGGTCATAGTAGATGTTGTTGTCACCCAGCAGAGCCCACAGGTTCGGCAGGATGTCCTTGTACTCTTCCAGCTTCTTGCCGCCGATGTCGTTCAGGTTGACGATGCCGCCCATCTGAGCGTACTTGGCGATGGTGGGATAGGAATAGGTCACGCACACGTCGGGCGCGTCGCCGGAGGCCAGGGCGGTGTTCATGTCGTCCACCTCGGTCCAGCGGCCGATGGACACGAACTCCACTTCCACATTGTGCTGCTCAAGCATGCCCTGCTTGATGTAGTCGGTGTACACATTGTTGGTGGGGTCGGTGCCGCCGTCGTTGTTGCGGTTGTAGATCTCCACGGTGATGTGCTTGGTCTCGGCGAACTTGCCATCCACCAGCTCCTCCGCGGACGCGGAGAACGCGCACACGGACACCAGCATGGCCAGCGCCAGCACCAGGGTCAACAGTTTCTTCATGGTCTCTTCCTCCTTGATATATTATGGGCAGCCTGCCCATGGAGTACGTTTGGGCACACGCTTCTTAATCGTACGCGGCGGCGTGTACGCCGCGGGCGGGGCCATTTTTCAGGAGGGAAATCTCATTTGCCCGGATGAAAAATGGCTTCCTTGCAGATTTTGCGGCCAGATGGCTTGCCATCAAGCAAAATCTGGAGGGGGTGGCAGTGGCGGGGGAGCCTGCTCCCCCGTCCACATCAGGTTTTATCCCTTCACCGCGCCCAGCGTCACGCCGGTGACGAAGTAGCGCTGCAGCCAGGGATAGATCAGCAGGATCGGCACCGTGGCGAACATGACCGTGGCCATCTTCAGCGTCTCGCCCAGGCCGGGGGTGGAGAAGCCCTCCTGCGTGGCCACCTCCACGTTGGTGGTGTTCTGCAGGATGTTGTACAGCAGCAGCTGAATGGGGAACAGGTCCTCGCGCTTCTTCAGGTAAAGCAGCGCGTCGGAGAAGCCATTCCAGCGGCCCACCGCGTAGAACAGCGCCAGCGTGGCCAGCACCGCCTTGGAAAGCGGCAGGTAGATCATGATCAGCGTGCGGATGGGGCCCGCGCCGTCGATCTCCGCGGCCTCCCGCAGGCTCTCGGGCACGCCGTAGAAGAACGAGCGCATGATGATCATGTTGTACACGCTCAGGCAGCCGGGGATCGCCAGTACCCACACCGTGTCCAGCATGCCCAGGTTCCTGAGCAGCAGGTAGTGCGGGATCATGCCGGCGGAGAAGTACATGGTGAACAGGATCAGCGCGTTGAGCACCTTGCCGCCCTTCAGCTGGTCATAGGTCAGCGGGTAGGCGCACATGATGGTCATCGCCAGGGAGAGCAGCGTGCAGCACAGGGTCAGAAGGCCCGTGTACCACAGGGAGTGCACGTACTTGGCGTCCTTCAGCACGGTGGTGTAGGCGTCCAGGTTCCAGCCCTTGGGCCACAGCACCACTTCGTTGCGGATCAGGTATTCCGCCGAGGACAGCGACCGGGCCAGCACGTTCAGCATCGGCACCAGGCAGATAAACATGACGATGAAGCTGATGATGGCGAAGATCCAGTCGCCCAGCCGGGTGGATTTCGATTTAATCACTTTCGGCCACCTCCCTTACATGATGCCGCGCTCGCCCATGCGCTTGGCAAGGCTGTTGGCGGCGACCAGGAAGATGACGCCCACGATGCTCTGGAACAGACCCACGGCGGTGGACAGGCTGAACTGGCTGTTCTGCAGGCCGCGCTGGTAGACATAGATGGAAATGACGTGGGACACGTCCGTCACCAGCTTGTTGCTCAGGGCCAGGGGGCGGTCGAACTCAGAGCCCAGGATGCGGCCCAGGTTCATGATCAGCAGCGTGATGATGGTGGGGCGCAGGCCCGGCAGCGTCACGTGCCAGATGCGCTTGAAGCGACCAGCGCCGTCCACGGCGGCGGCCTCGTACAGCTCGGGGCTGATGCCCGTCAGGGCTGCCAGGTAGATGATGGTGCCCCAGCCGGCCTCCTTCCAGATGCCCAGCACCACATAGGTGCCCACCCACCAGCTGTTCTGGCTCATGAAGGGGATCGAGGCGTCCGGGTTGCCCATGATGCGCTTGTACAGGATGTTGATCAGGCCGTCGTTGCTGGCCAGCAGCCGCAGCGCCAGGCCGGAGATGATGATCCAGCTCAAAAAGTGGGGCATGTACAGCACGGTCTGGGTGATCTTCTTGAACCGCTTGAAGGTCAGCTCGTTCAGCATCAGCGCCAGCAGGATCGGCGCCGGGAAGCCGCACACCAGATCCAGCAGGTTCAGCGTCAGCGTGTTGCGCAGGGCGTTGATGAACGTGCGGTCGTTGAAGGCCTTGATGAACCACTCAAAGCCGTTGTTCTTGGCCCAAGGCAGCTCCCATGGCGCCTTGAAGATGTTGTTTTCCTTGAAGGCGCTGAGGATATAGGCCATGGGCGCATAGCGGAAGATGATGAAAAACGCCACCGGCAGGATCAACAGCAAGTAAAGCGTTCCATAGCGGCGCATGTAGGCCTTGAAGTTGGCCTGTTTGGTGCCCACGCGCGCCTGAGGGGTCACGGCATTGTTGCTCAAATAGCTCTCTCCTTTCTTTCAGCATGTGCATTCAGCTAAACATTTTAGCCATACTGTTCATATTGGCTTGGCAATTTTAATCACATACTACCAGTATATTATCATCAAACCAATCAAAAATCAACCCAAATCTGCTCATTATTTGCTTTTATGCTTCGCAACTGAGTGTTTTAACAGGCTAAAACGCCGAAAGCCCCTCCCGGGGCCCTCTCCCCAGCCCGCTGGAAGCGCCGGAACATTTTACACGCACAAATAACATACCGCACGCGGGAAAAGCCTCCCGGCGCTTGCAAAAATAACCTGATGGCGGTATAATATCGGCATCCAAAAATACGCAACGAGGGTGAAATCATGCTGGACATCAATCTGATTCGCACCAACCCCGACCTGGTCCGGGAGAACATCAAAAAGAAGTTCCAGGAAGACAAGCTGGTCCTGGTGGACGAGGTCATCGAGCTGGACAAGAAGAACCGCGAGGCCATCCAGCGCGCGGACGACCTGCGCCACGAGAGCAACAAGGCCGCCAAGCAGATCGGCGCGCTGATGGGCCAGGGCAAGCGGGACGAGGCCGAGGCCGTCAAGCAGCAGGTCAAGGCCTTCAAGGACGAGCTGGCCGACCTGGAGAAGAAGGAAGTCGAATACGCCGAGGAGATCCGCAAGCGCATGCTGGTGATCCCCCAGATCATCGACGATTCCGTGCCCATCGGCAAGGACGACAGCCAGAACGTGGAAAACGAGCGCTTCGGCGAGCCCGTGGTGCCCGAGTGGGAGATCCCCTATCACGTGGACATCATGGAGCGCCTGAACGGCATCGACCTGGACGCCGCCCGCCGCACCTCCGGCAACGGCTTCTATTACCTGAAGGGCGACATCGCCCGCCTGCACAGCGCCATACTGTCCTATGCCCGCGACTTCATGATCGACCACGGCTTCACCTACTACGTGCCGCCGTTCATGATCCACGGCAACGTGGTCACGGGCGTCATGTCCTTTGCCGAGATGGAGAACATGATGTACAAGATCGAGGGCGAGGACCTGTACCTGATCGGCACCAGCGAGCACAGCATGATCGGCAAGTTCATCGACCAGATGCTCTCCGAGGACGAGCTTCCCCAGACCCTGACCAGCTACTCCCCCTGCTTCCGCAAGGAAGTGGGCGCCCACGGCATCGAGGAGCGCGGCGTCTACCGCATCCACCAGTTCGAAAAGCAGGAGATGGTGGTGGTCTGCAAGCCCGAGGACAGCATGAAGTGGTACAATAAGATGTGGCAGCTGACGGTGGAGTTCTTCCGCAGCATGGACATCCCGGTGCGCACGCTGGAGTGCTGCTCCGGTGACCTGGCCGACCTGAAGGTGAAGAGCTGCGACGTGGAGGCTTGGAGCCCCCGCCAGCAGAAGTACTTCGAGGTGGGTTCCTGCTCCAACCTGGGCGACGCCCAGGCCAGAAGGCTGAAGATCCGCGTGAAGGGCGCGGACGGCAAGAAGTACCTGCCCCACACGCTGAACAACACCGTGGTGGCCCCGCCCCGCATGCTGATCGCGTTCCTGGAGAACAACCTGCAGGCCGACGGCTCCATCCGCATCCCCGAGGCGCTGCGGATGTACATGGGCGGCAAGGCGGAAATCAGGTAACACCCATTGCAGGGGCGGCGCAGCGCCGTCCCTGTTTTATAACGCGAAGGAGGTCATCCCATGGATTTCAGCAAGCTGACTGCCTACCTCGACACCCTGCAAAGCGTGGGCGTGCCCGGCTGCGACCTGGTGGTCTTTCGGGATCATGAACAGCTGTACCGCCACCAGGCGGGCTTTCGCGACGCCGCGCTGACCCAGAGCGTGCGCGACGACGACACCTACAACCTCTACTCGGCCACCAAGGTGTTCACCACCTGCGCGGCCATGCAGCTGATCGAGCGCGGGCTTTTGAGCCTGGACGACGCCGTGGCCGATTACCTGCCCGCCTACGCCCACATGACCGTGAAGGACGGCGATACCGTGCGCCCGGCGAAGCGAGTGATGACCGTGCGCCACCTGATGAGCATGCAGAGCGGCCTGGATTACGACATGGAGACGCCGGCGATCCACGACGCCATCGAGGCCCTCGGCCCCGACGCCACCACCCGCCAGCTGGTGGACGCCAAGGCGCAGGACCCGCTGATGTTCGAGCCGGGCACCAACTTCCTCTACAGCCTGAGCCACGACGTGCTGGCGGCGGTAATCGAGGTCGCCTCCGGCAAGCGGTTCTCCGAATACCTGAAGGAAAACATCTTTGACGTCCTGGGGCTCAAGACCATCGGCTTCGTGCCCACGCCCGAAATCGAAGCGCGGCTGGCCGAGCAGTATGTGTTCGACGACGATCTCAAAAAACCGGTGCCCATGCCCGCCTACGCCAACAACTATCGCCTGACGCCCCACTATGAGAGCGGCGGCGCGGGGCTGATCTCCGACGTGAAGGACTACATCACCTTCGCCGATGCGCTGGCCTGCGGCGGCAGCGGCCTCCTCTCGCCGGAGATGATCCAGCTGTGGAGCGCCAACCAGCTTGGCCCGAAGGGCCGGGCGTCCTTCGACGAATGGAAGCGGCTGGGCTACTCCTACGCCCTGGGCGTGCGCACCCGGGTGAACACCGCCATCGGCGGCCGGGGCCAGATCGGTGAATTCGGCTGGGACGGCGCGGCCGGGGCCTGGGCCATGATCGACCCGATCAACCACCTGTCCGCCTTCTTCGCCATGCACGTGCGCAACTTCGGCTACTGCTACGACGTGATCCACCCGAAGATCCGGGACCTGATCTATGAGGCCGTGACGAAATAAGCAGTCAGAACCAGCAAAAAAACAGAGGCACCGTCAAATTGGCACCTCTGTTTTTTGCACTGTTTCACTGGCCACTGGCCACAGATCACTTCTCCCCCATGTACTCCTCCAGCGTCTGGCCGGTCTTGTACATCCGGGTGGCGGCTTCCACGCCCACGTAGCGATAGTGCCAGGGCTCATAGCTGATGCCGGTGATGTCGGATTTGTTGGCGGGATAGCGCTGGATGAAGCCGTACTCGTGGGCGTGCTGCATCAGCCAGGAGTACTGGGGCGTGCTCTCGAAGCCCTCGCTGGTCTCCACGGTCACATCGAAGGCCAGGCCGGTTTGGTGCTCGCTGGCGCCGGGCTGCTGGGCCTTGCCGGGCTCCGACGCGGCGTAGACCTCCTGCTGGCGCTGGTAGCTGCGGTAGCCGCTGGTGACGATATAGCCGTTCATGTCCGCCTCCTCGGCGGCGTGGAACATCGCCTCCATGGCCTCGTAGGTGGGCCGGGTCAGGAAGATCTCGCTGGAGGCCATGCGGAAGGAATGGCGCTGCTGGTACAGGTTCACCAGCTCGTCCGGCACGTAATTCGCGTCCAGCCGGTGGCTCTCGTTCACCAGCAGGATGTTGCCGTGATACTCCGTGGATTTCACGCCGAAGTGCCAGCCCAGGGCGAACGTCCCCGCCAGCAGGGCCACCGCGACGGCGGCGATGAGGATATACTGCCCCGTGGGGGCCCTGTACTTCTTTTTCTTCTTGACCATATGCCCGCCTCATTTGTATAATCTGTCATTTCTATCTTATCCCTTCGCTTCGCCCTTGTCAAGCCATTGACAAGCCAAACAAAGGCTGTTATAATGATGCCATCCAAGGAAAGGCAGGTTCACGCGGGCTGATGAGGAAGAGCAACTGACATCCGGCGCAAAAATGGAGCTTCGGCCAGCAGGGTCGGGGCGTAGTTTTGCCGCCGTTTGGAGGTTGCGTTTTTTGCACAGCCAGGCCCTTGACTGGCCCCGGATTGCGGCATGATATGTGTTTTTGCGCTCCCTCCCCGGCGGGAAGGAGTGTATTTTTATGCAGAAAACCGTATTGGAAGCGACAAACATCGCCAAGCGCTACGGCGATCAGGCGGTGCTGGATATCGAGCATTTGAGCCTCTGCGACGGCGAGCGCGTGGGGCTGATCGGCGAAAACGGCGCGGGCAAGTCCACGCTGCTGGCCATCCTGGCGGGCGAGCTGGAGCCGGATTCCGGCCTCGTGCGCCGCTATGGGCCGGTGGCCATGATCCGCCAGTCCGGCGAGGCGCGTCTGGATGCCGGGACAAGTTCACAGGCTGACCCCATGCCCGCCTTCGACCCCCGGACCGCCTCTCAGTTCCGCGCCCAGGAGGCCCGGGAGGGCCTGTCCGGCGGCGAGCGCACCCGGCGGCGCATCGCGGGCGCGCTGTCGGCGCGATCGGCGATCCTGCTGGCGGACGAGCCCACCACCGACCTGGACGCCGAGGGCGTGGCCCGGCTGCGCCAGCGGCTGATGGAGCATCCCGGCGCGCTGGTCCTGGTCAGCCACGACCGGGCCCTGCTGAACGAGGTATGCGAGCGGATCTGGCAGCTGGAGGGCGGCAGAATTGAAGACTTCCCCGGCGGCTACGACACCTGGCAGGCCGAGCAGGAGCGCCGCCGCGCCTATCAGCAGTTCGAGTACGACCAATACCGTGCCGAGCAGTCCCGCCTGAAGGCGTCCATGCAGCAAAAGGCGGAGTGGGCCTCGTCGGTGAAGAAGGCGCCCAAGCGTATGGGCAACAGCGAGGCCCGGCTGCACACCCGGGAGTACACCAACGCCGTGCTGCGCCAAAGCAGCGCCAAAAAGAAGCTGGAGGGGCGGCTGGAGCGGCTGGAGGTGAAGGAGCGGCCCCGGGACCTGCCCCGGATCAAAATGGCGTTGGGAGCCTCCCGGCCCATATCGGCCAAAACTGCCATGACCGCAAACTGCCGCAAACTCACCGCCGGAAACCGGACGCTGCTGACGGATGCGAGCCTTGTCCTGCCCACCGGCTCCCGCACGGCGCTGCTGGGTGAGAACGGCGCGGGCAAGACCACGCTGCTGCGGGCACTGCGCGGCCAGAGCAGCCCCGGCACGCGGTTTTTCGGCGACGTGCGGCTGAACCCGGCGGCACGGCCGGGCTGGTTCGACCAGGACCACGAACGGACGCTGGATCTGAATGCCACGGCCCTGGAAAACGCCATGGCGGACACGTCCCTTTCCCAGTCCGACGTTCGTACAGTGCTTGCGAGGCTGAACCTGCGGGGCGACAGCGTGTTCAAGTGCGCGCGTGTGCTCTCCGGCGGCGAGCGGGCCAAGCTGGCTCTGGCGAAGCTGCTGGTTTCAGACTGCAACCTCCTGCTGCTGGACGAGCCCACCAACCACCTGGATCTGTTCGCCATGCGTGCCCTGGAGGAGCTGCTCTCTGGCTACGGCGGCACGCTGCTGTTCGTCAGCCACGACCGGGAATTCACCCGCGCCGTGGCCACGCGGGTGCTGACGCTGGCGGACGGCGCGCTGACCGCGTTCGAGGGAACGCTGGACCAGCTGGAGGCCGAGCGCCGCCGAGATCGATCCGCGGAGGACCACCAGCTTCAAATCACCGCGCTGGAGATGCGCCTGGCCGCCCTTGCCGCGCGGATGTCCGCGCCGAAAAAGAGCGACAGGCCGGAGGCGCTGAACGAGGAGTATGAGAGGATTCTTGAACAATTGAAGCATATCAAAAGCTGACCAGGCGGCATGCCGTCCGTTTCGCATCGTACAGATTCTTCGACTGCGTTCCGCCTGCGGCTACACTTCGCTCAGAATGACAGGAAAGCGCATCGTCTGTCATCCTGAGCGGAGCGCAAGCGAAGTCGAAGGATCTGTACGTATGACAGCTTTACAGCCTATCAGTCGGAACGCCCCACCCATCCCCCAACTGTTTACCTATTCTATGTTTAAAAACCCGTCGAATCCTGCTATAATGGGAATGTACGCGCGAAAATGCGCGAATACCCGAATTATTGCGGGCATATCATCGAAAAACATTCGATTATGAGGTGAGTATTCATGTCCAATACCGCGATCGTCGGCATCAACTGGGGCGACGAGGGCAAGGGCCGCATGGTGGATTACTTCGCGGGCCAGTTTGACGTGGTCGTCCGCTATCAGGGCGGCAACAACGCCGGCCACACCGTCATCAACGACTACGGCAAGTTCGCGCTGAACCTGCTGCCCAGCGGCATCTTCCACCGGGACGCCGTGAACCTGCTGGGCGCGGGCGTGGTCATCGACCTGAAGCACTTGAACGGCGAGATGGACAAGCTGCGCCAGAAGGGCGTGGAGATCACCCCCGACAACCTGAAGATCTCCGACCGCGCCATGATGGTGCTGCCCATCCATCCCAACCAGGACAAGTGGGAGGAGCAGCGCCTGGGCAAGGACCACTACGGCTCCACCCTGCGGGGCATCAGCCCGATCTATGGCGACAAATACATGAAAAAGGCCATCATGATGGGCGACCTGAAGCACCCAGCCACGCTTGAAAAGCACCTGCGCACGCTGATCGGCTGGAAGAACGACACCATCGTTTCCGGCTACGGCCAGCCGAAGATCGACTTCGACGAGACCCTTGAATGGATCCACACCTGGGGCGACCCGCTGATCCCCTACTTGTGCGACGCCGGCGAGCTGCTGGAGAGCGCGGTGGGCGCGGGCAAGAGCGTGATGTTCGAGGCCCAGCTGGGCGCGCTGCGGGACATCCAGTACGGCATCTATCCCTTCACGAGTTCCTCCTCCCCCCTGGCGGCGGAAGCCCCCGTGGGCTGCGGCCTGCCGAGCATCAAGGTGGACGAGGTCATCGGCGTCACCAAGGCCTACAGCACCTGCGTGGGCGAAGGCCCGTTCGTGGGCGAGCTGGACGGCCAGGCGGCCCACGACCTGCGGGAGGCCGGCGCGGAGTACGGCGCGGCCACGGGCCGTCCCCGTCGCGTGGCCTGGATGGACATCCCCGCCACCCGCTATGGCACGAAGCTGCAGGGCGCAACGGCGCTGGCGCTGACCAAGATGGACGTGCTGTCGTATCTGAAGGAGATCCCGGTCTGCGTGGCCTATAAGCTGAACGGCGAGAGGATCGACCGCTTCCCCTACACCCCGGACCTCTACGACTGCGAGAGCGTCTACGAGACCCTGCCCGGCTGGAACTGCGACATCAGCAAGTGCCGCACCTGGGACGAGCTGCCGAAGGAAGCCCGGGACTATGTGTTGTTCATCGAGGAAAGGGTGGGCTGCCCCATCAAGTATGTCTCCGTCGGCGCTGAGCGCGAAGCGCTGATCATTCGCTGATCCGTTTGGAAGAACAACCATGTTGATACGCAAAGCGACCGCTGAGGAAATGCTGCGGCTCTGGGGCTTTTCAGACGTCGAAACCGCTTCACCCAACGCGAGGTTCTACTACCGCAATATCGCTTCCGGAAACGCCGTCTTCTGGACGGTAGACGAAGGCGGAGAATTGATTGGAGAACTGTATGTTTTCCTGAACCTGGACGACAAGGATTTTGCCGACGGAGTAAGCACCGCCTATCTGTGCGCGTTTCGGGTGCAGGAAGGCTACCGCGGGCAGGGACTTGGCAGCAGGTTGATGCATACAGCGCTTGCGGAATTGAAAGAGCTGGGATTCCGCACCGCGACCATCGGCGTCGGCGCTGACAAGCCGCAGAATATAAGGCTCTATCGACGCTTCGGATTCACCGAAAAGGTGAAGGACTGCCACTACGATCCCTGTGGCATGGACGAAAACGATCAGCCGGAGTATGAGAAAGAGGCCTGGTGGCTGCTGTCCAAAGCGCTGTAAACCGCTGATACCATTTTCATGTTCCACAAAGCAAAATCCCAGGAGGCATCATGAACAAGATCACTTACGAATCCCCGCTGAATTCCCGCTACGCGAGCAAGGAGATGCAGTACATCTTCTCCCCCGACCGCAAGTTCACCACCTGGCGCAGGCTTTGGATCGCGCTGGCGGAGAGCGAGATGGAGCTGGGCCTGCCCGTGACCCAGGCGCAGGTGGACGAGCTGAAGGAGCACATCGAGGATATCGACTATGAAAACGCCGCCCGGCACGAGGCCCGGGTGCGCCACGACGTGATGGCCCATGTGCACGCCTACGGCGACGTGTGCCCGAACGCCCGGGGTATCATCCACCTGGGCGCGACCAGTTGCTATGTCACCGATAACGCCGATATTCTAATGCTGCGCGACGCACTGATCCTGATCCGCAAGAAGCTGGTGGAGGTGCTGCGCAGGCTTCGCAAATTCGCCTGGGAATACAAGGGGCTTCCCTGCCTGGGCTACACCCACCTGCAGCCCGCCCAGCTGACCACCGTTGGAAAGCGCGCCACCCTTTGGATGCAGGATCTGACGATGGATTTGGAGGAGGTCAATTTCGCGCTGTCCAGCCTCAAGCTGCTGGGCAACCGCGGCGCGACGGGCACGCAGGTCAGCTTCATGGAGCTTTTCGAGGGCGACGGCGCGAAGGTGGACGAGCTGGAAAGGCGCATCGCCGAGAAGATGGGCATGACCGCCGTGTTCGACGTGTCCGGCCAGACCTATCCCCGCAAGCTGGATTCCCGGGTGCTGGGGGCGCTGTCCGGCATCGCCCAGAGCGCCTACAAGTTTGCCCAGGACCTGCGGCTTTTGCAGTCCTTCCGCGAGGTGGAGGAGCCCTTTGAGAAGAGCCAGATCGGCTCCTCGGCCATGGCCTACAAGCGCAACCCCATGCGTTCTGAGCGCATCTGCGCGCTGTCGCGGCACGTGATGGCCCTGTATTCCGACGCCAGCATGACCGCCGCCACCCAGTGGTTCGAGCGCACGCTGGACGACTCCGCCAACCGCCGCCTGTCCCTGCCCGAGGCGTTCCTGGCCACCGACGCGGTGCTGGAGCTGTACGCCAACATCGCGGACGGCATGGTGGTCTACCCGAAGATGATCGAGAAGCGCGTGATGGAGAACCTGCCCTTCATGGCCACCGAGGACATCATCATGGAGTCCGTGAAGAACGGCGCGGACCGGCAGGAGATCCACGAGCGCGTGCGCGTGCACAGCCAGGCCGCGGCGGGCCGCATGAAGGCGGAGGGCCTGGAGAGCGACCTGATGGAGCGCATCGCCGCCGACCCGGCCTTCCCGCTGGACGGCGCGAGCCTCACTGCGCTGCTGGCCCCGGAGAAGTACACCGGCCGTGCCGAGGAGCAGACCGAGCGGTTCCTGACGACCGTGGTCGACCCCATACTCGCGGCGTATGAAGCGGTGGAGATGGGAACCATAAACGTATAGAGTTAAGCGTTAAGAGTTTAGAGTTAAGATAATAGCTGTCTTACTCTAAACTCTGAACTCTAAACTCTGAACTCTAACAACCGGAGGTTGGATTTATGCGCGACTATGTGATCGGCATCGACGTGGGCGGCACCAGCATCAAGCTGGGGCTGTTCGACGGCAGGATGCAGCTGGTGTCGGAGACGAAGTACTCCACGGACAAGGACGGCACTGCCATCGAGATGATGGACTACCTGTCCCAGCAGGTGAAGAACCTGGTGGAAAAGGCAGGGCTTTCAATGCTGGACTTGAAGGGCGTGGGCGCGGCCTTCCCCTCCTATGTGGATTTCAAGCGCGGCATGACGCTGGAGAGCGCGAACCTTGTGGCCCTGAACGAGCAGCCCGTGCGGGAAATGCTGGAAAAGCGGCTGGAGGTGCCGGTGTTCGTGGACAACGACGCCAACGTGGCCGCCCTGGCGGAGCACCGCTACGGCGCGGGCCGTGGCTGCGACAACCTGATCTACGCCGTGCTGGCCACCGGCATCGGCGGCGCGCTGATCCTGAACGGCCAGCTGTTCAGGGGCATGCACGGCATGGCGGGCGAGATCGGCCACACGCTGATCTCCGATTCCATCGGCTATCCCTGCAGCTGCGGCGTGACCGGCTGCGTGCACTCCATCTCCTCCGGCTTCTACATGGCCCGCTACGCCATGGACCGCATCAAGGAGGGCGAGGAGAGCCGCATCCTGGACTACGCCGGCACCCTGTCCAACGTGGACATGGTGGCCGTGGGCCGGGCGCTGGCGATGAACGACCCGCTGGCGCTGGAGGTGGTGAACCGCGGCGCGGAGTACCTGGGCCGCATGTTCCACAACCTGAACCAGATCTTCGACATCAACGTCTTCATCTACGGCGGCGGCATCACCAAGCTGGGCCACCGGTTCACCGACCGGATGATCGCCTCCTACCGCCACCACTCCCTGATCGACCAGAAGTTCCCGGCGAAATTCATCCCGGCGGAGCTGGGCGATCGGGCCGGGGTCATCGGCTCGGCGCTGCTGGTGCAATAGTATGCTGCAGCGCTTTTCCCGCCCGGACCTGTATCTGCGCCGCTGCGACCGGCTGGACTGCGACGTGCATCAGTGGCGCATCGAGGACGCTCCTGCCTTCATGCGCGGTGTGAAGGCGCTGTTCGTCACGGACACCCACGTGCGGCCGGACACGCCGGACGGGGCCATACGCGCCTTTGTGGAAAAGCTCGCGGCCCTCGCGCCGGACATCCTGCTGCTGGGCGGCGACTTCGCCGACAAGCGGGAGGACGCGCTGCGGCTGCTGGACGCGATGGATGCCCTCCGACCCCCGCTGGGCGCCTTCGCCTGCCTGGGCAACAACGACGCCGAGGCCTGGGAGAGCGCCCACGAGCTTTCAAGGGCCATGAAGCGCCGGGGCATGAAGCTGCTGGTGAACGCGGCAGCGCGCATCGAATTGAACGGCGGGCGACTGGTCATCAGCGGCGTGGACGAGCGCAAATACGGCGCGCCGCAATACACGGGGCTGTTCCCGGAGATGGCCTCGGGCAGCGTCTACAGGATCCTGCTGTCCCACTTCCCCTGCATGCCGGAGACAAGCTGCGACCTGATGCTCTCCGGCCACACCCACGGCGGCCAGTTCAACCTGCTGGGCATCACGCCCTTCACCGTGGGCTTTGAGCGCGTGTTCCCCCGGAACATGGCGGCGCTGGCGTCGGCGGGTCTGTTCGAGACAGACGGCATGAAGCTGCTGGTCAGCAAGGGCGTGGGTGCCAGCCGGATCCCGTGGCGCGTGGGCGTGCGGCCGGAGATCGACCTGATTGCCTTCGGGTAGCGCCCTTTGTGCATGTTAAACAAAACGCACGAAATTTGCAAAACGGCATTGACTTTCCCCCGCCCAGCCGTTATAATAGAGACAGTTCAAGGCGAACTTATCCTGGGGTGTGCGTTAGTCAATGCTATTACCCACAGATTCAAAAAAGGATTCCGGGTCGGTATGCAGATGCCAAGCCTCCTTCGCAGTGGAAGGCAGCAAGCAGCCGCAGGTCTCCGCCCTGCCTGAGCGGCGGGTGAAAAAGCAGCGGCAGACGGCACTTACGGGATATTTTAGGAACTCTCGCGAGTTCCTTTTTTTGTGCCCAAACGCAGATTATTCGCGGGCCCGGGCGAATATATAAAGTGTGCAATACTTTGCCCGGAGGGATCGCCCTTGTTCAAGTCGCAAAGCGTCCAGCCCCTGCCCGGCCGCCACCTGAGCCGCGTGCCGGTGCGCAGCGTCCATCCCGGCCCCGACCAGCCCCGGCGGGACTTCCCCGCCGAGTCCATCGAGGCGCTGGCCCAGTCCATCCGGCTGCACGGGCTGCTGTCGCCGCTGCTGGTGCAAGCCGAGGGCGGCGGGCAGTACCTGCTGGTGGCCGGGGAGCGGCGGCTGCGGGCACTGAAGCTGCTGGGGCGGCAGTGGGCGGAGGCCATCGTGCTCACGGGCGGCGAGGACGACCTCGCGCTGATCGCGCTGGTTGAGAACCTGCAACGGGAGGATCTGCACTTCCTGGACGTGGCCGCGGCCTGCCGGCGCATCCTGGACAGCCGGAGCATCACCCAGGAGCAGCTGGCCATGAGCCTGTCCTGCAGCCCGTCGGCGCTGGCGAACCGGCTGCGGCTGCTGAAGCTGCCGGAGCGGGTGCAGAGCCTGGTACGTGAGGCGGGCCTCTCGGAGCGCCATGCCCGGGCGCTGCTGGGGGCCCAGGGCGAGGCGCGGCAGCTGGAGCTGGCCCGGCAGGCGGCGGAACAGCGGCTGAGCGTGAAGCAGCTGGAGGGGCTCGTTGACCGGCGCGCAGCGAAGCCCCGGACACGGCCGCGGCTCTCCCCCATCCTGCGGGACAACCGCATCGTCATCAACGCCCTGATGGACACCGTGCGCCAGCTGAAGGCCATCGGCGTGCCCGTCACCAGCCAGGTGGAAGAAGCGGACGGCTGCGTGCGGGTAATCGTGACGTTCCCGGGGGTACGGCGGGAGCCGTGACCGGCAGAAAGGAGGCGTTTCAGTCCATTGTCATATAGACAGGAAGATAAAAAGATTCTTCGACTGCGCTATCGCTTCGCTCAGGATGACACAAATCATACTGCTGTCATTCTGAGCGAGGGCGAAGCCGAAGTCGAAGAATCTTTCCTGACTGAATGGCATAGGCCCTTCAGTCTTTCTTTTTACTCCAGCGCCGCGGCGATGGCCTCGGCGGCGGCCTGTGCGTCCACGCCGTCGGCGAGGATCGTCAACCGATCGCCCCGGCGGCAGGGCACGGACAGTATGCCGATCAGCGAATCCAGCAGCACCCGCTTGTCCCCGCGCTCCATTTCCAGCTTCGCGTCGTATTTTTCAGCGATGGCGGTCAGCTTCGCCGCCACGTCCGGCGTCATGCCGTCGCCGCATTGAAAGACGGCTTCCATGCGTACCATTTCAGTCCCTCCAGTATACTATAAATCCACGTCTTCCCCGCTGCGCAGCTTCGCGGCCAACTCCGTCAGCCGCCGCAGCCGCGCGTTCACGCCGCTCTTGCCCAGCGGCGGGTCCAGCTGTTCCCCCAGCTCCGCCAGGGGCATCTCCGGGTTGTTGTGCCGGGCGATGGCCATGTCCCGCAGGCTCCTGGGCAGCTTGTCCAGGCCGATCTCGGAATCGATGAATCGGATGTCCCGGATCTGGGCCTCGGCGGCGCTGACGGCGCGGTTGATGTTGGAGTTGTCGCAGTTCATCTGCCGGTTGACCCGGTTGCTGACTTCCTTCTTCACCCGCACGTTCTCAAACGCCAGCATCGCGCCGCTGGCCCCCAGCAGCGAGAGCATGTCCGAGATGCCCTCGGCGCGCTTCAAGTATACCACATATTTTGATTTTCTGCACGTGTTTTTAACATTTATCTCAAAATATTGAAGCTGTCGGGCGATAAACGCCGCCAGGTCCTCGCTCGGCGCGGCGATTTCGATGTGATAACCCTTGTCCGGATGGCTCACCGCGCCGCACATCAGAAAGGCCGCGCGCACAAACGATTTCTTGCAGCAAGCGAAGCGCACCGTCTCCTCCGGCGGCACGGCCCGCAGGCCGAACAGCCCTGCCTCGTCCAGCAGGCCCAGCGCCTCCAGCAGCTTTGTCGCGTCCTCGTCTGCCACGGCCAGCTGGTAGCGGGTCTGGTTGTTCAGCGCGTCGCCGGACAGCGTGCGGATCTGGCCGATGATGCCGTAGAACTGCTTGAGCATGGCGAAGTAGCGTCGCACGGTGGAGGCCTCCCCCGCCGTGATCGACGCCGCGTAGCGCCCGCGTCCGCGCCAGGCGATGCCCCCGCCACAGAGCAGCGCCGCGGTCAACTCGCTTCTCGCGCAACAGGCATCCGTCACGTTCTGCCGGGCCAGCTCGCCCCGCACGTCCGATGCAAACGACATGATCTACGCGTCCTCTCCGATGATCCGCACTTCCGTCTCCAGCTCCACGCCGTACTTATCCCGCACCTCGTCCTGCACCAGGCGGATCAGGCCCAGGATGTCCGCGGCGGTGCCATTGCCGGTATTGATGATGAACCCGGCGTGCTTCTCGCTGACCTGCGCGCCGCCGACGCTTCGGCCCTTCAGGCCCGCGCCTTCGATCAGCGCCCCGGCGAAATGGCCCTCCGGGCGCTTGAAGGTGCTGCCCGCGCTGGGATAGTTCAGCGGCTGCTTGTCACGCCTGCGGGCGTTCAGCTCCTTCATCCGAGCGCCGATGGCCCCAGGGTCGTCCGCTGTCAGCGCGAACCGGGCCGACAGCACCACGCCACCCTCCCGCAGGGGCCGGGTCGTGCGATAGCCCATCTCCATCTCAGCGGCCGACAGCGTGCGCGCCTCGCCGCCCATCAGCACCTGGGCATCGACCAGGCAGTCGGACAGCTGGCCGCCGTAGGCCCCGGCGTTCATGGCGCAGCCGCCGCCCAGGGTGCCCGGGATGCCGGAGGCGAACTCCAGCCCGGAAAGGCCCTCGCTCTGGGCAAACGCCGCCACCCTGGCCAGGGACGCTCCCGCCTGGGCGGTGATGGTGTTCCCCTCCCGGCTGACGGCGCTCATGCCCTCGCCCAGTACGATCACCAGACCACGGATGCCGCCGTCCTTCACCAGCAGGTTGGAGCCGTTGCCGATCACATAAGCGGGAACACCCGCGCTCTGCGCCGCCTTCAACGCCGCCGCCACCTGTTCGCCGCTCTCCGGCAGGAACACCAAGTCTGCCGGCCCGCCCACGCGGAACGTGGTGTGCCGGGACATGGGCTCATTCAACAGGATCTGGTCGGGTCGGGCGAAAGCGGAAAGGGCTTCAATGATCTGCTTCATATAGCCTCCGATGAGAGAAGCATTGAGAGTTTGGGGTGTGGAGTGTGGAGTGGATTGTGCCAGCAGCTTTTCCTACTCCCTACTCCCTGCTCCCTACTCCCTGTTCCCTCAGAAATTAAAATAAATAAACGGATTGTAGCTGCCCACCGCCACATAGCTGATGGAAATGAACGTCAGGCCCAGCAGCGCCGCAGCGCCCACCACCTTGATCAGGTTCGGGGAGACGTGCAGCCGGTCGCGCAGGAATTCCGGCACCGGCAGGCTGAACAGAACGCCCGCGGCCAGGAACGGGCCGTACTCCCGCAGGAAGGCATTGGTCAGGCCGTTCCACAGCGGCGCGCCGCCCAGGCCGAACATCGATCCATAGAATATGCGCGCCACGTGCAGATTATCCGAGCGGATCATCACCGTGATGGTCACCACCACGAACATGGCGTAGAAGTGGCCGATGGCGTGCTTGCTCATCCACTTGCCCATGCCGGTCAGGCGCTCCACCACCAGGAAGATGCCGAAGCCCATGCCCCAGAGGAAGTAGGTCCAGGCCGCGCCGTGCCACAGGCCGGTGAGCGTCCAGACCACCATCATGTTGAACACCAGACGGGGTGTCTTCACGCGGCTGCCGCCCAGGGGGATGTACAGATAGTCGGTGAACCAGCTGCCCAGGGAGATGTGCCAGCGCTTCCAGAACTCGCCCACGCTCTTGCAGATGAAGGGATAGGTAAAGTTCTCCAGAAAGTGGAAGCCGAACATGCGGCCCAGGCCGATGGCCATGTCGGAATAGCCGGAGAAGTCGTAGTACACCTGCATCAGGTAAGCGCAGGCCGCCAGCCACGCGCTGACCACGGAAAGCTCGCTGGTCTCCAGCGCAAAGGCGGTATCCACCAGCAGGCCCAGGTTGTTGGCCAGCAGCATTTTCTTGCAAAAGCCCTTCATGAAGCGCTGGGTGCCCTCGATGAAGTCGTCCAGGTTCTCCCGGCGGTTCTGGATCTCGTCCGCCACGGTCTGGTAGCGCACGATGGGGCCGGCGATCAGCTGCGGAAAGAAAGAGATGTACAGGCACACGTTGATCAGGTTCTTCTGCACCTTGCCGTCGCCGCGGTACACGTCAATCACATAGCTCATGGCCTGGAAGGTGAAGAAGGATATGCCGATGGGCAGCGTGATCTGCGGCACGGGCAGGCGCAGGCTGAACCAGGCGTTCAGACTGTTCATCAGGAACATCAAATACTTGAACACGCCCAGCAGCCCCAGGTTGAAAACCACCATCAGCGTGAGCGCCAGCTTGGCCTGCTTTTTGTTGTCCCGAGCTCTGTCCACCCACAGGCCGAACAGCCAGTTCATCACGATGGAGGCCATCATGATCGGGAAGAACTTGGGCGCGCCGAAGGCATAGAAGCCCAGGCTCATCACCGACAGGAACACGTTGGCCGCCTTGCGCCAGCGCTTCAGGATGTAATAGCCGATCAGCACCACCGGCAGGAAGTAAAACAGGAATTCGATGCTGGAAAATACCATTTGCCGCACTCCTTGGGAGCATAATAAACTAATCTATATTATACATCATCTCGTGCGGTTTGTCCATGTTTATATTGACAGCCGCCCCAAACAAGAGTATCCTAAAAGCAGCCAATAAAACGACAGGGAGGCATATCCATGAAGATCCATTCCATCTACGACGCCGAATTCAAGCCCTATGGCCAGGTGCTTCAGGGCTACGACACGAAGGAGCTGCAGGAAGCCATGATGAAGATCGACCTGCCGGAGGGCACCGCCTACGAGCCCGGCATCGACAGCCTGGAGGCCTGCGCCATCTTTGAACCGCTGCGCGACCGCGCCTACGGCGGCATGCCCATTCAGCTGGGCATGTGCTGGGGCCACAACACCAAGCTGAACTGCCTGGAGTACCATCGCGACAGCGAGGTGAACATCGGCACCCACGACTTCGTGCTGCTGCTGGCCAAGGAGGACCAGATCGTCGACGGCGTGCTGGATACGTCCCTGGTCAAGGCCTTCCGCGTACCCGCAGGCGTGGTCGTTGAGGTGTACGCCACCACGCTGCACTACGCCCCCTGCCACGTCAGCGCCGCCGACGGCTTCCGCGTGGCCGTGGTGCTGCCCAAGGGCACCAATACCGAAAAGCCCGACTACGAGCCCGCCAACGAAGAGGACAAGTGGATGACCGCCCGCAACAAGTGGCTGCTGGCCCATCCCGACTCCGCCGAAGCCAAGACCGGCGCCCACATCGGCCTGAAGGGCGAGAATATCGACATCGCGTAAGATTAACTCTAATGAAGGGCTGTCGCGACTCCGTGACCGCCCTTTTTATATTGACTTTTGCACATAATATTGATATAATTGTATCAGGATTTCATATTTTTGGCATATTTTTGTCACGAAGGAGCCCTTTGCATGAAATATCTCAAGATCCTTGCCCTGATGCTGGCAATGCTGATGCTGGCGATGACGCTGACGCCCGCCGTCGCCGTTGCCCGCGCCGAGGGAGAGACGCAGACCCCGTCCGAGCCTGCTCCCCTGCCCTACTGGATCGGCGTGGACGTGAACAACCAGCGCGTCACCATCTACTCAACCGCGGACAACAGCGTGGTACACCGCTGGAAGTGTTCCACGGGCACCAACGCCACGCCCACGCCGCTGGGCACCTTCAAGCTGCCCAAGAGCGGCACCAACCGCAGCGAGTGGAGCCTGTTTGGCAACGTCTACGTGAAGTGGGCTGTGCGCATCACCGGCGGTTACTTTTTCCACTCGGTGCTGTTTTCCAAGCGCAATGACAACAGCCTGATGAGAAGCACGCTGAGCAAGCTGGGCCACAAGGCCTCCCACGGCTGCATCCGGCTGGAGGTGTACAACGCCAAGTGGATACGCGACAACGTAGCCTGCGGCAGCAAGGTCATCATCCACAAGGGCGTGAACGACAAGCGCATCACCAGCGTGCTGGGCGGCAAGGCCGGCACGAGCGTGACACCGTCGATCCCCGCGTCGCCGAAGGTGAAGTCGCTGGTGCTGGATCAGGCCGGCCCGATCACGCTGAACAAGGGCGAGAAGCTGCAGCTGAAATGCACCGTCGAGCCGGAGAAGGCCAACACCAAGCTGACCTGGAAGTCCAGCAAGACCAAGCGGGTGAAGGTGAGCTCCAAGGGTCTGCTCACCGCCGTGGGCCACGGCGAGGCCACCATCACCGTTACCGCCTCCAACGGCGTCAAGGCCAGCGTGGTGGTGAACTCCGTGGATCCCCTGGCCGCCGACAAGCTGTCCCTGGATCGCAAGGGCACGGTCTACATCTGCAAGGGCGACACCCTGCAGCTGAACGCCAGCGTGGAGCCCGCCGTCGCCGCCGACGGGCTGACCTGGAAGTCCAGCAAGGCATCCGTCGCCAGCGTAGGCCCCTCGGGCCTGGTCACCGCTGGTAAAAAGGGCACGGCGAAGATCACCGTCACGAGCTCCAACGACAAGAAGGCCACCGTGACCGTGAAGGTACTGGCCGTCAACAAGCCCCATGGCGTACACTTTGCCGAGACGGGGCCGATCACGCTTCACGAGGGCGAGACCGTCCAGCTGAACCCCGTCCTCAACCCGGCCACCGCCAAGAGCACGTTCACCTGGACCAGCTCCAAGAAGAAGTGCGCCACCGTGAACAAGAACGGCCTGGTCACCGCACGCAAAAAGGGCACAGCCAAGATTACTGTCAAGACCGGAAACAAGAAAAAAGCGACCATCACCATCAAGGTGGTGGAGTGAAAATGATGCGGCGCGCCCTTCCGGACGCGCCGCATTTGCGTTATATGCCATTATAATTGCGTTCCACGGTTCCCAATGTGATTGTTATAAGGGAAACCGTGGAGCGCTCTTTTTTGGCGGCCTGCGCTCGCTGTTCAGTGAAGCTTCGCGTTCGGCACCACGCGCCGAGCCGCTCGCTTCAATTCACGACTCGGCAGGCCGCCCCGTGATTGGGAGCAGCGAGGAATGGGACAGTCCTGGATAGGGGTGCCCCACCGGCGCTTCGCGCCACCTCCCCACTGCGGTGGGGAGGCTTTTGGTTGGCGCATAATCTTCTGTAGGGGCGGCGTTGCGCCGCCCTTACAAGAGCATTTACGAAATCCCGATCCTCGCTGACCCCGCATCGCCGGGCGGGCTCAATTCACAGATACACAGACGCCCGCCCCATAATCTACGGGGCGGGCGGATGGCGCTACCTCGCGGCAGCAATTGTCATTGACACTGTCAATCGTCGATGATCTTG